>NZ_AP018694.1:5097500-5712279 GCF_009689585.1 Aquipluma nitroreducens | reverse complement strand
GCGCTTGCCAGTAAAGGGATGTAGCTAATTAAACAATAATAATAAGCATTGTTCGATAGTTAATTTGGCAGTTTCTTGATTGCTTTTTCAAGTTTTATCTTTCTTCCATTCTTAAATGCAACCAAAGTTGCATCCGGAAAATTGATTCTGGCAGTTTCGAGGAGTGCAGAAATCTTTTCAAAATCAGAAGATTTTCCAGCCATATAATTGTAAGTTTCACTAACCTTCATTTCCTCGATTTTACCCAAACCTTTAAAAAATGCTGATTCGGTTGATAATTTTGCCGGACTGGAAATCAAATGAACCTTGTAAATGATTTGATCCTTTTCATCAGGAGTTGATGGTTTTGCCGTAATGTAAACATCTTTACCAATGTTGAAGGCCGAAAAGTGCACATACCGCTTCGGATTATTCCGTACATCTTTCAATAGTAAATCAAGGCTACTTGATAAATTATTCAGATTTTGGTACAGGACAGGATCATTAATCAGTAAACCAGCAGAGCTATCGGTTGTATTCAGTTTTTGAATGATCTTATTGATTCCGGCAACTGATGAACTAATTTCAGCAAAAACCGGACTAATATTCAGTTTAGAAAGTGAATCGGATAGCGATGAGAAGTTTTTAACAATGTTGGTTATCTGTCCCGAATTTTGATTAATCTTTGTGGTAATGCTATCCAGATTGGTTACAATCGAGTTAATTTTTCCGCTGCCTATTATTTTATTCAGTTCAGCTGATGCCGATTCGATGTTCGCTACAGTTCTATTGATATTTTCAAAACTTTCGGTCAGATTTGCTCTTGTTTTTTCATTAAAGACATAAGTAATCACGGTTAATGCTGAGTCTAACGATGCAATTAATTCTTCGGCTTTTTTCTTTAATGGAAGTACCTGCATACTTACCTGTTCTTTTAAATCTCCTTCCGTAGCCCCAGGGATGGTGTCATTGGGTTGATAATATTCGCCGGAATGTACGATCTCCATTTTGATGGATTTTGTTCCCATGATATCGCTGGAGACAATCTTCGCGGTTGAACCTTTGGCAATTTTATAATTTCCCTGTAAAGATAAGGTTACAAAAAGACGACCAGAATAGTCTTTCATCAGTTCTATGTCTGAAACCTGTCCAACCTGATAGCCGTTGATCGTAATTGAACTTGACTTGAGTAGTCCATCGATTTTATCGTAAACAACGTAATAATTGGTGTTTCGTTTTAATATGTCAATGCCTTTCAAAAAATTTGTGCCCCAAACAAGGATGGCTAAACAGGCTATAACTAAAAAGCCCAATTTGGTGTATTTCGAAATCTTAATCATTTGTCCTGTAAATTTCTGTTTCCCTTATACAAAGCTATGCAGCATTAATCAGTTAACCAAATCGTTTTTATTCAATCGGTTTTTTCCTGATCTGTTAATTGGAGTTCGTATTGATGATAGTGCGTTTGCCATCAATAAAGTAGACAATAAATGCCTGTGAAAATTTCAATTTAATCTTTTGAAGTATTGGTGTTATATTTTCCATCGATGATTCTTTTCCGATGTAATACCGGTAGTATTTATCCGTTTTTTCTCTTCTGACCTCTTTTAATCCCTTGAAATTGTTTGCTGAAGGTTCTATTGGTATCGTATTAGCCCCAATTTGCACACTATAATAAACGTTGCTGCTTGCTAATTCATTGTCAGACAACGAATCAATCTTTACAATTGGTTCTGCAGCCGACTTGGTTTTTTCGGTTACAATCTTTTTTGCAGACTCTGACTTATTTTCAGTAGTCGTCTCTTCTGGACTAATTTCTTTTTTCTTTTCAGATAATGCAGTTAGTGCCGAAGTGTCTGGTTTTGTTGAAGAATTGGCCGTATGACGCGTAGAAGCCATTGTTCCTGAACTTTTAATTTTGAATCTTCGGAATGCGTCAAGAATTGAACTGGCAATTACATGTTGTCCTTCATCGCTCTTCAAATAATTGGCTTCAGCTTGATTACTCACAAAACCGGTTTCAACCAAAACACTTGGCATGGATGACTCACGCAGAACCAGGAATCCGGCTTGTTTTACTCCCCTGTTCGAACTTTCAAGTCGCGATTTGAATTGACGCTGAATATCATCTGCAAACGATAAACTTTGATCCAGATAATTATCCTGAACCATTTCAAACATGATGTATGATTCGGAAGAATTTGGGTCAAACCCTTCATAAGTTTGTCTGTAATTATCCTCCATTAAGATTACTGAGTTTTCTTTTTTGGCAACATCAAGGTTATCATTCGATCGGTGAAGACCTAATACAAAAGTTTCTGTTCCCCTGAGGGATGGAGTACCGCAGGTATTGGCATGAAGAGAAATAAACAAATCGGCTTTATTTCTATTGGCAATTCTGGATCGGTCGATCAATGGAACGAAAACATCAGTATTACGGGTAAAAACAACTTTCACATCCGAAAAATTTTCGGATATATATTTGCCCAACTTAAGTCCAATTCCAAGAACAACATCTTTTTCCTGAATACCCTTTGAGACTGCTCCCGGATCTTTTCCACCATGACCCGGATCGATTACAACAACCATTTGTTTACTATTTTCTTTAACAGTTGGCGCTGAAAAAGAATTTCCGGAGATGAAAAGACTGATTAGTAACAGTAATATATGCTTGAAATAGTAAAACTTCATCGTATTCAAGTTGAATGAACGTACAAAAATATAAATATTAAAATTATTTTACATTTCTTGACGTTTAGGTATAGACCTTATTTATATTTTTGCAAACCGAACAGCAAATGTGTTCATACTCTTATAAACTGTAGTTTTGATAAAAAATCTGCTTACAAATATATTATTTTTAGTTGCGCTTTCCTCGTTCGGTCAGCTGAATCAGAAATCCGATACGATTTCTGTAATTCCAGTTCTTGTTAATGATTCGACATCAATTCTTAGCAATGATTCAATTCCGGTTTTGCCGATTAAAGAGTCTACTGATTCGGTAGCTAAACCTTTGCTTGAGGCTATTATTACCTATTCGGCGGCCGATTCAATTATTCCTGATTTCGAGAACCAGAAAATGTACATGTACAAAAATGCGGTAATCAATTATCAAAATATTGAACTAAAGGCAGACTACATTATGCTTGATCTGGTCAGCAAGGAAGTTTATGCAGAAGGCTTACCTGACTCAACCGGGACAATTGTTGGAACTCCTGTGTTTAAAGAAGGTGATGAGGAGTTTGAATCGAAAACGATGAGGTATAATTTCGAAACACAAAAGGGGTTTATTACTGATGTGAAGACTACCCAGGGCGATGGGTTTGTACACAGTGATTTGACCAAGAAGATAAGTAAAGATGAATTTATCCTGGAAAAAGGTAAATATACCACTTGCGATGCAGAACACCCTCATTTTTACCTTCGAATGACCAAAGCAAAGGTTATCTCAAATAAGAAAATTATTACTGGTCCGGCTTATATGGTTCTGGAAGATTTTCCGATTTATTTTCCAATGATCCCTTTTGGATATTTTCCCAATTCAACAACTTATACTTCTGGTATTTTGATCCCGACCTATGGCGAAGAGCAAACGCGCGGATTCTTTTTGCGTGAAGGTGGATATTATTGGGCTGCAAGCGACCATTTTGATCTGGCTCTTCGGGGCGATATTTATTCGAAGGGATCGTGGGCAACAAAGTTGCATTCGAATTATAAGGTGAGGTATAAATTCAGTGGAAGTTTAGACTTTAGTTATAACCTAAATAAATATTCGGAACAACCATTGCCCGATGCCAGAACAACACGTGGATTTAGTCTGGCCTGGTCACATTCGCAAGATTCAAAGGCTAATCCCAATCGTACATTTTCTGCAAGTGTAAATTTGTCGACCAGCTCGTTTGACAAAGAAAATACTTATATGAATAATGCGACTTCGGTTCAGACTTATTTGCAGACTCAAAAATCATCGAGTATTTCGTATACGAAGAAATTCGAGAATAGCCCGTTCAATATGTCGGTAAACCTTCGTCACTCTCAAAATTCGCGTGATACAACGATTTCTTTGAGTTTGCCTGAATTGACATTCAATATGTCGAAGATTAATCCGTTTAAGGTAAAAAATAGGATTGGTCCAGTAAGATGGTACGAAAAAATCAGTTTCAGCTACTCGGGTAACATTAAAAACTCGATCTCGAATGTTAAAGAAAAGGACTTTTTGAAACAATCACTTATTAAGGATTGGCAAAATGGTTGGCAACATTCTATACCAATTTCTTTGCCTTCGTTTAATCTGTTGAAATATATTAATTTAAGCCCAAGCTTTAATTACTCGGAACGGTGGTATACAAGCTACATAAACAAACGGTACGATCCGAATAGTACCTACGTTTCGCCTCGGACAGATCATGTGATGATTGATACCATTTATTCGTTTCGCCGGAATTACAATTATTCTTACAGTATAAGTACATCAACCAATATTTATGGTATGTACACCATGCGTAATCCAAATTCACGCATCAAAGCAATCAGGCACAAGATCACACCTTCGGCTAGTTTTAGTTATACTCCTGATTTTGGTCAGAAAAAATTTGGATTCTGGGGTAGTTACATCGATGGTAGTGGAAAAGTTAATTATTACAACCACTTTGAAAATGGTGTCTTTGGTTCTGCCGGAATGGGCGAAAGTGGCGCAATTAGTTTCAATCTCAATAATAATTTGGAAGCCAAAGTGTTGGAGGTGAGCGATTCGATTGCCTCGAAGGATGAAAAGCCAAAATATAAAAAGGTTAAGATTATTGATATCAGTGCCAATACTTCGTATAATATGATTGCTGATTCGTTTAAACTGAGTCCGATTGGTATTTCGGCCCGAACGACAATTAAAGGTATCAGTGTTAATATGGGCGCCAATCTGAATCCGTATATGGTAAACTCGGCGGGTCGGGTTATTGATGAATATGTTTGGAGTCATAAAAACGGACTGAATAAGCTTGGCAGACTAACCAATGCCAATATGTCCTTCGGGATGAATTTTGATTCGAAAAAAGAAAAGCCGGCTGCAGAAACCGATAAAAACAAGAGTCCTGAAGAAAAAACAGTAAAGAGCGACGAACCTGAATATGTTGTCTTTAATATGCCATGGAGCTTTAGGTTTGATTATTCGTTTTACTACAATAAAACATACGTTTATAATAGTACTACCAAAATAGCGAAACCAACTACAACCATTAATCAAAGTTTAAACTTTGGCGGAAAGCTAAGTCTGACCGATAAATGGCAACTGGACATGAATACCAATTTTGATGTTCAGGCCATGAAATTTTCATTTACTACTGTAAATGTAAGCCGAACATTACACTGCTGGACGATGTCGTTTAATTTTGTTCCTTTTGGTGACCGAAAAAGTTACAGTTTTAATTTGTCGGCCAGTTCGGCAATCCTGCGCGACTTGAAGGTTTCAAAACAGAGTTCGTGGCGTGATAATTAAGGGCTGGGCGTTAAATGCTTTCAATTGATTCGTTTAATGGCCTCATTGAATTGTGATTGCAATGCGTTTTTTAGAAGTAAAATGATTCTTTGTTTGATTTTTAAATCAATAAATTTTGTTTAATTTAACTCAGAATAAAGTTGCTGTAATTTTAGAATTATTGTAATTGAGTTTTGCGTTAATCTGTGATGATTGCAGATCGGAAAATGAAATTTAGGAATAACAAAATTTTATGCAATTCCAAACGAAGATATTGATAATTGAGGACGACCAACAATTTGGTGTTACAATTCAGAATGTACTTGCTTTTAGTAAATATGATGTTTGTTTCGTTGATAATGGAGCCGCAGGCATACAGAAAGCATTCGAATATAATCCTGATTTGATATTGTGCGATATCAATATGGGGCCTTTGGATGGATATCAGGTTTACAAAGTATTAGAAGAAAGTAAAATTTTGAATAGGATCCCATTTATTTTCATAACCGGTAGTTCAGATTTGGAAGATATTAGGTATGGAATGTCACTTGGTGCCGATGATTATATCGTGAAGCCATTTAGTAATTCTGATTTATTAAAGACGATAGAAAGACGCCTCGAAAAGTTCAGGACGATCAGAGAGGATTCGCACCGTGAGTTTATTCGATTGTTCGATCTATCTCCGATTGGAATGTTGATTTTTGGCGGAAATAAAATTTATAAAGCGAATTCAGCATTCCGAAATTTACTAAATATCGGTAACGAAGATTTGACGAGTATTGGAATTGATCGGTTTATTGATTCTACTTCAATCGAGAAACTACAAGGTGCTATAACCCAATATATATCTGATAGAACCGAGATCTTCAACGGAATAGTAAAACTAAACCGAAAGAGTGGTGGTGAAATCCAAATGAAACTTGTTGTTTCAGAATTCGAAAAATTTTCAAATTACACACTGTTTATTGGGTTCTTTTATGCCGCTATGGAAGCTCATCCGGGAATGGATAGTGATTTGCTTATTGCTGAAGTAAATGGTCTGCTAAAACGCGAAAATATTAAAGTTACGGATGCGTTAGGTGAAAAGATTACGAACATCTTTAAACAAAAGAAGCTGAGTATACAAAATCATAAAAACACGTTCTTTACGGACAGGGAAAATCAGGTGTTATGTTTGTCAATGGAGGGTTTGCCGATTAAAAATATAGCTGACAGACTTTCAATATCAGATCGAACTGTTGAAAAATACCGGACCCGGCTTATGGAAAAAGTTGGGGCAGGTAATATGATTGAAGTTATAGTATTTGCATTGAAAAATGGTTTGGTCGAAATCTAAAATTGTGAAAACCTGAAGTTCTAAAAGAAAAAGAGGCAATATTCAATTTTGAATGTTGCCTCTTTTTCTTTTAGAAAGGTAAGTCGTTGCCCGAATCATCGCCTGGTTCCGGTGGAATATCTCCTGATGTAAATTCTGGCGGAAAGTTTCTAGCAGAACTGGCAGCTCCTGCATTTTCAATTTTCCATGCATTTATATTGTGGTACCATTTCCCATTGAAATCGCGCGATTCAAGCGAGAAAAATACTTCGATCTCTGTTCCTTCACTGATCCCGTCGATTAAGCTTATTTTATCGCCAAAAAGCGTAAAACATACTTTTTTAGGAAATTGCTCATTGGTTTCAATAACAAAATCTTGTTTTTTCCATTCTTTACCGGCTTTACTCACTCCTGATTCGAGCTTCAAAATCTGGAGTAGAGTGCCTTTTACCTGCATGCTCATAGTGTTTTTTGTATTTGTTAGCAGAAATAAAAACACTCTTGCATATTTGAATGCAAGAGTGTTTTACAATATGAAAGATTAATTACTTTTTTTCAATTTCGAGTAATTCAACTTCGAAAATAAGTGTTGAATTTGGTTTGATATCTTGTCCTGCACCTCTTTCGCCATAAGCTAAAGCTGCCGGGATGTATAATTTCCATTTAGAACCGACTGGCATCAGTTGTAATGCTTCTGTCCATCCAGGGATAACTCTGTTTACAGGGAATACAGCTGGTTCACCACGTTGAACTGAACTGTCAAAAACTTTTCCATCAATAGTAGTTCCGGTATAATGACATTTTACCTGATCTTCAGCTGTTGGTTTTGGACCAGTTCCGGCTTTTATTATTTCATATTGAAGTCCGCTGGGAAGAGTAACTACACCAGATTTAGTTTTATTTGACGCAAGAAATTCTTCACCAGCTTTTTGGTTTTTCTCACCTTCACCTTTTGAAGCCTTAGCAAAAAATGCCTGGATAGCAGCATTGGCTTTCTCTGGTTTAATCTGAACGGAGTCACCCGAAAATGCTTTTTCAAAAGCAGCAAGAATTATCTCTTTGTTCAATTGGTCTACTCCTGGAGCACTTTTCATTTGTTGCTTGTTATTTTCTCCGATGAGTACTCCAAGCGCATAACTTACCGAGTCATTGTTGTTTGTGAGTTTTATTTCACTTTTTTTTCCTGAGTTTTGGCATCCTGCTACTCCAACTGTTAATACAAGCGCTGTAGCGTAAAATAATGTTCTTAGCTTCATGTGTTATTTTTATATAATTAATTAAACAATTTCCAATAATTCAACATCAAAAATTAAGGTCGCATTGGGCCCAATCAAACCTCCGGTACCTTCTTCTCCATAAGCCAGATTAGATGGAATAAACAGTCTCCATTTGGCTCCAACAGTCATTAAAAGTAAAGCTTCAGCCCACCCACGAATAACCGCATTAACCGGAAAGATAGCCGGTTGTCTTCTCTCGATAGTACTGTCGAATACAGTGCCGTCAAGCAGGATTCCATGATAATCGCATTTTATCTGGTCATCAATGGTAGGTGATTTGCCGTAACCTTCCTTCAAAATTTTATATTGCAACCCTGATTCAGTTTCGACGACTCCCTCATTATGAACATTATTTAGGAGATATAAAAGTCCCTTTTCCAGGTTTCTATTCGCTTCTTCATCATTATTCGCCAACATGAATTCCTGTAAATTATGGTTTGCATCATCCATCGAAATTTTTGGCTTATTTCCGGCATATGTATCCTGAAGTCCGGCTAAAAATTGCAGAGAATTTATCTCTTTAACTCCCGACTGTATGAGATTGGACGAAATGGTCAACCCTAATGAATATGAGAACTCTTCTAATTTATCTTTGAACTGATAATCAGACATTAGCAATATTTGGATTTCAGGTTACGAATATAGATTATTTTTTATTAGTAGCGAAGTTCTTAAATAGTCTTTTTCCCTCTCAGTATTTCTTTTTTCCCAATGGGGCCCGGAATTCGCTCCATTAGAAAACCGGCTGCCGAAAATGCCCTTCTTACTGATCCTTTGGCGCAATAAGTTACCAGAATACCGTCTTTACTAACCGAGGAAGCCACTTCCCGAATAATTTCATCTGTCCACATTTCAGGTTGTTTCCCAGGGGCAAAGGCATCGTAATAAACCAGGTCAAATTGTGGTAACGAATTGAATTCAAATGATAATAGATCGGCATGAACTTTTTGTAGTGAAAATTCAGGAGAAATTTTAACTACTGAATTCCATTCTGCCCGATGTAATTTTTCAAATACATCAGAATATTCCGGGAAGATGTTTTCGGGATAGTTTAATTTCAGGTAGTCTGTTTCGGTTAATGGATATTTTTCAATGCTAAAGTAGTTAATATTTAGCAGTTTGCGGTTGCCATAAGCAAAGGTAAGATAGGCATTTAATCCGGTTCCAAACCCAATTTCAAGAATCGATATTTCTTGTTTTGGTACTTGAAATAGGCCCTGATTAATATATATATGCAATGATTCCTGAATTGCTCCATGTGTTGAATGATAATGTTCGTCCATTTCTGGTAGATATATGGTGTGTGAACCATCTTCGGTTACAACGAACTCTTTGTTCATATTTTATAAATTAAGTTAGAAACCGTGCCAAAATAACTAAATTTACACCGTAAGAAAATGGAGGTTTCAAAATGTTGTTAAAAATCTATCCTGAAAATCCAAACCCCAAAGATGTCCGACAAGTAGTTGAGGTGTTGAGAAATGGAGGAATTATAATTTATCCTACAGATACCGTTTATGGTTTGGGCTGTGATATAACCAACGCAAAGGCTGTTGAGAAAATTGCCCGATATAAGAATGTGCAAGTCGAAAAATCTAATTTTTCATTCATATGCAGCGACTTAAGTCATTTGTCAGGTTTCTCAAAGCCGGTTTCAAATCAGGTTTTTAAAATGTTGAAAACCTATTTGCCAGGTCCGTTCACATTTATATTGAATGCAAATAATAATGTTCCCAAATATTTCAAAGGGAAAAAGAAAACTGTTGGAGTTCGAATACCAGATAATTCAATTATCATCGAAATCGCGAAGGAACTTGGAAATCCGATTATGTCAACTTCAATCCATGATGACGATGAAATTATAGAATATTCAACAGACCCGGAATTGATTCATGAACGATTTTCTGATTTTGCAGATTTGGTAATTGATGGTGGATATGGTGACAACATTCCGTCAACCATTGTTGATTGTACTGAAGAAATTCCCGTAGTGATCAGGCAGGGAAAAGGTATTTTTGAAGAATAAAATGCAGCGTAAATTTAGGAAATCAGTCAAGTGTAAATTTGTATTGGATTCATCGAATCAAAAATCAAAGGTTTATTTTTGTAAAAAACGATATGGGCAATTCTAATCAGGTAAATTCAAGGTCAATAAATTTTTATGAGCGATATTCGAGCCATACTGATGCTCAGATTCTGGAAATCTTAAAGAATCAAAAGGATTATCAGGAGAATGCGAGAAATGCTGCCGTTAAAATTGCCATTGAACGCCAACTGATTCACTCAGAGCAGGATTTGTTGGCTCCTGAATTTCAAAACAGTAGAAATACTAGGTTAACCCTGTTTCCTCAAACGACAACTGCTTACCATTACCAACGTTTGGTCGGAAGTATTTTCCGTTTCTTGTATGTCCTGTCGTTTCCTCCCATAGTTTATGGTTTCCTCAAATACGCTGAAGGATATATTGATCAGACTATTTTGGGTGTTGGTATCGGCTTAGCTTGGTTCTTGCTAGTTGTTTTGTTTAAGAAATCGGAAAAGCCGGTTATTTTATTCCCGCTTTTTGGAATTTTAATTTTTGTTGGAGCAACTGTTAGCATTAAGATTGCGGAAAGTCACCCCATTCGAATTTTAGATTTCGTCATATTAATTATTGGCATGCTTTTGTCTTCTTATTTCTTGTTACTTGCGAAGAAACTAATTCAAAACAAACCAGCCCCAGAGGAATAATAATCAAAACAATCAGTTTTATTTATCTGAGTAAAGCGGGCTATTCCCTGAAAATTTCATTTCACCTAAGAAAATCAGCTATTCATCGAAAAGATAATAGCAGTAGGAACTCGTTTGTCTAGTTTTGATTCAGAAACAGAAAACTTTAAATCGAAAACTTATGTATCTCCTGCGATTAACCAGCCTTGTTTTTGCTCTTGGGATGTTGGTATCCAAACTTATTGCATCACCGGTTATGCCTGTTCAGCAGTCATGGGATGACACCAATACCCGAACTTATAGCATTCAGCCGTTTACAAAAATTTATCTGGAAGGCGCTTTTAAAGTAATTCTTGAACAGGGAACTCAATCTGGCTTAAGAATAAAAACCGATGAAGATAATTTTAAATACATTGATGTTCAATCGGATACTCAGTCGCTAAGTTTGAAAATTGTAAAAAAGCATTTCAATTTTGATGAATTAATTCTTTATATCACTTTTGCCGATCTCGAAAAGCTTGAAATTCAAGGTGGTATTAGTTTAGAAACGAAAGGATATGTCGATTTAAAAGATTTCTACCTCCATGTTGAAGGTGGAGCAACTGTTGAAATGAACATGAAAGCCAATAAAGTAAAGGTGATCGGGGAGGGTGGCGTAAAATTTGAGTTTGACGGTATTGCTGACGAACTTGATGCAACTATTTCGGGTGCCGGCTATTTGGATGCAATTGATCTTAAAACAAAAGATTGTGATATTCGAATAGAAGGAGTTGGCGCCGGAAGTGTTTATGCAACTGAATCATTGAATGCTACGATCAGTGGTTTTGGAAAAATAAGATATAAGGGTGAGCCTAAAGTATATAAGAAAGTTGAGGGAGTTGGTGTCGTTTCTCCCGATTAATGGTTTATTATTTTTGTGGTTGTGAAGACTGTCTGTCAGGGACGGTCTTTTTTTTGTTTACTTTCTTCACAAAATCTAAACTAAATATGACTTCAGGATGTTTAAATCCTAATTGAAGTTGAATAGATATTAAGAATATTATTTCGTTCAATTTTATATAACAATCACATAATTAGTGTTTTGATTTGTGTTGTTGAAATATTGTTTAAATAAATATGCTAAAGTTTAAACAAAAAATAAAATTTGCTGTTTTAGTGATATAAGCAATTTAATTTAAGGAGGTTTGAATATGAAAGTAAGTGGATTTTTAAAAACAGAAACGGCAAGGCCAAAATTGAATGGAACGCACTTGCCTCTAAATAATTCCAAAAATAACGGCCACGATCTGATTGGAGATAATCATGTTGCAACTTCATTGGAAACGCCTATGCGTGATGATGCTTTTTTGCTCAGCGATGACCAGAAAATGCTCTTAATTGAAGATAAGTTTCGTGAAATAATGGATGTTTTGGGACTTGACCTGAAAGATGATAGTTTAAATGGAACCCCGCATCGCGTTGCAAAAATGTTTGTCAAAGAAATATTTTCAGGACTCAATCCTGAAAACAAACCTAAAATTTCGGTGTTCGAAAACAAGTTCAAGTACGGCGAAATGTTGGTTGAAAAGAATATAAACCTGAATTCGACTTGCGAACATCATTTTCTGCCTATTGTTGGAAGGGCTCATGTGGCTTATGTGTCAAGTGGTCAGGTAATTGGTTTGTCGAAAATAAACAGGGTTGTCGATTATTTTGCACGGAGGCCACAAGTACAGGAACGCCTAACTGTTCAAATAGCCAATGAGCTGAAACGTATTCTTAAAACTGAGGACGTGGCAGTAATCATTGATGCAAAGCATTTATGTGTTTCTTCGCGCGGAATTCAAGATGAAGGAAGTTCTACAATAACTGCTGAGTACGGTGGTGTATTTAAAGATCCACTTCGCAAAGAAGAATTTTTAAAATACTTGACCTTGAATGTATAATTAGTCGTAGCAGTTTGTTTTTTATTTTGAAGAACGAAAGCCTTTCATTGGATTGGCTTTTGTTCGTTAATAAAGTTGCCTTTGTTTCGTTTGACAATATTTTTTGTTCTTTTGTGTGTATAAAAACTTGATTATGGACGGAAGAAAACGCTCTGATGTAAAGCCTGGATTATTGGTCAATATCGTACAGAAACATCACCAGAGAACAGGAGAACTGACTGAAGGTGTGGTGAAAAATTTGTTGACAAACTCAGCTAATCATCCGCACGGAATAAAAGTAAGGCTCGAAACCAGTGAGGTTGGGCGGGTTCAGGAGATTTTGGATGAGGAATAACCTATGAAAATCATATCTACCAACATAGCAAAGCCAACGACCATTGAATGGCAAGGTCAGAAAGTTGAAACAGGTATTTACAAATATGCCGTTAACAATCCAATTTTTTTAGGCTTTGAAGATGTGGTTAACGATCATGTTATTGATCGTCGGTATCATGGCGGATCTGACAAGGCTTGTTATTTGTATTCGGCAGATCATTATCCGTTCTGGCAAAATAAATACCCAAATCAGGATTGGAAATGGGGTATGTTTGGCGAAAATTTGACTGTGAGTGGATTAAGTGAATCTGAAATCAGGATTGGTGATCGCTTTCAAATTGGGGGTGCTGTTGTACAAGTAACCCAGCCCCGTCAGCCATGTTTTAAGCTTGGCGTGCGATTTGGTGATCAGTCAGTGGTTTCAGATTTTTGGACGTTGCCCTATCCGGGCGTATATGTTCGTGTTCTATTGCCGGGTGAAGTTAAAACGGGCGATGAAATAATCCGAGTTGAAAGCAACCCCGAAAGTCTTTCAGTAAGTCAGGTTTTTTCAATTTTCCACAGTAAGAATGAAAATCACGAATTGATGCAGAAAGCAATCGCTGAACCTTTCATTGCGGCATCTTGTCGTCGTAACATTGAAAAACTATTATTTCAGAGATGATTTCAGATCCTTAAGGATTTATATTTAGATTCCTGTAAGTATCATAAACTCAAATAGCCAGTAAAACTGACTTTATCGATTGGCTCGATGTTGATGTCTTAAAATCTGATCACGTGTTCGACTTCTGAATTTGCGGGTACTATTTCTATTGATGGCTTTTGGCGTATTACTATTGATGAAATAAACAGCTGCACCGATAATAAAGATAAATCCAAAATATCTCACTGGATCCGTAAGAAATGAAAAGATCAATATTCCGATAAAAACAAGACTCAAACCAATAGCGAATTGATAATTTTTAATGTTTCGGGTTTCCATAATAAACCTCCTTTTGCATGAAGTGTATTTGGTTTTACGCACACAAAAGCAGGAAGTTCTATTAAATTTGTAAACCAAAATAAAAGGCAAAAGGACATTACGAACATCCTTTTGCCTTTCTATTTTTACTTTGAGACTATTAGAGCGGAATATTTCCGTGTTTGCGTGGTAAATTCGACTTCCGCTTATTATGAGTCATATTCAATGCCTGAATAATTTTGTGTCGGGTATCCTGTGGTAAAATGATTTCATCAATGTATCCGAGTGCCGCAGCGCGGTATGGATTTGCAAATTTTTCGCGGTAATCCAAAACAGCATCAGCTTTTTCATTGTCCGATAATTTTCCACGGTACAAAATATTAATTGCACCATCTGGTCCCATAACAGCAATTTCAGCGGTGGGGTAGGCCATGTTTACATCTCCGCCAATGTGTTTGCTCGACATCACATCGTATGCGCCACCATAGGCTTTGCGGGTAATCAGGGTAATTTTAGGTACAGTAGCTTCAGCAAAAGCATACAATAATTTGGCTCCGTGTTTGATGATCCCTCCAAATTCCTGACCAGTTCCGGGCAAAAATCCAGGAACATCGACCAAGGTTACTAAAGGGATATTAAATGCATCGCAGAAACGTACAAACCGAGCGGCTTTTGATGAGGAATTAATGTCGAGTACTCCTGCAAGGTGAGCTGGTTGATTGGCAACAATTCCAATCGATTTTCCACCCATTCGTGCAAATCCAATGACAATATTTGCAGCGTAATGTGGCTGAACTTCCAGAAAATGCTCATCGTCAATTATCTTAAGGATGATGTCTTTAATGTCGTAAGGTTTATTTGGATCAACCGGAACAACTTCATTTAAGGAAGCATCAGTACGATCTTCAGGGTCCGTGCATATTTTAGAAGGTGGTTCTTCCATATTATTTGACGGGAGAAAACTCATCAACTCACGAACCATCATAAGTGTAGTTTCTTCGTCGCTTCCAGTGAAATGTGCAACTCCACTTTTAGAAGCATGTGTTATAGCACCTCCAAGTTCTTCTTTGGTAACATCTTCATGAGTCACTGTTTTGATCACTTCTGGACCAGTAACAAACATGTGACTGGTTTTCTCGACCATAAAAATAAAATCGGTCAAAGCTGGCGAGTATACCGCTCCACCGGCACAAGGGCCGAGTATCGCACTTATCTGTGGGATGACACCCGAGCAAAGAACATTGTTATAAAAAATGTCGGCGTAACCTGCCAGACTTTCAACGCCTTCCTGAATACGGGCGCCTCCAGAGTCGTTAAGGCCAATCAATGGCGCACCCATTTTTACAGCCAGATCCTGAATTTTTAGAATTTTATCGGCATTTGTGCGGCTTAAAGTGCCTCCAAAAACAGTAAAATCCTGAGCGAAAACATAAACCAATCGTCCTTCAATTTTACCATAGCCCGAAACCAGTCCATCTCCCGGAATTTTTTGTTTGTCGATACCGAAATCTGTTGCCCGGTGAGTAACCATTTTGTCAATTTCGTTAAAGGTACCCGGATCGAGAAGAATTTCGATACGTTCGCGTGCTGTTTTTTTGCCTGAACTGTGTTGCTTTTCAACTCGTTCAGTTCCTCCTCCTGATTCAGCCTGCTGATTAAGTAATTCAAATTGATCAAATTTGGCTTTTAAATCCATATGTTCTGATTTTAAACGATTTCTATTAATACTTGATTGGCATCAACGGTACTTCCTTCGTTGACATTAATTTTGGCAATCTTTCCGTCCTTTGGCGACTTATATTCACTTTCCATTTTCATGGCAGAAATAGTTATAAGCGTGTCGCCCAGCTTAACTTCGTCGCCCTGTTTAACCTGAATTTTAACCACTTTTCCTGGCATTGGAGAAATAATGGAGTTTTCAGAAGCCAGTGGTGATACCCCTGAACGGTTTCTTCGATAACGCGATTCAGCATCAATAATTTCAATGTTGTACGTATCGTATAAGGTATAAGCAGTATAAAGCTTCGGCTTTGTTTGCGGAACTAGCTCAATGTTAAACGAATGCCCGTTAGCCAGAATCGAAAATATACCTTCATCGTTGTGCATTAAATCGACCTGATATATTTTGTCATCAACTTTGATTTCGAGAAGGTTCTCAAATTGTTTTAATATTTCTACTGAAGCAATTCTTTTATCTATTTTTATTTCTATCGACATGTTTTATAATTGATTATAAGCGTTCAAAGTTTTTTTGGTAGGTGTATTTTTTCCATCGGTTTTGTGCAGGATACATTTCTTTTGAGGTCTGAGCAATGTTAAGCCTGTCGAGATATTCAATGTAGGACGCAATAATGATCATGTCTTCGCAATCGTCCGGACATTTTTCATCGGATAACAGAATACCTTTGTTTTTCTCAATAAAGTTGGTGTCGTAATTTCCACTTTTGAAGTCTTCTGTATCCATTATTCGTTCCAGAAACTTGATGGAAGTTTTCACGCCGGTTATTTTATACTCGTAAAGCGCTCTTTTCATTCGCGCGATTGCTTCATTTCTGTTTTCGGCCCAAACGATTAATTTAGAAATCATTGAGTCGTAGTGGATTGGAATTTCATATCCTTCATAAACATAACCATCTGTGCGGACTCCAAATCCCAATGGTTCAGTAATGTTGTGAATTTTGCCCGGATTTGGCATGAAATTATTTTCCGAATCTTCAGCATAAACGCGACACTCAATAGCATGACCCGATTGTCTTAGTTTTTCCTGAGTAAACGATAGTGGTTGACCTTCGGCAATTAAAATTTGCTGCTTTACCAAATCAATTCCGGTTACACGTTCTGTAATTGGGTGTTCTACCTGTAATCGCGTATTCATCTCCAGAAAGAAAAAATTCCGGTCATTGTCAACCAAAAATTCAATGGTTCCGGCACCTTCATAATTTACTGCGCGCGCTGCTTCCACTGCATATTCACCCATTTTTTTCCGAAGCTCTGTTGTCATCAGTGGCGAAGGTGTTTCTTCTATCATCTTTTGATGCCTGCGTTGAACAGAACATTCGCGCTCGAACAAATGAACGAAATTTCCGTGCTGATCACCTAAAACCTGAAATTCGATGTGGTGAGGTGATGAAATATATTTTTCAACATAAACGGCATCATTTCCAAATGACGATTTGGCTTCTGACCGGGCCGATCTGACCAACGAAACGATATCTTTTTCTTCAGTGATCAACCGCATCCCTTTTCCGCCACCTCCGGCAGAAGCTTTAACCATAACAGGAAGGCCAATTTTTCGGATTGTCTCCAGAGCATCCTTTTCTGTCTTAACACTTTCTGTGGTTCCGGGAACAACCGGAACACCTGCAGCAATCATGGTTAAACGGGCCTGGATCTTATCGCCCATCTGGTTAATAACTTCGGGCGAGGGGCCGATAAATTTGATGTCATTGTCGGCACATTTTCTTGCAAATACAGAATTTTCGGATAAAAAACCATATCCGGGATGAATGGCATCGGCTTTCACCTTCAAGGCAACTTCAATTATTTTATCCGCATTTAAATAGCTCTCAGCAGAAGATGCGGGACCAATATGATAAGCTTCGTCGGCGTATCGAACGTGCATTGAGGTACGGTCGGCATCAGAAAACACTGCTACAGTTGAGATTCCCATTTCACGGCAAGTTCGCATGATACGAATGGCAATTTCGCCACGGTTTGCAATCAAAATTTTATTAATTTTTCGCATGTCAAAGATGTGATTCAAACGATGAATATTTACACTAGGTTTTAAAACCGTGAAAAGTAGAAATTGTTTGCAGAAATGGGTTCTATCTTGTAATAAAAATGCAATTAATATATGTCAATGTCATTTTTATTTGTTTCTAAGTGATTTATGCCGAGTTGATTGTGATCTGACCTTGGATTGGCTTTTATTTTCCTATTCTCGAACCTTGATCTTCATTTGTTCAAATATTTAAAAAATGACTTTGTACATCTTTGATTGATTCAGGTAAACTATAGTTAGGTAAATGTGTTAAGTGGAGTTTTGATTCGAAAGTGTATTCAATCTGATCCAGTGTATTTATTTAAATAAAGGATGCCTGAAAAATCGTTCGCCCAAATTTTCAAACAATCAGTAAAGGTTGCCGATTCCAACCTGTAAATTAAACGGGAATAATTGTTGCCTTTTTTTGATAAAAATTAAGTTAACATATATGTATATCATTGTATTTGTTATATTTGCTGTTCACAAACAATTGATATGCGATTACGATCGGTCTTCTATTCTGTTCCATTTTTATTTTTTTCGATTATAGTTGTGGCTCAAACGCCCGAAAAATATAACCTTTCAGTTGATTCTACTGTAAATCGGCTTGCTGGAACTAAAAGAGTATATGTTGCAACAAGGATTAATAACAGACCCAAAATTGATGGAAAGCTAAATGATGCCTGCTGGAATACTGGTGTTTGGGCTGGTGGATTTACACAACAGATTCCTAATCAAGGAAAGTTACCCTCTCAAGACACTGAAATTAAAATTTTATACGATAATAATAACCTTTATGTGGGATTTAAGTGCTACGATAAAGGTCCGGGGAAAATACGACCAATTTTGAGCCGGAGAGATGAAATGGCTGGCGATATTGCTGGTATTGCTCTCGATTCGTATCATGATAAACAGACTGCCTATGAGTTTAATGTTGCAGCATCGGGGCAAAAAGTAGATTTAGTTCATTTGGGTGCATACAACTGGGATTTTAACTGGGATGCCGTTTGGGATGGAAAAGCAAGGGTTTCTGATTCGATCTGGACTTCTGAATTGGAGATTCCATTCAGCCAAATCCACTTTGCTCCAGGGAAAGAGCAAATATGGGGTATGCATATTTGGCGTTGGATCGACCGCTTTAACGAAGAAAGTCAATGGAAGTTAATACCAATTGATGCACCTGCAATGGTTTATCTTTTTGGAGAATTACGCGGAATTGAAGGTGTTAAACCGAAGACCAACTATGAGTTCCTGCCATATTTGAATACCCGTTTCAGTCCAAATACTGACCAGAAAAATAAAATGATTTACGGAGCTGGGTTGAATGGAAAAATTGGCCTGAATTCTGGCTTCACGCTCGATTACGCGTTTAATCCAGATTTTGGTCAGGTTGAAGCCGATCCCTCAGTGCTCAATCTAACCAATTATGAAGTTTTTAATGAAGAAAAAAGGCCTTTTTTTCTGGAAGGAAATACTATTCTCGATTATAGTATGAATGGAGATATGCTGTTTTACAGTCGACGGATTGGCCATGCCCCAAGCTATTACCCGGATCTGGAAGATAATCAAATCCTCTCAATATCAGATAATACTCCCATTTTAAGCGCTTTAAAATTGACCGGAAAAACCAAGAGCGGTTTATCTGTAGGCGTGGTACAAAGTATTACAGCAAAAGAGAATGCTACCATCTACACTGGTGATTCAAAATCGAAAATGGCAGTTGAGCCATTTACTAATTTTATGGTTGGTCGAATAAAACAAGATTTTAATAAAGGAAATACCGTATTAGGTGGTATGGTAACTTCAACATACAGGAATATTGACGATGATCACCTAAACTTTCTTTCCAAATCAGCTTTAGCCGGAGGAATCGACTTTCAGCATAACTGGAAGAAACGTAAATATTTTGTAGATTTTAAGGGGTTTTTTAGTGATATACAAGGCGATAAACAGGCAATTTCGAATTTGCAACTTTCGCCAGTGCATTATTTCCAACGAGTTGATGCCGACTATCTGGAGTATAATCCGGATAGAACAAGTCTTTCGGGATGGGGCGGTTTACTAAGTGGTGGAAAACGAAGTGGAAAATTCAGGGCAACTGGTTCTTTGAACTGGCGTTCTCCCGGTGTTGATTTCAACGATGTGGGATATTTGTATCAGTCCGATATGGTAAACGAACTGGTTAATCTGAAATATACTGTTAGTAAACCAAAGGGAATTGTGAGGAGTTACTTCGTTGAATTTGAGCAGGAGCACGATTGGAGTTATGGTTTCGAAAATACCCTTGATCGTTTAAAATTACATGGTTACCTTCAGCTAAATAACCTTTGGAGTGCACATCTGAACCTAAAAAGGTACTACAATATTTATGATACACGAGAGTTACGCGGTGGACCAAATTTGTACAAAGATGGTTATAATGACATCGAACTTTTTATACAAACAAACTCGGTAAAAAAATTCTGGACCGGATTGGGTCCAAGATTCAAATTCTTCTCCGATAAAATTTCGAGTACTTCTTATTTTACACTCTTTTTTAAATGGCAGATCAATGATCGGTTCAATATTACATCTCGAACTATACTAGATCACTCCATTGATCATCATCAGTTTGTGAGACAAGCAATCGATGTGATCGGAAATTCGCACTATCTCGTCGGTACAATCGATCGTAATACACTTTCTTCAACACTTCGTTTTGAATATTATATATCGCCTGAAATATCTATTCAATACTACGGAAATCCGTATGCTTCAACCGGAACCTATACAAATTTCAGGGAAGTTGCTGACGCATCTAATCAATCATTGGAAAAGCGTTACGTCAGTCTGGATAATTCTGCCTTGATAAACAATCGCTATACTTTAAATAGAAACAATGTTACTACTTATAACATTGCAAATCCCGATTTTAACTTTCAGGAGTTCCGGTCAAATTTGGTAGGACGTTGGGAATTCAGACCAGGATCGACCTTATATTTAGTTTGGACAAATACCCGTTCCAGTTATTCCGATCAATTGAATCAGTCGATTTGGAAGAGTTTTGGAAATATCATGAATGTAAAAGCTGAAAATGTATTCATGCTTAAATTTAGCTACTGGTTTTCTTTATAATTCCTTTTCTTTGTCCTGAATTTTTGAAATTAAAATAGTGAAGTTCTCCGACTATATTCCTGTTTACAGGAAAAATCTGACTTTGGCAATCCCTGTTATCTTTTCGCAACTTGGGCAGGTCACTGTTAATTTGGCTGATAATATGATGGTTGGGCATGTTGGCACTACAGAGCTGGCAGCGGCCTCATTTGCCATTAATATTTTTCATATAGGAATGTTGTTTGGCCTTGGTTTAACCCTCGGGCTTACCCCTTTGGTGGGTCAATCTTTTAGTGCCCGAAATAAAAGGAATACAGCTAGTTGGTTTAAAAATGGTGTATTGGTTTACTTTGCGGCCTCCATCGTTTTGAGCATATTTATGTCGGTGCTTGTTTTGTTTATGAACCGGATGGGACAAAGTGATGAAGTTGTTCAAAAGGCAATTCCATATTATTTGATTCAGGTTTCTTCCTTAGTACCGTTGATGCTCTTCTTTTCAGTTAAACAGTTCTTCGAAGGAATTGGAAATACTAAAATCGCAATGGTAATTACAATTGGAGCCAACCTACTCAATATCGGATTAAACTATGTTCTTATTTATGGGGAAATGGGGTTTCCGGCCTTGGGACTTAATGGTGCCGGTTATGCTACACTCATTTCCAGAATTATTATGCCCATTGTGTTTGTATTGATAATTTTAAAGCAGAAAGATTTTAAAGGTTATCTGACAGATGCTCTACATTCAGGATTCGAGAAACTAAAGATCAGAAGAATCATTTCAATCGGTCTGCCAATCGGGTTGCAAATGGTTATTGAAATTCTGGCATTCAGCCTTGGGGCAATCATGTTAGGCTGGATATCGAAAGAATCACTTGCTGGGCACCAGGTCGCCATCAGCATGGCAGCAATGACCTATATGATCTCTTTTGGGCTGGCTTCGGGCACGACGATACGCGTGAGCCATGCATTTGGAGAACACGATCTGAAAGAAGTTAAGCATGCTGTTTTCGCATCGTTGCATATGGTTATTGTATTCATGTCATTGATGGGAATTCTTTTTGTACTTCTCCGGAATCAAGTGCCCTTATTGTTTACATCCGATCCTGCTGTTATAAAAGTTGCCGCCGGATTGCTTATTGTTGGTGCTTTCTTTCAGATTTTTGACGGAATTCAGGTTGTTTTGCTCGGAGCCCTTCGTGGAATTGCCGATGTCAGGATTCCTATGTTTATGGCCTTTTTCTCCTACATTGTGGTGAGTCTGCCTATTAGTTATCTGTTAGCTTTTGTATTCAATTTCGGCTATTCGGGAGTCTGGATCGGTTTTATATTTGGACTTTCAACGGCTGCTATTTTATTTGGACTGAGGCTTAGAAATCAGATCCGTAAATTTAGTTAATTCTGCATGTAGCAAGAAAAGGCAACCCATTAAAGGGTTGCCTTTCTAAAGTTTTCAATATCATACTTAAAATTGATACGCTTTTAATAAGTTTGATGATTGACAATCCAGAAATTAATTATTAAGTCTTCCGGCAGCGATCCATGCCTTGATAGTTGCTTGTTCAGCAGCGGTTACACCCATTTTGGGGTACATCGATGAGTTATCAATCTGACTATTACTTAATTTTGAGACTGTAGTATAATTTGTTATGCTTATACCTGCAGTTGGACTGGTTGCACCGTGACAAGGCATACATTTACTTTGTAGAATCGGCAAAACCTCAGTTGCAAATGAAATTACCGGAGCTGTCGGGGCTGTAGTAAAACTCCATGTGTAATTGCTTGCAATTGCATTTCCAGCGGCATCTTTCGCTCCAGTTGTAATCGTTCCGGTATAAACAGTATTAGCTGCCAGTGCACTCGACGGAGTGAATGAGGCAGATGTTCCTGAATAAGCTACAGTTCCAGCAACATTTGTTGAACCCTGTTTCAATGTGAAGCTGGTTGTATTAATAGTAGTTGTATTCATCGCTTCACTGAAAGTTACTGTTGGGTGAGTGTTTGCACCCACGTTTGTAGCATTATTAGTCGGGAGAACTGAAATCACCGTTGGTGGAGTTACATCAACCGGAGCTGTCGGGGCTGTAGTAAAACTCCAGGTATAATTGCTTGCTATTGCATTTCCAGCGGCATCTTTCGCACCGGTTGTAATCGTTCCGGTATAAATAGTATTAGCTGCCAGTGCACTCGACGGTGTGAATGAAGCAGATGTTCCTGAATAAGCTACAGTTCCAGCAACATTTGTTGAACCCTGTTTCAATGTGAAGCTGGTTGTATTAATCGTAGTTGAATTCATCGCTTCACTGAAAGTTACTGTAATCTTGCTGTTTAATGCAATTGCTGAAGCATTATTTGTGGGAACAACTGATAGAACTGTTGGCAGAGTTACATCAGGACCACTTCCAACTGTTGTGAAGCTCCATGTATAAGTGCTTGCCGATTTATTATTATCATCATCTTCATCATCATCATCACTGCTACTTTTCGTTCCGAAAACAACTTTACCGGTATATACCAACTTTGCTGATAAAGCATTCGTTGGACTAAATGTTGCTGTTTTTCCTGAAAAAGTTAATGTACCAATCACAGCGGTTGTTCCTTGCCATAGGCTAATAGTTACTAATTTAGTCATCGATGATGTCATTTCCTGGTTAAATGTAACAGTAGGCTTGACATTTGTAGCTACTTCAATTGCACTTTTAAGAGGGGTTACCGAAACGACTGAAAGTGAATTGTTTTGCCGGTGCTTACCCGTTCTAAATGACCATGAATGTTCTCCAGAATCATGGTTGGAGGACTTTGGAGATTTGATCGTTGCAGTGTAGTCGGTTTCTGGTTTCAGATCTGTTGAGGGCGTGAAATTAATCGTTTTCCCTGATGTCGTTACAGTTCCTGTAACCGGAATGGTTCCTTCTTTTAAAATTAAAGTAGATGCTGATACATCTGAGGTACTTGCAGCACTTTTAAAGGTAACTGCAATAACCGGATTAATAACAACCGTATCAGCCTGATTGGCTGGAAATGTTTCTGCTATTGATACATTTAGATTTGGATCAGCAACAGTCTCATCCTTTAGTACTTCATTCGTACATCCATTAATAAAAACAGCTATTAAAACAATACTTAAAGCTGTACCGAAAATTCTGAAATAAACCTTGTTTTTTCTAATTTTTGGATTTTTTCTCTCTCTCATTGCTCTCATGTCTAGTTAAAAAATTGTGAAAAAACTATAAAATTGGTACCATCGACAAAACACTGATTGTCTAAAATTTATTGTAGTATTTGTCTTCCTATCAGCTATCTTTTAGTTTTATTAACATTTAATTTAGCATATGGAAAGATTGGTTGATTGCTTAAAATGTTGAATATTTGGTTTTTAAGTATATTTTCTTTTGACTTTGATCCTGAAAATCAATTCAAATGAAAATGGATAATCTTTTTTAGAAGTTATTATTCACATAATACAAAAGGATTGATAGGCAGATGGATTAAATAGATCAAAATTGGCTTGTCCGTTTTAATATCTATTTATAAATGTTCATAGCCAAATAAATTCAGCGCCAGATAAAAAAATATTATTCAGCATAAATTTATTGATTATCCATTTGATTGTTTTAACTTTAAGAATCAGAAAAAAACTACCCTGAATGAATGAGTTTGAACTATCGTACCCAATAAAGAATCAAATGGTTTGGTGCATTTGGTCGGGCTCAAATATCAAAATAGTACTTTCCAATGAAATTTAAAAATAAAATATTGGTCATCGATGATGACCCGATTCAATCAAAAATAATTCACGATATACTTACATCACAAAATTACGATGTTTGCCTGGCTAAAAATGGAGCAATGGGTATTCAGAAAGCATTTGAATACAATCCAGACTTGATTTTGTGTGATATTATTATGAATCCAATCGATGGTTATCAGGTATATAATGTTTTAAAAGAAAGTTCATTACTTGATCAGGTTCCTTTCATTTTTATTACGAGCAATTCTGATTTGAATGACATTCGACGTGGAATGATTTTGGGTGCGGATGATTATTTTGTAAAACCGTTTAAAAGTGAGGAGCTTATTATTACCATTGAAAAGAGATTAAGAAAATACCTAAAATTGAAAGAAATTGGTAAACGTGAGTTTAATACTGTATTTAGAATATCACCAAACGGAATTTTTCTTTTTGATGGAAATGCCATTATAAATGTTAATCCTGCTTTGATTGAAATGTTGGGTCTGAATTCGGATCAATTGAAATACAAGACAATAGAAGATTTTATAGATACGGTTTCGTATCTTAAAATTGAAGAAAAGATTAATCAGTGCTCAAAGGGAATACTCGATTCGTTCACGGAAAATGTATTTCTGAAAACTAAGGAAAAAGGATTGCTTGAAGCTTGTCTTCACATTTCTGTATACGAAAGGTTTTCCAGCTACTCCCTGATGCTAGGTCTTTTTACCCCAATTCAAGATAACAGCGATGAAAATGATGGGTTTTTATCTGGCGTTTTTGGAAAACTAAAGAAAGAAAAAATGGTGGTGAATGAATCTTTTGAAAGAAATCTGACTCAAGTATTAGCTCACCCAGATGTTAAAGTGGAGTGTCGGGGACATGGCTTCTTTTCTAAACGCGAGATCGAAGTACTTTGCCTTTCGATGGAAGGACTGCCGATGAAACAAATCGCCGATAAATTGTCGATTTCTGATCGCACGGTTGAAAAGCATCGTGCAAATCTCATGGAAAAGACCAACTCCAAAAATATGATTGAAGTAATTGTCTTTGCACTTCGTAATAATTTAATCGAAATTTAAGTTAGAGGAATGAAATAATGTCGTATATCTTATTGGTCAAAATCTTGACTCACCCCATCGCATCGTTCGACTGAGCTCACGTCGAAGTCTTCGATGCTTTTCCACTTTCTACGCGTAGAGAGGGGAAAAGCACTCCGCAAGGAGGGCTCGGGGTGAGTGAACTTAAAACACGACATTATATTGGTTTAATTACTTAAAATGATGATTAGTGTTTGATTTTCTATCAAATAATTTTCAACTACCTAAATAACCGTTAAAAGTTCAAATCTTTTAACGGTATTTTTTTGTTCAAAAACAACAGCTTCAATTTTTTATTTCAAATAATTTTGATTTGGTGCTGTCTTCCGCTAGGTTCCTAATCTTCATTAAAGTCAATAGGTGAAATCACCCATTTTTTATTCGATTTTCTTTTGCGTGAATTCACGTATTGCCTCGCCAGTTTTTATGAGCGAACTTTGATAGTGCGATTAAGAATTATTTAAGTTAAAGGGACTACAAAATTTTCCTACTTGCAATCTATGTTAATTGATTGAAATTTTATAAAGTACACTATAATAGTAGTTTGCGGTGGCATTGCTTTGTTTTTTTCTTAAGTATAAAATATGAAAAATATATTAATTAAAAGTATTGTATTTGTCTTTTTAATAAGTATCACATGTATATCTTCCGCGTTTAAAATCTCTAAACACAAAGAGATTTTAAAAGCAAAAACTTCAGTTTGTTCAGTTGGAAACAATGTAGAGGCTGACACGATCACCAATTACTCCATCAATATCAATGGCAAGCAAGATTTGGTTACGATTAAAACTGATTCACTAACTGTACAAACAACCGAGTCTATTGCTAATCAATCAATAGGCAGCAACTCCATTGAAATTAACGGGCAGGGCAACACCGTTGCAATAAGTCAGGAAAATAAAAATGACAAAGTAGTTGTTTCTCAAAACGGAAATAACAACAGCGTTAATATTTCACAATCCAGTCATCAACCATAAAAAATAAAGAAAGGAGGTTATTGCGATTTCTGAAAAAGGGGTTTTTCAAAAAATCATTAATCATTAAATATCAAATTAATTTTTTTCAATCTATTATTAATTAAAAAAACCAAAAATCATGAAAAAAGTAAGTTTATTTTTAGGTTTTGCCTTTATGGCATGCATGGTATTCGCTCAGAATAATGCAACAGTTAATCAATTTGGTAGCAATATTGGTTCAGTTAACCAAGATGGTTCGGGAAATAATGCTACAATACAGCAGGGGTCTTCAGGCGCGGCTGTCACCAATAATCATGCCCCTGCATATGTTGGTGATTGGATTCAAGGCTCATATATTCATCAAATTGGTCAAACAAATACTGCTGAGGCTACTGTACGTCAAAGTGGTAATGGCACTGATATTAATCAAGTAGGTGATGTAAACACCGCTAAGCAGGATGTTGGAAGTTATTATGAAGAAACAACAAGTTATACCAAAATGGGGCTAGATATAGATCAAATTGGCGGTAACAATTGGGCAACTCAAAAAACCATTAAAACTTATGGTAACTTTGGAGTTCAGGGAATGACTGTTTACCAAGGAGGAAATTACAATATTGCAGATCAGGTAAGTATTGGTGGTATGGGTCAGGTCCAGAGCATTAAGCAGGTTGGAGATAATAACAATAATCCTATTAAAAGCGGTAATACCTTCGATCTAAGTAGTACAACAATAAATAATCCATTAGCAGTATTACAAAATCCACTGACTTTAGCATTCACTTTTGGGGCTGGTGCACAAACTGTCAGTTTGCCATTGACACAATACTCTAAGCAAGAGCTGGGAAAAGCAACCATTGATGTTTTGGGAAGTGATAATAATACTTATCAATTCCAGGAAACTCCTACATGGGGCGGAGGGAAAAATCAAGCTACCATTGATCTTATTGGTAATAAAAATGATGTGGCTCAAGGTCAATTAGGTGCATTAAACAACTCAGATTTTGATTTGACTGGTGATGAAAACGTTGTTTCAAACAGTCAATTGGGCAATTCAAATATTGCTGATGTAAATATTTTAGGATCCTATAATGTTGTTGGAATTGAACAAACTGGAGATTTAAATAATGCAACTGTTAATCAAACTGGCAATAGTAATTTAGCTAGGATTATTCAACAACCATAATATACCTGCCACCATCTTCAAACCGGAATAGGTTAGTCCCTTAATCCTTAAATGTGTGATGGTTTAATCCCCGGCCTTCGGGCCGGGGTAATTAAAATTTTATAACGATGAAGAAGATAATCATTTTATTGTTTCTGTTAGTGTTTGGCGTAAGTTCAGTATTTAGCCAAAAGAAGGACAAGGACAAAGAAGATCACGAGATTATTCAGCAAATCCGCACTTCAGGATTGGCCGATATCCTGAGTTTTCAGACACAAAGCAGGAATACCGGTAATGTGGCGTTTACACAACAAATTGGTGATTGGAATAAAGCCAGTGTAAACCAACAGGCCGGGCAAGGATCAGCTTTCGCAAACCAGGCATCGAGCATCCAGCAGGGAAATTCGAATGAAATGACGATTGGGCAAATCGGTTCTGGAAATGTGTTATTGGGGCTTCAGTTAGGTTACGTTACCTCCGAGATCGAACGCAATCAGGGCAATCATTATGGCTTTGGGTTAGACATTGGGAACGGAAATGCCTATGCCTACGGACACGACAAGGGCACAACCGAAACTATTGTTGCAGGTGATCGAAATAAGTTGATCATTAGTCAGGATGGCAGTAATAACGGCGTTTTGGCCATTCAGCAGGGTAGCGATAACAGCATTTCGGCAGGTCAAAAGGGAAGCAACAATTATTTATTACTCATGCAGCAGGGAAACCGAAATTCGATTTCGGGCTATGTGCAGGAAAATCAGGAAGAACGTCCGAATTATGATGCCATCATCCAGATTGGAAACGATCTCACTCTTAGTGCAACTGATCTTTCAAAATCGAAACCCAATGGAAATAGTTTTAGGCAGGAAGGGGAACATTTGTCGTTACAAATCAATAACCAGTTTGCCAATACCCTTGGAGGAATTGAAATCAACCAGACCGGAAAAGATATGAAAGTCGTTGTTGATCAGACGTATTTCATTAAATAAGCATGATGAATTATCTGCTAAGTATAATCGTCTCGGTTTTTTTAATACTACCATTTGTTCAGCAAAAGGACAGTACAAAAACAAAGCCTGTACCCGTATCCCTCAAGAAATTACTAGAGCAAGTCATTAAACAACCTGACAAGTCGGGCGATTTGGAAATAGAAATTGATGGATTGCTGGTAGATGATACGAAAACGAAAACAGGGAAAGATTTTTACGATTTATTTTATGGCAGTTGGGAAGCTCCGAAGGACGCGAAGAACTTTACCATAACGATAAGTGAAAAACCCTTTCGTCTAAGCTCTACACTGATTGTGGTGTCGATCAATGACACTCCGGTATATCAGTCAGTACTTCAACCCCGTCAGGATATTGTTGAAGGTTTATCGCAAGATGCAATATCAACTACACAAAGCTATTTGGCCAATTATGAAGAAATTATGAAGCAGTTGAATGGTGATGACATGGCTGGTTCTGGAATTTTTTAGAAATACAAAATTCCATATTTTATTTAGTGGTTAATTCTTTCGAAATGAAATTGATTTACGTTTTACTTATTTCTGTTCTGAGTTTTTCTTTTTGTCCTTCTATCGAAAAGGTAGAAAATAGTACAAGTAACGGATTTTACATATTTGTGCAAGACTTTACTGATCGAACCAATCATAAATATATTGTTGAGTCAAAAGATTCAGTTAATTCTATTTTTGACTACTTCTTCGATTCAGAACTGGAACTTGGAAATGTGGACAGACCGATTACAATTTTTAATGGGAAACGTAATTTTTATATAGCCAGGGTAAATGTTTTTAAAAATGCAAAAGGTGGAAAAGACTTCAGGCACCTGAAGTATCCCAATGTATATAAAAAGCGTTCGAAGTTGAAACCAGTAACCATATAGATTTTGCTTCAAAATATTTTATTTCAATACAACATAAATATCAATTAAAAAATTAACAATGAATATTTAAAAAAACTAAAACCAAACACAATGAGGACTACATTTACAATTCTAATGATTGTATTTTTTTTCGTGGCAGGAAAAACATACGCACAAGATTTTACTTATCAACCTAAAAATCCAGCTTTTGGGGGAAACCCATACAACTACAGCTGGTTGATGAGTTCGGCACAGGCACAGAATGACATTAAGGATCCTGCTTCCAGCAGTGCTTATAGTTCATACAGCACTGATCCTTTAAAGGATTTTTCAGAGAGCTTAAACAGGCAGATATTAAGCCAGCTATCGAGGCAAATTGTTGCCAAACAGTTTGGCGAGGATGCTTTAAGTGCAGGCACTTATGTTTTAGGCGATTATCAGATTGAAGTGGGAGATCAGGCCGATGGTTTGAGCATTACCATTTTGGATAATAAAAACGGAAGTCAAACCACGGTGTCGGTTCCTTATTTTTAATCAATTTATATTTATAAGATATTATAATGCAGAAAACCATTCTGTTAAGGATTTTTATTGCGCTGATTTGTATGATTCTGGTGGCAGCTTGCGGATCATATATGCATCAGCCCATGCAATCCCGAAGAGCAATACTAGGTCCGGAAACTCCGGCCAAGAAAATACTTCTGGATTTGCCGAAAGCTCAGGAAAAAATTGTTGTTGCAGTATATAAATTCAGAGACCAAACCGGTCAGTACAAAGCCTCAGAAACAGGGGCTAACTGGTCGACAGCTGTGACACAAGGCGCTACTACCATTTTAATTCGTGCATTGGAAGAATCGGGTTGGTTCATCCCAATCGAACGCGAAAATATGGCAAATTTATTGAACGAAAGGAAGATTATCCGGACAAGCCGGGCACAATATGAAGGAGGTGATCAAAATAATGAATCGCTTTTGCCTCCATTGTTGTTTGCCGGAGTTATACTTGAGGGTGGAATCATTTCATATGAATCGAATATTTTAACTGGTGGAGCAGGTATCCGGTATTTTGGAGCAGATGCTTCGGGGCAATATCGTGAAGATCGGGTAAGTATCTATATTCGCGCGGTATCATCGGCTAATGGCAAAGTATTGAAGACTGTATATACCACAAAATCAATCTTATCGCAGGAAGTGTCAATCGGTTTGTTTAGATATGTTAAGTCAAAACGATTGTTGGAGGCTGAAACAGGATTTACCTATAATGAGCCATCGGAAATTTGCGTTACTGAAGCCATTGAGAAAGCTGTACAAAGTCTTATTATTGAAGGTATTCAGGATAAACTTTGGAACCTAAAGAATCCAAAAGACACAACTTCAGTTGCCTTCAATAATTATTTGGAAGAAAAGAGAACCAACTATAAAACTGATCCACTTGGCCGTGTATTGGAAATGAACAATCGTGGAAAACTTGTATTAGGAATTTCAGCTGGATCAAATACTTTCATGGGAGATTTCACTTCAGGTGAACTTCGACCTAGAACATCACTGTCAATTGGCGCTGCACTAAATAGTAAGATCTATATTGACTCTGAAACCGGTTACCATGGTTTAATGGTTCAGAAGAAGGTCGATGATTATTCAATGTTTAGCGATCTTTCCGTACGATATGTATTTCTTCCATTCGATAAAATTACACCTTATTTGAGTGTAGGTATGGGATTTGATTACAACAGGAACGGAGTTGGTTTGTCAGCAGATCGGTTTTTGCCCCAAATAAAAGGGACTTTCGGTCTTGAATATATGGTCCGAAAAAATATGGGAGTTTCTCTATCCTCCGGCTGGAACTATTATTTGAGCGATCGGTTTGATGGAGCGCGCAATGGCAAATATAATGATGCCAGCTGGGGAATTTCAGCCGGGGTAAAATTCTATTTTTTTAAGTTGAGACAAAAGGTTTCATATTTCTAAACAAATAAAATCATGAGAAAAATTATATACATTATATGTTGTTTCCTCTTTGCTTCTCTTACTTCCTGTGATGAGGAGAAGTTGGATGTTGTAAATTATGGTTCAATTTCTGGAACCGTATTGGATGGGGTTACATACTTACCTGTTCAAGGAGCACTGGTAACTACAACTCCTGCCAGCATTTCCTTATTAACTGATGCCGAGGGAAAATTCAGCATTCCGAAATTAAAAGAAGGTGAAGTTGCTGTAAATTTGAAAAAGAAGGATTATTTGAGTAATTCATTGTCAGTTGCAATATATGGTGAAGAACAAACTCAACTGGATTTCTTACTTTTTAAAGACGAAAATGCTATTGGAAATATTACCATTTATGATCCGGTTCCTGGCAATGGAGCATTAGACCAACTCACTGGATTTAGCTTGAAATGGAATGTGGATGGGAAAAAATCCAGTACTGTATTAAGTTACAGCATCTATATTTTTGAATCTGGGTCAAGTGTTCAGAAGTTAGTTGGTGAAGGGATCGCAGATAAAGAAGTAACAGTTTCTGGTCTAAAAAATTCAACGACCTATTATTGGTATGTTGTAGCCAATTATGAAGGGAATAAAGTGGCTTATAGTCCAACCTGGGCATTCAAAACAAAAGCTGAGTAGAGATTCGAGAACTTTACAATACCAAACAAAAAAGGGAGCAATTGCTCCCTTTTTCTATTTGGTATTGACTAAAATTATCCTTTAAAATCCCAGTAATTTACTTCAGATTCTCCTTCTTGTGTTGATTCCTGAAGCCAGTAAGCCGGTGTTACTTTTTTGCCTGAAAGGCTTTTTAAATCTCGTTTGTACACATCTACAACCGGGTTAAAAAGCATGTCGGTAACACCAATCTTGAATGTTCCTGATTCACCTTCAGCAGCTACTTTTACTGTATATTTGTTGAATTCGAGTAACTTTTTCAGGAATTCTGTGCGGGTTGGTGAAACTTCTTTTTCAACCAACGAACAGCGAACCCCGTCGATTTCTTCTACGATATGTTTTCCTTTATTAAGAGCCATTTTTAAGGTCGTATTAATTTAAAAACAATTTACTGATGCTTCTGATGTATTCGAAGATTCCACTTGCAAAACCGGTGACTAATACACCTGTGATACACATTACTAATGCAATTCGCATCGAGTTTGAACTCCGGAATTCAGGAATAGGCTGTTCGTTCTTTTCTATAAATATGGCTTTTATCACCAGTAAATAATAATACAGTGAGATAGTTGCATTCAATACAGCGATCAAAACCAGAATATAATAACCGCTTCCGGCAGCAGCCGTAAATAGGAAGAATTTTCCGAAGAAACCAGCAATTGGTGGGATTCCTGCCAATGAGAACAACGAAATCGTCATGAGCCAGCTTAGTTTCGGATTGGTTTGATATAGGCCATTGTATCCTGAAATGGTTTCAACGCCCGAAGCATTGTGAATGGCAGCAACAACGCCAAATGCTCCAAGGTTAGTAAACACATAAACAAGCACGAAATAAACGATTGCAGTCATTCCTAGCTCCCCGGCACCGAGAATACCCAACAGGATAAAACCGGCCTGTGCAATCGATGAAAAGGCCAGAAATCGCTTGATGTTATTCTGTCGCATGGCGAACAAGTTACCGATTGTCATTGTAGCTATAGCTAATGTGTAAATCATCGGTTTCCAGAGTTCCACAATATTTTTGAAAACGGTGAACAGAACGATGGTGAAGATAAATGCTGCGGCACCTTTTGAAACAACCGAAAGGTATGAAGTTACATTGATCGGAGCACCTTCGTAAACGTCAGCTGTCCAGAAATGGAAAGGTACCAACGATATTTTGAAACCCATTCCGCTTACAAAGAATACAAATCCAAGTGCAATTAAAGCGTTTGGAGCAACTTTGTTTGCGATATCGGCAAAATAGATCGATCCGGTTGCTCCGTAAATCATAGAAAGTCCAAATAATAGAATTCCTGAAGATAGGGCAGAGGACAGGATTAATTTGATACCTGCTTCGGCCGATTGACTTTTGTATTTGTCGAAGGCGGCCAACCCGGCAATTGGGATAGTTGCAGTTTCGAGTCCAATGTAAAAGATCAGGAAGTCGCCCGCTGAAATCATGAAGTTCATCCCGATCAGTGTTGACAACGTCAGGATAAAATATTCACTGATTTTGTCGGCATTTTCCGGTTTCCGTAACCATCCTTCAGCCTGAAGAAAGACAATCAACACAGCCAGATTAAGTACGTTTTTCATGAAAACGGTCAGTTGGCTTGATTGGAATGATCCTCCAAATAAATTACCGGTTTCTCCTGGAATAAACCCAATGAAGGTTACCAAAGCGAAAAGTACCAATGCGAAATTGATGAGTTTCGATTTGTTTTTTTCGCTGGTAAAAATTTCAGCAACCAGAATCGCGAGTGCTGCTATAGTGAGCAGCAATTCGTGGCGCATGAGTATAAATTGTCCGAGATCCATATTTTTCGGTATTATTTTATTGATTCAATTTAAAAAGGAATAACCATTGCCAAACGTGCAACAATCGGTTTCAAACTTGCTACGATGGTGTCAGACAGCCAAAGTGGTGCAATACCAATTGCGGCAACAGCTAACACAAGTGTAACAGTACTCAGTTTCTCGTACCATTTGGCATCAGTCAGTTCAGCATGATGCTGATCTTTCAATGGGCCAAGAAGCAAGATTCCAACGACTTTCAGAATATATACAGCAGTAATAACGATCGAAGAAGCTACGATTACCGTAACGACGCGATGGAACATATCCTGATGTTGGAATGATCCGACAAAAACAGTCATTTCTGCCACGAAACCACTTAATCCGGGTAATCCCAAAGAAGCAAAACCGGCAATCATATACACTACAGCAAGAAATGGGATTACTTTCATTAACCCGCCCATTTGGCGAATATCACGGGTGTGGGTACGTCCATAAATCATCCCAATCAAGGCGAAGAAAAGGGCTGTCATCAAACCGTGTGAAATCATTTGAAGAATTGCTCCGTCCATTGCTGTTTCGTTCATCATCAGCAAGGCAAAAATTACCAATCCGCAATGGCTTACTGATGAGTATGCATTAATGAATTTAAGGTCGGTTTGCCAGATGGCGCTGAACGCTCCGTAAACCACACTGATTGTTGTCAGGATAATGAAAATCCAAGCCATTTCCTGTGCAGCTTGTGGCATCAGGAACATCGCAACGCGGAAACATCCGTATCCCCCCAGTTTCATCAATACTCCAGCATGAAGCATCGAAACTGCGGTTGGCGCCGAAGCGTGACCGTCAGGTGACCAAGTATGGAATGGAAACAAAGCTCCAAGTATTCCAAATCCAACAAAAGCGAAAGGAAAGAAAAAGCGTTGTGCCGCAACAGGAATTGATATTTTTGATATTTCAAGAATATTAAAAGTAAGCGGGCCACCACCAGGAGCCGAATTGTAATAAAGACCTAAAATACCAACCATAATCAATGCAGAACCTGCCATCAACATCAATGTCAGTTTCATGGCCGATTTTTCTTTTGGTCCTGTTCCCCACAGACCAATAAGCAGATACATAGGTATCAGTGCCAATTCGTAAAAGAGGAACATGGTAAACAGGTCGAGTGAAATAAAGAACCCGTAAACCGCTGTAACAAGCAATATGAGCGATACAAAAAACTCTTTTGTGAGGAATTGAAGTTCCCAGGAAGCAAAAATACCTGCAAAAATCACAATTGAAGTCAGACCAATCATGGCTACAGCAATTCCATCGACCCCGAAAGCAAAATGTATGTTCAAGCTAGGATACCACATGAAGTCAGAAGTAAATAGCATCTCGTGCATCATCCCGGTTTTTCTTGCGGCGAGGTAAGCGAGCACCAGATAAACTGTTGCTATAAGTTCTATACCCATTCCGATTGCCGAAGCGAGCCGGGCACCTTTGTAATCCTTGGTAAAAAGGACTGCAACCATGGTGAGAACCGGGATTAAGACCAATAAAGTTAGAATATTCACTTTTGTATATTTTAAATTTTTGTTTCTTATCTGATATTCAATTTTCTACATCAAAAAATAGATCATCGAAAGCGCTAAAGCTAAAGTACCGGCAACAAAGGCAAAAGCATAATGCTGCAATTGTCCCGATTGCATTCCTTTAATTTTATAGGATACTTTTTCTGTGGTTAAGCCAATTCCAACCATGAATGCATCGATGATGTGACGATCGAACCAGGCAATCGGACGAGAGATGTAGTTGAAGATGATCTTTCGGGTTACAAACAAATAAATTTCGTCGAAATAGAATTTGTTGTAGGTTGCAGTATATAAAATACCCCAGCTCTTGGCCAATTTAGCCGGAACGTCACTTTCTTTCTTGTAAAGAATCCATGCCATGCCAATTCCCAACAATCCAATTAAAACTGAAGGAACAGCTACCATGTAGTTCATTTCTGATTCGAAACCCAATTTGTCGGAAGTTACTAACTCTGTAAAAGGAAGATATCCTGCAAAAATAGAAGCAACAGCCAAAAACATCAATGGAATAGTCATTACCAGCGGACTTTCGTGTGGTGTGTGATGATAATGTCTATCTTTTCCCCAGAATACGCTGAAGTACAAACGGAACATATAGAATGCGGTTAGTCCGGCAACAATAAACTCAACGGCAAACAAAAGTTTGTTATGGTGTAAGGCTGCTACCAAAATTTCGTCTTTACTATAGAATCCTGAAAGAAATGGAACACCAGCAATGGTCAAACAGGCAATCAGGAATGTAATGTGAGTAATTGGCAAATATTTGCGCAATCCACCCATATCGTACATGTTGTTTGAATGAACGGCGTGAATGATTGATCCGGCGCCTAGGAATAACAATGCTTTAAACATGGCGTGTGTGAACAGGTGGAACATACCAGCCATATAACCTAAACCTTCTTCACCGCCGTATCCTGAAACCCCCAGGGCAAGCATCATATAACCCAATTGCGATAAGGTTGAGAATGCCAAAACGCGTTTAATGTCGTATTGTGTGATGGCGATTACCGCTGCGAAAAGCGAAGTGAATCCACCAACATAACCAATGATTTCCTGCGCGGCAGGAGCCTGAAAATGGATAACCGGAAACATACGGGCTACCAAAAATACACCGGCAACAACCATGGTTGCAGCGTGAATCAAGGCCGAAACCGGAGTTGGACCTTCCATTGCATCGGGTAACCAAATGTGTAACGGGAACATGGCCGATTTACCGGCACCACCAATAAAAATAAGTGTCATGGCCCATGTCATGGCCGAAATACCCATGAAACTCATTGAAGCAGCGCTTCCGAAGATAGCTGTTCCGGGTTCTGTCAATTTGCCGAAATCAAAAGTTCCGGTTACAAACGAAAGGATCAGAATACCGATCAGGAATCCTAAATCGGCAAAACGGGTCACAATGAATGCTTTTTTCGAAGCTGCAACTGCCGATGGTTTTTGGTAGTAGAATCCGATCAAAAGGAATGAGCTGACACCTACCAATTCCCAGAAAATATACATCTGGAAAATGTTGGTGGCGATAACCAAACCCAACATCGAAAAAGTGAACAAGGATAAAAACGCGTAAAAGCGTTGAAACCCAACTTCACCATGCATATAGCCAATGCTGTACAAATGAACCATAAACGAAATCGTGGTAATTACAACCAACATCATTACTGAAATCGGGTCGAGTAAAATACCCATTTTGATAATCAGTGTATCCGTAAATTGCAGCCATTTCATTTCGAACGGAATGATTGTCTGAAATCCTTCAGCATGATGGCCAAAGAAATAGCTACCTGCAGTAATCAGCGAAAGGGTCCACGAAGTTCCCATTCCGATTGTTCCCAATATTCCGGAGATGATTGGTTTCCATTTCATTCCCAACAAACCGGTAACCAAAAACATTACCAGTGGAATCAGTATAATAAATACAGTATATGTATATCCTGTCATTGCTCTTTAATTTTAGAATTTCATTTCATTTACATTTTCAACTTCAATGTTCTTCACATTTCTGTAAATGTTGATGATAAGTGCTATGGCAACCGAAGCTTCGGCAGCCGCAATACCAACAATGAACAGTGAAAAGAATTGTCCCTGCAATTGATCAGGATACAGGTAGCGGTTGAAAACCACGAAATTGATATTGACCGAATTTAGAATGAGTTCAGTGGCCATCAACATCGTAATCAGGTTGCGGCGAATAATGAAACCACAAACTCCGATGAAAAACATAATCGTACTAACGACTAAAAAATGTTCGAGTGGAATTCCCTGAATCATATCTCTGAATTTTTATTTTTTTCTTTTTTAGCAACCACAATTGCTGCAATCATTGCTGCCAGTAACAAAATACTGATCAACTCGAACGGTAAAACGTAACCGTTTTTTCCGGTGCTTAGCAATTGATTTCCTATCACTGTCATATCAACAGGCAGTTCCGGAGCAGCTCCGGCTTGAAACGAGTGGGAGAGTATGGTTGTAAGAACCAATCCTATTCCAACAGTTGCCGCTCCAATACCCATTATGAGTTTGGTTAGATTCGGATGTTGAAAGCGATGCGAAATGTGGTGAGTCAATAAAATACTGAAGATAATCAGAACCACAATACCACCGGCATATAAAGTAAGCTGTACGGCAGCCATAAACTGGTAATTCAGCATAAAATACAATCCAGCAGTAGCCAACAGAACGCAAAGCAGATAAACGGCAGCCCGTAAAATCCTTCGGGTGGTGATCGACAAAAGCGAACAAATCAGGATTATTCCTGAAAATAGATAAAACATGAATACATTCATTACTTAGCCTCCTTTCTTAGTTTCGAACCAGGTTGATTCAAAACTTTGGTGAGTTTACTCCGGTCAAATACAGCATGCTCGAATTTCTGTCCCCAGGCCAGTGCATTCGATGGGCAAGTTTTTATGCACAATTCACAGAACGTACACATCGACAAATGGTAAATGTGTTTGTCGATTACCCGCTCCATTTTGCCTTCGGCATTTGCAACGCGGTCGGTTATAATTTCGATGGAACCGTTCGGACAGTTCATTTCACAAATTCCGCAACCGGTACAGGCGTGCTGGTTGTTTTCATCGTGTGGCATGATCACTTCGCCTTTAAACCGGTCTTCCATTTTCAGGGTGGCACGGTTTTCAGGATATTGCTGGGTTACAATTTCCCCGGGACTGAAAAAGTATTTTCCGGTGATGCGCATACCTGCCCACAGCGAAGAAATTCCTTTAAACAGGTCGGTAAAATATTCTAATATACTATTCATTGTAGTCTAATGTTAAAAGTGCCATCCCATCAGGACGATGAAAGCGATAAATACAATGTTGAACAAACTGATTGGTAACAGGTATTTCCATTCCAGAGTCAATAACTGGTCGATTCTCAAACGTGGGAAAGTCCATTTAAACCACATGATTATCCAAATGAGAAAGAAGGTTTTCGAGAAAAACCATACTGCCGATGGAATATAATCCATAATGTTGTTGAAACCTTCCCAGTTTCCGACATGAAATGGCATCCATCCCCCAAGGAATACAGTAGCTCCCAAAGCTGCAACAATAAACATGTTCATGTATTCAGCAAGGAAGAAAAAAGCGAATTTGATACCTGAATATTCGGTGTGGAAACCGGCAGTCAACTCCGATTCTGCTTCAGCCAAGTCGAAAGGTCCGCGGTTGATTTCGGCGGTACTGGCAATCAGGAAAATAATGAATGAAATAATGGCAGGAATGTGGCCTTTAAAAATCCACCATCCGTTAGCCTGACTTTCAACGATTCCTGAAAGTTGCATGGTTCCGGCGAAAACTACTATTGCCAACAGTGAAAGTCCAACTGAAAGTTCGTAACTCACAATTTGTGCTCCGCTTCGCATGGCTCCAATCAGCGAATATTTACTGTTACTCGACCAACCGGCAAGTAAAATACCAATTACGCTGAGCGACGATACGGCCATTACATAAAATACACCAATGTTGAAATCGATTGCCTGAAGTCCTTTGGCATAAGGCAAAGCTGCCAGTGCCAGGAAAGAGCAAATGATAACAATAAATGGCGCCAGGTTGAAAAGCAACGGATCTGATTTGCGGATCGGGATTAACTCCTTCATTAACAATTTGATCAAGTCGGCTATGGTTTGAATGATACCATAAGGTCCAACGCGGTTTGGTCCAACGCGGTTCTGCATAAATGCACAAACTTTACGTTCGGCATACACCAGAAACAATCCGAGTAATGCGTACATTAAAAGGAAAGCCAATCCGACGAGAACCATTTCAGTAAAAGTGACCCATCCGGTCGACATCAGGCCTGATAACCAGGCATGAATAGAGCCGGTAAGTGTCGAAAAATCGTAGATGTTTGATGACATATTTGTGTTCATTTATCGGTCAATATCAGGGATTACAAGATCGAGCGAACCGCTGATGGCAATCAGGTCGGCAATTTTATGTCCCGCAGTAATTTCGTTCATTACAAACAAATTACTGAAGTTTGGTGTCCGGAACCTCATGCGCAATGGCGATTTATTGCCGTCGCTTACAGCATATACAGCCAATTCGCCGCGGGCAGTTTCTACTCTCTGGAAATATTCTCCAGCCGGAAGTTTGATGATTGGTTTCATTTTGGCAGTGAAATCGCCTTCAGGAATATTGTCAACCAATTGTTCCAGGATGCTGAGTGATTCCCACATTTCGCCCATTCTCACTTTGTAGCGAGCCCAGGTATCGCAGCCTGTTTCCAGAATTTCGTTGAACTGAACTTTATCGTAAGCTCCGTAAGGTGCAATTTTACGAACGTCGCACGAGTAATCGGAACCACGGCCTGAAGGACCGGTAACACCGTATCCGATAGCAGTCTCTTTACTCATGTGCCCAATTCCTTTGACACGGTTCTGGAAAATTACATTGCCGGTAAGTAACTGGTCGTATTCAGGTAATTTTTTCCTGAAGTAGGTGATGAATTCTTTTATCCGTTTTTGGAAGTTGGGATGAACGTCGTGCATCAAACCGCCAGGCATCACGTAACTGTGAAGTAATCTCGATCCGAACGATTCTTCGAAAATATCGAGAATGTGCTCACGATCGCGCAGTCCGTAGAAGAAGCTGGTTAATGCGCCCAAATCCATACCAAAAGCGCACCACCACAGTTGGTGCGATGCAATTCGGTTCAGTTCGTCCAGAATAGTACGAATATACTTTACCCGCTCCGGAACTTCAACCTGCAAAGCATCTTCAACAAGCAAACAAACCGCTTCGTTATTCATGTGAGCCGAAAGGTAATCCATTCGGTCGGTCAGGTGAATAATCTGCGGATAGGTAATGGCTTCGCACATCTTTTCAATTCCACGGTGAATGTATCCAATGTGTGGAATCAGGTATTTGACGGTTTCACCTTTCAGGCAAACCTCAAACCTTAATACACCGTGAGTCGAAGGGTGCTGGGGACCCATATTAATAATATAGTCCTCGTTCTCCCCGATAATCACGTCTTTTATAATTTCTTCACTCATCTGATATTGAGTATTAACGTTCAATAATGTTTACTTCATCGCGGAAATCTTTGCGAAGCGGGTAGCCGTAGTCATCTTCCATGAAAAAGCGTTTCAGGTTTGGATGGTTATTAAACCGTATTCCAAACAGGTCGAAAACTTCGCGCTCAAAATATTCAGCAGTCGGATACAAAGCAGTTAAGCTGTCTACGTTTGGATTTTCACGATCTGCAATCAATGATTTCAGTACAATTAAATGTCTGAAATCTGTAGATTCGAGGTGATAAACCACTGTGAAATGAGTTGTAAAATCAACGGCAGTGTGGTTGATCAGATAATTGAATGCTGTTCTTTTATCTGATTTCAGATTTTCCACTAAAGAAAATAATTTCTCTGCCGGAACAATAACTTCCAACAGTTGTTTACCTTCAGGAAACTCAGCTTCAGGAACAAAACCTGAAATAATATCTGTTAATTCTTGTCTGTTTAGCATGTTCTGGTTAATTAGAGCAACCTTTCAGTTGAATCTTCTGAATCAAAAAGTGAATCACCTTTAATTTTTCGCTGCAATTGCATCACGCCATAAAGGAGTGCTTCGGGGCGGGGCGGACATCCGGGAACATAAACATCCACCGGAAGGATATGATCAACACCGCGTACCACTGAATACGAATTGTAGAAGAATGGTCCTCCAGAAACGGCGCATGCGCCCATGGCGATTACGTATTTCGGATCGGGCATCTGGTCGTATAAACGTTTCAGAACAGGAGCCATTTTGTGATTGATGGTTCCTGCAATAACGATTACATCGGCCTGGCGTGGCGAAGGACGGTAAACTTCAATCCCAAAACGGGCAAAGTCGTGCCTTGATGCTCCGGCAGCCATCATCTCAATTCCGCAACAACTGGTCGCAAAGGTGAGTGGCCAAATGGAGTTCGATACACCCCAGTTCAGAACTGCGTCAATACTAGTCATGAAGACGTTTCCGCCTGACTTTTTTAAGAGTTCGAGAGATTCGCTATCTCCGAAATCTTCATCTTTCATTGATTTGATTAAACCCATTTCAAAGCTCCTTTTTTCCATGCATACAAAAGTCCAAGACCAAGTATGAAGAAGAAAATAATGATTTCAATAAATGCCCTCATCCCGATTGATTTCATGACTACACCCCAAGGGAATAGAAACACGGTTTCAACATCGAAAACAAGGTAAATAATTGCAAAAAGGTAGTAACCCACGTTGAATTGAATCCATGCCGGTCCTTCAGATGGAATACCGCATTCGTACGGTTCTGATTTTACGGGATTTAATGAGCTTGGAGCAACAAGGGTTGAGAATATAATTGCCCCACCTACCAAGATTAGTGCAACTATAAAAAAGAGAATTAATGATTCGCTTTCCATATCTTTAAAAATATGTTGATAATTGAATAAGCTAAAAAAGCCGGTGCAAAAGTAACTTTTTCAGATTAGTACCAAACTTTTTTTTACAAAAAAGTGTATTGATATTTCGCAACTTGAAAATTGGAAGATTATTTTTACTGATAAAATTAAGCCATCTATAATGCTCAATTAAGGTATGATTGAGGAAGTTTTTATTATTTTATTGTTTGATAAATTGTCCTTTAGTAAACCTATCCTATAATTTTTAGACAGAAACATAATTGCACGAAAACGGGATGATTAATAAGTTTTAAAAAACATGAAATCAAAACTGAGAATAATAGTATTTTCGTAAAATTGTAATAAAAATGATTATAAATTACAGATGGATAATTCGATATTCAGTTGATATTTTATAGGTTTGCTTCTGTGATGAATAAAATTCTTCTTACGATTCTTATCATTTTACTAACTCTTGCCTGTACAAAACAACAGAGTCAGGATACATTATTGGTTCACAGTCCGTTGATTGTTGAAGCAAAAGGTTTTATTATCCCTGAAGATTCCGTAGCAAGACCTAAAATTGTACTAGCTGGCCAACCAACACGAATAACTGTTGGTAAACCGAATGCGATTTATACAAATACCAACGAATTCCTCGCCGGACAGCCAACAATTATTTTAGCCGGTAACCCTCGAATAAATACTCCTGGTCAGAATTCTTTTTTAATTCCTAAAACTGTTACAGCCATTGACAAACCATTCATTGGCGGAATGCCCATTGTTGAAACAGCAAAAGATGCCTATATAAAAGATCAAAACCCTCAGAATTTTAGCACATTCGGCAAACATCAGGGTTTAAATTACAATTCGATACATTGCCAGTTGCAAGATATTAGCGGGAATATCTGGTTTTGCACATATGGTGGTGGCGTTTCCAGATATGATGGAAAATCGTTTACGCATTTCACAACGAAAGAAGGATTAGGCAACGATCGGATTTGGTCTGTTTTGCAAGACAAGAGCGGAAACTTGTGGTTTGGAACCGATGGTGGAGGCGCATCAAGATATGATGGAAAATTCTTTACCCATTTTACGACCAAAGAAGGATTGTCTGGCAATTCGGTATTATCGATGTTACAGGATAGAAATGGAGATATTTGGTTTGCAACGACTGAAGGGTTATCGAAATACGATGGAAAATCGTTTACTCATTATTCCCCCAAAGAAGGTTTATGCGACAATACAATTTTGTCGATTTTGCAGGACAAAAGTGGAAATCTTTGGTTCGGATCTGGAGAACATGGTGTATCAAAATACGATGGTAAATCGTTTTCTAACTTTTCTGAAAGTGAAGGGTTGGTCAATAATACTGTATTTTATATTTTACAAGATCGTGATGAAAATATATGGTTTGGTACTAATGGCGGGGTATCTTGTTACAACGGGAAATCGTTTTCAAATTATACGAATCACGAAGGATTAAGCGATAATAAAATTTATAGCATATTTCAGGATTCCCTTGGGGCATATTGGTTTGGTACCGGAAGAGGGATAACGAAACTAACTTTTAATGTCAGTGAACCGGATGAGAAACTTAACTCACCGAAACGAGGGGTTTTTACTCACATTACTGAAAATGATGGATTGTGTAATAATCTTGTCTATAGTATCTTAAACGACAAAAGTGGTAACATTTGGTTTGGTACTAATGAAGGCGTAAGTAAGTATGGAGGAAGCCTGTTTACACACTATACCCGAAATGAAGGATTAAGCAACAATAAAGTATTTAGTATTTTAAAGGATAAATCAGGCAACCTGTGGTTTGGTACTTTTGGCGGAGGTATTATCAGATACGATGGAAAATCGTTTTTAAACTATACCGAAAAAGAAGGTTTAGCCAATGATAAGGTCTTTAGTATGTTTCAGGACAAAAGTGGAAATATGTGGTTTGGAACAGATGGTGGTGGCGTCTCGAAATACGATGGAAAGTCGTTTACTAATTTCACGCAAAAGGAGGGACTAAGCAACAATAAAGTATTCTGCATCGCCCAGGATAAACCCGGGAATCTCTGGTTTGGAACATATGGCGGTGGCGTATCAAAATATGACGGACAATCATTTACAAATTATACTGTAAAAGAAGGATTGTGCAATAATTTTGTTCTGAGTATTTTGAATGATAGAAATGGAAATCTTTGGTTTGGTACTGATGGCGGAGGTGTATCGAATCTTATTCTTGAAAAATCGGATAAACTTCATGGAAATACAACCATTAAAAGTCAATCATTTGTTCCTCAGTTTATTAATTATACAACAAAAGATGGTCTTCCAAACAATTATGTCTTTAGTATTTTTCAGGACAATGATGAGAATATTTGGTTTGGAACAGGTGGCGGTGGTTTAGCTAAATTCGACGGGAAATATTTTACGACCTATACTGAAAACGAAGGTTTAAGCAATAACAATGTACTGAGTATTACGCAGGACAAGAACGATAACCTTTGGTTTGGCACCCGGTTTGGTTTATCAAAGTTAAAATCCGGAGCTTTAAATGCGAACGCGAATAATGCAGGTTTACCATTGTTCAATAATTTTGCATATGAAGATGGTTTTTTGGGTATTGGTTGCAATCGAGGAGCAATTTGTCAGGATAAAGCAGGAACTATCTGGATTGGTACCAACGACCGGCTAATAGCTTATCATGGGGATGGAGACATTGCTGACACGATTTCACCTGAAATCCAATTAACCGGTATTTCGCTTTTCAATGAAAAGATAAAATGGTCAAATCTGCTTTCCGATATCACTGACAGTGAAGGACATTTTCAGGCAAAAGATACAAGTATTATTCTTGAAAATGGAGTAACTGTAACCGATTTTAATTTTGATACAACATCAAAGTGGTATTACATACCGCAAAACCTAAGTTTAAAATACAATAATAATTTCCTGACTTTTTCATTTATAGGAATATCTCAGAGACATAACAAAAAGATGAGATATCAATATAAACTCGAAGGATTAGATAAAACCTGGATTGCATTAACTCTGAGTACTGATGCATCATACGGTAATCTTTCTCCGGGCACTTATATTTTCAAGATAAAAGCAAGAAATGGTGAAGGTTATTGGAGCAAGGAGTTTGCTTATCAGTTCACAATTCGCCCTCCCTGGTGGAAGACAGGATGGTTTCGGTTAATTATGGTTGTATTTATTCTGACGAGTTTGTTTGTTCTTTATCGTTGGCGTATCACTTCTTTGAAAACACAACAACGATACCTTGAACGTATTGTGAAGGAAAAAACGGCTGAGGTTGTAAATCAAAGCATCGAATTGCAGGGAATTAATGATGAGTTGAGACGTCAAAAAGAGGCGCTTGAAGTAGCTAATGCAACAAAAGACAGATTCTTCTCCATAATTGCGCACGATTTACGAAATCCATTCAGTGGGTTTTTAGGACTGACTGAAATTATGGCGGAAGATTTGGCAAGCCTGACATTGACTGAGATACAAGATCTTGCTCAAGGCATGAATAAATCGGCAACAAATCTGTATCATTTACTTGAGAACTTACTCCAATGGTCATTAATGCAAAGAGAGGCTATCCCATTTAATCCAGAAATAATTCCACTGCTTGCTACTTTGGATGACAGTATTACAATGTTACTTGAATCGGCGAAACGCAAGAATATTGTTTTGACTTATGATATTCCTGATCAAATTAAGGTTTATGCCGATGCCAACAGTCTTCAAACTATTTTTAGGAATCTGGTTTCGAATGCAGTAAAATTTACCCGGAATGGTGGTCATGTTAATGTCTCGGCCTGGATTGAAGCCGGGCAAAAGGTTGTGGTTGCTATAAAAGATTCGGGGATTGGAATTAGCTCCAAAATGCTGAATGATTTGTTTCGGATTGATGTTAAAACAAATCGGGTTGGTACGGCAGGTGAACTAAGTTCTGGACTTGGCCTATTTCTTTGCAAGGATTTTGTTGAAAAACATGGTGGAGAAATATGGGTAGAAAGCGTCGAGGGAACGGGAAGTACATTCTACTTCACACTGCAAATGCACGACTAATTGAATACGATCATGCTATTGTCCTAAAATATAAAACCCTCTGAATGATTTAACTTTCAGAGGGTTTCTTTTATTCATTCAGAGCCTCTCATGGGACTCGAACCCACGACCTGCTCATTACGAATGAGCTGCTCTACCAGCTGAGCTAAAGAGGCATTAAGCACAAATATAATAAAGCAGATATGAAAAAACCATCCCGAAGGATGGTTTTACTTTATTTTTATTCTTACATAATCGATGGAATCTGTGAAGTATTGTATTTGCCTTCTTCCAGTTTTTGCCTGATTTCTGAAAATGCTTTTATGGTGTATTCAACATCTTCAAGCGTGTGCATGGCTGTTGGAATTAACCGAAGCATGATTTGTCCTTTAGGAATTACCGGATAACCAACCACAGAGCAGAAAACATTATAATTTTCACGTAAGTCCATTACTGCGCTGGTTGCTTCGCCCACACCACCTTCAAAATAAACTGGGGTAACGCAAGAGTTTGTTACACCAAGATTAAATCCTTCAGCTCTTAGTCCGCTTTGAAGCGCAGCAACTACGGTCCAAAGCTTTTCTCTAAGTTCTGGTTTGGTCCGTAATAATTCCAGACGTTTCAATGCACCAATAACCATTGGCATTGGCAATGACTTAGCAAATGTCTGAGAACGCATATTGTATCGTAAGAAGTTACATATATCTTCGTTGCAGGCAATAAATGCACCAATTCCGGCCATAGATTTGGCGAAGGTTCCAAAGAGAAGATCAATCTTGTCAGAAACTCCAAAATGTTCTGCTGTACCAGCTCCGGTTGCACCCATTGTTCCAAAACCATGAGCATCATCAACCAATAACCGGAATTCGAATTCGTCTTTCAGTTTGGCAATTTCGTCTAGTTTTCCCAGGTCACCCGCCATACCAAATACACCTTCAGTAATTACTAAAATACCACCACCTTGTTTTGCCGCAAGTCTGGTTGCTTTATTCAGCATATTACGGAGGCTATCCATATTATTGTGGCCATAAACAAAACGTTTACCCATATGTAACCGAACGCCATCCAAAATACAAGCATGTGCTTCAGAGTCATAGACAATAACATCGTTTCTGCCACACACTGCATCAATGATCGAAACCATTCCCTGATATCCAAAATTCAATAAGAAAGCATCTTCTTTTCCTACAAATTCAGCCAGATTCTGCTCAAGTTCTTCGTGCTTACTGGTTTGTCCTGACATCATACGTGCACCCATTGGGTATGCCATTCCGTATTCTGCAGCAGCTTTGGCATCTGCTTCCCTTACTTCAGGATGATTGGCCAGTCCAATGTAATTGTTCAGGCTCCACACTAAAACATCCTTACCTCTAAACTTCATTTTGGTACCAATTTCACCTTCCAATTTAGGAAAAGCGAAGTATCCGTGAGCCTGTTTCATGTACTGACCCAGGTCGCCCATATTGCTTCTTAATTTTTCAAAAATATCCACTTTGATCTGGTTTTTAAAATTAGCATTGCAAAAGTAATTCTTTTTAATAAGTCTGCAAATTTGTTAATTTATACTAAACAAGATTGTATTCTGGATAATTCATTCTATTTTTCGGCCTGAAAATTTGTTTAAAAAATATATCTTTGCGCCATGTTAATGAAAATGAGAAATTTCGCACCTATTGTTATTGTTTTTGCACTGTTACTGAGTAGTTGCAGTGATTATAATAAGGTGGTAAAAAGCACCGATTACGAATTCAAGTACAAAAAAGCTCTGGAGTATTACGAAAATGGAGAATTTGTTCGTTCTTCAACGCTTTTGAAAGAGCTCATTGGTATAGTGAGGGGTACAAGCCGTGCAGATAAGGTATATTATTATTTTGCAAAAAGTCAGTTTGGGTTGAAAGACAATATGATGGCCGGCCATTATTTTAAATCGTTAATTAAAGAGTTTCCAAGAAGTGAGTATGCCGAAGAATCGCAATACATGATTGGATACTGCTTTTATCTGGATTCGCCAACTCCTCGTCTTGATCAGGCTGTTACTCAAAATGCAATTGACGCTTTACAGTTATTCATCAACATATACCCGAAATCGACCCGGGTTGATGAAGCTACCCGCTTAATTATTGAGTTGCGCGATAAATTGGTTTACAAATCCTATTTAAGTGGTAAACTTTACTTTGATTTGAACAATTACAAGGCTGCAGTCGTTGCTTTAACATCATCGTTAAAAGATTTTCCGGATACTAAATACCGCGAAGAATTGATGTATATGCTGTTAAAAGCAAAGTATTTGCTTGCTATTAATAGTGTTGAAGAAAAAAAGCATGAGCGTTTAAGCTCTACATTGGACGAATATTTTACCTTTGTCGACGAATATCCGGAGAGTAAGTACCGGAAAGAAGTTGAAAAGTATCACAATACAACCGCCAAGTTGTTAAATTATAAACCGGATTCAAAAATTTAGACCATATGGATTTTAAGAAAACAAAAGCAGAATCGACAACTATTTCGAGGGATTTAAGAGAATTGGAAAACCGTACTGGTAATGTTTATGAAACAGTTATGATTTTAGCAAAACGCTCAAATCAGATTGCTTCTGAAATGAAAGAAGAACTTAGTCAAAAACTTCAGGAATTTGCATCTTATACCGACAATTTGGAAGAAGTATTTGAAAATCGTGAGCAGATTGAAATTTCAAAATACTACGAACGTCTTCCAAAACCAACTTTGATTGCCTACGAAGAATTTGTAAACAATCAGATTTATCACCGCAACCCAGCTAAGGAGAACCGCAATAAAGAATTGTAAGATCAAGCCTTTATGAGGTTGTCAGGAAAACATATTGTTTTAGGAATTACCGGAAGTATAGCTGCCTACAAGGCAGCTATACTTTTAAGAGGTTTAGTGAAAGAAGGAGCCGAAGTTCAGGTGGTAATGACTCCGGCTGCCAAAGAATTTATTACCCCATTAACAATGTCGGCACTTTCGGGAAGACCGGTTGCATCCGAATTCTTTTCAGCCAATGATGGAACATGGCATTCGCATGTCGATATGGGGCAGTGGGCCGATTTGGTTTTGATTGCCCCAGCCACAACAGCAACCTTGGGCAAAATGGCTCGCGGAATAGCCGATAATCTTTTGATAACAACTTATTTGTCAGCTAAATGTCCGGTGATGATTGCACCAGCTATGGATTTGGATATGTTCAGGCATCCGGCAAACTTGGCTAATTTGGAGATTTTGCGTTCGTATGGGAATGTAATTATTGAACCAGGCGAAGGCGCTTTAGCTAGCGGATTGTATGGTAAGGGCCGAATGGAAGAGCCTGAAACCATAGTAGAAGAAGTGATAAAATTCTTCAATCAAAAAAAAAAACTGCTGAATAAGCATTTTCTGATTACAGCAGGTCCTACCCACGAAAGAATTGATCCCGTTCGTTTTATAGGTAATTATTCATCGGGTAAAATGGGTTATGCCATTGCCAATGAGCTTGTATTCTGCGGGGCAAAGGTTACCTTGATTTCGGGACCGGTTCAGATCAAAAATATAAATCCCGAAATAGAAATAATAAAGGTTGAATCAGCCGATCAGATGCATGAGCAATGCTTGCGTATCTTTCCTGAGGTTGATGGAGCTGTAATGTGTGCTGCTGTCGCCGATTTTACGCCCGAAAGCTATTCGGATATTAAGATAAAACGTGTGAAAGATGATCTTGTCATTCAATTGAAACCAACGCGCGATATTGCAGGTGATCTGGGAAAGATAAAGACCAACGAACAAATCTTGGTAGGTTTCGCGCTCGAAACAAATGACGAATTGACTAACGCCTACTCAAAGTTGAAGCGTAAAAATCTGAATTTCATAGTTTTGAATTCGATGCAAGATGCAGGCGCCGGTTTTGGGGTTGATACCAATAAAATTACAATAATCGATAAAGACAATAATCAGACATTTTTTGAGTTAAAATCAAAGACAGAAGTTGCTAAAGATATCGTTACCCAAATCATGTCAGAAATGAACTTGAACGAACGATTTCAGGATTGATCAGAAACAAAACTAATTTGGTTAAAGGATTGGTATGAAAAGAATATATTTATTTTTTGCACTTATTTTCGTTGCGCAAGGAATTCTATTTGCCCAGGAATTACGGTGCAATATCAGTATATCAGCTCAAAAAATTCAGGGTGCAAACCGAACTGTATTCGAAACCATGCAATCCGATTTGTACGAATTCATGAATAACCGAAAATGGACTGATCAGAAATTTGCCATGGACGAACGAATTGAATGCAGTTTTTTCATCAATCTCGACGAGCAAATTTCATCCGACGAGTTTAAAGGGACTATTCAGGTTCAGGCACGACGCCCCGTTTTTAATTCATCATACGAGACCATCTTGCTGAATGTCAAGGATAATGACTTTGATGCTAAATACATTGAATATCAGACTATGGAGTTTAATGAAACTTCCAATAAAGATAATCTGACTAACATTCTGGCCTATTATGCTTACATCATCTTAGGAATGGATTACGATTCGTTTTCGCCTGAAGGTGGGACGGAGTTTTTTCAGAAGGCTCAAACCATCGTAAATAATTCGCAAAGCGCCCGCGAAAAAGGTTGGAAAGCTTATGAAAGTGAACGTAACCGTTACTGGCTGGTTGAGAATATTTTAAATAAGTCTTATTCGGGATTTAGAAGCACTACATATCAATATCATCGTCAAGGGCTTGATATTATGTACGATAAATCTCCGGAAGGAAGAGCTGCCATAGCTGAATCATTAAAATCAATTCAGAAAGTATTCCGTTCGCGGCCATCGCTGTATATTCTTCAGGTATTTTTTGATGCCAAATCAGACGAACTGGTCAATGTTTTCTCAAAATCTTTTCCTGACGAAAAAAATCGTGTTTCAGTTATTCTAAATGAATGCGATCCGTCAAATGGCTCCAAATACGAAAAGATTTTAAAATCGGAGAGCTTTTGATGTTTGAATAAACTACTATCTTTATGATCGGATTGAAAATGCCATTTTTTTATCATCCGTTCATTAAACCAAATCGCAAGTTTTTGTGCTAAAGTCTCTTTCAATAAAAAATTATGCTTTAATTGATTCACTGATCATCGATTTTAGTGGAGATTTAAATATCCTTACCGGAGAAACCGGAGCAGGTAAATCGATCTTGTTGGGTGCGCTTGGACTGATTATCGGACAGCGTGCTGATTCTTCCGTTTTAAGAGATAAAACTGAAAAATGTTCAGTAGAAGGAATTTTCGACATCCGGAATTACGGGATGCAGAGTTTTTTTTCGGAAAATGAACTCGATTATGACGATGTAACCATTTTACGGCGCGAAATTACACCTCAGGGAAAATCCAGGGCATTTATTAACGATACGCCGGTAAATGTGAAAATTCTTTATGATTTGGGTATTAAACTGATTGATATTCACTCGCAACATCAGAATCTGGATTTGAATGAAAAGAACTATCAGCTTCGGGTGGTTGATTTGGTTGCCGGAAATGGCGAAATACTGAAAGTCTATAATACCGAGTATAAAACCTACCTTGCGCTTCAGGATAATTTAGATAAATCTCTTATTTTGGCCGAACAGTCGAAGAAAGATCTGGATTATTTCGAGTTTCAGTTTCAACAACTCGATGATGCAAAGCTGCTTCCTGATGAACAACTGGAGTTGGAACTTTTGCTCGAAAAATTGACTCATGCTGAGGAAATCCGTTCGGTTTTTGGAATGGCGTATCAGGCACTAAGTGAAGACGAACGATCGGTTCTTTCTGTTTTAAAAGAGAACCTTACCAGTATTGGAAAACTAAAATCAGTATTGCCGGAAGCGGAACAGATCTTTAACCGGATGGAATCGGTTTATCTCGAATTAAAGGATCTAGCATCAGAATCGTTGGTTATTGAAGAACGAACCGAAAACAATCCGGAGAAGATTGTATTGGTTAATCAACGGCTCGACTTGATTTATTCGTTGCAGCAAAAGCATCGGGTGTCAACGGTAGCTGAGCTTTTACAAATTCAGGCTGAATTTGAGGCTAAGATTCATTTGGTTAGTTCGTATGATCAGGACATTGAAGAATACCGGAAAAAAATAGTAGCTCAAAAAGAAATCCTTACAGAATTAGCCGGCAAAATTTTGCTAAAACGCAAGGCTGTTGGACCTCAAATTGAAAGTAAAGTGATTGATATTCTTCGGAATGTAGGTATTCCAAATGCCGCACTTCAGTTGAAATTTACTCATTTATCCGAATTTTCACCATCAGGACTCGATGAAGTCAGTTACCTGTTTTCGGCCAATAAAAATCAGGAATTACAGGAAATTGGTAAAATTGCTTCAGGAGGTGAAATGTCGCGTTTAATGTTGGCGATTAAGACACTAATTACAGATGCACGTTCACTACCAACTATTGTTTTTGATGAAATTGATACTGGTGTTTCGGGCGAAGTTGCAGTAAAAATGGGACAGATCTTAGAGCAAATGTCAAAAACGGTACAGGTTTTAAATATCACTCATTTGCCTCAAATTGCAGCTAAAGGAAACAATCATTTTAAGGTCTATAAATTCGACCTTAACAATCAGACTTTTACCTCGATAAAAAAACTCAGTGATCAGGAGCGGGTTGAAGAAATTGCACAAATGCTAAGCGGCGAAAACTATTCGAATACAGCGATGGAAACCGCCAAAGAATTGCTCCGATAATATTAGAAAATAGAAAAAGTCATTAGAAAATCCCCTTTCCTAATGACTTTTTTCAATTGACCTTGTTATTAAAGCCGATCTTCGAGGATTAATCGAATCTCATTAGGTCCAATGTTCGCTTTTTCACCAACTTTATATCCTCTATTTTTGAATCGGGTACAAATGGTGTCGATGGTTTCTGATGTAACTGAATAATCGGGTAATTTGGTTGGTATCCCGACGGATTCAAAAAACTTAGTAGTTTTCAGTATCGTTTCATTTATTCTTTCGTCATCAGTTCCATCCAAAACACCCCAAACCCGCTCGCCTAACTGCAAAATTTTATCTTTCTTTTGTTCACGTTTGATGTGCATAACACCTGGCAAAACAATTGCAAGTGTGCGTGCATGGTCTATTCCATGGTATGCGGTCAATTCATGTCCAATCATGTGTGTTGCCCAGTCCTGTGGAACTCCGGCGCCAATCAATCCGTTTAAAGCCATCGTTGCACTCCACATAAAATTGGCAGCAGCATTATAGTCGGTTCTGTTTGCAAGTACTTTTGGTCCTTCTTCAATCAGCGTTTTCAGAATGCTCTCAGCAAATCGATCCTGAATTGGAGAATCGACAGGAAATGTCAGGTATTGTTCAATGACATGAACAAAGGCATCAACAATTCCATTTGCAACCTGTTTTTCGGGAAGCGAGAAAATAACTTCCGGATCAAGTATGGAGAACAGTGGCATTACCTTTGGTGACATAAATGACAGTTTTTCCTTGGTTTCAATCCTTGTAACCACTGCGCCTGAATTCATCTCAGATCCTGTTGCTGGTAAGGTTAAAACCGCTCCATGAAGAATTGCATCATCCACTGGGGCCCTTTTTGCTAATATATTCCAGGGATCGCCATGTTTAAAGCAAGCAGCAGCAGCAATAAATTTTGTTCCGTCAATAACAGAACCGCCACCAACAGAGAGTAAAAAGGTAATATTTTCCTTTTTGACCATATCAACTGCTTTCATCAATGTTTCGTAATGTGGATTGGGTTCAATTCCTCCAAATTCAATCACTTCAAAATCTTTGATCGATGCTTTAACCTGATCATAAACGCCATTTTTGAAAATGCTGCCTCCTCCATAAGTAAGCAGTATTTTTGATCCTTTTGGAATGTTTGCTCCAACTTTGCTGATTTCACCTTTTCCAAAGATGATTTTTACCGGATTTTGGTATTCAAAATTATACATGATTTAAAAATTAAAGATTTAAAAATTGAAAATGGTTTTCACCATTTATGATGTTCAAAACATTTGAAACGCTCAATGGTTTAACGAAATTACTCACGATAAAACTCAATGAACACAATTCAATTGTCCCGATAAGTTACAATTTATAATTTAGTACGATAAAATTAATCGAATTTTTTAGGATTGAATCGAATTCTTAAAGGTAATATTTTAAAAAGTAGAAGGGGAGCCGGGCGGCTCCCCTTTAATCTACATTATTGCGATTCGTGAAAAAGGGTCTTTTTTTCTCTGGCATTTAGGCATTTTTGATGTTTTGCTATTAATTTGCCTTTTTCATGTTCTGTCAGAGCATCATAGAAAGTTAATCTCTCTTTTATCTTTAATTGCCTTATCGGTTTAAAGTCACAACTACTTAATTCAATACCTACAGGACAACTAAATACTAATCCATAATAGTTTGTAAAATTTTTCGCCATATCTAGCTTTCCAGAACAAACTAAACTTTCTACGTCTTTTTATTCCTTAATTTGCGAAAAGGTAACCCTTTAAAAACGGTTATTTTTATATTATAAGTTTGAAGAGCTCTATGGCATATTTTTATATTTTTGCAAGAGTTTTTACAAAATGAAACGAGCCATGAGTGAAAGTCTCTGATCAAATAGTGAGTTTCTTATGGCAAGCTCCATTTGGCAATTAAAAAACAAATTATTAACAAATGAATTATTTCTGATTAGATATGTTTGAGAATCTGAATGAAAAGCTGGAACGGTCGTTTAAACTTCTGAAGGGTCAGGGGAAAATTACCGAAATAAATGTTGCTGAAACCTTGAAAGAGGTACGTCGTGCTTTGCTTGATGCTGACGTAAATTTTAAAATAGCCAAATCATTTACTGAGAATGTCCGGAAAAAAGCTCTGGGGATGGATGTGTTGAATGCGGTTAAGCCAAGTCAGTTAATGGTTAAAATCGTCCACGACGAGCTGGCCGAGCTGATGGGTGGAAAATTTATCGACATTAATTTAAAGGGAAATCCTTCGGTTATTTTGATTGCCGGGTTACAGGGGTCAGGTAAAACTACTTTCTCCGGAAAGTTGGCCAAAATGTTGAAAAGTAAGAAAGGACGCCACCCATTATTGGTTGCCTGCGATGTTTACCGACCTGCTGCTATTGAACAGTTGAAAGTTCTTGGGGAACAAATTGGCGTTCCGGTTTTTACTGAAGATGGAAGTAAAAATCCGGTAAAGATTGCCTTGGAAGCTATTCGTCAGGCAAAATTACAGGGTAATGACGTTGTAATTATCGATACCGCCGGTCGTTTAGCGATCGATCAGGAAATGATGAATGAGATCAGTGCCGTTAAGGATGCCGTAAAACCTCATGAAATTCTTTTCGTTGTTGATTCCATGACTGGTCAGGATGCTGTTAACACGGCCAAGGAATTTAACGACAGGCTCGATTTCGACGGAGTTGTATTGACCAAATTGGATGGTGATACCCGTGGTGGAGCAGCTCTTTCGATCCGTTCGGTTGTTGATAAGCCTATTAAATTTGTTGGAACGGGAGAGAAGCTTGATGCACTGGATAATTTTCACCCTGAACGTATGGCCGACCGTATTCTCGGGATGGGTGATATAGTTTCGCTGGTAGAAAAAGCTCAGGAGCAATTCGACGAAGAAGAATCCAGAAGACTTCAGCAAAAACTGGCTAAGAATCAATTCAGTTTTACCGATTTTTTGAAGCAAATTCAGCAAATTAAGAAAATGGGTAACCTGAAAGACTTGGCAGGAATGATTCCTGGAATGGGAAAAGCATTAAAGGATGTCGAAATTGAGGACGATGCATTTAAGCACATTGAAGCCATTATTTATTCGATGACTGTTGCTGAACGCGAAGATCCAAGTTTGCTGAATGGTTCGCGCCGTAAACGAATTGCTGACGGATCAGGTACAAACATTCAGGAAGTAAACCGGTTAATTAAACAGTTTGCCGAAACCAGAAAAATGATGAAAATTGTTTCTCAGGGTAAAAATCTCAACCGGATGATGGGGAACGCCGGACCTAAACGATAATTTACAAAACTGGATATTCTATGATTTTAATTGATGGCAAAAAAACAGCTGACGAAATAAAAAAGGAAATTGCCGAAGAAGTTAAATTGATCGTTGCTTCAGGTAAAAGAGCGCCTCATTTGGCTGCGGTTCTGGTTGGCCACGATGGCGGGAGCGAATCGTATGTGGCTTTTAAAATAAAAGATTGTGCTGAGGTCGGTTTTAAGTCTTCTTTGGTTCGCTTCGAAGATGATGTGACCGAAGAAGTATTACTTGCCAAAGTTGCTGAATTGAATGCCGACGCCGATTTAGATGGTTTTATTGTGCAATTGCCGCTTCCAAAGCACATTGCGGAACAGAAAATAATTGAAGCTATTGATCCGCGAAAAGATGTCGATGGATTTCATCCTGAAAACGTTGGCCGGTTGGTTCTGGGAATGCCTGCTTTTTTATCGGCAACTCCTTTCGGAATTATTGAACTGCTCAAAAGGTATCAAATTCCGACTTCAGGCAAAAATTGTGTGGTCGTTGGACGGAGCAACATTGTTGGCCGGCCACTGAGTATTCTGATGTCGCAAAAAAGTGTTAATGCAACCGTTACGGTTGCTCATAGCCAGACCAAAAACCTTGAAAAAGTTTGTGCTGAAGCCGATATTTTGATTGCTGCACTTGGTTCTCCTGAATTTATAAAAGGCAATATGGTAAAGGAAGGAGCTGTTGTTATTGATGTTGGAACAACACGTGTTGATGCTCCTGAAAAAAAATCGGGGTTTCGGTTAATGGGAGATGTGAAATATGATGAAGTTGCCCCCAAATGTTCATACATTACCCCGGTTCCGGGTGGAGTAGGACCTATGACCCGGGTTTCTTTGCTCCAAAATACGTTGCTTGCGGCTAAATTAAGATAACTTATACATTCGATTTATAAATCAAAGGTGCCTTGCGCACCTTTTTTTATTGAATTTGTTTAACTTTAAAATAAAAATCTCATGAAAAATAGGATTATAAAAAATACAGCAAAAGTTATTCTGATTTCTACGTTGTTGCTTGTTGAATCATGTGCAACAGTTCCATTAATAGGTCGTAGTCAATTGAGTTTGGTTCCTGAATCGAGTATGCTCGAATTGAGTTTGACAAATTACAACGACTTTATAAAGGCGAATAAAATATCAACCAATAAAGATCAAACGGCCACAATAAAACGAGTAGGAGCCAAAATGTCGGCAGCAGTCGAGAAATATTTGTCGGAAAATGGCTTTGCCGATCGGGTTGCCGATTTTAAATGGGAATTTAATTTGGTACAAAGCGATGAACTGAATGCATGGTGCATGCCAGGCGGAAAAGTAGTTTTTTATACCGGAATTATGCCAATTACCAAGAACGATGCCGGAGTGGCCGTTGTAATGGGGCATGAAATTGGCCATGCTGTTGCCCGGCACGGCAATGAACGCATGAGTCAGCAGTTGGTTCAGCAATATGGTGCCCAGATTGGAGGAGCAGCTGTTACCGAATTATTCAAGACAAATCCGGAAAAGGCAGGCTCAATTTTTCAAACGGCATATGGTCTGGGAACTCAATATGGCATAATGCTTCCATATTCGCGCCAGCAAGAGTACGAAGGCGATAAGCTTGGTTTGATATTCATGGCAATTGCCGGATACAACCCCAATGAGGCAATTGGATTTTGGGAACGGATGGCCGCTAATTCAACAGCGAAAACTCCCGAATTTTTAAGTACACATCCTCTGGAACAAAACCGGATTGATGCCATTAAAGCTTTTCTGCCCGAAGCAATGAAATATTACACAGGTAAATAAGGCATAATCTCTTCCATTTGAACTCCCAAGACTTAATCATAAAGGTCTAAAAGCATGAATTTTTCATGCTTTTTTCGATTATAAGGGAGTAATTGTTCATACACCAATATCTTATGTTAGGGTGTTTGTTAACATTTATTGATATTTATCAATTATTTTTTTATTTTTGGTGTAATAAGAATGGAATTTACTTAAAAAGATCATGATGGAAGATTTTGAAAAAAGTGAGGATCGGTTGGAAAATGACAGTAAATTCAGAGAAGAGATTTACTCTGTATCTGTCAGAGCTGGGAAAAGAACCTATTTTTTCGATGTAAAATCAACGAGAAGAGACGAATTTTACCTAACGATTACTGAAAGTAAGAAAAGATTTGAGCAGGATGGAAACTTTCATTTCGAAAAACACAAGATTTTTCTTTACAAGGAAGACTTCGAGAAATTCATTGAAGGCTTGCAGGAAGTAGTCACTTTTATTGATCAGAACCAGTTGGATGAATATGTAGATCAATCCGAAGTAACGAATGAATCAGAAAGTTCAGAAGAAAAGGTTCTCGAAGAGGTTGGTTTCTCGAAGGACTATACCAAGTTGGAGTTTGACGATCTAAACGCTTAATTTTTATCCTAATGTTCTGAGGAGACCTGAATTCATTTTATCTCTTCAAGCTTTTGAATGATACCGAAAGAATTATTTGTTTCACTACAAAACTTATCGCACTATAGTTGATTTAACCGGATTTTTACATCCGGTTTTTTGTTTTTATGCCTGATCGGGTTGGTTTCAATACCATCTGTTCTGTTAGATGTCATCAAAAATTTGTAGCAACTATTTCATGCAGATTGTCATTCTTTGAAACCTTAGTAGGTTCCAAAATTGACATTAACTACCCAACCTTATTCAACCTTATTAACGGAACAATAAGGCCTTGAACAGTTGTTGTCATTGCTGTGCTACTGAGGTTTTAAATGAATGGCGTTTTCTCTTTAAGTGAGTTTTCAGTAAAGGCTTTTTATATCCACGAAATTTCATTTTTTTTACGTCTTTAAAATTCAACATGAAATCTACAAAACAAATCTGGCAGAAATGGTCAGTTGCCGTTAAAGTGTTGCCATTGATGGTTGTTGTTGCTACATTAAAACTTCTTTCCCACAAGTTTGGACTTGAAGTTATGGAGTTAAATGCTCTTTTTTCTAGTCTGGTTGCGGGCACCATCTTCCTGATTGGCTTTTTGATCAGCGGTGTGCTTTCGGATTACAAAGAGAGCGAAAAGATTCCAAGCGAGCTTACAGCATCAATGAGAGTCATGTTGGACGATGCATACACCATCTGGAAAAGTAAAAATTCGGAAACAGCGCGTCAATTCATTGAGTTTGAAAAGATATTTATGAATTTGCTGATGAACTGGTTTTATAAAAAAGAACGGACTAAATCGCTGCTGGAGAAGCTTGGTCGCATGAACGATTTCTTTGCTGAATTGGATAAGGAAGGTATTCAGCCGGCTTATATCATTAAAATGAAGAATGAACAAAACAACATCAGAAAACTGATCATGCGAATCGACACCATTCGTGATACCGATTTCATCGGTTCGGCCTACGCTATTGTTGAAGCGATGGGTGTTTTAACCGGGTTCGGCTTGATTGTGATAAAAATTGAGCCCTTTTATGCTTCCTTGTTTTTTACGTTGCTGGTTACGTTCCTGATTTCATACATGGTCTTCCTGATTATCGATTTAGACAATCCTTTCGATTATTCCGCAAAAGGTGAAGGTGGTACGGAGGTTTCGCTAAAACCACTTCGTGATTTGGAAATCGTATTTAGTGAATTCGAATTGAATTAGTGTTGTGTTAAGTTATTTCAGAAGGATGAGTGTCACCCTTAACTTGTTTGGTGGTCTCATCAATAAAGAGATGCTGAAACTATGACTGACAAGTCAGTGGGCAAGAATTTTGTTATGTGGCAGGGCCATTGATAAAAAAGAGGCTGAACGCTTACGCGACAGCCTCTTCACCCTTTTGCTATGAACTATATTAACACAATTACTCTTCTCTGGTTATTCCGGCCTTTTCAAGAAACCACTCCAGGGTTTGCGAGTTCGGACGTTCAATCGGAAGTCCGTAGAAACGATCGAAAACCAAAGAGGCCATTACTCCTAACGAGCGCGACACGCCAAATAAAACAGTGTAGAAATTCGATTCGGTAATTCCGTAGTGGTTCAGCAGTGCACCGCTGAAAGCATCCACATTTGGCCATGGATTTTTGATTTTGCCAGTAGCTTCCAGGATTGGTGGCGCTACACGATAAATCGCGTTTACCGTATTAATCAGTTTATCGTTTACAATGTATTTTTCGGCAAATTTTTGCTGAACGGTAAACCGTGGATCAGTGATCCGAAGCACAGCATGACCATACCCTGGAACCACACGACCTTGTACCAATGTTTTTTCGATATATGCTGCAATCTGCGAATCACTAGGTTCATCTGTTCCAATTTGTTCGAGCATTTCAGAAATCCAATCCATTACCTCCTGATTGGCAAAGCCATGCAATGGGCCAGCTAATCCAACCATTCCGGCAGTATACGCATAATAGGCATTACTTAACGCTGAACCAACCAAATGAGTGGCGTGAGCTGAAACATTACCTCCTTCATGGTCGGCATGAATCACCATGTACAAACGAAGCAACCGTTTTACCTCAGTCGAATCGAAACCCATCATGTGTGCCAGGTTCCCGGCCCAGTCGAGATTTGGATTTGGCTCAATGTGATTTCCATTGTGGTAAATACGACGATAAATATATGCGGCAATACGTGGAAGACGGGCAATCAAAGTCATCACATCTTCGTACATAAAGTCCCAGTAAAACTTTTTGTTGACACCTGCGCGGTAAGCCTTCTGGAAAACTGAATCATATGCCATCGAAAGAATCGCAGTACTGAATTGAGTCATCGGACGGCTGTTTTTTGGTAGCGCGTCAATCACGTCAAAAACATGTTGTGGTACGTGGGCGCGCGTAGCCCAGTCTTTCGAAATGTTGATTACGTCTTCTTTCTCCGGAATTTCACCGATCATCATCAGGTAAAATAATCCTTCAGGAAGTGGTTCGCCGGCCTCATCCAGTTTCGGCAGTTTGTCCTGTAATTCAGGAAGTGAAAACCCACGAAACCGGATACCTTCGTTGGCATCCAATTTTGATGTTTCGGTCAGTAGTGCAGGAATGCCTTTCATCCCCGAAAGAACCTGGTCGATTGTTACCTGACCAAGAACTACATCTCCATGCTCTTTTCTGAGCTTTTGAAGATCGGCCATGTTTTTCATGGCTTTTTCATAGAACCGGTTTTTAATGTATTCCATATCTTTGGTTTTTAGTTTTGTTCAGAATAACTTTTCTAAATTAATGAATATTTCGGATAATCTCGTCTGCAAAATTCGAAGTCGATAATAATGTGGCTCCTTCCATCATACTATACAAATCAGAAGTCACTTTCCGTTTCGAAAAGGTATGATCCATAGCATCGTAGACATGTTCTGCGGCTTCATGCCAACCCAAATATTCAAGCAACATAGCCCCTGAAAGGATTAGTGAACCAGGGTTTGCTTTTCCGGTTCCGGCAATGTTTGGCGCTGTCCCGTGAGTGGCTTCAAAAATGGCATATCCGCTGTTGTAATTGATGTTTGCTCCGGGCGAAATGCCAATGCCACCAACCATAGCGGCCAACTGATCTGAAATGTAATCGCCATTCAGATTTAAAGTGGCAATTACCGAATGCTCAAACGGGTGCAATAAACTTTCCTGAAGGAAGGCATCTGTAATGACGTCTTTGATGATGACCTTACCCATTCCTTTAGCCTTTGAAAGTGCAGTTTTAGCAGCATCCGGTCCTTCATCCAGTTCTATTTGCTTGTATTTTTTCCAAGTGAAGGTCTGATGTTCAAACTCGTTCTCTGCCAAAGCATATCCCCAGTTTTTGAAAGCGCCTTCGGTAAATTTCATGATGTTCCCTTTGTGAACAATAGTCACTGAAGGTAATTCACGATCAATTGCATATTTGATAGCTGCCCTGATCAGTCGTTCCGAACCTTCTTTCGAAACCGGTTTTACCCCAAACGAACTGCTCTCCGGAAACCTGATTTTGTCGACACCCATTTCATTGATCAGGAAATCGCGAAACTTGATGGCTTTTTCATCACCAGTCATGAATTCGATTCCAGCATAAATATCTTCGGTATTTTCCCTGAAGATGTGCATGTCAACTAATTCAGGAAAACGAACAGGAGAGGGGACACCCTTGAACCAACGGATTGGACGCAGGCATACATACAAATCCAAAGTCTGGCGCAGAGCCACATTCAATGAACGAATTCCTTCGCCAACAGGTGTTTCGAGCGGACCTTTAATGCCAACCAGATATTCTTTAAATGCTTCGAGTGTTTCATCAGGCAAGTAATTTCCAGTGAGTGCAAACGCTTTTTTACCTGCCAGAACTTCTTTCCAGATCAACTTCTTAGTTGTTCCATAAGCCTTTTTTACGGCAGCATCAATCACTCGCTGGCTTGGTTCTGTGATGTCTTTTCCAATGCCATCGCCCTCAATAAACGGAATGATTGGCTGGTCAGGAACGATGATTTTACCGTGTTGGTATTGAATGTTGTTGCTCATATTTTTAATGGTTTAATTTGTCAATCCGATAAGGAAAAGTACATCGTTTCATTGTCAAATATTACCGAATTGACAAATTATCGAATTGCTACTTAAGCTTTTTCTGAAGATTGGTATCCAGTGCATCCAGAAAACTTTCTGTTGTCAGGTAATTTTCTGGTTTCAGTTCGTCGCCATAAATAATTAGCGCTAAATCCTTCGTCATTTTGCCCTCTTCAACGGTTTCAACGCAAACTTGTTCAAGAGCTAAAGCAAAATCAATCAATTTTTGGTTCCCATCTAATTTGCCCCTGAAAGCCAAGCCACGTGTCCAGGCATAGATTGATGCAATTGGATTAGTCGAAGTTGGTTTTCCCTGCTGGTGCATGCGGTAGTGACGGGTAACTGTTCCGTGGGCAGCTTCGGCTTCCATGGTTTTTCCGTCAGGAGTAACCAATGTTGAAGTCATCAAACCGAGTGAGCCAAATCCCTGGGCTACAGTGTCCGACTGAACATCACCGTCGTAGTTTTTGCAGGCCCAAACAAATCCACCTTCCCATTTCATACAGGCAGCCACCATATCATCAATCAAACGGTGTTCGTAGGTAATTCCTGCTTCAGCAAAGGCTTCCTTGAATTCAGTATCAAATATATCCTGAAAGATGTCTTTGAAACGTCCGTCGTACTTTTTCAGGATTGTATTTTTTGTTGACAGATAAAGTGGCCATTTTTTAACCAACGCCTGATTCATACAGGCCCGTGCAAATCCGGTAATCGATTCATCGGTATTGTACATGGCCATAGCCACGCCATCACCAGTATAATCATATACATCGAACGAAGTTGGTGTGCTACCGTCTTCGGGAGTAAATGTGATGGTCAGTTTGCCTTTTCCTTTGGTTACAAAGTCAGTGGCGCGGTACTGATCGCCAAATGCGTGACGGCCAATGCAAATCGGCTGTTTCCATCCTGGAACCAACCTTGGAATATTGCTGATGATGATTGGTTCGCGGAATACTGTTCCATCCAAAATGTTACGGATGGTTCCATTCGGTGATTTCCACATTTTTTTGAGTCCGAATTCCTGTACACGAGCCTCGTCGGGAGTAATTGTGGCACATTTGATACCTACTCCATATTTTTTGATGGCATTTGCTGCGTCAATGGTAACCTGATCGTTGGTTTCATCGCGGTATTCCATGCCCAGATCGAAATATTTAATATCGATATCCAGGTAAGGGAAAATCAGTTTTTCCTTAATTAACGACCAAATAATTCGGGTCATTTCATCTCCGTCCAGTTCAACAACTGGATTTCCAACTTTAATTTTTTCTGTCATAATGGGTGTTAAAGGTTTTGTTTGCGAATTAAATCTAATGCTGAACCGGCTTTAAACCAGTCGATTTGTTGTTGATTGTAGGTGTGGTTCAATTTGATCGTATCTTGGGTTTGATCAGCATGAACGATTTCGAGTGTCAGTTGTTTGCCAGGTGCAAAACCGTTCAGATCGATAAAGTTAAAGGTATCGTCTTCCTGAATCTTGTCATAATCGGCTTCATTGACGAAAGTCAGACCGAGCATTCCCTGCTTTTTGAGGTTGGTTTCGTGGATACGGGCAAACGATTTAACGATGACCGCTTTCACACCCAAATGACGAGGTTCCATGGCGGCATGTTCGCGCGATGAGCCTTCACCATAATTCTGGTCGCCAACGACAATAGTTGGCAAGCCAGCAGCCTTATATGCACGCTGAACAGCGGGAACTTCCCCGTATTCGCCAGTCAGTTGATTTTTAACCTTGTTGGCTTGCTCGTTGAAGGCATTCACTGCACCAATTAGCATGTTGTTTGAAATATTATCCAAATGGCCACGGAAGCGCAACCACGGACCAGCCATTGAAATATGGTCGGTAGTACATTTGCCTTTTGCTTTAATCAACAATTTGGCACCTGTAATATTTTCGCCGTCCCATGCCGCGAATGGCTGAAGTAACTGAAGTCTGGAAGAATCAGGAGCGACTTTAACCACCACCGATGAACCGTTTTCGGCAGGAGCCTGGTAACCGGCGTCTTCCACATCGAATCCTTTTGCCGGAAGTTCGTGTCCGGAAGGAATATCGAGTTTTACCATTTCGCCTTCTTCGTTTGACAAATAATCAGTCAAAGGATTAAAAGTTAAATCGCCGGCAATGGCCATTGCTGTTACAATTTCAGGAGAAGCTACAAAAGCGTAGGTATTTGGATTACCGTCGGCGCGTTTCGAGAAATTGCGGTTAAACGAGTGAATAATGGTATTCTTTTCACCTTTTTCGGCTCCGGGGCGCGACCATTGGCCGATACAAGGTCCACAGGCATTAGCAAAAACACTTGCTCCAATTTGGTTAAAGGTGTCAATGAATCCGTCGCGTTCAATGGTGTAACGAACCAATTCCGATCCGGGGGTGATGGTAAATTCTGCTTTCGACTTCAGCTTTTTATTGACAGCCTGTTGAGCCAGTGATGCTGAACGCGAAATATCTTCGTACGATGAGTTGGTGCACGAACCAATCAAACCGACTTCAATTTTGGTAGGCCAGCCGTTTTCTTTGGCCACTTCAGCCATTTGAGAAATTGGTGTGGCACGGTCGGGCGTAAATGGTCCGTTAATGTATGGTTCCAGCTCGTTCAGGTTAATTTCGATTACCTGATCGAAGTATTTTTCAGGACTGGCATAAACTTCAGGATCGGCAGTTAAATGCTCTTTAACTCCGTTAGCCAGGTCGGCAACAGCAGCGCGACCCGTAGCGCGCAGGTAGCGTTCCATCGATTCGTCGTAGCCAAATGTAGATGTGGTAGCGCCCACTTCGGCACCCATGTTGCAGATGGTTCCTTTTCCGGTACACGAAATTGATTTTGCACCTTCGCCGAAATATTCAATGATAGCGCCGGTTCCGCCTTTTACGGTCAGGATTCCGGCAACTTTCAGAATAATGTCTTTTGGAGCGACCCAACCACTCAGTTTTCCGGTCAGTTTAATTCCGATGAGCTTCGGAAATTTAAGTTCCCAGGCCATTCCAGCCATTACATCAACGGCATCGGCACCGCCAACACCTATGGCAACCATGCCCAAACCTCCTGCATTCACGGTGTGCGAGTCGGTTCCAATCATCATTCCGCCAGGGAATGCATAATTTTCGAGCACTACCTGATGGATAATTCCGGCACCTGGCTTCCAGAACCCAATTCCGTATTTGTTGGATACCGATTCCAGAAAATCGTAAACTTCTTTGTTGATTTTAATGGCGTCATTCAAATCGGCCAATCCGTTTTTACTGGCCTGAATCAGGTGATCGCAATGCACCGTTGAAGGTACGGCTGTTTTACTCTTTCCAGAGTTCATAAATTGCAGCAAAGCCATTTGGGCGGTGGCATCCTGCATCGCAACACGGTCGGGGGCAAAGTCAACGTAGTCAATTCCACGTTTGAAATCACTTAAAGCCTGATCGCCATACAAATGCGCATAAAGAATTTTTTCAGATAGGGTTAACGGTCTTTTTAAGTGCTTTTTAGCCCTTTCAATTTTTGCACTTAATTCCTGGTAACTTTTCGTAATTAAATCCAGATCAAACATATTTTTTGGTTTTTATTTTAATCGTATGCAATATAGAAAAATCAAAATACTAACAATAACACATTCGTTTTGTTCTTCTAAATATTCCCAATATATCAAAAAAAGGAACTATGTCGGCTGCTGTATATTGTAAAACACTGTCAGTGTGTTCCGTTTGTTTTCCGGAATTTGTAGCTATTAGCCTGAAAATAAAAAAGCTGCCTGAATTCAGACAGCTTTTACATCGCTTAACAACTGATAAATCTCAATATTCAAGCTGAATTATGGTATCAATTGGTTTTTTCTTCGAATTGGGAATGTTCAGGATTACGCCAAACTCTGTTTCCTTAAACTTAACAGTCGATTGATCATCGAAAAACTTAGCCGATTTCAGTTTTTTCGGAAGCGTTCCGATGAACAGGTTCTCTTCTTTGCATTTTAGAACGTGCACATAAACTTTGCCATCCTTTTGTGTTGAAGCGCCCCAAACCGAAGGATTGATCGGTCCTTTGCGCGTTCCATAAATGGTTTCGCCGTATTTTTCAAGCCATTTGCCCATTACGGCCAACGTGTCCACATTTTCAGGTTGGATTTTCCCGTTCGGCATTGGACCGGTATTCAGCAGAAAGTTTGCTCCGTAACCTGATGCTTTAATCAGGGTTTGCAGTAATTGTGTGGTCGATTTGTAATCTTTGTCAACGAGGTTGAACCCCCATGAGCCATTCATGGTTTCGCACATTTCGAGCGGTAAATCAGACATGGCTCCGGTATGGTTAAATCCCATGGAGTTTTCGCCTGGAAGGTCGCGTTCATACATTTGAAAATCTTCACCAGGGAATGGGAATTTGTGGTGGTTGCTTCCGATTAAGGCTCCGGGCTGAAGTTTGTGAATCAACGCATAGGTTTCGTCCAGACGCCAGGGTGCATCCCATTTATCCCACATGCCATCGAACCAGATGCCGCCCACTTCGCCGTAGTTGGTTAAAAGTTCCGAAAGTTGAGTGTTCATGTAATCGATGTATTTATTCCAGTCGCCTTTTTCCGGACGGCCGGTAAAGCCCTGTCCTGTGTTACCCCTTGGGAAATAATCAGGGTGATGCCAGTCGAGCTGCGAGTAGTAGAAGAACAGTTTGATTCCCTGTTTATCGCATTCGTCTTTGAGCATTTTGATAATGTCTTTGCCGTATGGCGTGCGTTTCACCACATTGTAATCGCTCACTTTCGAGTCGAACATGGCAAAACCTTCGTGGTGCTTGCTGGTAATGGTAATGTATTTCATTCCTGCTTTTTTCACCATCGAAACCCATTCGGCTGGATTAAATGCGATCGGGTTGAAAAAGTTAGGCAGTTTTTCGTACTGGGCAATGGGGATTTTTTTCTGGTTCATGATCCATTCGGCAATTCCCTGATCGCCTCCACCTGCCATTTGGCAATACATACCCCAGTGAATAAACAATCCGAATTTAGCATTCTGAAACCACTCACGGTTCTGCAAATTCTTTTCTGTTGGCTGATAGCCCGGTTGAGCCATAAGGTTGTTGGTTAAGAAAATGAACAGGATAGCTCCTGCGATCACATTTTTTAGTTTCATGCTTTTAAGTTTAGGTTTTGTTGCTGTGCTGCATTATGCTGACAAATATAAAGGAATTGGAAATAAGAACGCTCTTTACTGAAGTATGTTTGAAAAAATAAAAATTGATTTCTGCCGATTTACATATTGGAACGGTTTGTAACTTTAGATGTGCAAAAAGAATAAAAGTGAATAACAAAAGTCAATCTTAAAATTGATTAATTTTCTGAAATGACTGATATTTTGCTCGAATGGCATGTTTTAGACAATGAAGTGACTGTTTTACGGAGTCGACTAAATTTTAGGTGATTATGCAGGGCATCAAAAACAGAAAGGGGATTACGGCAGTAATCCCCTTTCTGTTTTTGATGCAATTTCGGATGTTGATTTATCTTTATCCAATCGTAGCCACCATCACAGCTTTAATGGTGTGCAAGCGGTTTTCGGCCTGATCGAACACAATAGAGGCTTCGCTTTCGAAGACTTCCTCGGTCACTTCCAATCCGTCTAATCCAAATTTCTGGAAAATTTCTTCTCCCATTTTGGTTTCGCGGTTGTGGAAAGCCGGCAAACAATGCAGAAATTTTACATTTGGATTTCCGGTCAACTCCATCGCTTTTTTGTTTACCTGGTAGGGTAGGAGTAGCTTAATCCGATCGGCCCAGACCGATTCAGGTTCGCCCATTGAAACCCACACATCGGTGTACAGAAAATCACAATCTTTCACGGCTTCAGCCAGGTTTTCAGTAATGAGAATTTTAGCCCCGGTTTCTTTGGCTATTCCTCGGCAGATTTGTTGCAGTTCTTCCGTTGGCTGGCAACTTGCCGGAGCAGCAGCGCGGAAATCCATACCCAACTGAGCCGCGCCAACCATCAGCGAATTTCCCATGTTGTTGCGTGCGTCGCCGAGGTAGCAGAATTTTATTTCCGAGAGTGGTTTTGCTGAATGTTCTTTCATGGTGAGCATGTCGGCCAGGATCTGGGTCGGATGAAACTCGGTGGTTAATCCATTCCAAACCGGAACACCAGCATATTGAGCCAATTCTTCAACAATGCTCTGCCCGTAGCCACGGTATTCGATTCCGTCGTACATGCGCCCTAAAACACGGGCTGTATCTTTAATCGATTCCTTATTCCCGATTTGCGAACCTGTTGGCCCCAGGTAAGTGGCATGTGCGCCCTGGTCGAAAGCAGCTACTTCGAAGGCGCAACGCGTACGGGTAGACGCTTTTTCGAAAATCAAGGCGATGTTTTTCCCGCCAAGCATTTGTTCTTCGAGTCCATTTTTTTTAGCCTTTTTTAGCTTCGATGCCAGGTTGAGCAAATATTGAATTTCTTCTACTTTAAAATCGAGCAAGGTTAAGAAGCTTCTGTTCTTTAAATTGATATCCATGATTCTAATATTGAATGTTGTTTTTTGTAATTAGCGTTAATCGGTCATTAGTCATTCGGAAAGTCGCGTTTAAGCTTTTTCCCAATGACGATTGACTTATTCCTTTACATTAGTCATTAGAAAAGGGAAAGAGAAAATCTGATGACTGACTTTTTTATTTTTTCCAATGACTAATGACTTTTCCCTTTTATTTATCGTACTCCATTGTGATTTTCGATCCGTACGATTTGTCTTCCAGTTTTTTCGCCTCGGTAATCACACTTTTCCCTCCGCCATTCTTAATGAAATACAGACAAGCCTTGATTTTTGGCGCCATTGTTCCTTCCGAAAAAGTGCCGGCTTCCAGGTATTTCATGGTGTCGGCATAATTCAGGAACTCTAATTTTTCCTGAGTTGGCTTTCCGAAATCTTTATAAATAAACGAAACATCGGTCAGTATATAAAATTCGTCCGCTTTTATTTTTGTGGCCAGCAAGGCCGAAGCCAGATCTTTGTCAATTACTGCGTCTAAAGTACGCAAATCATTGTTTTCGTCGAAATAAACCGGAATTCCTCCGCCACCGGCAGCAATCACAATGTTTCCGGCACGAACAAGGTCTTCAATAATTTCACGATTCATAATATCAACTGGTTGTGGCGATGAAACCATTCTCCGCCAGCCACCATTGGCTTTTGCTGAAGGTTTAAAAATCCAGCCTTTTTCATCCTGAAGTTTTTTGGCTTCTTTTTCTGAATAGATCTTGCCGATTCCTTTGGTGGGGTTCGAAAATGCAGGATCGTTCGGATCAATTAAGGTCATCGAAACAAGCGTGATGACGTTCTTTTTGATTCCGTGCTTCTGAAGAACATTACGGATCATTCGCTCTATCATGTAGCCAATTCCGCCCTGAGAATCGGCAACGCAAACATCTAAAGGCATTGGAGCAATATCATACAATTGCTGTCCAGCATCGTTCCTCATCAGGATATTACCCACCTGCGGTCCATTCCCATGGGTGATCACCAGCTCAAATCCTTCATTTATCAGGAAAATTAAATTCTCAAGTGTTTCGGTGGTATTGGTTTCCTGTTGTTCAATGGTTCCTGCTTCATTCTCGCGGAGTAATGCATTTCCTCCTAATGCGACTACAGCTATTTTCTGCATATTCAATATCTAAGTAATAAGAATAAATAATGTCGTAGTTAATTTTTAGTCACCCCTAAATCCCCTAAAGGGGACTTATCTTATTGCTAATTAGTTGCGTCATTCACAGCCAAAGCCCCTTCAGACTTCGGCGTGAGCTCAGTCGAACGCGGTTTGGGGTAAAGAAATACAGCAATAAATAGTTTACAGTACTTATTATTTTAAAATCCCATGGATTTTGAACTTAAAATCTATGAAACTGATTTCAGGTAAACTTAAAAAAAGGAACGAGATCTAATCATGATCAATGTTGGAAGTGAAGATTCAAATCGATGCTTTAAAACAGCCAGTAGGGATGAACGAAAAAAATCAAAAAACCAATAATTTTTTGTTTCATAAACAGTTGGTGATAAAATATACCTAGCCAAAATTCGTTAACTTTGCGCACGAATTAACTATAGAATGGCAAAGAAAATAACGAAACCGGTCAATAAAAAACCAGTGAAGGCCGCAGGACCTTCGAAAATCAAGGTTGCAGTCAATTTTTTGAAAAGCAATCAGTTTAAATATACTTTAGGTGCATTTTTACTGTTGTTTAGCGGATATTTGGCTGTTGCTTTTACATCTTATGGCTTTTCAGGTGCAGTCGATCAAAGCAAGCTGGACTTGCCAATTCTGGATTTCCTCGATCGTTCGGTTCAGGTTCAGAATTTCGCCGGAAAAGGTGGCGCTTATCTGGCCGAGCAATTTATTAATCTGGGATTTGGATTTCCATCCTTCTTTTTTATCCTGATTTTTGTTGTTGCAGCACTCAACCTGTTTGGGTATAAAGAAATACGGTTTCTCAAAACATTTCTCTTTTCAGTTCTTTGGATGCTTTGGACATCCATAGCGCTTGCATTGCTGTTGAATGTGACTTCAAGCGATAGCTTTTTGTATGTTGGAGGAATGTATGGCTTTATTTTTTCCAGCGTGTTAACTTCATTTTTAGGAACGATTGGAGCTACTTTAATCTTAGTATTCCTGCTGTTTGTATTGCTAATCGTAACGTTTAGACAATTTTTGCCTTGGTTCACAAAAGTAATTGCCAAAAAGGACAAAGAACCAGCCACAGCTGAGCAATTGGCTGAAGAAGCACTGGCAGTTGCCGAACAGGAAGCGTTATTGCAAACTGAAGATCCGGCAATATCAAAACGAATTACAGAAGAGGATAAAGTTAAAGTCGTTGTTGATCCTGATTTTCACGATGATGATGATTTCGAAATTGAAAATACGGTCTCGAAAAAAGATGTGGAGTTGAGCATTGAAGATATGCTTTTTGATCAGGTGCCTGAGGTTGAATCGCCAAAACCAAAGACAAAGGTTAAAGAGCCGGAATTGCAGGTCGCCGAGAAGGTTGCTGATGAATTGGCCGACGACGATGTTGTTGCTGCAATGGGCGATTACGATCCAACACTTGATTTGTCTTCCTACAAATACCCAACGATCGATTTACTCGACGATCATGCCTCCGGAAATGCTGAGGTAAGCAATGAGGAGTTGATCTCGAACAAAAATAAGATTGTTGAGACCCTTCGTCACTACAAAATTGAGATTACCAAAATCAGGGCAACCATTGGACCAACCATTACGCTGTACGAAATTGTACCGGCTCCCGGAATCCGTATTGCCAAGATTAAAAATCTGGAAGACGATATTGCGTTAAGCCTTTCAGCATTGGGAATCCGTATTATTGCACCAATTCCTGGCCGCGGAACCATCGGTATTGAAGTTCCGAACCAGAAGCCTGAAATCGTTTCGATGCGCTCAATCATCGGTTCTAAAAAGTTTCAGGAATCAACTTACGAGCTTCCAATTGCCCTGGGAAAAACGATTTCGAATGAAACATTCATGGTCGATCTGGCTAAAATGCCTCACATTCTGGTGGCTGGTGCCACTGGTCAGGGTAAATCAGTTGGGTTGAATGCGATCATCACTTCACTGCTTTACAAAAAGCACCCCTCGCAATTGAAATTTGTATTGGTTGATCCCAAAAAGGTAGAGTTGAATCTTTATTCTTCGCTTGAAAAACATTTTTTGGCCAAAATGCCTGACGAAGAAGATGCAATTATTACCGACATCCAGAAAGTAAAAAATACATTGAATTCAGTAAATATTGAAATGGATTCTCGGTACGATTTGCTTAAAAAAGCCCACGTCAGGAATATCATCGAATATAATACCAAATTTATTGGCCGCCGTTTAAATCCGGAAAAAGGTCATCGCTATTTGCCTTATATTGTCGTGGTGGTCGATGAATTTGCTGATTTGATTATGACTGCCGGAAAAGAGGTGGAATTACCAATTGCCCGTATTGCCCAGTTGGCTCGTGCTGTTGGTATTCACATGATTATTGCAACCCAGCGGCCTTCAATCAACATTATTACGGGTGTGATTAAGGCTAACTTCCCCACACGTATTGCTTTTAAAGTAGCTTCAATGATCGACTCGCGCACCATTTTAGATACTCCCGGAGCTAACCAGTTGATTGGGAAAGGCGATATGCTTGTTTCTACCGGAAGTACCATGACCCGTGTGCAGTGTGCCTTTGTTGATACTCCTGAAGTGGAACGTATTTGCGAATTTGTAGCTGAGCAAAGAGGTTATCCAACAGCGTTTCTCTTGCCTGATTATGTGGGCGATACTGATGGCGGATCGCCGGATGTTGACCTGAAGAACCGGGATGAAATGTTTGATGATGCAGCCCGGCTAATTGTATCGAATCAGGTTGGTTCTACCTCCATGATTCAACGTAAATTTTCGATTGGATATAACCGCGCTGGCCGGTTGATGGATCAGTTGGAGGCTGCCGGGATTGTTGGTCCGAGCGAAGGCAGTAAGGCACGGCAGGTATTAATTCAGGATGAATATAGTTTGGAACAATTATTGAATGGATTCAAATAGAACTTTAATAAGATATAAAATGAAGCAATTAATTTTAATTTCCCTTTTTTCTGTTTTTGTTTTGACTGGATATTCTCAGCAGGATACAAAAGCAAAAGAAATTTTGGAAAAGGTTACAAAAACAATGCAGTCGCTGACGTCGCTTGATGCCAAGTTTTCATACGAGATGGAAAATAAAGTAGAAAATGTAAAGGATAAAAGTGTTGGCTCTATTGTGTTGAAAGGCAAAAAATACAAATTGAATATTCCGCAGTTGGGAACGCAGATGATTTGCGATGGTAAAACGATCTGGACTTATATGGTCAATTCGAACGAGGTTACAATTGCTGATCTGGATGAATCAACAGATGAACTAATGGATCCGGCTAAAATTTTCACCATTTATGAAAAGGGATTTAATTATAAATTTCTGAATGAGTCGGTTGATGCTGGAGTTCCGGTTTATAACATCGAATTGACTCCTCAAAAACCATCAGGAGATATTCAGAAAATAAAACTCATGATTGATAAACAAAAGATGTTGATACATGGGGCAATCATGAATGGTAAAGATGGAAATACGATCAATGTAATCGTTACCCAATTAAAAACGGATGGCTCTTACGCCGATGCCGATTTTGTTTTTGATGCGAAAAAATACAAAGGAATTGAAGTTGTTGATATGCGATAAGTGGAAACATGAGACAACAAAAAAGGGTGCCGTTAAGCACCCTTTTTTATTTCTATAACCTTTGATTAGCTTTTCATTTTTGCGTAAGTCATTTGTTCAACCGAGGCAATCTCAATAAACGATGTCCCGCCGCCAACACCGAAGTTTCCACCAACGTAAACAACTGTGTCTTTATCCGTAATCAGATCCCGTTCAACCAAATCAAGTAGCGAGGTCTCAATCAATTTATGCTTGTTTTTCTTCGATTGAATTTCACTCGGAAAAACACCATACGAAAGAGCCAGCTCCCGTTTTACCCTTCCGTTGTGGCACTTGGCATATACAGGTATAGCACCTCTGAATGCAGCAATATAACGGGCAATCTTTCCGGTAAGAGTATCGGTAACAATAGCCTTTACTTTTAGCTCTTTCGAGGCCAGTACTGCAGCTTCAGCAAGGAAGGCCGAAGTCTCATTGTCGAGGCGCGGAACGGGCAAATCATTGCGTTTGTCTTTGCTGGCTTCAACTTCAAGGGCAATTTTCGACATCACTTTTACCGATTCAACGGGATAATTACCATAGGCAGTTTCTCCTGAAAGCATAATCGCATCGGTTCTGTCGTAAATAGCAGTTGCAACATCGCTCACTTCGGCTCGTGTTGGCCTTGGATTGTCGATCATGGAGTGCAGCATCTGGGTAGCAATAATCACGGGTCTCTTTTGCTGAACAGCTTTCCGGATTAATCGGCGTTGAATGGCCGGAATTTTTTCGGCTGAAATTTCAATTCCAAGGTCACCACGCGCAACCATAATACCGTATGCGTGCTCAAGAATTTCATCAATATTGTTTACGCCATCCAGATTTTCGATTTTAGCAATAATTTTGATGCGGCTGTTGTATCGATCAAGAATCTCCTGAACTGCCAGTACATCTTTCTTATTCCGTACAAAAGAGTGTGCAATAAAATCAACATCATTTTTGGCTGCAAACTCAATAAACTGGACATCTTTCTCACTGATTGAAGGTAAATCGACACTTACACCTGGTGTGTTTACACTCTTTTTGTTTTTTATCTGCCCGCTGTTTCCAACGCGGCAAACCAAATATTCGGGTGTCTGCTCAATTACTTCAAGAGCCAGGTCGCCATCGTCAATCAATATTAAATTACCAACAGGAACATCCCGTTGAATGTGCTCGTAGCTGACATAAATAATCTCCTGATTCGACTGACCATCTCCGCCCTTTACCTTAATGATATCACCTAATTTAACATTAATTGGTTCATCGATATTCCGTGTACGGATTTCAGGACCTTTGGTGTCAACCAAAATTGCGATAGAATCGGAAACTGCACGGACATTATTGATCATCGTCAATGCACTTTCTGTTGAAATGTGCGCAGTATTAAGTCTGGCCACATTCATTCCAACATCAAATAATTGTTTGATAAACTCAACTTCGCAACGTTTATCAGAAATAGTTGCTACTATTTTGGTGTACTTTTTATTCATATGCCTATAAATTTGTTTTTAATTGTCGTTAAGCGAACACATAGTTGCATTTTTATTAGTTTTTATGTGTTATGCAAGCATGTTTGATTCACAAATTCAAAATTTATTTTAGAGGGCGGCAAAAGTATACAAATTTTCATTCATCGAGTAAATAACACCAGATACGGTGCAAAATGTCATCAATATTTAATGTGTTTTCTTTATCGCTTCAATACCAAGTCTGTACGAATCAAGTCCGAATCCCATGATACTTCCAACGCAAACCGGGCCAATCAGAGACTCATGCCTGAAATTCTCTCTCGTTAAGATGTTGGAGATGTGAACTTCCACTACAGGAGCCTTTACTCCTGATATTGCATCCCTGATTGCAACAGAGGTATGTGTATATGCTCCGGCATTGATAATAATTCCATCAAATGTAAACCCTCTTTCATGGATTTTGTTGATAAGTTCACCTTCAATGTTTGACTGAAAATATTCCATTTCTATGTCTGGATATTCATTTCGAAGGGTCTGAAAATAATTTTCAAACGATTCATTTCCATAAATACTCTTCTCCCGAATTCCTAACAAATTCAAATTTGGTCCATTAATTAACAAAATTTTCATGATTTGGTATTTTATATAAAAAAAACAGTAACTTAACCGATTGTAAACTCGTAGTGAAAATTATGTAATCTTGGTGGATGATCATAGTTTATTTAAAATCTACTTTAATAAAGTTTACAAACCAAAATTATTAATATTTGTTATAGAATTTTAATTTAAAGTATTTTAATTATGAAATGGGAAGATAGCAAAAAAGGATTTGAGTCTTTCTTACGTTTGGAGAAAGGTTTGTCAGCAAACTCTATCGCAGCTTATATCAATGATATAAATAAGCTGATGGTATTTGCAGACGAAGAACTTAAGAAACTAGCACCTGAAAAAGTAAAATTGGCTCATTTGAAAAAATTTGTAGAATGGATCAATGACAAAGGTGTTTCGCCCAGGACGCAAGCCAGAACAATTTCTGGTATTAAATCATTCTATAAGTTTTTGCTTATGGAAGGAAAGGTTACCAATGATCCAACCACTTTACTGGAATCTCCAAAGATTGGTAGAAAACTTCCAGATGTACTTTCCATTGAGGAAATTGATTTGATGATCGATACCGTCGAATTAAATAAGCCTGAAGGCCAGCGAAATAAAGCAATGCTTGAAACATTGTATAGTTGTGGACTTCGTGTTTCGGAACTTGTTAACCTGAAGATTTCTAATTTAGCTTTTGATCAGGGTTTTATTAAAGTTGAAGGTAAATCGAATAAGGAAAGATTGGTTCCGGTTAGTGAAAAGGCTGTTGACGAGATCAATAAGTATATGGATGTTTACCGTAAAACCCTGAAAGTTTCAAAAGACAGTGAGAACATACTATTTTTGAACCGAAGAGGGAAAAAGTTAAGTCGTGTTATGATCTTTACAATCATTAAAAATCTGGCTTTAAAGGCTGGATTTGATAAAAAGATCAGTCCTCATACTTTCCGTCATTCATTTGCCACTCACCTGATAAACGGTGGAGCTGATTTACGTGCTGTTCAGGAAATGCTTGGGCATGAATCAATTTTAACAACTGAGATTTATACTCATCTTGACCGGGATTATTTAAAGACTACCTTAAATCAATTTCATCCAAGATCGTAGTTGAAATAGTTATTCTACTTTAAAAGAATGTTAGGAAGTTAATAATTTCTTAACATTCTTTTTTTGTTTCGTATGGTATTATTTGTTGGCAATCAGTTTGTTGTGTGAAAATGGTAATGTTGTTTGTGCAGTGAGCCTGAATTGATCTTAATTTAATATTTGCCAATCTGAGCGGCGGTTAAAAAAAGGTATTTTTGGTGTCGAGAAAATTTTTGTATTGTTGAAACTATTAAATTATAAACACTTATCATGAAAAACACAGATCTATTAAAGTATGGTATTGATACCAATGCCGAAATTTTGCATAATCCAACTTACGAAGAATTATTTCAGGCCGAAATTGATCCTGCCAATGAAGGTTTTGAAAAAGGTGTACTGACAACTTCAGGTGCAGTATCGGTTGATACTGGTAAATTCACAGGACGTTCACCTAAAGATAAATATTTTGTGAAAGATGCAGTAACCGAAGAGCATTTATGGTGGGATGGCACTATCAACCGTCCAACTACTCCTGAAGTTTTCGATCATTGCAAAGACCTGGTAACCAAACAGCTTTCTACTGCAAAAAAATTGTATGTAGTAGATACTTTCTGCGGAACCAACGAAGATACTCGTATGAAAGTACGTTTCATTATGGAAGTTGCATGGCAGGCTCACTTTGTGACTAACATGTTTATCCGTCCTTCGCACTTCGAATTGGCTAACTACGGAGAACCTGATTTCGTAACATTGAACGGATCTAAAACATCTAACCCTAACTGGAAAGAACAAGGTTTAAATTCAGAAGTATTTACACTTTTTAATCTGACTACCAAAATGCAGGTTATTGGTGGAACATGGTACGGTGGTGAAATGAAAAAAGGTATTTTTGCTTTACAAAACTACTACCTGCCTTTACGCGGGATTGCTTCGATGCACTGCTCTGCCAATGTTGGTAAAGATGGTGATGTTGCTATTTTCTTTGGATTATCAGGAACAGGAAAAACAACTCTTTCGGCTGACCCAAAACGTTACTTAATTGGTGACGACGAACACGGCTGGGACGACAATGGTGTATTCAACTACGAAGGTGGTTGCTACGCTAAAGTAATTGATTTGGAAAAAGACAAAGAACCAGATATTTGGCGTGCTATCCGTCGTGACGCTTTGTTGGAAAATGTGACAGTATTGGCTGATGGAACTCCTGATTATTCAGCGGCTGCTTCAAAAACTGAAAATACACGCGTTTCTTATCCAATCTATCACATCAATAAAATCGTTTCTCCTTCACGTGCAGGACACGCTAAAAAAATCATTTACCTGTCGGCTGATGCATTTGGTGTATTGCCTCCAGTATCTATTTTGGACGAACAATCAGCTCAGTATCACTTCCTTTCAGGCTTTACTTCAAAATTAGCTGGAACTGAACGTGGTATCACTGAACCAGTTCCTTCTTTCTCTCCAGCATTTGGTGAAGCATTCTTAACTTTGCACCCAACGATGTACGCAAAAACATTGATTGGTAAAGCTAAAGAACACAATGCTAAAGTTTACCTGGTAAACACTGGTTGGAACGGAACAGGAAAACGTATTTCTTTAAAAAACACACGTGCGATCATTGATGCTATTATCGATGGTTCAATCGAAGAAGTTGAAACAATTAAAGTTCCTATTCTGAACCTTGTAGCTCCTGTAGCTTTGAACAATGTTGACACCGAAATTCTTGACCCACGCAATACTTATGCTGATGTTGCTGAATGGGAAACCAAAGCAAAATCGCTTGCTGCCAAATACATCAAGAACTTCGAACAATACTGTGATAACGATGATGCTAAAGCATTGATTCCTTCTGGACCACAATTGTAATCATTAGTTTTTTGACTATAACGAAGAGGCTGTCGCGAAAGCGTTCAGCCTCTTTTTGGCATATTAGTCAAAAATAGTTGGTAAAAAGCTTTGTAAAGCACACCAATATTGATAATACAGAAAGTTTGATGAACTTGGTTTCATCAAACTTTTTATGTTTATGGAAAAATCAAAAAAAACGCTGTTGGGCCTGTGGATATACAGATGTTATTCGATGGGGAAAACAAGGGGGTAAGCAACGATTCAAATGTAAACGATGCGGAATTTTTCTAACTGAAAATCGTCCAGAACAGAGAATTCAAAACAGGTTTGTATGGTTCAGAAAGTGGATATTGGAACGTCAGACTTATCAAATTTTAAGCAGGGACAGCAGCCTATCGCAAGCTACACTTCAACGGACATTTTACCATTTTTTAGAACAAGCGCCATTGGTCAAAATAATCAAGCGAGAGCGTGTTCATTTACGGATAGATGCCACGTATTTTGCGCAGTTTTGTTTGGTTTGTTATCAAGACGATTTTGATGGCTACACCCAGCTGCATCGCTTTACTGACGGTGAACGCTATGAGGAAATCAAAGAGGATCTGGCTAACTTGCTCAAACTTGGGATTCAGATCGAAAGCATTACCACCGACGGTCATAAAAGTATCTTAAAAGCGATAAAAAGGTCAGTTCCAGAAGCTATCGTCCAACGCTGTCTGGTTCATATCCAGCGCATGTGCCTGCTGTGGCTAACACAGTATCCCAAACATCAGGCCGGACAGGAACTACGCAAACTGGTGCTATTTATCCTTCGAATTAAATCAGAAAATGACCGGATTTACTGGACAAGAGAGTTTCTAAAATGGCATGAAACACACAAAGATTACTTGAATGAAAAAACATACAACACAGAAACCGGAAGATATTGGTACACACATAAACTGCTTCGCCGCTCTTATATAACCATCAAACGGGCTTTGCCAAACATGTTTCATTACCTATCAAACCCAGATATACCCAAGACTACAAACGGGATAGAAGGATACTTCAGTCATCTTAAAAACCACCTGGATATCCATCGTGGGTTGACGGTAAAACACCGAATAAACTTCATCAAGTGGTACATTTATTTTGCTAACGCAAAATGAGTTTTTTTAAGCCATTGTGGGCATACCAGTAATAACAGAAAAAGGGCAGCTTGTTGGACTACCCTTGTATTACTGTTTATGCGTTAACCTTATTGCTGGCAGGTTGATCTCCATCAGAGCCTGCTTCCTCTTCGGATTAACTGCGTGGAGCTTACTAATTATTTTCCAAAAAATCACCAACTATTTTTGACCACATTGCCCTCTTTTTTATGTCTGAAAGTCTCATTTGAGCTTTTGCTAATGAACTATTGACTTTCCAATTTTTTTTATTACATGTTAGAATGTTGCTCTGTAAATTAGCCCAATACATTCGGCTTACGAAAATGGAGTCACTGATACCGAAGATGCATAAAAAAGACAGTTTCATTTTTAGTTCGAAACTGTCTTTCGGTTTTAGTTTAGCCTTGGTTTATATTTCGTGTGTAGTAATTGATGGGCCAGATGGCTGTATGGTTTTTCCAAAAACTCTTCATAAATCTGTTGAACTTCAGGATTGGCATGTGACTTACGCAAAAGCTTTCCTTCGTCTTCCTGATAAATGGCTTGAATTCGTTTTAGTCGGATTTCATTGGTCGTAAAACGTGGTTGTCCGCCTCCGCCAATACAACCGCCTGGACAGGTCATCACTTCAATAAAATGAAATTCCTCTCCGCCGCGCATGGCTTCAATAATTTTCCTGGCGTTGCCCAGGCCGTGAGCTACGCCAACTTTTAATTCAACGCCTTCCAGAAAACTCCATTCAGGTTTACAGCCTTGAATCAATAATGAAGCTTTTTTTACACCTTCCAGTCCAATAACTGGTTGTAGATGTAGATTTTCTAATGGAAGTTCACGTCCCGTCACAATTTCGTAGGCTGTGCGAATAGCGGCTTCCATTACTCCGCCTGTGTTTGCGAAAATGTCGGCGGCACCCGATCCTGAACCCATGGGCGAATCCATCACATCGTCTTTCAAGGCTCTAAAATCAATACCTGACTGTTTGATCATCCGAGCCAGTTCTCTGGTCGTAAGAACGTAATCAACATCCTGAAATCCACTGTCGTTCATCTCTGGCCGTTGTGCTTCGAACTTTTTAGCTGTACAAGGCATCACCGAGACCACGATAACATCCTTTGGATCGACCCCGGTTTTTTTTGCATAATAGGTTTTGGCTACTGTTCCAAACATCTGCTGTGGCGATTTGCAGGTTGAAATATTGTCGAGAAATTCGGGATAGAAGTATTCTGCATATTTAATCCAACCTGGTGAACAGGACGTAAATTGGGGTAATGCTACCTGCTGCTTATCAACCAATGCCTTTTTTAATCTCATAAGTAGTTCAGTCCCTTCCTCCATAATCGTTAAATCGGCGGTGAAGTTGGTGTCAAACACACGATCGAATCCAAGTAAACGCAAGGCAGAGACCATTTTGCCGGTAATCAGTGTTCCTGGTTCATAATCAAAACATTCTCCCAGTGCTGCGCGAATAGCAGGAGCTGTTTGAACCACTACAAATTTTGAGGGGTCTTCAATGGCATCCCAAACAAAGTCGATATGTTCTTTTTCAGTAATGGCGCCAACAGGGCAAATTGCTGCGCATTGACCGCATTGCACACAGGTTACTCCATCAAGCTGCTGATCGAAAGCTGGTCCAACCCTGGACTCAAACCCTCGTCCCTGGGCAAACAACGAGCCCACGCCTTGTATTTCGTTACAAACAGTTATACAACGTCGGCATTTGATGCATTTTCCTGAATCACGAACCAGAGAAGGAGTAGAATCGTCAATATAACTCTTTAGTTTTTCCCCTTCATAAGTAATGTCCATGACGCCCAATTCGAGTGCAAGCGTTTGAAGTTCGCAATCGTTATTTCGAGTACAGGTTTTGCATTCGCCACAATGTTCCGATAAGAGTAATTCAACAACAAACTTACGGGCCTCCCTGACGTTTTTCGAATTGGTTATAATTTTCATCCCCTCACTAACCGGCGTTGTACAAGAGGCAACCATCGATTTTGCACCCTCAACATCAACCATGCAAACGCGGCAGGCGCCTTTAGGATGTTGATTTTCTACATGACAAAGAGTTGGAATCTTTATTCCAGCCACCGCCGCTGCTTCAAAAATGGTACTGCCAGCTTCAACTTCTATGGGTTGTTTGTTTATATATACTGTTGTCATTTTGTTCTGAATTTAGTCATTTGTCATTAGAAAAAAGTCAATAGTCATTGGGAAAAGGTAGCCAGTTTATCGAATCGATATTGTTGTAGAAAAACTCATATGGGTCATTGGCAATTGAGTTCTTTGAGAAATAAACAGCTTCCGGTTCACCTACAGAATTCTCTTTTCCGATTTTCTTGATGTATCCATTTAGCAATTTGCCAAGCTCATTCATCTCAATTTTTAGTTTAGAAAATTCTTCAGCGGTTATCAAGTTTCGCTTTACTGCTTTGTCAAGCCATGTTTTAGTTTCAAATAGAGAGCCACGAGCGACAAAATTGAAGTATCGATTTTCCTTAAAATGAAATCTTCCGAAACCTTCGGAAATGTTTGCAGCAATTGAATCGGCAGCCCTGACCAATTGTTTCCCAATGGTATCGCGTTCGAAATGATTCCATTTTGAAACAATCGTCCAACTTTCTTCACCAACTTCCATTGCCAATTGATATACTTTCAATTCTTCCAGTATCATATTCTCTATTTTTGCGATTCTTTTTCTTTTTATCCATTTGAAAAGCCGAAAAAGTCATTAGTCAATAGGAAAGGGCTGGAAGAAATGATTTTTCTAATGGCTAATGACATTTTCCTAAGCTAACAGCTTCCATAATCACATCTTAGGCATCTTCGGGCTTGTCGTATGGCTTCTCCTTCAGGCCAAACCTGTTCCACTTCATTGAAATTGTACATACGACGTTCGGGAGCCAACATAACCATGTGAGTACGTGGATATTTTGCCGGAATGGCTTCAGGGTCGAAGAAAGTGTCGTTGTGTTTTTCTTTTCTCCAGAAATCGTGTTTGTCTCCGGTCAGGAATTCATCAATTCCAACGGCAGCCATTTCTCCACCGGCAACGGCTTCAATAACCGAAGACGGACCGGTAGCTGCATCACCACCAGTGAAAATCCAGTCAACAGAGGTCTGTCCTGTCCGAGGATTGCGTGCCAACTGCGATTTTCCAGCCAGTTTCATCGAAGTGTCTCCTAATATCTCTTTGGTATTAAGTGTTTGTCCTACAGCGACAATGGCTTGATCTGCTTCAAAAGTAATCTCTTCATCAGTCTCAACCGGACTGCGGCGTCCGCTCGAGTCAAATGCGCCAAGCTTCATCCTGACACAACGCACACCCTGAATCTTTCCATCTTGAGTAATAAACTCTGTCGGATTAGTCAAGGTGTGTAATTCGATTTTTTCTTCAATGGCAGCATCAATCTCTTCGGCCCAGGCAGGCATTTCTTCCTGTGTGCGTCGATAAACAATATCAACCTTTTCGGCGCCTAACCGAACCGCTGACCTTGCAGCATCGATAGCCGCATTTCCTCCGCCTACAACAATAATTTTCTTTCCAACCGGGACAGAACCCCTTAAATTATAAGTTTGAAGGAATTGAAGTGCATCGACAACTCCTTCTGTTTCAATTCCGGGGATTGAAGGTCTGACACCCTGAGGAGAACCAACTCCGATAAAAACAACTTCATAACCATCTTCTTTGAGCGAATTAAGGGTGAAATCACGTCCAAGCTTCATGCCGGTGCGAATATCAACACCCATGTTCTCGATCATACGGATTTCGCGGGCCAGTATCTCGCGGGGTAAACGGTATGCTGGGATGGTTTGTACCAACATTCCTCCGGGACGTTGTTCTGCCTCGAAAACAATGGGTTTATACCCTAAACGAGCCAGAAAATAGGCACACGAAAGTCCAGCAGGGCCAGCACCTACAATTGCAATTTTCCGGGTTGCGTTGATTGTATTTTCACGCATTTCAGGTAATTGAATGGTAATTTCCTGATCGACCATGAACCGCTTTATCCCCCGGATAGAAACCGATGCATCAATGGCGCTTCTTCGGCATTTATCTTCACAAGTATGGAAGCAAACCCTTGCACAAACGGCTGCAAATGGGTTTCGTTCTCGGTGAAGGCGAAGAGCTTCCGCATAACGTTTTTCTGCCGTAAGTGAAACAAATCCCGGAACATCTACTCCGGCAGGACAGGCGCTTTGGCAAGGCGCCCTGACCAGTTTTGCACATTTACCGGCCTCGCATTTATGTTCCCTGATGTGATGTTCATATTCGTTCCTGAAATAACGAATTGTAGAAAGTACAGGATTCGGAGCTGATTGCCCCAATCCACATAAGGATGTCTTTTTGATCCATTCGCCCAAGTGTTCCAATCGTTCAATATCTCCTTCTTTTCCATAGCCTGTGGTGATTCGTTCTAATATTTCATACATACGTTTGGTTCCAACCCGACATGGAGTGCATTTGCCACATGATTCTTCCAAAACAAAATCGAGGAAAAATTTGGCTACATCAACCATGCAGGAGTCCTCATCCATAACTACCAATCCGCCGGAACCCATAATGGCACCAAGTTCGTTGAGCGATTCGTAGTCGAGCGATACGCTTAGATGTTGTTTGGGAATACAACCTCCGGATGGCCCACCAATCTGGGCTGCTTTAAACGGCTTTCCGCTACTGGTTCCCCCGCCAATATCGTAAATTAAATCACCAAGCGAAGTGCCAACGGGAACCTCATATAATCCTGAATTTTTAATAGCTCCAGTCAAGGCAAATATCTTAGAACCTTTGCTTTTTCCTGTACCAAATTGTGCAAACCATTCGCCGCCCTTTTCGATGATGGTATTCACATTAGCAAATGTTTCCACATTGTTTAATACCGATGGTTTTCCCCACAATCCGGCAGTAGTAGGGAAGGGTGGCCGTGGTCGTGGTTCGCCGCGCTTACCTTCGATTGAGGCCATCAGGGCGGTTTCTTCGCCACAAACAAATGCTCCGGAGCCCATCCGAATTTCGAGGTCGAAATCGAAGCCCGTACCCAAAATGTTTTGACCCAATAAACCCAATTGGCGGGCATCTTCGATGGCTTTATTCAGCCGTTCAACTGCCAAAGGATATTCGGCCCGAACATAGACAAATCCTTTTGAAGCTCCAATCGTGTAAGCACCGATCACCATTCCTTCAATCACGCTGTGTGGATCGCCTTCCAGAATACTACGGTCCATAAATGCGCCCGGGTCGCCTTCGTCGGCATTGCAAAGCATGTATTTTTGATCGGCTACTTCCCTTTTTGCAAATCCCCATTTCATGAATGTTGGAAATCCTGCACCTCCACGACCCCTTAAGCCTGAAATTTTCATTTGTTCGATAATATCATCAGGAGTTAACTCGTTAAGTGCCTTTTTTAGTGCGATATAACCGCCTTCTGCAATGTAATCGGTGATTTTCTCGGGATCAATTGTTCCGCAGCGACGAAGAACAATTTTCTTTTGATGATTAAAAAACTTAATATCACGAACTTGAGGAATGGCTTTTCCGTCTTCGTCGCTATGGTGTAATAAGCGTTCAACGGGGTCGCTATTCACCAGGAGGCTTTCAATCAAGGTATCGATATCAGCAATTTGTACATTTTCGTAAAAAATATCCGATTTCTTCATCAAAATTGCAGGTCCTTTTGAACAGGGGCCTAAACATCCGGTACCTCTTACCAAATACTTGTTCCCAAGGTTCTTTTCCAGAAGCTTTTTTTCGAGTTCGTTTTTCAGATGGATTGAGCCACAGGCAATGCAGCCACCACCAATGCATACCTGAATAATTTCTTTATACTGATTGTATTCTTCTGAATACTGCTTAGATATTTCCTGAAAATAATGATCGAAATCTTCAGGTGTATTTAATTTTTGCATAACAATTGGTTTTTCAATGTTCTTTCAATTGAAAGGTAAATCTGTTGGTATGAAAGATGTTTGATGTGTTTTTAATCAAAACTATTGAGGATGTCGCTTACTTTTGAAGGGCTTACACGCTGGAAAGTTTCATCACCGACCATAACCACGGGAGCCAATCCACAGGCTCCGAAGCAACGCCCAACTTCCAGCGAAAATTTACGGTCTGACGTGGTATCTCCAACACTGATCCCAAGTTCTTTTGTCATTGCTTTTAGCACCTCTTGTCCGCCACGAACATAACAAGCCGTTCCCAAACACACACGAATAGTGTGTTTTCCTTTAGGCGTAGTTGAAAAGTAAGAATAGAAACCCACGACTCCGGCAACTTCGCTATAGGGTAGCTTCAATTCTTTGCTTACCATGCGCAATGCTTTTTCAGGAAGGTACCCAAATAAATTTTGGGCAGTTTGCAGGACTGGGATCAAAGCCCCTGGCACGGTTCTTTGCGATTTTACAATAATCAATAGTCGCTCATAAAGTTCGTCTTCATGAACCTGGTTCCCTTTACAATCTTGATATTCTACAGTTGTCTGGGTTGTCATAGAAATAGTTTTTGATTGTTCTTCGAAAATTAAAGAATTTGATTTAAAAATTCCATCATTTTTCGCATTAGAAATCAATACTTTAGATGTTGTGCAATATCTTATGTAAACATATATATGTTTACATCTACGAAGACTTGAAATGTTTTGAAATATTTGCACTTTGAGGACGGAACAGAAGTGTAATTTCTGTGGTGAAAACAGGTAGGAAACGCCAGTCTTCTACTGTACGATTTCGTTAATACATGATTCTATATCTGGAAAGTTGAACGTGAAACCTTCGTTTAGCAGGCGTTCGGGTTCGACCTGAGGACTTTGAAGGAGTAGGGCAGAAGCTTCGCCTAATGCGAATTTCAGGATAAGTTCAGGAACGGTAAAAATTGCAGGCCGATTTAAAGATTTAGCCAAAGTTCTGGTGAAAGTTTTGTTGTCGATGTTTTCAGGAGCGACGAGATTGTAGATTCCTCGGGCATTTTCGTTTTCGATACTCCAAAGTATTGCGCGTATAGCATCAGCAATATGAACGAATGGGAAAGGCTGTTTCCCGCTTCCAATTTTTCCGCCAATTCCCAATTTAATTACAGGAACAAGACTCCGAATGGTTTTGGCTTCTTTTCCCAAAATGAGTCCAATTCTGAAAATTACTTTACGAACGTCAGGATTTAAATCAGCCGATGCATTTTCCCAGTTTTTAACCACTTCGGCGACGAAATCGTTTGAGAGAGAGATGCTTTCTTCAGTGTGGACTTTATCCGGTGAATAGATCCCAATTGCTGAAGCTGAAATAAATAAATCAGGCCGGTTTCCTATCGGCAATCGATTGATTGCACGTACAATATTTTGAGTTGAATCAATTCTGCTCCTGATAATTTTACTTTTATTGGCCTTTGTCCATCGTGTCAGAATTGGCGCTCCTGCCAGATTAATTACAACATCAACATCCGAAAGATTATTTGTCAGTTGATCAACATCTCTTAATTCAGATCGTTGAATACGCGTAACTACATGATTTGCTCCTTCCAGCAAGGGAATCAGATTTTTGGCAATATATCCGTTTGATCCACTGATCGCAATTTTCATAGGTGATGGAATTTTAAATGTACTCGGTTGAATGTAAGGATAAAAACCAACTAAGTTGAATTTAAGTTTAACTTTTCAGGAATATAAATGGATTCAACTCATTTTAATGTAATTTTGCGGCACTAAAACTTGCCAACTAAGCAGATTTTCCTGAAATTATCCAAAAAATGTTTGAAGATGATATTCTGATTACAGGGTTTCATTTAATTCCATAATAACTTTGAAATTTTTCAGTTAAGTTTGTTGAAAGTCGTCGATCATATCATTCAGTGAATTAAGAAATGAAAAAGAAAACACCAATATCTTCAGCTAAAACAAAAACATCAACACGTAAAAAGAGTAGCTCAAACAAAAGCACAGGTCGAAGAATTTTTTTCTTTCTTTTAAAAACAGGCATTGCGTTACTTTTGCTAGGATTTTTGCTGTTCCTGATCGTCTATGTGGGATTTACCGGCCCGGTTCCTTCGAGTGAAGAACTGCAAAAAATTAAAAACCCGGTTTCGACCGAAGTTTATGCCGCTGATGGCCGTATCCTTGGCCGCTATTACATCGAAAACCGCAGCAATGTGAGTTTCGATCAGATTTCGCCTAATGTAATTAATGCACTTATTGCAACTGAAGATTCGCGTTTTTATCACCATACTGGAATTGATGAAATAGCCCTTTTACGTGTTTTCCTTAAATCGGTACTGCTTCAGGATCACAGTTCTGGTGGTGGAAGTACGCTCAGCCAGCAAGTTGCAAAGAATCTTTATCCGCGTAAATCGTTTGGCCCGTTGACCATGCCGGTTAATAAGCTGCGTGAATCAATTATTGCCTACAGATTGGAGAAGGTTTACACCAAAGACGAAATTCTAACCCTGTACCTGAATACCGTTCCATTCGCCGAAAATACGTATGGCATTGGTGTTGCCTCTGAGCGGTTCTTCAATAAGCCCCCATCGAAACTGAAAGTTCCTGAGGCTGCAACGCTCGTTGGGATGCTAAAAGCCAACAACAGCTACAATCCGCGGAAAAACCCGGAACGTTCGCTTGACAGGCGAAATGTGGTGATTGATCAGATGCTGAAATACAACTACATTTCGGTGGGGGAAGCTAAATTATATAAAGCAGAGCCTTTGAATCTTACGTATAACCTGATTACTTACAACGAAGGACCGGCTCCCTACCTGATGGAGAAAATTCGCCCGTTTCTTCAGGATTGGTGCGACAATCACATGAAAGAAGATGAAACTCCATATAATTTATTTACCGATGGTTTAAAAATCAGGACTACAATTGATTTCGACATGCAACTGGCAGCCGAAAATGCTGTTTCTGACCAGATGAAAAACCTTCAGGCTGTATTTGATGCAGCCTGGGGAAAAAAGAACCCATGGGGAAATGACAAGTCGGTTGTAACCCGTGCCATGAAACGATCGAACCGTTATCGTTCGCTGAAAAAGGCTGGTGTTCCTGATGATCAGGTGAAGACCATTTTTAATACCCCAACTTCAGTTTCACTGTTTACCTGGGATGGAAAGAAGCAGGCCGAAATGACTCCAATGGATTCAATTCAGTACTATTTGAAGATTATTAATACCGGTTTCATGGCCATGGATCCCAATTCAGGAGAGCTAAAAGCCTACATTGGCGGAAATGATTTCCGTTACTTTCAATACGATCATACCACTTCGAAACGGCAGGTAGGCTCTACGTTCAAACCTATTGTGTATCTGGCAGCTCTTGAAGCGGGTATTTCTCCGGATACTTATTTTCCGAACGAAAGGAAAGTTTATGAAGACTACGATAATTGGTCTCCTGAAAACTCCCACGACGAATATACCGGGTTCTATTCGATGGAAGGAGCATTGTCAAAGTCAATAAATACCATTGCTGTTGAAGTGATGATGAAGGCAGGCATATCCAATGTGGTTGATCTGGCCAAACGAATGGGCATTGACTCCGATTTGCCTCCATATCCTTCGCTGGCGCTTGGTACAGCTTCTGTTTCGTTGCAGGAAATGGTTTGTGCCTATTCCGAGTTGGTTAACGGCGGAAGAAAAGTCACTCCTTATTATTTAAAAGCAATTGAATCGAACAAAGGTCAGGTGCTGGAAAAATTTCAGAATATTCAGCCTGACGAACAAGTTGCATCGCCTGAGAATTGCAGAATAATAACCCAGATGCTGAAATCGGTTGTGAACGACGGAACAGGAAGCTCCATTCGTTCTGTCTGGGGCATAGATTCTGAATTTGCCGGAAAAACAGGTACGACTCAGGATCAGGCTGATGGCTGGTTTATTGGTATGACGCCAACTTTGGTAGCCGGTGCATGGGTTGGAGGAGAAGATCCTTCTATTCATTTCAGATCGTTGGGCGAAGGTGCCGGAGGAAAAACTGCATTGCCAATAGTTGGGCAATTTTATAGCCAGATTCTGCATAAAAGTAAGTACCAAAACATGAGGTTCAGTACATTTGAATCACCTTCGGAAGAAAGCATGGCTATGCTAAATATTCCTCCTTACCGTGAAGTTTTGGAGGTTGGATTAAGGGGGATTATTCATGATCTCTTCGGGAAGAAAGAAACAAATCCGAATTACGATCAAAAGAAACAGGGAAAATCAGTTGCAGAACCCAATAAAGAAGAAGCTAAACCAACTACTGAAACTGAAAAGAAACCATTCTGGCAGAGTATGAAGGAAATTTTCAAAAAGAAAAGCAAATAGTAAATAGAACAAATGATAAAAAGAATACAGAAATTCTTCTCAGAAACTACTGAAAAGAATAAGATTTATATTTTAAGCCTGTTGGTTGGTTTGGTTAGCGGAACAGCTGCCTTTATGCTGAAAAATTTCATTCATTACGTCAGTTATTTTTTGACTCGACACTTCAGCACTTCGTCTGAAAGTTTTTTTTACCTGGCTTATCCTATGATTGGTATCCTGATCAGCGTATTGATTGTGAAATACTTGATTAAAGATGATATCAGTCACGGGATTTCCAAAATTTTATCTACTCTCTCCAAAAAAGGTAGTCATATCAAAGCACATAACATGTTTTCTTCAATGATTACCAGTGCATTTACGATTGGATTTGGAGGATCTGTTGGAGCTGAAGCCCCAATTGTGTATACCGGAGCAGCTATCGGTTCCAATATTTCAAAAGTGTTCGGTTTGAATGAAAATCAAATGCGTTTGTTAATTGGTTGTGGGGCTACTGGTGCCATTGCTGGCATTTTTAAGGCTCCAATTGCCGGAATCATGTTTACGCTTGAGGTTCTGATGCTCGACCTTACAATGGGTTCATTGATACCACTTCTTATTTCTGGAATCACGGCTGCTTCTTTGGCTTATTTCTTCATGGGTAACGAAGTCTTGTTCCATTTTTCACTTGAAAATCAGTTTAATTACGACAACCTTCTCTATTATATTCTGCTTGGTATTTTAAGTGGATTCATTTCATTGTACTTTACACGAGTAGGAATGTATGTTGAAAGTCTTGTCAAAAAAATCAGCAACATTTATACTAAACTATTATTTGGTGGCATTACCCTGGGAGTATTGATATTCGTTTTCCCGTCGTTGTGGGGTGAAGGTTATGAGTCGATCAATAAGATATTCAATGGTAATGGGGCTGATATATTGAATAATTCGCTATTCTTTGATTGGAAATCAGACCCTTATTTCTTAATGTTTATTTTAGTGCTTATTTTAGTGTTTAAGGTATTTGCAATGTCTATTACCACATCGAGTGGGGGAGTTGGTGGTATTTTTGCTCCAACTTTATTTATGGGAGCCGTTGGCGGTTACTTTTTATCGTTTTCGTTGAATACCTTTTTGGGTTTGAAATTGTCTGATGCAAATTTTGCACTTGTTGGAATGGGCTCACTGATGGCTGGGGTTATGCATGCTCCATTGCTTGGTATTTTTCTAATTGCTGAGATAACAGGTGGTTATCAATTGCTTGTTCCGCTAATTATCTCAGCAACTGTTGCCTACGTAACAATTACACGGTTTGAACCACATTCAATCTATACAAAGCGACTTGCCGAATTAGGCGATTTGGTTACTCACCATAAGGACAAGGCTGCCATGCACTTTATGAATACAAAAGAACTGATTGAAACTGATTTTGAGATTTTAACGCCTGATCTGAATCTGGGTCAAATGACTTATTTTATTGCTCGATCAAAGCGTGATCTTTTTCCTGTAGTTGACGAAAACGGAATGCTCGAAGGGATGATCAAGCTAAATGATATAAAAAACTTGATTTTTGAGCAGGATTTGTACGAAAAGATCAGTGTTCGCGACTTGATGTATATGCCCGAATTTTTTATATCACCGAATGATCCAATGGAGGTTATTGTTGATAAATTCAAATCATGTGGTCGTTATAACCTGGCCGTTTTGGACGAAGGTAAATACATTGGTTTTATCTCCAGGGCAAGGGTTTTTTCAGTTTACCGCGATACAATGGCAGATTTGTCGTTTGAATAGATACTATGTAGTTGCAAGTGGATTCTAGTTTCAAGATTGTTGGCTGGAATTGAATGGTTTTAGGTTTAATTGTTTTAAGAAATTTATATCAGAGTATTGTTTTTCACCCAACCATACAACCATACAACCATCGATCCATCAATCCTTAAGTGATTTGTAATAAGCCAGGTAAACTCCCGCGAAGATCAAGGTGAAAATGGCATTGGTGGTCGAGAATGAATTACTTCCAAGCCAGATCACCGGCAGAAACAGGATCATTGTTTGGGCTGTAAGATAAAGATAAAGGCCAGCCCGTTGCATTCGGTATAGTTTAATTGCTCCAACCAAGGAAATGCAAAATGCAGCCATCAATGTGGCAAAATAAACCGGACTTAGCTTTTCAGTGGCCGTAATATTCGTAACCGAAGTGATTTTTTCGGTAACAATCCGGGAAAAGAAAGTAGATATGAACATGCTGATAAATCCGATGCTACTTCCAATTATGCTGAAAATACTGGCAGACTCGAATAGAATTGGTTTTTTCTTCATCTTAACGAATGATTAATTGTTCAAAAATACCTCATTTTTTGAATAACTTCATTTTTACGACAGCTTGTTTTTATTGTACATTTACACCCTCAATTTTAACCAATATTTTACCGTAATGGAAAGAGATACCAAAGTATTTGAGATCATTGAAAAAGAACGTCAGCGTCAGATCAGCGGAATCGAATTGATTGCTTCTGAAAATTTTGTCAGCCAACAGGTTCTGGAAGCGATGGGATCGGTTATGACCAACAAGTATGCAGAAGGATATCCCGGACACCGTTATTATGGCGGTTGTCAATTCGTCGATATGACCGAACAACTGGCTATCGATCGTATCAAGGAAGTTTTTGGCGCTGTTTATGCCAATGTTCAACCACACTCTGGTGCTCAGGCCAATGCGGCAGTTTTAGCTGTTATCCTGAATCCTGGTGATACCTTTCTAGGACTGGATTTGGCTCACGGAGGTCACCTTTCTCATGGTTCTCCCGTTAATTCGTCGGGCGTACTTTATCATCCGATTGCTTACCATGTAAAGGAAGAAACCGGTATGGTTGATTACGACGAAATGGAAGCCTTGGCTTTGGAACACAAACCTAAACTGATTATTGGCGGCGCATCTGCTTATTCGCGCGAATGGGATTATGCCCGTATGCGTTCCATTGCTGATAAAATTGGCGCTATGCTGATGATTGACATGGCACATCCTGCAGGCTTGATTGCTGCCGGATTGTTGGACAACCCGGTTAAATATGCACACATTGTAACTTCAACAACTCATAAAACCTTGCGCGGACCACGTGGTGGTATTATCCTGATGGGCGAAGATTTTGAAAATCCGTTTGGATTCAAAACACCAAAAGGTGTTACCAAAATGATGTCGCAGGTACTCGATTTTTCGGTATTCCCCGGACAACAAGGCGGACCGTTAGAACATGTTATTGCAGCGAAAGCAGTTTCGTTTGCAGAAGCGCTCGATCCTTCATACAAAGTTTACCAAACTCAGGTGAAAAAGAATGCTGCGGTTATGGCCGAAGCTTTTATGGCTAAAGGATATAAGGTGATTTCAGGAGGAACCGACAATCATTCGATGTTGATTGACCTTCGTACTAAATTCTCTGATTTAACCGGGAAACAGGCTGAAAATGCACTTGTGAGTGCCGATATCACCATCAACAAGAACATGGTTCCATTCGATAGCCGTTCACCATTCACGACTTCAGGCCTTCGTGTTGGAACACCTGCCATTACAACTCGTGGTTTGAAGGAAGATTCGATGTCGCTTATTGTTGATCTGATTGACGAGGTATTGAGTAACATAGACAATGAAGAAGTGATTCTTTCGGTTCGTAAACGCGTGAATGCAATGATGAAAGATCTTCCTTTATTTGCCTGGTAGAATAGCAAGTCATTCGGAAAAAGTCAATCGAAAAATAATAAAGAATCCGGAAGGTGATCGGCTGATCATACCTTCCGGATTTTTTTATTACTTCCTAGGTTTTTATTTTAGTAATCAGAATTTATTGCATTTTCCTTTTTAAATTGCTCATATTGAATGTCAATTTTCAAGATATGATTGATCCACCAATTTTTCAAAAAAGTGATAATTTCTTCAGGATCAGGCGGATTTATTCCTAATAGCTCAGCATTATACATGGCTACGTTATAAATATATTTTTGATGATGCTTTATATGTTCATTGAGTTTCGGAAAAGATAAGTTCTTCATATACCTTTCTTCTTTTTTAAAGTGCATCAAACTATAATTTGTCATTTTTGTAAGAATACCAGCAAAATTATCGCGATTTTTTTTGAATTCAATTAGGTCAACCAAATCATTATAGATTTCAAATAATTCCTTATGATCATGGTCAATTTCAGGATTACCTATTGATATTTGATCCCACAAAGTCATTTTTTTTGTTGTGTCCATATTATCTGTATTTAATGTAGTCTATGGCGTTGGAATATAATTAGTTAATAGTTATAGCATTAGTGCTTTTTTATTCGTTTACTCTTCTACCTTTCTTCGTTTTTCAGCGTTTTCAAAGTTAAGGCTATTCAAACGAATTGATGTTTTTCAGTGTAATATTTATTCATGTTGTTCAGTAGGCGAATTGTTTAAAGTAATGTAAACTATTCTTAGCTGTTTACCTTTGGGCAACAGAATGAAACGCAATGATGTAAACAGGATCCACGATTTTTCTGGTAAAGGTCGGGTTGTAAGCAATGCACAATAAAAAATCCGGACGGTGATCGACTGATCATATCTTTCGGATTTTTTTATTGTGAAACGACTTGGCTTTATTTGTTCTCAGGATCTTTGGGTGTTGAGTCTTCCGGAGTTTTAGCTTTCTTTTCAGGATGTAATTGATTCTGAAAAATTGATGCGACTTCGAATACCGGAAGTTCCCATGAACCACCACCAATGTTAGCAGACATGGCAATCACGATTTTATCTTCTGGGAAAATTAACAGGGCAGAACTTCCACCACTTACAGAGCCTTTTTGTCCAAGAAATGTTTTTCCTTCATTATCCTGGTTAACAATTATTCCGAATCCAAATGATGAGGTTTTACCGTTTTTCAAAACGTATGGTTTTGTTATCCGATCAATTGTTTCTTGTTTCAGAAACCCTGGGTACAACAGTGTATTTCCCATCTTAACCATGTCAATAACAGAACTCAGGTATCCGGCAGAGGCTTCTTTACTCCGAAGGTCAATTGAACCGGCAACCATTGGCTGTGCCATATAATCATAGTCGTAAGTGTTGCTTTTATTCTCAATAATCGAGTATGGATTATCCTGGATGGTATTCGACAATTTAAGTGCGTCGATAAGAGTCTTCTTTGCTATCCTTGTGAATGAATCTTTATTCGTTTTTTCAATAATGTAGCCAATTAGATCGAATCCAAGTTCGGTATGTAAAGTGTAAATACCTGGTTCGTACAAGAGGGAATCGCTAATGAAAGAAGGTATCAGCGTTTCATAATTCGTTGTATTGCCTTTTCCGGCGGCAGTTTTCTCCGTTCTGATTCCGGAGGCATGGACGCCAAGCTGATAAATGGTATAATTAGTTGGCTTTTGTGCCAGTTCAGGTAACAGTTGGCTTACAGGCTGATCAAATTTTAATTTGCCCTCTTCGTAAAGTTTGGATGCTGTTAAAGTAGTTATTAATTCAGAAACCTGCCCGATGCGAAACCTATGGGTAGGTGAGGCTTTTGTTTTTAATTCGACACTGGAATAACCAAATCCATCGGCCCAAACCAATTGATTGTCAATTGAAACTGCAACTGTTAATCCCGGAATGTAATTAATCGCGCAGAATAAGCCAACTTTTTTGTAGGCTTCAACCACACTTTGTTTATACTTACCTGACCGGACTATCGATGGATTCGTTGTTTTTTTCTGACATGAAAATAGTAATCCGCAAATGATTAATATGACCAGACTTCTAAAAAGGGCTTGTGTTTTCATGTTTGTCGTTAATCGGTTAAGTTTTCAGAATATAATCTCATGCGCCGAAAATAAGTATTTCAATTTTTTTCATGAAAAATTAGACGGCAAATTATGCTGTTGTAAAATGTTAAATTTTCTAAACTAAAATCGTCTGAAGAAACCAATGAACATAAATGAGGCAATGTCTTAAAACCTGGCTAAAGTAAGGAGATATATTCCTCTGATGCCTGTGGGATGCTGAATTTTATTAAATTTACAAGCAAGCCTGTTCAAATACATGCCATATGAGCGGTAAAACTAAGCTAAATGAACTTGAAGCACCTGCTATTTGTAGTGACAATATTAGGCTAATCATTTAACCAATCATTTATGACCTACTATATACTTATAGCGCTTTGCGTTATTGTAATTTTCTCCTATATCTTCGAATTGTCGGCGAAATACACTAAGATACCTGGGGTTATCCTTTTGATTGTCACCGGAATGTTGATTAATTCGTTAACCGATAACCTTAATGTTAAAATTCCGGATTTGTCGGTGTTATTGCCGATTATGGGAACAATCGGGTTAATTTTAATTGTTCTCGAAGGAAGTCTGGATTTGACGATTGATTCTTCGAAGAAGAAGCTGATTGCTAATTCAATTACTTCTTCTATCGTATTACTCTTGGTTTTTGTGACTCTCATTACACTTGTTCTGGTTTATATTTATCATTTTTCGTTGAGGCAATCGTTGATTAATTCCATCCCATTGGGTATAATCAGTAGCGCAGTTGCTATTCCATCAGCCTCGGGCTTAATAAAAACCGACAAGGAATTTGTGATTTATGAGAGTTCAATTTCTGATATTTTTGGAATTCTGGCATTCGATTTTATCATTGCAAATACGACTTCAATTGGTAAAGGGTTAGTCGGATTTGCCTTCGAGATATTGGCAACGATAATACTGTCAGTTGTGTTTAGTTCCGCGCTGGCGTATATCCTTCATAAAATCAATCATCATGTTAAATATATCATTATAACCACAGCCATTATTTTGGTTTATTCGTTGGCAAAATTGGCGCACCTGCCTTCGCTTTTGGTTGTTTTAATCTTTGGGTTGGTCATGAATAACAATCACCTTTTTCGGAATAAATTTTCCTCTAAAGTGATTGATTTTCAGAGTTTCGATTCCGAATTGATTTCTTTCAAGCACATCACCGGCGAATTAACGTTTATCATCCGTTCGTTCTTCTTCATCATGTTTGGTTTTTATACCAATATCTTTGATGTGTTGGATATAGATAGCCTTATCTTTGCCTCCTTAGTTACCGTATCGATTTTTATCTTACGGGCTATATTTTTCAAAACGGTTATTAAAACTCCGTTGAATCCATTGTTGTTTTTTGCGCCAAGAGGGTTGATAACCATTCTGTTGTTTATGAATATTCCTGAAGATTTACTACTTCCTTCCATGAACAAAGGATTAATAACTCAGATCATATTTTTAACCATCCTGATGATGACATTTGGCAATGTATTTTTGGGAAAAGTGGGGATAAATCTGGATAAGAACCTCCCCAAAGAATCATAACCTGTTTCTTTTCCAATTAAAACTGTTGCATCTGACCGGTTCAGGAAATAAATGGAATGCTGATGGTGACTTTTGTACCTTTCAGAAGCTGCGATTCGATGGCGATTTTTCCCCGGTGTATGCTGATTATTTTTTCGGTGAGAGATAAACCAAGTCCGTTGCCGGTTACATTTTTTGCATTTTGGGCCCTGAAAAAAGGATGAAAAATACTGTCCATATCTGTTGGCTCAATGCCCATGCCGCGATCAATAAATTCGGCAACAATGTCTGCGTCTTTTATTGATAAGGCTATCTTAACCGATTTATCGTTTGAAAACTTACACGCATTATCCATCAGATTAATAATGGCTGTCCTAAGTAAATGATGGTTTCCAAGAATAATTAATTCGTTTTCATTATCAATGGGTTGACTGAATTCGATGGCTATTTTATAGTCGCTTTTCCGTTCAATAAGTTCAGCTCTTGTTTCCCATAGAATTTCATCAATTCGTAAAGGGTGCAGCGCTATTGCAGAAATATCGGAACTTGCTTTCGCCAGGTCAAGCAACCCGTTCGAAAGAGCATTCAGGTTCTTAATATCTTCAAGCACCGATTCCAAAATGGCCGCATATTCCACTTGAGCCCTTGGTTTCATTAACGAAACTTCTATTTGTCCGGTAATTGAAGTCAGCGGGGTGCGCAACTCGTGCGAGGCGTTGGAAACAAAACTCCGTTGCATTTCGAAAGCTGATTCCAACCGTTCAAGCATTTGGTTAAATTTAATGGCGAGTTGGGCTATTTCATCCGTTCCATTGCCTTCGTTTACCCGCATGTTTAAGCTGGCAATGGTAATTTTATCGACCTGTTTTACTACATCCGACATCGGTTTTAGAGCTTTTATCGCATAAATCCGGCCAAAGAAAACCGTTGACGCAATGCTAATGAAAAAGCCAACCAATATGATCCAAATCAGATTGTGCAATTTTATTATTCCGTATTTGTCGTAAGCCGAGGCGATTACCACATAGTGATCGGAATTTAGATTAAAAATCAGCCCAACAGCTTCATTTTCACCTTCGTGGTAGCGGATGCTCTTTAATTGTCGTATTTTATCGAGAAATGGTTTTGAGATTTGTATGGAATCATCGTCCAAGCTATTATAAATCTGACGATCCTGATCATCATATATCATTACTTTTTCACTATGAAGTGCATTCAAGGTATTTTTATCGATAATTTTAAGCAGTTCATAATCTACTTCTTTAACTTCTATCAGCAGTTTTGCCGTCGTTAATGCTTTCTTTTCCAATCGGGTATAAAACTCAGCTTCACGATAACTGGCCGAAAAATAGTAGATAATAAAAGAAAACAGAATTAGAATAAATGAAACGATATAGGTAAACTGGATGGTTAGTCGTGAGCGTATATATAGTTTCATTCGTTTAATCTTTTAGAATGTAGCCAACACCTGTCTGTGTATGAATTAGTTTCTGCGAAAAATCCTTATCCATCTTTTTTCGAAGGAAATTCACGTAAACATCAATAATATTCGTTCCGGTGTCGAAATTAATGTCCCAAACATTTTCGGCAATATCCATTCTGGAAACGACTTTTCCCTTGTTTCGGAGCAAGTATACCAACAAGGCAAATTCTTTTTGGGTAAGGTCAATCTTTTTTCCACTTCGTGTCACTTCATAAGTGTTAAGGTTTACGCTCAGATCAAGAAGTGTCAATATGTTTCCGCCGGTTTCGGCAATCGAAGTTCTTTTTAAAAGTGCGCGAATACGGGCAAGAAGTTCTCGAAATTCAAATGGTTTTACCAGATAATCGTCAGCACCTGAATCAAATCCCGAAAGTTTATCTTCGGTAGTTCCCAATGCGGTTAGCATTAATATGGGTATTTTCTGGTCACTACTCCTGATCTCTTTACACAATTCGATCCCATTTTTGTACGGAAGGTTAAGATCGAGAAGAATCAAGTCATAGTCTCCGGAATCAAACATTCGTTTGCCCATCAAACCGTCAGAAGCAATTTCGCTATAAAATTCATTCTCCTCAAGTCCTCGTTTGACAAACGAAGCAACCTTTGGCTCATCCTCTACAACTAGTATTTTGGCATTCAGTTGATTCATTTGTTTCAATTTTAACCGTTCTTTAATTTATGGTCTTGCTGGCTAAGGTAATTTTGAATCAGTTACAAATTACAATAAAATATCATATCATGGAAGAAAATGAAAAGAATCAGTTCTGGAATAAATTTGGTTTTTTGGTTCTAATTGCCGGTGTCGCTGTTATCTTCTTTATACTAAAACTTATCGGTTTCCCGGAATTCTTATACAATTAGTGAAACCATATCCGCCCACAATCTGGTTTAAAACGATGATCTCAATGTATTAATGAATTTTAGCAGATCCTCTTGATCAATATTTAACATTTTGATTTTGAGGAGATACGGTGAATTTCGAGCACTGATAAATTAATTCAGGTTATGATAAAAAATCAAGACAAGTTATTCTTCGAGCCGAGAAAATACAACACAATTGAGATCTGGAAGAATGTTACTGTAGATCAATGGAATGATGCAGGTTGGCAAATTAAAAACTCAATAAGAAATATTGAAGTTCTGGAGGAAGTAATTAAATTAAATCCTTTCCAAAAATCTGAAATCGAAAGAACTTTACGAACATTAAAAAGTGAGGGAAAGGAGGCGTTACGGATTACACCGTATTATGCAACCCTTATGCAAGCCGACCCTTTTAATCCGGTTCTTTTGCCCGGAGAAAAATCGCACAAAAGGCTGGATCCAATTTTTTGGCAAAGTGTACCTACTCCTGCTAATCTTTTATTTCCCGATACCGGTTCGGAAGGAGCAATGAGTGAAGGTTCCAGAAGCTATGGAGCTGCTTATCAGCGCTATCCTAACCGGGTTGCGCTTTTTGTTGCCGAAAATACGAGTTGTGCTTCGTATTGTGTACATTGTCAGCGGGCTAAATCATTAGATGGTACTGTCGACGTAAACAAGGACGAAATAAACAAGGGTTTGTTTTATATCGGATATAATAGAAATATTAACGAAGTGCTTGTTACTGGTGGTGACGCATTAATGATAAGTAAAAGTCGTCTTCAATATGTGCTCGAAGAATTAAGCAAAATACCTCATGTGCGTGTTATAAGAATTGCGACACGGGTGCCTGTTGTATTGCCAATGGCAATAACAGATGACTTGCTCGAATTAATTAATACTGCTGCGAATAAATACAATAAGGGCATTGATAAATATGTCTATTTCATGACACATATTAATCATTATCATGAGATTACCGAAGATTTAGCGCTTGCCGTAAAGAAAATCCGCAAACATGGTTTCACCATCCGGAATCAGACCGTATTATTAAATCATGTGAATGATTATTATAAAACCCTGGCTGAGACCTTCCGAAGAATGTTCTGGATTGGAGTTCATCCGTATTATCTTTTACAGTGCCATAAAGAAAAGGGTATTATGCACTTTATTACACCTATCCAAATTGGTGAAATTTACATGAAACATTTGCAGGGATGGATTTCCGGTGTGACCATGCCAAGATATGCTGTTAACATTGAAGGTGGTGGCGGTAAAGTACTTTTAATGCCATCAGGATACGATACTTTAAATTTAGAAACTCATATTGACAATAAAATCTCTGAAAGTTACGCTACGGTAACTACCTGGGACGGAAAAGAATTGCTACGTTATGAAGCTCTTGGAAGATCCACAAAGAAAGAATTTGCCAATGCAGTAAAAATTATGGATGCTTTTATTGGAAGAAAAGGTGCGTTTTTACCTAAAATTATTCTGATTGACAAAAAGGGCAACCATATTGAAACTACAAATAGAACAAAATTGCCAGTTTTCGAGAAATTGAAAAAGTCAGAACTTTTAGGATATGATTTGTTTGATGGAGATATGCCATTAACTAATCCTGCAACTATATCAACTGAACTAGAGGAAAAATTTCTTAAATCGAAATATTTTAAATCTCGTCATATTGAAAAGTAACTTTTAAAATCATTATTTAATATAAATTTCTATGTTTTACCTCATTCTTCTGATATTCGTGCTTGGCTATGTGGCAATAGCTCTCGAACATCCCTTAAAAGTTGATAAAGCCTCAACGGCTCTGATTATTGGAGTCCTTACCTGGACTGTTTATATTTTAAATGTTGATAGTATCCTGAGTCTGGGTTATAGTCCTTCGTGGGCGGAATTTGGAAACCAGGTAAAAAACATTTTGGATCACATAAAACCAGCTCTCTCAGATGGTCAATGGTTGGATTCCGGATGGTCGGATAAAATCAACATTCTGAATTCTCCTTATCATTTTGTTATTGAGGAGCTTGAGCATCATTTGATTGAAATTTCCGAGATTTTGTTTTTCCTGCTTGGAGCAATGACAATTGTTGAAATAGTTGATCAACATGAAGGATTTAGAGTTATAACCGATAAGATTACAACCACCAATAAAGTTAAATTACTTTGGATTATTGCAATTCTCACGTTTTTCATGTCGGCAGTATTGGATAATCTAACCACCACAATCGTGATGGTGGCATTGCTTAAAAAGTTAATTGCTGATCAGAAAACCCGTTGGTTTTATGTGTCGATGGTTGTTCTTGCTGCAAATTCCGGAGGTGCGTGGTCACCCATCGGCGATGTAACTACGATCATGCTATGGATTGGAGGCCAAATAACGGCAATGTCGATTATTGCCAAGGTGATTTTGCCAAGTATCGTGAGTATTGTAGTTCCTCTGACAATTGTTTCATTCTGGATGAAAGGTGTGGTTGAACGTCCACACAAAATGAAGAATGAAGAATCTGCTACACCAAATCATGAACGAATAATTGTTTTCTTTGCCGGAGTTGGCGCCTTACTTTTTGTGCCAATCTTTAAAACTGTTACCCATTTGCCTCCTTACATGGGAATGCTGCTTGGATTGGGTTTACTGTGGATGCTTACTGAAGTTATTCATCGTTCGAAACCACACGAAGTTAGCAGTAAACTGAAAGTTTATAATATTTTACGAAAAGTAGATACCCCAACAGTACTTTTTTTTCTTGGTATTTTATCGGCAGTAGCTTGCTTGCAATCTGCAGGTCATTTGAACATTATGTCGGGTTGGCTCAACGATCACTTGGGCAACGTTTATCTCATCAATTCTGCCATTGGTATTTTATCGTCGGTAGTTGACAATGTGCCATTAGTTGCCGGATCGATGGGGATGTACGATATTGCACTTCCCGGAGCAACCGGTTACGAAGCATTTTTCGTTCAGGATGGAACATTTTGGGAATTACTTGCTTATTGTGCCGGAACAGGAGGTAGTATTCTGATTATTGGTTCCGCTGCCGGTGTTGCTGCAATGGGAATCGAAAAGATTGATTTTATCTGGTATCTGAAAAAGATCAGTTTGCTGGCTCTAATTGGTTATCTTTCAGGTATAGCAACCTTCAACTTGTTGTTTGCATAAACTAACTCAATCAGCTATAATTTTTTGTAATTTCATTTGTACTTAGCCAAACTAATAACTTCTATTAAGTAATGAGAACAATTTATTGTCGTATTTTCAAAAGTACTCACCCCTCCGTCCGCAAAGCGGACGTTCCGCCCCTCTCTCGCGAGAGAGGGGCAAAGCATCGCAGATGCGCGGGGTGAGTCAGGATAAAAACACGAATTAAAATGCGACATTATTTCATTTCAATTACTTAATTTGGCTAAGTACATTTATTTTACTCCCTGTTGCTTCAATATTTTTACCAATTCTTCTTCAGGGAAATAACCCACATGCCGGGAGAACTCTTTGCCATTTTCATCTAAAAACACTTGGGTTGGGATAGATTCAATGCCGTATTGAGCAGCAAAGGGTTTTCCTTCAGTTGTCCACACATCGTGAAAGACCACTTTTACTTGTTTCCCATATTTTTTTTCAATCGATTTCATAACGGGTTGCATCTTCTGGCAAGGGATACAGCGTACTGAACCAAGCTCAATAAAGGTTACTTTGTATTTTGCCGCATTGTTTTGTTGTTCAGTTGCAGGATTTTGTTTCTCTTTCTGCGTTGTGTTTTGAGCATTGCCTGTATTTAAAGCACCAATCAATAGGATCACCAGTAATAGTTGTCGAAGGTATTTTGTTTTCATTTTAGATCCGTTTTAGATTTTTAAAATCGTTAGCAGTAAAACTGTTTTTCAATGGTGTATCGTTAGTATTTAATTTTGTGCCTGAATTACAGCCACATCCGCCAAACGACAGATTGCTTTCAAAAGGCAATCCTTTTGCTTTCCACATTGTTAATCCGCCCTCCAGATTAGCAACACTTGGATAGCCGTGCATGAGGAGCAAGTTGGCAACTTTAACGCTCCGAACACCGCCCGGACAGGCAACAATAATATTTTGGTCTTTGGCGATATAGGACAACCGATCCATAATCACCGACATTGGGTGATTTAGAACACGATCGAGTGGAACGCTTTCCAGTTTAACTTCGTTGATTTCACGAACATCAAGCATTACGGCTTCACCGCTTTTTATGGCTTCCAGTGCATCCGAAGGATTGATATGCTTCACTCCTTCAATATGAAAATCCTGTAAGATGGGTTTATCTGTTGTTTTCATGTTATCAAAAAATGTAATTAAATAAATATCCAACAATCATTATTCCAACGCCTACAACACCAATAAAGGTAAATATTAACGGCAGTTTTAATACTTTTCTGAGAATAACCATTTCGGGCAATGAAAGCCCGATCACCGACATCATAAAAGCTAATGCTGTTCCAAGCGAAGCACCTTTTTCAATCAGTACCGAAACAATCGGGACAATTCCGGCTGCATTTGAATAGAGTGGGATACCAATCAAAATCGAAAGTGGAACAGAGTAGCACGCTGATTTTCCCATTAGCGCGGCCATAAAATCTTCAGGAACATATCCATGAGCGCCAGCGCCTACAAGGATTCCCAATGCCACATAAATCCATACTTTGCCTACAATTTCTTTCACAGCATCGTATCCGAGTTTGATTCGTTTCTCAAAGCTGAGTTTCTCTTCTTCTGAATCGCTATCGCCCATGTGAGTTTCGTACACCCAGGGTTCTACCCATTTTTCAAGCTTCAGCAGGCCAATCACCCAGCCAGCTAAAATAGCGATGACTAATCCTGTTCCAACATAAATAGCGGCAACCTGCCAGCCAAACAATCCATATAAAAGAATAATGGCGACTTCGTTGATCATTGGCGCAGCAATCAGGAACGAAAACGTGACGCCAAGCGGAACTCCTGATTCGACAAAACCTAAAAACAGCGGGATGGCCGAACATGAGCAAAAGGGAGTAACGATACCCAGCGTTGCAGCCATCACATTGCCGGTAAATGTTTTTTTACCTTCCAGCGCTTTTCTGGTTCGTTCAGGAGTAAAGAAAGTCCGGATGATTCCTACAAAGAAAATGATGAGTGTCAGCAGAAGCATCACTTTGGGGAACTCGAAAACGAAGAACCGGAGTGCTTCAGTAAGATGCGCTCCTTTTGTCATGCCAAATATTGAGTCAATAATCCAATCGGTTACAGGTTGGAGGTTGTGATAGATCAGGAACCAGATTGGCAGAAGTGCAAGTGGTATCCAGATCGTATTTTTTTCATTTTTCATTTTTATAGACTAATTTTGTTCGTAAAACAACGAACAATATTTTCAAATTTTTTTAGAAGAATACCCTGATGATGTAATAGATACCCACCACAATAAAGAGTACAGCAATCACTCGTCGGAACCAGATTTCAAAGTTCTTCATCTTGTTATAAACTCCACTAATTGAACCAACCGAAAAGGCCAGTATCCATGCAAAAATGATTACCGGAATGCCGGTAGCCAGAGCGAAAACCAATGGAAGATATAGTCCTGATGCGCTTGCAACGGTCATTGGAACAAGCATTCCAAAATACAGGACCCCGCTGTAAGGGCAGAATGCGAGTGCGAAAATCATCCCGAGTAAAATGGCATCAAAATAACCCCATTTGGTTTTTGTTTCCATTTTAGAGGTCAACTTGCTCATTCCCGGAAACTTGATTTTAATTACATCGAGCATAAATAAACCGATGATAATTAGTAACGGACCTACAATTTTTTCGCCGTAAAGCTGAAAAAAGCCTGAAAATTTAAACTGATCGGCACCCAAAAAAATGATAAGAGCAATGGCGGTATACGAAATTGCCCGACCAAATGTATAAAGCAATCCGTTAACGAAAACACGGTTGCAGTTTTCGATGTCCTTGCTGATAAAACCTACCGCCGTGATGTTGGTGGCCAGCGGACAGGGACTGATTGCAGTCATTAATCCAAGCACCAATGCCGATAGCCATGGCATCGTGCTGTTTTCCAGAATATTGGTCAGAAATTCCATCGTTTATAAAGCGAACAGTGGGTCAACTTTTGCTTTGATGATTGATTTTAATTTTGCTGGTTTGGTTACGGCATACAAAAAACCTTCGTTGGTTAGGTTTATTTTCTGATCACCTTTCACAATCAACAGCGTTTGTCCAGAAACTTGCAATTTTTCGGCAATCGGTTTGGTCGCGTCATCTTCCAGATTTAAAGCTTTAAAAGTAACCTGATTACCATAAAGGCTTTCCAAATCAGCTTTTGCTTCAGCTTCAACTGTTTTACATGTTGTACAGCGCGCAGTGTTATGAAAATAATAGGCTTCTACCTGATTTTCGGATGTTGCTGTTTCCTTTTTTGCTGTTTGAGCATTGCAAAAAAACACGGTCATCAGTACAATACATAAAAAAATAATTTTTTTCATGCTGAATGTTTATCGGGTTAAAACTTGCTTGATTTCGTCAGAAGAAGGCACACGACCTTTGATTTCTACCTTTCCGTTTACAACAAGGGCAGGAGTGGTCATGACACCGTATTTCATGATTTCCACAATATCTTCCACCTTGGTGACCGAAGCATCAATGCCATTTTGTTCTACAACATCGCGGGTCAATTTTTCAAGTGTTTTGCATTTGGGGCATCCAGTGCCTAAGATTTTGATTTCCATGATTTTATTTGTTTTTATTGACATTTCGGTATTGGTTCTTCACTGTCCATTTTCAGAAATTTCCGGAATAAATCCTGTGCTTCTTTCCAGTTTTCACGGTTCAGGCAATACTTAACTCGTGGGGCTTCAATTTCACCCTGAATAAGTCCGGCATCTTTCAATTCTTTCAGGTGTTGCGAAAGGGTTGATTTTACGATCGGAAGATCTTCTGTCAGATCGCCACTGTAGCAACATGATTGTTTTGAAAGCAATTCAAGTACATACATCCGGATGGGGTGTCCCATTGCTTTGGCATAGCGGGCCGCTTTTTGCTGATCTTCTGTAATTATTTCTTTCTGCATTGTTCGTAGTTCGTAAAATGACGAACAAAGTAAAGCTTAATCTATCAAATGAGCAATTATTTCAAGAAAGAATATTTGATTTTTGTGTTAATACTAGGTTTAGAGTCTCAAGTCATAAAAATGAAACCCATGTAACTTTAAATTAGCAACTTTGAGACGACGAAATTAAAAACCACTCAAAGGCAGATAAAAATTTTATGTGTAAAGTAAGAGGATCAACATTTCTCATTGCTTAAAAGTCTTAAGATTTATTACATTTGATATGATAAAGTAACTGATCGATTTTTAAACACCAAATTTTTAACCCATTTCCCATGAAGATATCAGTTGTTGGTACAGGTTATGTCGGATTAGTTTCAGGCACATGTTTTTCGCAAACTGGGATTGATGTAGTCTGCGTAGATGTTGATGAACGAAAGATTAATATGCTTAATAATGGTCAAATTCCGATTTATGAACCTGGATTGGAAGATATCTTTAAATATAACGTTGAAAAGGGGCGTCTTTCTTTTACAACAAATTTGAAAGATAGTTTGGCCGATTCGGAAGCTGTATTTATAGCGGTTGGTACCCCTCCTGATGAAGATGGAAGTGCCGATTTGAAATATGTACTGGGTGTTGCCCGTGAAATTGGTCGACACATGAACCATTATATGGTTATCGTTACCAAAAGTACTGTTCCTGTCGGAACGTCGATGAAAGTCAAGGCTGCTATTTTGGATGAACTTGCCAAACGTGGTGAAAATATACCTTTTGATGTTGCATCTAATCCTGAATTTCTGAAAGAGGGGAGTGCTGTTGATGACTTCCTAAAGCCAGATCGGATTGTGGTGGGAATTGAATCGCCGGAAGCCGAAAAAACCATGCGCAAATTATACAAGGCATTCCTGTTAAATGGCCATCCCATTTTGTTTATGGATATCTCGTCATCAGAAATGACCAAATATGCTGCAAACTCTATGCTGGCTACAAAAATCAGCTTTATGAACGACATCGCTAACCTCTGCGAACTTGTTGGAGCCGATGTCAGCCAGGTGCGCAAGGGAATCGGATCTGACGCCCGGATTGGGAATAAGTTCATTTATCCTGGAACCGGATATGGCGGTTCGTGCTTTCCGAAAGATGTTCAGGCATTAGTTCGTACCGCCGATGATTATGGCCATTCATTGGATATTCTGAAAGCTGTAGAAGCAGTAAACTATCGTCAAAAAGAAGTTCTGATAAAAAAAATAAAATCTCATTTCGGTGTAAACCTAGAAGGTCTCAAATTCGGAATGTGGGGTCTGGCATTTAAGCCAAAGACTGACGATATGCGCGAAGCACCATCACTAGTAATCATTGAAAAATTACTTCAGGAAGGAGCCTCAATCGTAGCTTTCGATCCAGTTGCACAGGAAGAGGCTCACCGTATTTTAGGAGATTCCATTGTATATGCTAAAGATGAATACGATGCTTGTATAGATGTTGATGCACTGATTATTGTTACTGAATGGCCTGAATTCAGAATGCCAAACTTTAGAGTGATTGAAAAACTACTCAAATCGAAAACGATCTTTGATGGCCGTAACATATACGAACCCGAAGAAATGCAGGAAATTAAATTTAATTATTACAGTATTGGACGGAAATCGGTAGTCATTTCAAAATAAGCCATATGAAACGAATATTAGTAACCGGTGGTGCAGGTTTTGTGGGGTCGCACCTTTGCGAAAGATTACTGAATGAGGGGAATGAAGTGGTTTGTATGGATAATTACTTTACAGGTAAAAAACAAAAAATCGTTCATTTGCTCGATAATCCTTATTTTGAACTTATCAGGCACGATGTTACAATGCCTTATTTTATTGAGGTTGATCAGATTTATAATCTGGCATGCCCCGCATCTCCGGTTCATTACCAGTACAACCCCATAAAAACAATTAAAACCTCTGTGATGGGGGCCGTAAATATGCTTGGTTTGGCTAAACGAATCAGGGCCAAAATATTACAGGCATCAACCAGCGAGGTTTATGGCGATCCCGTCATCCATCCGCAAACCGAAGACTATTGGGGGCATGTCAACCCAATTGGAATCAGGTCGTGTTATGATGAAGGTAAACGTTGCGCCGAATCGTTGTTTGTTAATTATCATGCTCAAAATAATGTTCGGATTAAAATAATCCGAATTTTCAATACTTATGGACCTAAGATGGAACCAGATGATGGGCGTGTAGTTTCCAACTTCATTGTTCAGGCTCTACAAAATCAGGATATTACTATTTTTGGAGACGGTAATCAGACCCGTAGTTTTCAGTATGTTTCTGATTTGGTTGAAGGAATGATCCGGATGATGTCAACTGGTGATGATTTTACCGGACCGGTAAATATTGGCAACCCAGGCGAATTTACAATGTTGGAACTGGCTCAAAATATTATCGAACTTACCGGATCAAAATCAAAATTGGTATTTTTGCCGTTACCTTCGGATGATCCAACTCAACGACAACCCGATATTTCGTTAGCCAGGGAAAAACTTGATGGTTGGGAACCTAAAGTTTCATTGCGTGAAGGATTAACAAAAACGATTGAATATTTTGACCAGTTATTGTCAGAATAATTATGACGAATATACTCGAAAATCGATCAGGATTGTAATAATTCTGCCATAAGGCGCGTCGCTGAAAATATCAGTATTCACAACAATTGCTTGGCTATTTGCCGATGCAGAAATTCTTAAAAATGTGCCCCAATATCTCATCATTCGATATCTCACCGGTGATTTCACCAAGATAATACAAGCATTCGCGGATGTCCTGTGCCAAAAAATCTCCGGAGATTAGGTTGTCGAGCCCAATCTGCACACGCTCAATGGATTCAAGCGCTTTTGATAGTGCTTCGAAGTGACGCAGGTTGGTTACTATAACAGCATCTTCGCTAATCGAATCAAGCGAAACGGCATGTTGCATTTCCTGAATCAATTCATCGAGGTTCCTTTTCTGTTTAGCGGCAATAAAAACCAGTTTTTCATTCGAAAGCAGATTTAGACTTTTAAGAGCAGCAATGGTTTCGGGCAATCCGATATCGCTCTTGTTAGCAGCGATAATTAAATGCTGGTCATTAATTCTGCTCCTGATTTTAGTGACACGCTCTGTAATGATTTCAATCGCATTTAAGGTGTCAACAACTAAAATTACAATCGTTGCCAAATCGAGTTTACTGTAGCTACGTTCAATGCCCAATGTTTCAATTTCGTCTGTCGTTTCGCGGATTCCGGCCGTATCGAAAAAGCGGAAAGCAGTACCGTGAATATTGACCACATCTTCAATTACATCGCGTGTGGTTCCATGAATATCTGATACAATCGCTTTTTCTTCGTTCAGTAAAGCATTGAGTAGGGTAGACTTACCTACATTGGTTTCACCAACAATGGCAACCGGAATCCCATTTTTAATTACATTCCCCAATTGAAACGAATTTTTAAGCTTTCTGAGTATTTCTTCAATTCGTGAAACCAGATTTTTAAGTTGTGTGCGGTCAGCAAATTCAACATCTTCTTCGCTGAAATCAAGCTCCAATTCAATCATTGCAATGAAATGCAACAACTCGCCCCGAAGTTTCGATAATTCAGAAGAAAATCCGCCCCGCATTTGGTTGATGGCCACTTTTTGCGCTGCCCGGTTGGTCGATGCAATCAAATCGGCAACTGCTTCTGCTTGCGAAAGATCCATTTTCCCATTCAAAAATGCCCGTTGGGTAAATTCACCTGGTAGAGCCATTCTGGCACCTTTGCTAATCAATAGTTGGAGAATTCGTTGTTGGATATATACAGAACCGTGGCATGTTATTTCGACCACATCTTCGCCTGTAAACGAATGTGGCGTCCGGAATATAGAAACGACAACTTCATCAATCAACTCATTTTCGTCGGTTACGCTACCAAAATGCAACGTGTTTGGTTTTTGATCGGCTAGTTTTTTTTTCGATTTGGGTGACTGAAAAACCGAATCGGCAATTTTAAGAGCTTTTTCTCCTGAAAGACGTATGGTTGCAATGGCTCCCATTCCGGGAGAAGTAGCTATGGCGCAAATGGTTAACTGATCGAGCATGAATCAAAAATTTAAAGCCACAAAAATACACTATTTGAAGGGATTAGCTATCGTTTGTTATTCAAACTTGAATTTCTTGAAATAGATAACAGGCAACTCAATACAATTCAATTGCTTTTTCTTAAACCAAACCGTAAGCAAACGTTCGGCCATAAAGCCCAGAATTCGTTTCTGATAATCAGTATAATTATTCAGGTCGATTCTTCGTTCAAATTCGAACAGCAAATCAAACCACCACTCCATAAATTCCTGAAAATGTTCATCTTTCAGAATAAACATGTTGTTGGCATATAATCTATTACCCAGGAGTACTTCATGAAAGGCATCCAGATATTCCGGATGTTTTTCTATCAGTATCGTTTCAAGCAGTCTCAAATCGTTGATGTCGTGATAGCGACGATAGTGAGTTTCAACGGTATATTTCAGTTTTCGGGCTTGTGGCAGGATGGCGTCGTATTGGTTCAGTAAATCGTTTAACTCCTGTTTGTTGAGGATTTTTGGAACAAAAAGATTTGTATTTTCAGTATAAATCAGTCCATATCGTTTTTTGTATAGTCCTGCCGGAAAATAAAGAAGCCGTTTCAGTTTGTAAAGAAATGGTTCTGGTTGAGTAGTGAAAAAACGACGGTAGTGACAACTTCCGGTTACATCTTGTTTTGTGTTTTTCCAGGCCCAGTAAATACCGGTAAGTTCGCTGTAATAAGGGTTTTTTATTGAAATATTTTCGCCCGAGTCATCACCGGTAATAGCAGACTTTTCTTCGTGTCTTGCGTTTCCGGCCATTATTGGCTGATAGATTGGATCGATTTGTAGGATCGAACCATTTTTGTAATAAAAAACATAAACCTTAATGCTTGAATGACCTGACATTGTACAATTTAAATAGTTGTGCGGAGGTAATTTTATATTCAGCCAAAAATAGCACTTTAATTTTTATAAATAATTGCCGGTTGAGATTTCGAAAATACCGGTTAAAAGTTCCATTTCATTTCAGGTGATTAGACCTGAAATAGTTGATAAAAGAGGCTTAAAATTATCAATTCAGCATATTTTGTTACTTTTGCGGGTAATTCGAAAATTCATAAATCAAATACTTTAACATGAAACTTCTTGAAGGAAAAACGGCCATAATTACTGGCGCATCCAGAGGCATTGGAAAAGCAATTGCCATCAAATTTGCTGAAGAAGGTTGCAACATCGCCTTCACCGATCTTTTTGAAGACGAAAACATGAAAAACACAGAAGCTGAATTGGTAGCTCTTGGTGTAAAAGCCAAAGGATATGCATCGAATGCAGCTAATTTTGAAGATACTGATCGGGTGGTGAACGAAATTGTAGCCGATTTTGGCGCGATTGATGCATTGGTGAATAATGCTGGTATTACGAAAGATACCTTGCTAATGCGTATGACTGAAGATCAATGGGATGCTGTGATTAATGTGAACCTGAAATCAGTTTTTAATTTCACAAAAGCCGCACAAAAAATTATGCTGAAACAAAAATCTGGCTCAATAGTTAACATGAGCTCGGTAGTAGGTGTCAGTGGAAATGCTGGTCAATCAAACTATTCGGCTTCAAAGGCAGGAATTATTGGTTTTACCAAATCTATCGCTAAAGAATTAGGGTCGCGTGGAATTCGGTCGAATGCAATTGCTCCGGGTTTTATTATTACCGAAATGACAGCTAAAATTCCTGAAGATGCACGTAAACAATGGGAAGCAAACATTCCTATGAAACGAGGTGGCACACCTGAAGAGGTTGCTAAAGTAGCACTGTTCCTTGCATCCGACCTTTCGTCATATGTTAGTGGACAAGTCATCAACGTTTGTGGTGCAATGAATACGTAGAAAAACGAGACAAATTCGATATAATTAAGGCCGGTTACATTTGTATCGGCCTTTTTTGTTGTCCTTCAGGAATAGAAAGTTTCATCTTTAACCTTTTTTAGTTCTTTGCCCGACTGCATTCAACTAACTTTTTACTATATTAGGTAAGCTAAATTCCGGATAAAATGAAGCAGCGAGGAATCTCCTATCTTTTAAATTCACAGATAACTACCATTGCGATTGTTATTATCGCATCTATAGTATACATCAATTATCACTTAAGTAAGGAGGTGTTGGTAAAGAAAATTGAAGATGGCGCTGTTAATCAGAGTAATATGGTCATTTCAAGGATTTCCAGAGTTTCTGTAGGAACCGAAGAGATTGCACGAAACGTATCAGCCCAGGCTTTATATTATTATAGGAATAACGATCTGGATCTTTTTCTTCGGCAGGTTCTCAAATCTAATAGTATTATTGAATGTATTCATGTTCAGTTAATTGAAAAGAGCACAAAACATCTTTTGAGTTTTTTTTCAAGCAAGGAAGGTCAGGATAGCTGTAATCCTGATAGTTTAGCTACTGATCAATTTATTCGCGATCTGAAATCTGGAAATACAAAATTAAGCCAAGGAGTTTGGACTAGCCCATCATATTCCAAAACGGATTCTTCACATTTATTTGTTTCATACAAATTGCCAATATATTATCCTGAAAGCAATCAGATTGCCGGGGTTGTTTCATGCGGGATTTCGTTAAATGCGATGAAGCAAATGCTCTCCAAAATTCGAATAGGAGAGAAAGGTTATATTTTTATGGTGGACCAATTGGGTAATTACATCTCACATCCGCGCTCTGACTGGATTCTTCAGCATAATATTTTTGAAAAAACTTCGACTATTTTTAAAGCTAATAGTCAAGAAATCGAATCGGAAATCAAACAGGGCAGGAGTGGAGCTGGTTTTGGCATTTCTGAATATCTGAATAATCAGGCTGCCTGGTTTTACCATGCCCCCATCACCAATTCAGGCTGGAGTGTAATTATTGTAATTCCTGAGCAGGAACTGTTTAAAGAACTTCACGAAATATTTCTAAAAATTATTGTAGTTTCAGTTTTTGGAATTCTTCTTTTATTTCTGATTAATATTATCGTATTCAAGAAGATGCTCGGTCCACTGGTTCGAATTACGCATGCAATTCAACTGTTTACCTCTTCTGCGGATAGAGAACAAGAATCGAAGAATGAAATTATGATGCTTGTAAATAGTTTGGAAGATTGGCAGGAAAAGTATGGATTGCTAATAAAGGATCAAAAGAAAACGGCTAGTGATAAAATCAAATTTGAAAAAGATTTAAAATCAGCTCAAGAGATACAATTAAATATTGTTCCTTCCGGAAAACCAACATTTCTGGAATATCCAGAGATAGATCTTTACGCCATGCTAAAGCCAGCTGAAACTATCGGTGGAGATTTGTACGATTATTTTTTCATCGATAAAAATCATTTGTTAGTGGCGATTGGTGATGTCTCCGGAAAAGGAATTCCAGCCTCGCTTTTTATGGCTATTACCAGCACACTCATAAAAACTCATGCTAAAATATTATCATCTAAAGATATTGTCAGGCGTGTCAATAACGAATTGAGTGACCGAAATTCGAATCAATATTTTGTTACCCTTTTTCTCGGAATACTTGATATTCGTTCAGGATTATTGGATTACTGCAATGCAGCACATAATTTCCCATACATACTACATGCTGATGGTACTTTACAAACGTTATCAAAGAGTCATGGTTTACCTCTTGGAATATATAAGGATAAAAAATATAAAAGCAGTAGTATCGAACTTAGGATGAATGATTTGTTGATTTTATATACTGATGGGGTAATTGATTCAAGAGATTCTAACAAGAAACATTACGGAACTCATCGATTGGAAAATAACATTCAGAACCTGACTGATTTAACCGCAGAAGAGGCTGTTGAAAGATTAGTAAAAAGCATTCTGATATTTGAAGGACAGTCTAATCAAGCTGATGATATTTCGCTTTTAGCTTTAAAGTACCTCAATAAAACAGAAGACCAGGCTTAAACCTGGTCTTCTGTTTTATTGGAATTTCTATTTTATTTTTTTTTGAAGTGTAGATAAAATCTTGATTTTTATCTTTTCAGTCTTCTTCCTGACTTGTGACACTTTTGATTTTTCCACAGAGATCAATTTTTAAATTCCACATTATTAACAATTTAGCAATTAATATTTATTGATTTCACCGCACTAACGCCTAATTTTGCGGTATGTATTCAGTACGAAAAGTCAAAACTAAGTCGGGATCTGTTGCGGTTCAGGTTGTCAGGTATGTTGGTCACAGATCGATTGTAGGCAAACATATTGGTAGCGCCAAAGACCAGATAGAAGAGGCTGTTTTGAGGCAAAGGGCATTGGAATGGATCGATGAACAAACCGCCCAGTTATCGTTGTTCCCTGCCCAAAAACAAAAACTTTTAGTTGTAGACAGGGGCGAATGCATTGGGGTGACGCACCACTTTGCTTTTCGGTTCTTCATGGGCTGTTTCGATGAATGCGGTTTATCCCATCTTCCCCGCCTGTTGCTTGATCTGGCCATTATGCGCCTTATCGAGCCTGCTTCAAAACTCCGCTCTGTTGAACTGCTGGGATATTACTTCGGCATTAAATATTCTCAACGGATTTACCGCAATATTCCAAAGTTGTCAGCATACAAGGCAGATATTGAGCAATGTGCTTACAGGGTGGCACAACAGAAGTTCAATGAACCTTTCTATTTTGTGCTGTACGATGTTACCACATTGTATTTCGAGTCGTTTAAGGCCGATGAGTTTAAAATACAAGGGTTCTCAAAGGACAACAAGTCACAGCAACCCCAAATTGTCATCGGGCTGCTGGTAACACAAACAGGGTTTCCACTGTCGTATCAGGTTTTTGCAGGCAACACATTCGAAGGAAAGACAATGCTCCCGGTTGTGGAAACGTTTACCTCAGCCCACCCGCAGACACGGCCAATTATTGTAGCCGATGCCGCAATGCTGGATGAAGAAAGGCTTGCCGAACTCAGGGAAAAGAAACTATCGTACATTGTTGGTGCACGGCTGGCCAATGCGGAACTTGGATTGGTAAAACAAATCCATGCAACATTGAACGGGAAACACGGTGCCATAGCCCGCTTTCCATCGCGATACGGTTATTTGGTGTGCGATTTTTCACTCAAACGGTATAAAAAGGAATTGAACGAGCTAAACAAGCTTGTTCAAAAAGCCGAAGAGCTGGTGGCAAAGCAGTCACTGAAAGTGAAGGCTCAATTTGTCAGGAAGGTTACTAAAGAAAAAATAGAACTCAACACGACATTGATAGAAAAAAGGAGGCTGTTGCTTGGAATTAAGGGGTATTGCACCAACTTGCCCGAACAACAACTGTCCAACCAAATGGTCATAGACCGTTACCACCAGCTCTGGCACATTGAACAATCGTTCCGCATGAGTAAGTTTGATTTGCAAACCCGCCCAATATACCATCAAAAACAAGAAGCGATCAAGGCTCACGTACTGATTTGTTTTGTCGCTCTGATAGCAGAAAAATACCTGGAAATAATCACCAAATTATCATTGAGGGAAATCCGGTTCCTTGTCTGGAACATAACAGAAACCCATATTCAAGACCGATTGACCAAACAAACATTTGTCTTCCGATCCCCCACAAAGGAAATCATGAATAGCCAACTTGCAAACCTTATTACCAAATGGAATCTGCTACCGCACTAAATGTCACAAGTCAGGATTACGGAACTCATCGATTGGAAAATAACATTCAGAACCTGACTGATTTAACCGCTGAAGAGGCTGTTGAAAGATTAGTAAAAAGCATTCTGATATTTGAAGGACAGTCTAATCAAGCTGATGATATTTCGCTTTTAGCTTTAAAGTACCTCAATAAAACAGAAGACCAGGCTTAAACCTGGTCTTCTGTTTTATTGGAATTTCTATTTTATTTTTTTTTGAAGTGTAGATAAAATCTTGATTTTTATCTTTTCAGTCTTCTTGTCGAAACCTACAGAAATAGTATCTCCTTCAACAACTGAAGCTCTAATAATCACTTCAGCCATTTCATCTTCCAGATATTTTTGTATTGCCCGCTTCAATGGCCTTGCTCCAAATTGAGCGTCGTATCCTTTGTCAGCTATAAAGTCTTTGGCTGCAGTTGAAATTTTTAATTTGTAATTCAGCGAGTTAACACGTTCATACAAACCCTTTAATTCAATATCAATAATTTCGTGAATATGTTCTTTCGTTAATGGGTTAAACATGATCACATCATCAATACGATTCAGAAATTCAGGGGCAAATGCTTTCTTTAATGCCTTTTCAACGATGTATTTCGAATTTTCTCCATCATCAACACTCTTATTTTGTGTGGTGAAGCCAACTCCACGACCGAACTCCGATAATTGACGTGAGCCAATATTTGAGGTCATGATAATTATCGTGTTTTTGAAATCGATACTACGCCCCAAGCTGTCAGTTAACCTTCCTTCGTCTAAAACCTGAAGTAATAAATGGAAAACATCGGGATGGGCTTTTTCAATTTCATCTAAAAGTACGACACAATAGGGTTTTCTCCTGACTTTTTCAGTCAACTGTCCACCTTCTTCGTAACCAACATACCCCGGAGGCGCACCAACCAATCTGGAAACAGAAAATTTCTCCATGTATTCGCTCATGTCAACTCTAATCAAAGAATCGATGCTGTCGAATAAGTATTTAGCTAAAACTTTAGCTAATTGTGTTTTACCAACACCAGTAGGTCCAAGAAAAACAAATGAGCCAATTGGTTTATTGGGGTCTTTAAGTCCTGCACGGTTTCGTTGTATGGCCTTTACAATCTTAACAATTGCTTCGTCCTGTCCAACCACGCTTCCCTTAATCTGTTTGCCCATATCCATCAATCGTTTTCCTTCAGCCTGCGCAATGCGCTGAACAGGTACTCCCGACATCATGGCAACCACTTCAGCAACCTTTTCTTCGGTTACCGTTTCTCGATGGCTGATCAGTTCTTTTTCCCACTCTTCTTTTTCCTGCTCAAGCAACTGTAACAGGCTTTTTTCTTTATCGCGGTGATTGGCAGCTAGTTCAAAGTTCTGACTTTTTACAGCTTTGATCTTTTCCTCTTTTGTTTTCTCTATCTTCTCTTCCAGTTTTACGATTCGATCCGGAACATTGATGTTTGAAATATGTACGCGCGAACCTGATTCGTCGAGGGCATCAATTGCTTTATCCGGTAAAAAACGGTCGGGAATATACCTGGCTGTTAATTTTACGCAGGCTTCAATCGCTTCTGGCGTAAAAATTACATTGTGATGATCTTCATACCTCGATTTTATATTATTCAGAATTTCAATTGTCTCATCAACAGAAGTTGGCTCAACCATTATTTTCTGAAATCTTCTTTCCAAAGCGCCATCTTTTTCAATCTGCTGGCGGTATTCGTCGAGGGTAGTGGCTCCAATACACTGAATTTCGCCACGTGCCAAAGCTGGTTTTAGCATGTTGGCAGCATCAAGCGAACCTGTTGCACCTCCGGCACCAACGATGGTATGAATTTCGTCGATAAACAAAATAACATTGCTGACTTTCGATAACTCGTTCAGAATAGCCTTCATACGTTCTTCGAATTGTCCCCGATATTTGGTGCCTGCAACAATTGAAGCGATATCCAAACTGACAACCCTTTTATCAAAGAGAATTCTTGATACTTTTTTCTGAACAATCCGCAAAGCAAGTCCTTCAGCAATAGCCGATTTACCGACACCAGGTTCACCAATCAGAATTGGATTGTTTTTCTTTCTTCGCGATAATATTTGAGCTAATCGCTCAATTTCACGTTCCCTTCCAACAATCGGATCCAGATTATTTTCTTCAGCGGCTTTGGTAATATCAACGCCAAAATTATCAAGCACAGGTGTGTCTGATTTTGGGTTTACAGGCTTTTTGGCAGATGATGATGATGCAGCTCCTCCAGCTGATTTGGAGAAACTATCATCATCTGAATCTTCATCATCGAAGTCCGATTTTGCTTCCGGATTCTTATAATCTTCCAATCTTGATTTCAAAATATAATAATTGATGTGGTACTCGCTCAGAATATTACTGATCATGCTATCCTTATCCTTAATTAAGGCGAGGAGAAGATGACCCGTATTTATAGTGGGACTGTTGAAAGCACGTGCTTCCAAATAAACAAGCTTCAAAGCTTTTTCAGCTGATTTTAATAATTGCACAGAGGCCTGTGAGTCGATATCCTTGCCAGTTCTTAGTTTTTCTTCGATCGATTGTTTTATTTCGGACAAATTGACACTAAGGTTAGAGAGAATCTCAATAGCTACGCCTTCTCCATCTCTAAGGATTCCGAGGAAAATATGTTCTAATCCAATGCTCTCATTCCCCAGGCGGATAGCTTCCTCCCGGCTGTATGAAAGAACATCTTTAATTCGTGGTGAAAATTGTGAATCCATATGCTTCGTCACATTAATAAAGTTACGCATCCAAAATAACAAAAAGTATTCCTAAAAGTTGGTACTGTCATACTCAATCTCATTTTCTTTATTCAAAAATACACAATAAAAGTCAGGCATTACTTTTAAATTGTTGATTTTACGAACATTACATTGTTAAAATCTTATTTACATTTTACCCACGAAAAGCACAATAATCGCTTGATTCATAAAGTATTTTTGTATTTTTGTCAATCAAAAATTTTAAAGCAAAAATCATTTAGAGGAGGAGTAAATGTCTGAAGGCGAAAAAATTATCAAGATTAATATTGAAGAGCAAATGAAGTCAGCTTACATCGATTATTCGATGTCAGTTATTGTTTCAAGAGCACTTCCGGATGTAAGAGATGGTTTAAAGCCTGTACATCGTCGCGTTTTATTTGGAATGAGTGAATTGGGAAACTTTTCTAATAAACCCTATAAAAAATCAGCCAGGATTGTTGGGGAAGTAATGGGTAAGTATCACCCGCATGGAGACTCGTCCATATACGGAACATTGGTTCGTATGGCTCAGGATTGGTCGTTACGTTATACGTTGGTTGACGGCCAGGGTAACTTTGGATCAGTCGATGGTGATAGCCCTGCAGCAATGCGTTATACTGAAGCCAGATTATCGAAAATAGCGGAAGAAACACTTGCCGATTTGGAGAAAAATACGGTGGACTATCAACCTAATTTTGACGAATCGTTGAAAGAACCAACAGTATTACCAACCCGAATTCCACAATTATTGGTTAACGGAGCATCAGGAATTGCTGTTGGAATGGCAACAAACATGCCTCCCCACAATTTATCGGATACCATCGATGCGATCGTTGCTTACATTAATAATCCGGAAATTGACATTCAGGATTTGATTCCAATAATCAAAGCGCCTGATTTTCCAACCGGAGGTATCATTTATGGGTACAGAGGGGTTCAGGAAGCTTATGAAACCGGAAGAGGCCGCATCGTTATCAGAGGAAAAGCACACATTGAAGTAACGCCGAACGGTCGTGAAAAGATTGTAATTACTGAAATCCCTTACATGGTAAACAAAGCAGAACTCATAATGAAGACTGCGGAGTTAATCAACGATAAGAAGATTGAGGGAATCTCGAATGTAAACGATGAATCAGACCGCGAAGGTATGCGTATCGTTTTTGATATCAAGCGAGATGAGATTTCGAATGTTGTTTTGAATAAGCTATACAAATTTACACAACTTCAGAATAGTTTCAGTGTAAATAATATTGCCTTGGTTCACGGAAGGCCTAAACTGCTTAACCTGAAAGAATTAATTCATTATTTTGTTGAGCATCGGCATGATGTAGTCGTCCGCAGAACACAATTTGAATTGGATCAGGCCGAAAAACGCGCCCACATCCTGGAAGGACTTATCATTGCCAGCGATAATATTGAAGAAGTTATTGCAATTATCCGCGCTGCAAAAAATCCGGATGAAGCCAGAATGAACCTGATGGAACGGTTTACTTTATCTGACATTCAATCCAGGGCGATTGTTGAAATGCGTTTACGTCAGTTGACCGGACTGGAGCAAGATAAATTGCATGCTGAATACGAGGAAATTCTGAAACAGATTGAATATCTGAAGAGTGTATTAGCTGATATCAATTTGCGCATGGAAATAATCAAAAATGAGCTTATTGAAATCAAAGAAAAATATGGTGACGGACGTAAAACGGAGATTGTTCCTAACGCTGAAGAGTTCAACCCAGAGGATTTTTATGCCGATGAAGAAATGGTTATTACTATTTCTCATTTGGGATACCTTAAGCGGACGCCATTAACCGATTTCAAAACTCAGGGTAGAGGAGGCAAAGGTTCAAAGGGAAGTACTACAAGAGATTCCGATTTCCTTGAACATATGTTCAATGCTTCAATGCACAATACTTTACTTCTGTTTTCAGAAAAAGGTAAATGCTTTTGGTTGAAGGTTTATGAAATCCCGGAAGGGACGAAGACTTCAAAAGGTCGGGCTATTCAGAATGTAATTAATATTGAACAGGATGATAAGATTTTGGCCTATATTAATGTAAACAATCTTACTGATCCTGAGTATATTAACAACAACTTTATTATTCTTTGTACAAAGAAAGGTATCATTAAGAAAACTTCTCTTGAGGCTTATTCGCGCCCAAGACAAAATGGAGTAAATGCAATTACAATCCGAGAAGATGATCAGCTTTTTGAAGCAAGAATGACCAATGGAAGTCATCACATCATGATGGCTGTTCGTTCAGGAAAAGCTGTTCGCTTTGAAGATGGTAGCGTTCGTCCAATAGGTAGAACAGCTTCAGGCGTGCGTGGAATAACCCTTGGACATGATAAGGATGAAGTAGTTGGCATGGTTTGTGTTGAAAACGAAAATGCCGACATTTTAGTTGTTTCTGAAAATGGCTATGGAAAACGCTCTAAAATTGGTGATTACCGATTGACTAATCGTGGCGGAAAAGGTGTTAAAACCATTAATGTTACTGAAAAAACAGGTCAGGTAATTTCAATTAAAAGTGTTGACGATTCCAATGATCTGATGATTATTACTCAATCAGGACTAACAATCAGAATGTCAATTTCAGCACTTAGGATCTTGGGAAGAACAGCACAGGGAGTACGTTTGATAAATCTTAAAGAAGGTGATCAAATAGCTTCAATTACGATTGTTCCAACATCAGAAGATCCAGACGAAGCTTCTGAAATTTTGGATGAAAGCATTGAATTATCTGAAGAAAATGAATCTCAACCCGAAGAATAATAAATTTTTTAAACTTTTAATTAAATATTATAGCGTAACAACAAACTTTTTATCACAATGAAGAGAACGACAATTTTATTTGTTTTACTTTTTGCCGTTTCATGCGCGTTCGCTCAGAAAGGCAAAGTAACCAGTGCATTAAGTTATAAAGAATCTGGTAAGCTCGACAAGGCAGTTGAAGCAATAGAAGAAACTATTGATGCTAGTAACCCTAAAACAGAGAGCTCTGTAACATGGCCCAGAACATGGGAAGTACGTGGCGAAATCTACCAAGCTGTATTCCAATCGAAAGATGAAAATTACAAAAAGCTTAGTGCAGATCCGTTGACTGTGGCTTATGATTCTTATATGAAAGCCTTACAACTTGACGACAAAGATCGTTTTTCAAAGAGCGTAAAAATTAAACTTACTCTTTTGATTGGTGACCTTACAAATCAGGCAGTTGCTGCTTTTAATGAAGAAACTTATGAAAAAGCAATGAAATCTTTTGAACAGATCATGGCTATTGAGCAGTTACCTGTTTACAAAGCTGATGATCCAAATGCTGTGGATACTGTGATTATTTTCAATGCCGGATTAGCCGCATACAATGCGCAGAAATATGACAAGGCTATTGAATATTACAAAGAAGCAGCTAAGTATAAATACAATGGTGCCAAAACTTATTCGTTGATAGCCAACAGCTATTTCCAGAAAAAAGATACAGTTGGTGCATTACAGGTGTTGCAAGATGGGTTAAAAGAATATTCAGATAACGGAATTCTTTTAGTTGAAGTGATCAATGTTTATTTGAATGCCAATAAAATTGATGCTGCGATGAAGTATTTAGACATCGCTATTGCACAAGATCCTAAAAATGCTTCGTATTTCTTTGCTCAAGGTACACTGTATGACAAACTTCAGAAACCTGAAGAAGCAGCAGCTAGTTATCTGAAAGCAATTGAATATAAGGAAGACTATTTTGATGCATATTATAATTTGGGAGCTCTGTATTACAATAAAGGAGTAAAACAAGTTGATGTTGCAAATCTTGTTCCGAGCAATCAACCCGAAAAATATGAAGTAGAAAAAGATAAGGCTGATGTTGAATTCAAGAAAGCAATTCCATACATGGAAAAAGCTCATGAAATTAATCCTACCGATAAGTTTACTTTAGAGTCATTAAAGACTTTATATTATCGCTTAAAAATGTTAGATAAACATGCTGAGATTATCGAAAAGATGAAAAGCATTCAATAATCGATATTTTAAAGAAGGAGCTTTTTGCTCCTTCTTTTTAGTTGTATATAAATAACATAATATTAATTCTAAGACAAAAATATAGATTTTTATTATTGATTTATATTATCATAATTAAGTCAAAATGCTGAGCCTGCTTTCTATCCGATTCACACTTGGTAAGAAATATTGAAATCTAATAATTCAGAATAATTCTACAGAATACGAATTAGAATTCATCAAATTCTACATAGTAAAGTTTTAAGGTTACGCTACCAGCAAAATTTGATTTTAAAAGGAATTTCTTTGAATTTGTTTTGTACCTAAATAATTTTGATTGCACTTGGTAATTACTTAATTCTCGAAGACCCAAATTCTCACTATCAAAAACTTCAAAACTTCAGAAAATACTCAAATTCAATAACATTACATTTGTAATTTTTATAAATTTGATGTATTCTAACTGTCTAGTATTTAATTGATTATCTATGTTTACATTTGTTAATTAATTAAGTCGACTACTTTGCAGATGATATTGATTCAGAAAATATAAAATGAAAACGATGATACTCCTATGAAATTTAGGAATATCATCGTTAAAAAGTAAGTCAATTCTAGCTAACCCTCAGAGAATAAAACTCCTCAAGACTTTGGTCGATAATGTCGTCAACTTCTGTAAGAACATTAGATTTTGGTTTAAATCTAAAAGCATGGTCATCTTCTTGTTTCTGTCTTAAGACTTCACGAAGAAGATACATTGTTTTGATCATCTTTTTCAATCTGTCTTCCTTCATGGCTATATTGTTTGTTTAACCAAAGCTATGAAGTCAAATTGCTATACACAACTAAATGAGCTTACTATTCCATTAAAAAACAGTTAATTTATTGGTTGAAATCAACATCTCTTTTGATGTATGTGCTGTAATCTTTCAGAATTGGATCATATTCCTGATGGAAAAGCTTCGATGAAATGATAAAATCGGCAGTTGAACGGTTTGTTGCAGTTGGAATATTATAAAGTGTCGAAATTCGGAGTAAAGCCTTAACATCTACATCGTGAGGCTGAGGTTGCATTGGATCCCAAAAGAATATAAGCATATCAACCTTTTCTTCGCAAATTAAGGCTCCTAATTGCTGGTCACCTCCAAGAGGACCTGATTTTAAACGAACAATATCTGGTGGAACAACATCGTTTTCCTTACATTTTTCAATAAGTGTAGCTTCGACTAAACTTCCGGTTGTGCCGGTACATATAAGGCTATGGTGCACAAACTCTTTCCAATTCCAGGATACCCATTCAATCATATCTTTTTTACGATTATCATGAGCAACTATTGCTATAACTTTTTTCTTTTTCATTTCAATTTGCTTAAATTATTTATACCCGAAAAACGGTCTAATACAAATATAAACTTATTTGAGCATACCTTAACCTGTAAGCTCCCGATTCAATTGATTGCTCTATATTATATACTAAAAAATAAGGGCATGATTTTAATTATCATGCCCTTACGCTAAAATTAAATAATGTTTATCAACTAAACTGCGGTTTCAGGTCAGCAACCCATTTTTCAATTCGTTCCTTTGATTGACGGGGCTGAGTTTCCTGATCCAGAACCAATCCCATAAACTGATCTTCAACTAAAGCTCTTGAAGATTCATATTTGTAACCTTCAGCTGATGTAAAACCAATGAGTTTAGCTCCTCTTTCCTGAACCAATTCGCCCATAATTCCAACGGCATCACCAAAATTTTCAGGGTACTCAACCTGATTTCCAAGGCCATAAATTGCAATTATTTTACCTTTTAGATTTAAATCTTCCAAAGCAGGGACAAACTCGTCCCAGTAGTTTGGCAATTCTCCATCAAACCAGGTAGGAACTCCAAGAATCAGATTAGTAAATGAAAGGAATAACTCTTCTGTTAATTCTTCCGCATTAACCTTTACAATGTTAAAATCCGAACCAAAAGCTTCTATTATTTTTTCGGCAGCTTTGGCCGTTTTTGTTGAATTAAAACTATAGAATATGCCTGTTTTATTCATGATTGATATGTTTTTAGTAGGCCAAAATTTCTTTGGCTGTAGTGTAAATCTTTTCGGTATTGGGCAGTATGATCCGTTCAAATGAACGATGAAATCCAACTGGGGTAAAAGATGAACCAACACGTTTAACAGGTCCGTCGAGGTACTCAAAAGCTTCTTCCATGATTATGGAAGCTACTTCTGCACCAAAACCAGAGTGAACTTTATCTTCATGAACAACCATCACTTTCCCAATCCGTTTAACTGAATTCAGAATTGTTTGCTTATCAAGCGGAATTAACGAACGAAGGTCAATTACTTCAACCGAAGCACCTTCTTTTGACAATTTTTCAGCTGCTTCGAGACACATATGTGTCGTGTTTCCATATGTAATCATTACTAAATCATCGCCATTACGACGAATTCTAGCTTTACCAAAAGGAACTTCAAAATCATCAGGAATTACAGTTGCTGCTTTTGGGTCATTGTAAAGAGCTTTGGGTTCCATAAACATGGTCATACCTCTCGACCTAATGGCAGTTCGTAAAAGACCTGCAGCATCGTCAGCAAACGATGGATAGACTATCCGAACTCCAGGAATTGACGCTAAAGATCCCTCGATATTCTGCGAATGGTATAATCCTCCGCCGATGTAGCCGCCCGACGCAAGTCGGATGGTGACGTTTGGAGTAAATTTTCCGTTCGATCTCCAATAATCATGACTGGAATCGACATATTGCTCCATAGCAGGCCAAAAATAGTCGGCAAACTCTGCTCCTTCAATTACAATCCTGATTTTTTCATTATACCGCGACATCCCGTTTGCAGTTCCGACGATGAAGTCTTCAGCAATTGGGGCATTAAACACCCTTTTGGGGCCAAATTCCTGCTGCAATCCTTTCGATACGTTAAAGATACCACCCTTGTCTTTATTGGCCATATCCTGCCCCCAAATAAAGGTATCCGGATTCAGCCTGAATTCTGTTTTTATAGTTTCATTAAGTGCAGTAATCAGCTTTTTCTTTTCGCCTGCTTCCTGATGTGTTCCATTAGGATATTTCTGCGGAATATAAGGTTCTGGAAGAACAAAGTCCAGATAAGTATTCGGATCTGGATCCGGAGCCTTTAATGCAAGCTTGTGAGCCTCTTTAAGCTCAATTTTAGCCTCATTTTCGATGCTTTCAAGTTCTTTAGGAGTAAATCGTTCGTAACGGATCAACATCCTTTTATATTTGAATAACGGATCATATTCCTGAACATAGTTCCGTTCATCCTCCGACCGGTATAATTCGTGTCGATCCGAATTGGAGTGAGAATGAATGCGAATACAGTTTGCCTGAACCATTACTGGCATTCCAGTTTCTAACGCGTGCTTTTTGGCTTCATGCATGGCGTTCATCGAATCGAAAACATCTTTTCCGTTGCAATGTATAATCCGGAGGTTTTTAAATCCGGTGAAATTATTAGCAACCTTCCGGTTTGCTGTTTGATCTTTTTTGGGAACAGAAATCCCGAAGCCATTATCCTGAATTGCAAAAATAACGGGCAATTTTTCTTTGGAAGCGCCATTGATAGCTTCATAAACGAATCCTTCTGACAAGGACGATTCGCCTTGTACGCTAATTGCAACAGCTTTTTCTCCGTAATATTTAATAGCTCGCGCAACTCCAACAGCATGCAACGTGTGATTTCCAGTTAAGGAGGAAACGTTGTGCATGTTCCATGCCGGTTTGGCAAAGTGATTCGACATGTGGCGACCGCCGCTGGATGGATCCGTAGCTTTTGAAATTCCATTCAGGATAATTTCTTCGGCAGTCAATCCGCATGACAAAGCAGTCAGCAAATCACGGTAATACAAAAAAATATGATCTACCTCTTTTTCAAAGGTTTGACCAATAGCTAACTGAATTCCATCGTGGCCAGCATATGGCGCATGATACGACCAACCAATGGCTTGTTTCAGGTAATTCGGAGCTTTTTCATCAATAGCCCGGCCAAGAGTCATCAGCCGGTACCATTTTTCAAGTATTTCTTTAGGGGTTGTTTTTACCGAAAATACTTTAGGAACTGTAGTCATATATCTGAGTTTATTTTTTGAGTTTACACTTCGCGATTAATACTGAATTCTTCAAGAATATCTGCTATTCGCCGCAAGAAAGCCCCGCCCAATGCGCCGTCTATAATTCTGTGATCATATGATAAAGAGAGGAACATTTTATGCCGTACAACAATTGCATCGCCTGTCGGAGTTTCCATTACAGCAGGTTTTTTCTCGATACTTCCAGTTGCAAGAATAGCAACCTGGGGTTGATTGATGATTGGCGTTCCGATCAAATTGCGGAAAGAGCCAAAGTTAGTTATCGTGAAAGTTCCGCCCTGATAATCTTCAACACCAAGTTTATTCTTGCGTGCGGCTTCAGCCAATTGGTTCATGTTTTTCGTCAATCCAACCAGATTTTTCTGCTCAGCATTTTTTATGACGGGAACTACCAGATTTCCATCGGGTTTGGCAACAGCAACAGCAATGTTAATATCCTTGTGCATAATGATTTTATATCCATCAACTGAAGAATTCAGTAATGGAAATTCTGTAATTGCACGAGCTACAGCTTCAATAAATACAGGCATATATGTGATTTTATCACCATATTTCGAAGCAAACTCATCTTTCACTTTGGTTCTCCACAAAACGAGGTTGGTCACATCGGCTTCAACCACTGCAGTAACGTGTGGCGAAACCTGTTTTGACATCACCATGTGATCGGCAATAATTTTACGAACCCGATCCATTTCAATAATCTGATCGCTTGCACTCACTGAAACTGAAACTTTTGCCGGTGCAGGTGTTTCTTTAGCCTGAACATTTGGAGTAGAAGGAGTTTTTACACTATTTCCACTTTTGCGGGCTTCAATGTAGTTCAGTATATCTTTTTTCTGGAGGCGGTTATTTAAACCAGATCCTTCAATTGTCTCCAGTTCGGTTAAACTTACCTGTTCTGAATTGGCAATTGAAAGCACAAGAGGTGAATAAAATCGTGTAGCTTTTGTTTCTTCACTTTGAACAACTGGCTTTTCTTCAATAGCTTGAACAGCTGAACTAACTGTAACTGGTTCGGCTTTTGCTTTTTGCTCCTGAACTTTAGTCTTTTCAGGTTCATTTACAACTTCATTCGTTTTTTCCGATGAGTCGTCATCTTCGGTAGTAATAACTGCAACAATTTCGCCTACCGGAACCAAGGCATTAAGCGGATAAAATATCTTCTTTACAATACCGTCAACCGGAGAAGGAATTTCGGAATCAACTTTATCAGTCGCAACCTCAAAAAGAGGTTCGTCTTCTTCAATTCGATCGCCTTCTTTAATAAACCATTTTGTGATGGTAGCTTCCTGAACACTTTCACCCAATTTAGGCATCTGGATTTTAAATTCTGACATACTTTGCTTATATTATTTAACATTTATAAATTCTAGTTTTCAGACAAACTAACAAGATACACATTGAAAAGTTCAGTATTTAAAAGCCAATCTTTCTAACGGAAAATGTATTTTGCTCTTTGAATGATACTTAGTTACAGATTAAATGGTAAATAATAGATAAGCAAGTCCGTATTTTCTTTTATGAGTTTTGCAGAAAGCAAAAAAGGATGAACCCATTGTAGGTCATCCTTTTTCAATATTTCAAAATTCAATCTATTTTAAACTTTTGGTCGGCTCATATTTGAAGAGATCTTTTTTGGGCCACGAAGTAATTTTCTTTTCAATTTGTCTCATCATGTAATCAACATACGCAGGCAATCTTGGACCTTTCCAACTGCTTGAGTTAATAATAATTACCCAGCCAAATCCATTGCTTTGCCTTTTTACGATTGCCGAAGTTCCGGCCATACTGCCTGTTCTGATCCAGTCGCCATTTTTCTTTACAACTTTCCATCCAAGCGGTCCTTTGAAATCTTTATGCACAACCATCTGATCAATCAGATGACCTGAAATCATGTCGGGTACACTTCTGAAGCCATCGATTAAAACCATCAGTTTGGCCAATTCAACCGAAGAGGCAATCCATCCCCCAGCAGAACTAAGCAATTCAATCGGATTGCCTCCGTATGGTTTTGGAACCATCGTTCCTGAACCATCAAACGAAGGTATCATTGGACTATCTTCCGCTTCATAATATTTTACTTCATTTATTCTTTTATCGGCCAAATAGCTTCGACCAATGTGCATATCCAGGATTCCCTGAGGTTTTAATACATCGTTAATCACAAAATCATCGTATTTTTTTCCTGAAGCTGCTTCGATTACTTTGCTCAGGAACATGTAACCCATGTTCGAATACGATGAACGTTTGCCTGGCTCAAAATGCAATTTACGGGTGGCCACAAAGCGGCAATATGAATCCATAGTTGCGGCTCCGGTTTCACCTGTTTTTTCCAGTACTACCAATGAATTAAATGCTGGGTCACCGTATGTTAAGGTCCAGCCTCCTGCATGAGCAAGTAAATGCCTTACAGTAATGTTATAGAGCCGTTTATCAACTACTTTATTAAAAATCGAATCTTTTAAAATAGCCTTTGGTCCAAACACTTTCGAATCTAGCGAAATGACTTTTTTCTCAACTAATTTCATAATTGCCACAGCAGTAATAAGCTTACTAACACTGGCAATCCGAAATAGATTCCCGGGAGTTACGACAGTCTTTGCTTCAACATCCGAATATCCGTAACCATGTGCAAAAACCAGCTTACCATCCTTTACAATGGCCATGGTCATCCCGGCTAAATTCCACTGTTTCAGAAAATCATCAGCTTTTTTAGCAATAAAACTGCTTCCTGAGAATTCGGATAATTCGTTTGATATTTTGTAGTTTAAACTATTTTTATCTACCTCCTGAACCTTTTTTGGTACTTCAACGGGCTTCGAGGTATTATTTGTACATTGACTAAAAACCAGAGCGAAAATAAGGCTACAACTAATGGTTTTTAGAGTGTACATATGTGTCTTTGAGTAATTCAGCATTGTAAACTTCCAATTATTTCGTTAACAGACTGAATTTTATGTCGTTCCATGTATTGAGTAATGCCATCAATAATTTGAACCGGGATTGTTGGGTCGATAAAAAGTGCAGTACCAACCTGAATTGCTGAAGCTCCTGCAATCATAAACTCAATCGCATCTGTTGCATTCATGATGCCTCCCATTCCGATTACCGGAATTTTTACGGCATTATAAACCTGCCACACCATTCTGATGGCGATTGGTTTTACTGCGGGTCCCGATAAACCTCCGGTAATAGTTGAAAGTACAGGTTTTCTGGTTTCGGCATTTACAGCCATACCAAGTAAAGTATTAATTAATGAAACACTATCAGCACCTTGTCCTTCTACTGCTTTAGCAATTTCAGCAATGCTGGTAACGTTAGGCGATAATTTTACAATTAAGGTTTTACTATAAACTTTTCTTACGGCTTTAACCACTGCTTCGGCTGAAGGACAGCTAATACCAAATGCCATTCCACCTTCCTTTACATTGGGGCAACTGATATTTAACTCAATGGCTGGTATTTTATCCAGTTCATTCAATCGTTCAGTTAATGCTACATATTCTTCAATCGTAGAACCATTTACATTTACAATCAAATGTGTGTCCATATCTTTTATTCTCGGATAGATATTCGCTATAAAATTATCTACACCCTTATTTTGAAGCCCAACAGCATTCAACATTCCTGAAGGAGTCTCGGCCATTCTTGGATATGCATTTCCTTCGCGGTGTTTTAAGGTAGTTCCTTTAACCACCAATCCCCCAAGTCTCGACAAATCAAAAAAGTCAGCAATTTCTTCACCAAACCCACAAGTGCCAGAGGCTGTCATAACCGGATTTTTTAAATCCAAATTATGAATTTTTATTCCTAAATCTACCATTTCAGATCGTTTACATTAAATACGGGTCCATCAGTACAAACACATTTATGGCCGGCTTTCGTATCTTCAACGCAGCACAAACAAACGCCAAAACCACATGCCATCATATTTTCAAGCGAAACTTCACAAAATATACTTTTTCCGATGGCCGTTCTTCCAATCGATTTCATCATCAAATCAGGCCCACAAGTATATATTTTACTAAACTGAGTCAATCGATCGATAAAAACCGTATGATTGGTTACATATCCTTTTTCGCCAAGCGATCCGTCTTCGGTTGTGAAGAAAAAATTACCATACGGTTGATAAGCTGTTATATCAATGTGGTCAGATGAAGACCTGGCGCCAATGAGTACGGTAACATTGTCCGGATCTAATCCACATATTTTAGAGAGGAATAACATGGGCGCAACTCCACTACCTCCCCCAATCAACAAGATCCGATCGTTTTTATCGGGTAAAGTGAACGACTTTCCTAAAGGAAATATGGCACTGATCTTTTGGCCTTCCTTGGCTTCAGTTAGTTTACGGGAGCCCCTTCCCAAAATTTTAACCAGTAATGAAATGGTTTGTTTTTCGTAATCAACATCCAAAACTGAAAAAGGTCGGCGAAGAAAAATTTCAGTGGCGTCCTTAATTTCAACATTGATAAACTGCCCTGGAAAAATATCAGAAACAGGAATCGGAGATTGAAGTACAAGAAGAAAATTATCTTTGTTAAGTTGCTTGTTATTAAGCAATAAGAAGTCAATTACCGTCTTTTTCATGCACATGAATTTGCCGGCAAAGATAGTCTAAAAATCTTACAGGGAAGGATAATAAACCTTAAATGTTTGGTCTTTGAAGAAAACAATTAGTCGTTCAATTGGCTTTTCGGGACTAAAAAATTGATCCTGAATGGTATTGTCAGTTGTCTTTTTTTCGATAGGTGGTGGCTGCGTATCTTGTTCCCTGGTCGCGGTAGGTTCAGTTTCGTTAATCAGAGGTTTTGTTTCTGTTTTTTCTGTTTTGGGACTCGATTTCTCTGGTGAAGGATTCAGGGGTGTTACAGGTTCTGTTAGCTGATCAAAAAGGGTTCTGCTCTTAACGGAAGATTCAACCATAGGGCCAGTTCCAAGTAGAAGCCATTTTGCATTCAGGTCTGGATATACCTGAAGCATTTTTTCGATAAACTGAAAACTTGGTTTATTTCTGCTTTTCAGAACATGAGTAACATTCGACCGTTGCACGCCTATTGTATCTGCAAGTTCAGAAGGAGAAATTCCTTTATACTCCATAAATTTTCTGATCCGGTCTTCCATAGATATGTAAATTTTATAATGCACAAATGTAATGTATAAATTTCAAACATTGATTCAATATTGGCAATTTTGCAAAGTTACATTTGTTACTTCATGACCAAAGAGTTGAAAATTTTGATTATAATTAATTGATATATAACTTTATTTAAATGATATAAATTACTGATATTTAATACTATTAACTCAATATAAATAACACGATATAGAGATAATTAACAGACGTAAACATATATTAAAACTATAAGTTTAGTAAATATAGTATAATATTCTTATTTAGTGTATTTTATGAGCTAATTTTATAACAATGTAATTGTTTGTTATGAGTATTAGTAATGTTAATTATTAATGATCGTTTTTTGAATAATTAAGTAAATTCATGTTATTTACATTTGGTTGGAATTGTAATTATGTCCAAATGTAAATCAAATTGTTATTTTTCTTTTCGTTGACATTTGTGAATAGGCATAAGTTTGGTGATATCTCTCCTCTTGGTGCAGCTGTTAATTAATTCTGGCAGAGATTTCCTTCTAGCTTTTTTGCGATTGAAATTTCTTTTTTGATTCTTGAGTTCTATTTATTGAATTAAAATTGAAAATGAATGGGAAATTAGATTTTAATCAAAATCCCAACGGAATTCCCCTACTCTTTTAAACCTCAAAATAAATAGCGAATTCTAATGCAGTTTGGTTTAGATAAGATATGTCTTAATTGTATCTTTATCAAAGCAATACAATACAAATTACGAATAGCAAATATTTCGCATTCTGTGTAAAAAATACCCTTTTTGAGCTGCAGGTTATTAAAATGTACTTTTTACCGTTGAAATCGACTGTAAAATGGTAATTTTCTAACGTCAATAAAACTTTAGTTTATGAGAGGGATACCTTCATCAGTTTTAACTTTATTTTTTGCTTTTGTTTTCCTGGTAGAGCTTATCTCCTATCTGGGATTCAGGCAGCTGATTTATCAGGCAACAAAAAAAATACAATGGTATTTGAGTGTTCTCTATTTTTTGATTAGCCTTTTTACTGTAGGTATGCTCATTTATTCCTTTTCGAACCCTGAAAGCATTAGGCAGAGTCGAGATTATACTTTTTTTAATTTTGTAATCGTCGTTTCCTTTCTTAATCTGGCGCCCAAATCGTTCTTTGCCTTAATGACCATTCTCTCCTACTTTATGCGTTGGATTACTGGTATTCGGGTACAGATCATTACTTTGGTTGGTTCGTTTCTAATTGGCTTAGGGATCTTTTTAGTTTTTTCCTATGGAATTTTCATTGGCCGATATCAAGTGATTATTAACAGGCAGGATTTATACTTTGATAATTTGCCAGCACAACTCGACAGTTTTAAAATTGTTCAATTATCTGATATTCATTTAGGTAGTTTTAAAAATGATCCGGATGTTTTAAAAAAGACTATTAAGAAGATTGAAACGATTCAACCGGATTTATTGCTTTTTACCGGCGATATTGTGAATAATTTTGGAGAGGAAATGAAAGGCTTTGAGCCTTACTTAAAACAACTTTCTGCCCGATATGGAAAGTATACCATTCAGGGTAATCATGATTATGGCGACTATTATGAGTGGCCTGATTCAATAAGTAAGCGGAAAAATCTGGAGAAAATTGAAAGTGGTTTGACTCAAGCAGGATTTAAACTGCTTCTAAATCAATGGGACAGGATAGTTGTGAAAGATACCTCTATTGCTTTGATTGGGGTAGAAAACTGGGGGCACAAACCATTTCCTCAGTATGCAAATTTAAACGTTGCTATGAAAGGAGTCCCGGCGAACTCGTTTAAAATACTCATGTCGCATGATCCGGCTCATTGGGAAGCGATTGTGCTTCCTCAAACAGATATTCCTTTAACGCTTTCGGGACATACGCATGGCGGACAGTTTGGATTAAAAATAGCTGGTATCGAATTTAGTCCAATGTACTTCGTTCAAAAGTATTGGGGTGGACTATATAAGTCAGATAATCAGTATCTTTATGTGAACAGAGGACTTGGAACAATTGGATTTTCAGGCCGCATCGAGATGAATCCGGAAATAACTTTACTTACATTGTTCAGGACTAAAACCCATTGAAATTAATCGAAAATAGTAGATTAAATTGGAAATCCTGATAGTCGGGTCGATAAATAGATCTGAAACCAATTTCGATCGGCGCAAAAAATCGAAATAAATGAAGATCTGAGGTAAGTTCTACCCCTAACGATTTCATTTTCATTTCGATACTATTCGGATAAATCGTTCCGTTCTTATCTCTTGTTGGCATTGAAAGCCATGCATAATCATAAAATAACGATGATTTTATTCGCTTGATGTACGCCAATTTCCCGATACTGAAATCCGGATAGAGAATCGGGAATTTATAATCAGCTGCCAGCGAATACATTTGATTATTTTGATATCCATAAAAACCACGGGGAACGCGAACAAAATTTGCAAAGTTATAGCTACTGTTTGTATAGCTCTTGTTTTGAAATCCTTGATATATTTTGAACCCATCATTTTTTGAAAATCCGGGGAAATAGAAAACCGACTGAATTCCAGAAAGCCGACCTAAATCGGAACCTACAAATGGCGTATGCCTAAAAATGATATCGAGCTGTTGCCCCCATTTGGGCATGATGCTTTGGTGTGATTGATGCAATAAATTGTAAAAATAAATTCGGTATGATAATGCGTGATAATTACCTGGATAAAAGTCTCTTAAAGCAGAATCCGGTTTCGACGTATTCACCATGGAGTATTTTATTTCAGGATAAAATATGCGGGAATATTTGCCTTTTGAAAAATTGAGTGGCAATCGCACATCTAAATCGGCGGATATTTCTCTCCAGCCAAAACGCTGTACAGTTGTGTCGCTCCGAATTACTTGGTGATTCTGATTAACAGTATTTGTAATCTGGTAATAGTTTGAAGCTTCGTTGCCAGCCGATATCTCGGTGGTTATTTCGGGAAACCAGCCTAAATAGCTAAATGCCAGTTTGTATTTTCCGGTACGATTGGTTACATCGTAATCGTAACCCAATCTGGTTTCGGCTGTTCCTAATTTGTTCTGCGAAAATACAGAAACTCCCGGCCTGATTTCATAACTGTTTACATCGACATAGGCAGGAGCCCAACTATGAAAATTAAACAAATGCCCAAGCTTTGAGTATTTTTTTGCTGGGTAAACGTCGGATTCCGGATTAGAAAAATCGGGTACTCCATTTTCCTGAGCAGCCAGATTTTCAGCAAGATGATCAGTTGCTAATTGAATATCCGTAACTTCTTTGTTTCTATTTTTATCTTGAAGCTGAATACTTGCCAGTTGATATCCATCGGAATTGTAATTGCTGAAAACCAATTGATTGCCTGCTTTATTGACAGAAGGATAATCAGCTCCAAATGGAACGGATGCAACCGTAGTAATTTTTTTACTTTGTAGGTTCAACGAATACAGATTATCAATTCCGGAGAAATCGGCTGAAAAAATGACCCTCCCTTTTGAATAGACCGGATTTTTCAGGTTTGCAAAGGTTTTAGCGGTCAATTCCTGAAGTTGTTGGGTTTTCAAATCTAGTGAAGCCAGATATTTTCCTTTTGAGGCCAAACAAATTGCAAACAACTTTTCCCCTTTCTCGTCCCAGCAAGGTGTGAAAAAATATTGATTATCAGATGTTTTATACCTTGAAATTAACTTTCCTGTTCTCACATCAAAGACCGAAAGGAAAAAATTATTTTCAGGATCGACCTCAACGGCTGCGAACGATTTTAAATCTGGAGATATTACCGGACTGAACAATTTGGTCTTCGGCTTGATTTCGTGAATGGTTTTACTTTCAATGTTATATACCTGAATAATAGATCGGTCGGAATGAGTCCAGCGCAAATCAGCTCTGTTTTCGGCCCAAATAATCAGGTTATCAGTCATCGAGACTGATTCTTCGAAAATAGTTCCTGGGGTATAAATTATACGTTCCGTTTTATCCGGATTGATTAACACAAACCGGCCAATATCATTAATTGAAGTCCGATAAGCAAACAGGATAGAGTCGTGATAAACTTCAGGATACAAATATTGAGTATAGGATTTTCTCCCTGGAGAAACAACTGATAAAGAATCAATCGACCTTGATAATAAGTTTTGTTTCCATTCGTCAGTGAGTTTGTCAAAAATACCTGAATACAACTGTTTGCTGGTTTGTTTGGTCGATACTTTTAACGATGAATTTAATGGAGTTATTGAGAACGGCTGTTGCCCGATTCGTTGTACTGCATCAGACCAGACATTAGTCCCATATTTTTCGCGACTTTTGCCAACCATCCAATAGCCTAATTTGTAGTGGTCTGTAACAAAATCTTTGTAAGAGCCCAGATATGCTTTGTCGAACGAATATTTTCCTTTTTCAATGAACTGAGCGCGGTAGTCCATGCTGAAAGTAGCCATTCTGCCTCGCCCACTGAGTGAAAGGGCGGTTTCTGTTACTACAGCATCACCTTCCAAAAACCAAAATGGCAGGTAAGCGCCAGCAACAATAGCGGTGGCTTGTTCGCCCAAAATAGCTTTCACTAATACAGGTAATTCACTCTGAATTTTATCCATTTGAACCAGATGTCTGAATTCGTGCAAAGCAAGTTGTTCCAACCAATCCTGAGCATAAATTTGTTGATTTGGAGTGGTAAAAAGTTCAATTCTTTTGGGTGCCCAAGCCACTAGCCCGTTAGAACTTACTGTTCGGGTGTGCAAAATAACTGAAACTTTGCGCGGACGGAAGTCCACCGATTTGGATCCGTATTCATAAACTTTATCCAACACAAATGAAACTCTTTGTGCTTGTGATTCAAATTCTTCCGGGTAAATAACCTGAAAATTAGTTGTATTTATCTGTTTCCATTTGATTGACGAAGGGTCTTGTCCTGTTTGAAAATACTGGGCATTCGCATGTGCTATTACTAAAAAAAGTATAGTTGTGAGAATTATAATTTTCTTCATGAATTCAATTTGAAAAATAACTGTTTATTCGCTTTCCTTTATGATTTCTGACCGTCATTCGGGTTAATGTGAAAATTTAAAACTAATCAATTTATTTAATAAACGCGGCAAAATAGAAAAGTGTATAAAGCCATTTCGTTTAGTAATAGAATCAGCAGTTTAATAGGCAATATAATTGCTCGGAAATCTGGATTTATTGAATAGAAAATAGTCAGGAAGGAGCCCTTGTTAGCCCAAGTTTGTTAATTTTGAAACGTTCTAAAAACAGAAGCACTTTGGAAATTATTTTTGAGCCTGATTTTTCCGGATTTTTTGTTGCATTGTCTATCATTATGACTGCAGGCATCAGTTATTTTCTTTATTTCAAAAATACTGATAGTGTGAGTCTTACGACTTATCAAAAAGTATTTTTAGCCATCCTACGCTGCTTATCTCTTTTCCTGATTTTCTTGTTTTTGCTATCACCTTTGATTGAGAGATCAAAAAAAATAAAACAATTGCCCATACTTGCTGTAGCTTTTGATAATTCGCAATCGGTACAACCTTACGAAGCCTCATACAACGAATTAACGAAGGCATTAAAAAACAGGTTTGCCGATGATTACCAACTCGAATTTTGGTCATTTGGATCAAAAGTTGAAAACACCGAATCTTTTACCGGGACTGATCACCGATCGGATTACGGACAGATATTAAAGACGCTGAAGAACAATTATTTAAATAAAAACATTGGTGCGTTAATTTTATTTGGCGATGGTATTTACAATCAGGGGCAAGATCCTGAAAATTTTGCTTCCGGGCTTAAATTTCCTGTTTATGCGATTGGTGTGGGAGATACAACCCGCAAAACAGATGCTTCGATCCGAAATGTCAAGACGAACAAAATGGCTTTCCTGAAAAATAAATTTCCGGTTGAAATCGAATTGAAGTTTTTGAAACTTAAAAATAAGATTGCCTATATTGATATTGAAAACAACAACAAATCGGTTTATTCAAGCACCGTTGCAATTACTTCTGATGATGATTTTAAGCTTGAATTTGCGAATCTGGAAGCTTCAGAAGTTGGGATGCAGCACTACAAAATCAAAATTCGGCCCTTTGATGGCGAAGCCAATTTGAAAAACAATGAGTATGAGTTTGTGATTCAGGTTATGGAAAACAAACAGAAAATTTTGATGCTCAGCGACGGTCCTCATCCTGATTTGGGTGCTATTCGCACAAGCCTTGAAGAGTTACAAAATTATGAAATTAAAGTACTTACAGGTAATAATGTGCCGGATAGTCTTTCATCGTACAGTCTTATTGTTTTGAATCAACTTCCTTCTGTAAAAAATGTTGCAAGTAAGCTTTTAACCAAGATTAAAGAGAGCCGGATACCGGTTTTATTTCTTGTTGGACCAAATTCAATGCTTGCACAACTGAATTCTTTGGATATGGGTTTGAGAATATCAACAAGTTCGAATACAGAGGAAGTACAGTCAGCATTTGACAGCAATTTTTCTTTATTCGTGCTATCAGATGCAACCAAAGAAATTATAGAGTCCTCTCCTCCTTTGCTTTCACCTTTTGGAAATACAGAACTGACTCCGACTATGCAGAATCTGGCCTACCAAAACATCCGGAATATTAAAACCAACAAAACGATGATGGCGTTTGGGGCTGACAAAGGTAGGAAAGTTGGATTTGTTGTTGGTGAAGGACTTTGGCGCTGGCGGTTGTACGATTTTCAGCTAAACGAAAATCACGAAGCTTTTGACGAATTGATTCAGAAGATCATACAATATTTGGCCCTCAAGGAAAACGAAGACAACTTCAATGTTTACTATCCAGCGCTTTTTCAGGAAACTGACAATATCGAATTTACTGCAGAATTGTATAACGACAGTTACCAATTGGTAAACTCTCCGGATGTTTCTCTCCGGATAAAAAACGACAGTTTAAAGGAATTCACCTATCTGTTTGATCGTACGGATGATTATTACCGCCTGAATGCAGGAAATCTGGAGCCTGGCGATTATACTTTTGATGCTGAGACAAAGCTGGGAAATCAGAGATTTACAGAGAAAGGAAATTTTAGTATCGTAAAGAACGAAATTGAGATACAAAACAATCAGGCTGATTTTGGCGTTTTGTTTCAGTTGTCTCAACAGTCAGGAGGCCAGTTTTACCCGTTCAAAAGTTATGGCACATTACTTGATGACATCAAATCAAACAAACAGATAGCAGTTCAACAGTTTAGGCAGACACTCCAAACCGAGTGGATTAATCTGAAATTGTTGTTCTTTCTGTTGATCCTTTTGCTTGGTGTCGAATGGTTTTACCGTAAATACTGGGGAATATATTAACGCTGTAATTGAAATTCAGATGATGCTATTTTTCAAAAAGATCACAACCCATAAAACGATACTATTTCTACTTTCCGGGCTTTTGTTGGTTTCGTGTAGAAGCAATTATGCGATACTAACTATTGAAAACATACAACATGCTAAGGAAGAATTATCTCCTGAAATTCAGAGCATAACATTGATGAATCGTAGTATGAACAGCCAGTTTCAGAACCATCGGGAAGATTCGCTGCAAATGTATTTTTACCGGAAGGGATTTCAGTTGTCAAATGTGGTTCTCGACAGCGCTGCTTCGGATACAACGATTAGAGCTCTTGCTGCATTGATGTTCGAATCGGGCCGGTACGATGTGGTTGTTCCGCTTGAACGAAATTTTAAAAGAACGCTTTCCTATGACATTATTCCGGATACCTTAAGTCAGTCTCAGGTTCGCGAAATCTGTACCAATTTCAACACCGACGCTTTAATGGTTCTCGAGCGCTTCTCAACCAAAGCGATGGCCGATTATTCAGCAGAAAAGTTTCTTGATGGGAATAGTGGTAACGTTTATTCGTATAATGCAACTCTTGATTTGAAATACGATGCTTTTTTCAGGATTTATAAGCCTGGAAGAAATACTTTGGTAAAGGAAATTGCGCTGAGCGACACCATTTATTGGGAAAGTGCTGATTATACACTCGAAGGACTTTTCAGTAAATTGCCATCGGTTAAACAGGCGCTGATTAATGCAGGAATTAAGGTTGCCCTTGATGTTGATAGCAAACTCTCTCCTACCTGGATTCCCGAAAAAAGGGGGTACTTTTTGTTCAAAAGTAAGGATGACCAAGGGAAGAAATTCATGAATGAAAATAACTACAAAGAAGCAGGCCAATATTGGACGGAAATGGCTCAATCGACGAATAAAAAGATACGAAGCAAAGCAGAATATAATCTGGCGCTTATTAACGAATTAAACGGCGATATTGATAAAGCTATCGAGTTTGGTTTAAAATCATTCTATTCGTTTTACAGATTTCAGACACAGACTTATTTGAAAAAACTTGAAGCCAGAAAATTAGCGTTACAAAAGACAGACTAACAATCAGATTTTAGTCTGAAAAAATAAATGTTGGTTCGAAAATTGTAGAAGACAACATAAAAAAATGATTGTATGAAACTTCAGTCAGGATTACTTTGGTCTGTTTTTTTGTTGATTTTGAGCTCATGCGTGAGCTTCGAAAAATTCTCAATTGAAGTATATAAGCCGTCAGAACTGCACCTTGCCCCGAATGTCAAAAAAATTGCAATTATTTCCCGAAATCTGAAGTATGTAAACGATACGCTACAAAATTATCAGGTAAAAAACCGCCATCTGATTAAGGATAAAATCAAGTTTAATTTTGATAGCCTGGCGATTAAAACTTGTTTGGATAGTTTGTCTGGTCGGTTGCTGGCGCAAAATCAGTTCGACAGTATTTTGATTTTACCAGTCAATACTTTTCCTAAAAATCAGGTAAAAGAAATCAGACCGGCTAACATCGAATGGTATAAAACGATTTCAAACAAAACGGGTGCTGATGCGCTGATCTTACTGGATATGTTCTCCTGTTTTTATAGCCTGACTAATGACAATCCGAATCCGACGGTAAATGTTGTAACTTCCAATATTTGGTCGGTTTATGGCGCCAAAGAACAACGGATTATTGATCGTTTTACTCAAGTTGATACACTTTATTGGGACGAATTGGATGAGAATGGTCAATATCGAAAATTACGGATGCCGGATAAAAAGAGCGCTATTGCGCTTGCTGCAGAGGTGATTGGCGAAAACTACTCGAAACATATTTTACCAGCCTGGGCTAAGGTTGACCGTACCATTATGCAGAATAGCAACCCCGAATTTAAAAAAGCGACAAAACTGGCTCAAAATACGAAATGGGAAGAGGCCGTTGTCATCTGGCAGAATTATTCCGGCAGTAAAAATAAGATGAAAAGAGTAACCGCGTTGTACAATTTAGCGCTGGCCAGCGAAATGAATGGAAACATTGATCAGGCCATCGAGTTGACAAATCAGGCTGCGAAAGTGAGTTCCGGACTATTTTTGTCGTCTGAAAACGAAGCAGTCAGGAAATATTCAGCTGTATTGTACCTACGAAAAAATGAGATCAACAAGCTAAACAACCAATATGAAACCCGCTAGAAATATTCTATCGTTTTTTTTGCTTGCTTTAAATCTTTCTTCTTGCATGATAACTGATAGCGCCCGAACTACTCAGATTGAAATTATGAAACCCGCCTTATTTAATCTTCCCAATGAGATTAAAACTGTTGCAATAATTAATCGTGCCACCTATCAACGAGACAGTGTTCCTTTCCAATATCTTAATGTGAATAAGATTCAAACCGATACCCTGGTTAAATACAGGGCATTGTCAAATAATTGCGTTGATGCCTTGTCCGGTTTTTTCGAAAAGGAAGGATATTTCGGGAAAGTGAAAAATTATCGCGATAGTTTGTCTGTTATTTATCCTAAAAACGAGACAGGCGTTGTTACTCCGGAAAAATTGTTTCAAAATACAAAATCAGACATTTTCATTTTTCTCGATCATTTCAAATTCAATGTTATAGCGATGTATGGTTTTAATGATGTAGTTCTAAATGGCGCGGCTCTTTCATGGGCAATTGCTATTAAAACCGACACTGTATCTTATTTGTATAACCAAATGGATACCTTGGCTTATGAAGCCACTGATTTTCCGTTGAATTTAAATGATCATGCAAAACTCAATTTGCTTGTTAACAATTCTTCAGAATACCTTGGACGATTTTTTGGATCCAAAATCATTCCTACCTGGTTAATGGTTGAACGTCTTTACTACAAATCGAATAATCAGAATATGCTTTTGGCCGAAAAATATGCGCTTAACAACGAATGGCTCAAAGCCGCTGAAATATGGAACATGCAATCGAAAAATAAAAATCCCCGGATGGCTGCCAAGGCTTGCTACAACATGGCATTAGCATGTGAAATGGAGGGCAAGCTTGATAATGCCATTGACTGGCTTGTCCAATCTCATTCGATGCTGAAGGTAAATAATGAGGAGCATAAAGAGATTTGCAAGCGGTACATTACAGTTCTGGCTTTACGAAAAAAAGAGATCGAAAGATTAGCTCATCAAGTCAGGAGCAATTAAAATATCGGGACAACCTGTTCAACCCTGAACGTTGGATTCGGCCTGCCGGGACTAAGGCAACGAAGGGCTACAATTTTTTTTCGGAGTTGTGTTCCTTTGATTGTATCCAGTGTTTTGAGAACAATTTCTTCCAACGCTTCCGGACTTACTTCCACACGTGCATTCAAGGTCAGGCGGGCTTCGGAACTTATTCCGGCCGAACTTCTAAAACTCAAAGTCTCATTCCGGCCAGTAAGATTGCCAATTAGATAATTCTCGCCCGATTCAATCAACATTTTGACATGTCCAACTGATGCTTTTATCGAGTCGAACTGACGGCTCAGGTTTTGCATTAGCTCACGGGCAAAAGTATCCCAGTCGGTTTCCCTGCCCGAGAGTTCGATGGAGGTATTCAACCATCCCAACACAGCTTCCCCTTCGGCATACACATCGTAATCTACTTCCACCAGGCGTTTACCGGCATCTGTCCTGGTTAGCACTTCATTTAGCCATTCGTCAATCCCTTCTCCTGAAAGCGAACTTACAACCATCACTTCCGAGTCTGGAAAATGTAATTTTACTTTTTCTTTCAAAAGAATCAATTCTTCCGGAGAAACCAAGTCGGATTTACCGATAAGGATCAGGTCACTTTCTTCCAACTGCTTCCGGAAAATATAGGCTGCACTAGGATGCAGGCCTGCCGTTCCCCCATTTAGAATATCATTGAGCCGAATTGGGTCGGCCAATACCGACAATGGACTGACGGTTAGCTCTCCGCGCAGGTTTTGTTTGAGCGGTTGCAGAATGGTTGCCGAAAGATCGGTACAACTGCCAACTGGTTCGGCAACAATGACATCGGCGTTGGCTTCGTCGCGAACATTCTTCAAGGCATCGATCAATCCGTTGAAATTACAACAAAAACAACTTCCGCTCACTTCAGCCACTTTCACGTCTTTTCGTAAAAGTAGAGCAGTATCAACTAACTCCGATGTCTGATCGTTGGTGATCAGTCCAGTTCGTTTTCCGCGTTCAGTGATTCTCCGTGTAGCTTCCCATAACAGGGTTGTTTTTCCGGCTCCAAGAAATCCGCCAACCAATATTAGTCGTGTAGTTTTCATGTTTTTACTTTTTACTTGTTTGATCATCGCAGCAGCATGAGGTTGACTGACGTTTCATTGCTGGTTCAATGAGATAGACAAAAAACAACGAAGCCAGTATTCCGCCTATGATTGGTGCCAAAATGTAAACGAAGAAAAATCCTCCGGATTGATCGGGAAAAGCAGCATTTCCCCAGCCAAAAATCCAGGCAACCATACGTGGCCCAAAATCGCGGGCAGGGTTCAAACCAGCCTGGGTCAAAGGTGCAATCAAGCCGATAATGGATGTGACCGTTAATCCAATAAACATCGGAGCCATTGCATCGTTTGGACGACCTACATTACAACCTTCGGTGAGTGCAAAAATCATCAGTAAAAGTAGGAAGGTTCCAAGCGCTTCGGCAGCCATGCCCAATGGCATCGAAACAATTGCCAAACTGCCAGGAGCCGCGTAGTATTCACCAAACATTTTAGCTGTCTGGATCGATTGGGCTGATCCGCGCACAATATTGTGGGTACTTTCGAATGCTGAAATCGAAGGGCCAAACAAGAGGTAAATAACAAATCCAGCCAAAATAGCACCGGAGAATTGCGCTGTAAGGTATGTAGGTATTTTTCTGACAGCCATTCGTTTTCCAATCCACATGGCCAGCGTAACTGCAGGGTTCAGGTGTGCACACGATAAATGGCGGGTCAGGTAAATAGCTAATGTAACGCCAATTCCCCATGCCAGCGCTATTTGCATCAATCCCTGATGGGCATTGAAAAGCACAGTTACAGCAACCGAGCCGCACCCGAATAGCACCATCATAAAAGTGCCAAGCATTTCGCCAATAAATTCTTTGGAATATCTCACAATTTAACCCGTGTTGGCTTGAAATTTAAATCAGATTTTTCAGTCTCCAAATATATCTAAATTGTAAGGTTAGCCGATTGGATTTAAAATCATTAACAATAAACCCTGAAAACGAAGCTTCTTTGTCAACGTTTTCAGGGTTTTCAGTATGAATTTATTTCTTATTTTTTGCCTGAAATAGCTTGATTTTCGTAAATCACTGGTCCTTTTTTTACAGCACGTATAATCAGGAATATTCCGCCTAAAATAAACGGAATACTTAGTAATTGTCCCATGTTAAGGCTCATTCCCTTTTCGAAAGCTTCCTGTTCTTCCTTGATAAACTCAATGAAAAACCGGGCTGAGAATACCATCACAAAGAAAACTCCCACCAGCAAACCTTGATAATCTTTGGCTTTGGTTTTCCAGTACATGTAAAGCATCACACCAAAAGTGATCAGATAACTAAGCGATTCATAAATTTGTGTTGGATGTTTGGCAACAGTCTCGTGGTTACGTTCGAATATTACTCCCCAAGGCAATGTCGTTGGAATTCCATAAATTTCAGAATTCATGAGATTTCCTAAGCGAATTAATGCGGCTACAAAAACCGATGGAACCACTACCCGATCTAAAACCCACAGAATAGAGCGTTTCGACACGTATTTGCTCCAGATAAACATGGCAATAATAATACCGAGAACACCACCATGACTGGCTAGTCCGCCTTGCCAAACATATAGAATTTCAATGGGATGTTGTGAATAATAGCCCCAACCGTAAAAAAGTACATGGCCTAATCGTGCTCCAATAATTGTAGCAACAATCAAATAAATGAATAGACTTTCGAGCCACTTCAAGTCAATATTTTCATGTTTGAACATCTTTTCGCCATGGTTGTAGCCAAAAAGGAAACCAACTGCAAAAAGAAGTCCATACCAGCGAACGTGCACTGGTCCAAGTGAAAAAATTTCAGGGCTAACGTTCCAATGAATAAATGCCAGAATGTCAATCATATCGTTTATTGGGTTGTATAATTATCATCGCAAACCACTAACCTAATCATTCCCCCATTTGCGGGAACAGGAAGGGGGCAACTAATCGACCAAATCTTTACCGTGGCAAGATTTGAATTTTTTACCGCTTCCACAAGGGCATGGATCGTTCCGGCCAACTCGCTTTTCAACCCGAATTGGTTGAACATGTTGCGGTTCTCGTGGAGCTTCTGGTCGGTTTGACGAGCTTTCCGGCATATCAGATTTTGAAGTTGACAGTTTACTCATATCTAATCCACGGCGTTCGTGTCCTTCGTGAATTTGTTCAGGTTCGCTAACTGGGATATGACCTTTTGCTAAAGTAGAAACAATCTGCTTGTTCACCTTACTTACCATTATCTTAAACAAATTGAACGATTCGAATTTGTAGATGAGCAGCGGGTCTTTTTGTTCGTAGGTGGCGTTCTGAACCGATTGCTTCAAATCGTCCATTTCACGGAGTTGTTCTTTCCAGGCCTCGTCGATGGTACCCAGAACGGTTTGTTTCTGATACGATTTAACGAGCTCTTTCCCTTGATTTTTATATGCTTTTTCAAGATTGGTGATAATCTGGAAAATATGGATTCCGTCAGAAATAGGCACTACGATGTTTTGATACAGGTGTGCTTTTTGCTCATAGACCTCGCGAATGACAGGATAAGCCTGTTTGCTGATGGTTTCCATCTTGCGGGTGTAAGTTGCAACCATCTCCTGATAGGTCTTGTCAATTAGTTCATCCGATTTGATCTTCAGGAATTCCTGTTCAGAAACTGGTGATTCCATCGACATCAAACGAATCAATTCAAGGTTAAATCCTTCAAAATCACCATTTGCCTGATATTCCGTAACCAGATTATCAATTACATCATACATGGTATTCAGGATATCAACTTCAACCCGCTCGCCAAACAAAGCGTGACGGCGTTTCTTGTAGATGACTTCGCGTTGCGAGTTCATTACGTCGTCGTATTCGAGTAAACGTTTACGAATGCCGAAGTTGTTTTCTTCAACTTTCTTCTGGGCACGCTCAATCGACTTGGTAATCATCGAATGCTGAATCATTTCACCTTCTTTCAACCCAATTTTGTCCATGATTCCGGTAATACGATCGGAACCAAACAGGCGCATCAAATCGTCTTCGAGCGAAACGAAGAACTGGGAAGAGCCCGGATCTCCCTGACGACCTGAACGTCCGCGCAACTGGCGGTCGACACGACGCGACTCATGGCGTTCGGTACCAATAATGGCCAAACCGCCTAAAGCTTTTACTTCAGGAGTTAATTTGATGTCGGTACCACGACCTGCCATGTTGGTAGCAATGGTAACCATTCCTTTCATCCCGGCATCAGCCACAATTTCAGCTTCACGAGCGTGCAATTTGGCATTCAGCACGTTGTGCTTGATGCCGCGCATTTTGAGGTATCGGCTTAACAATTCCGATATTTCAACCGAAGTTGTTCCAACCAAGGCTGGTCGTCCTATTTTATTCAGTTCAACAATTTCTTCAACAACTGCATTGTATTTTTCGCGTTTGGTTTTATAAACCAAATCTTCGCGGTCGTCGCGAATAACTTTCCGGTTGGTTGGAATAACAACCACATCCAATTTATAGATGTCCCACAATTCACCTGCTTCAGTTTCGGCAGTACCGGTCATACCGGCCAGTTTGTGATACATCCTAAAGTAATTCTGTAGCGTGATGGTTGCGAAGGTCTGTGTAGCGGCTTCAACTTTAACATGTTCCTTTGCCTCAATTGCCTGATGCAATCCGTCAGAATAACGACGGCCTTCCATGATACGACCAGTTTGCTCGTCAACAATTTTAACCTTGTTTTCGATAACTACGTATTCCACGTCTTTTTCGAACATGGCATAAGCTTTCAGCAACTGGTTGATGGTATGTACGCGTTCTGATTTGATTGCATAATTGGTCAACAGATCATCTTTTTTCTCCAGAACCTGTTCTTTGGTAAGCGCTTTATTGTTTTCAATTTCAGCAATTTCAGAACCAACATCAGGTAAAATAAAAAATGATTGATCTTCAACGTCATCCGAAATCAGGTCAACTCCCTTGTCAGTTAGTTCCACCGAATTTTGTTTTTCATCGACCACAAAAAACAGAGGATCGGTAATAATATGCATCATCTTGTTGTTGTCCTGCATATGGTAATTCTCTGTTTTGGTCATCATGGCTTTGATTCCCTCTTCACTCAGGAATTTGATGAGCGCCTTACTCTTTGGCAAACCTTTGTGGGCACGAAGCAGCAAAACAGAACCTTCTTCCCTTTCGTCCTTTGTTGCATTCGGATTATTCAGGATTCGTTTGGCATCCGATAAACACTGATTGGCCAGATTTCGCTGCGCAGCGTATAGCTTTTCAACTTTAGGTTTTAATTCTTCAAACTTCTGGTTTTCACCTTTTGGCACCGGCCCTGAAATAATCAATGGTGTACGGGCATCATCGATTAAAACCGAATCGACCTCATCCACAATCGAGTAGTGATGTTTCCGCTGAACCAGATCGCGTTGGCTGATTGCCATGTTGTCACGCAAATAGTCGAACCCGAATTCGTTGTTTGTTCCGTAGGTAATATCCGAAAGGTAAGCTTTACGTCTACCTTCGGAGTTTGGCTGATGTTTATCGATACAATCAACGCTCAAACCGTGGAATTCGAAGATTGGTCCCATCCATTCCGAGTCACGTTTCGACAGGTAGTCGTTTACAGTAACCAAATGAACACCTCTTCCGGTTAAAGCATTCAGGAATACAGCTAAAGTAGCAACCAATGTTTTTCCTTCACCAGTTCCCATTTCAGCAACTTTCCCCTGATGCAATACAATACCACCAATGAGCTGAACATCGTAATGAACCATTTCCCAGGTAATCTCGCTTCCGCCGGCCATCCATTTATTTAACCAGATGGCGTTTTCACCTTCAATCAGAATACTATTACGTGTCGTAGCCAATTCACGATCAAAATCGCTGGCTGACACTACAACGCGTTCATTTTCAGTGAATAATTTGGCTGTTGCTTTAACAACAGAGAATGCAATTGGAAGAATTTCATTCAGGACTTCTTCTAACTTATCATCTATTTTTTCCTCAAGTTTATCTATTTCCTGATAAATTTTTTCGCTTTCCTGAATATCAACTGTATCAACGAGTTCTTTTAACTCAGCAATCCGGTCCTCTTCCGGTTTAATCCGATCTTTAATCAGTTCTTTCAACCGGGCCGACTCGGCTCTCAATTCGTTGTTAGACAACAAGCTGATGCGTTCGTATTCTTTTTTGATGAGTGCGAGCAGAGGAGCAATTTCAGCCATGTCCTTATCTGATTTTGAGCCGAGAAATTTGCCTAAAATTTTGTTTATGAATGCCATTATCTGGGTTTTAATGTGATCAAAAAATGAAAGTTACAAATGTAGTCATATTGTTTAAATCTCGAATTGGTTTTTACGATTATCATGCCATTGAAAAAAATGACGTAAGATCGGTCAGAATTGCCTTTTTCAAAGAAATAACTGCCAATAAATCAGTAAAAAGTCATATCTATTCGTTGAAAAGGTGACATGAAGTGACTTTGAATCCGGATTTATTGATGTATTTTTGAAGATAAATACTTTAAATATTTTCAACTTTTTGCTGATTTTTACATTCAGTATTTATACAGAACAATCAGTTATGGAACTCGATAAAGCAATAAGGAATCGTTATTCAGTCAGATCTTTTACCAGTGAAAAAGTTGACCGGAATATCATTTTGGAAATATTGGAAGCTGCACGAATGGCGCCATCGGCAGTAAATTATCAGCCGTGGCATTTTATTGTTATCACTGATCCTGATAAACTGGCTGATATTTATGAAGTGTACCATAGAGCTTGGTTTAGGGAAGCGCCTGCCTGTATTGTAGTTTGTTCAGATCACAGTCAATCATGGAAACGAAAAACTGATGGGAAAGATTTTGCTGATGTTGATGCTGCTATTGCAATTGATCATTTGGTTTTAAAGGCTACAGATTTAGGTATTGGCACTTGCTGGGTTTGTAATTTTGATGTTGAAATGACCCGAAAAAAGCTGCAATTGCCCGAAAATATTGAACCCATTGCTCTTATTCCATTGGGCTATACAACTTCAGAAGCTCCGCTAAAATCACGGAAATCTTTTTCTGAGATGGTACATTGGGAGAAATTTACAAGCCTTTAAATTCCTGAATGTATTTCTCTAATCGGTTCAATCCTTCAATTATATTTTCAAGAGAATTGGCATACGAAAAACGCAAATAGCCTTCTCCATTTTCGCCAAAATCGATTCCGGGCGTCACTCCGACATGTGCTTTCTCCAGGATGTCAAAAGCCAGTTTATACGAATCGGTTGACAAATGCTGAGCATTTACGAAAACATAGAATGCCCCAGTTGGCTCAACGGTAATCCTGAATCCCAATTCGCGAAGCCGGCTAATCATGAATTTACGTCGTTCGTTGTAAATGTTTTTCATGTGCTCAACATCGGCATCTGCCTCGCGAAGAGCAGCGATACCGGCGCGCTGGGCAACCGAGCTGGCACAGATGTACAGATTTTGCTGAAGTTTTTGGATTGGACGGACAAATTCATCAGGAACAATTACATAGCCCAGCCGAAGTCCGGTCATGGCATACAGTTTCGAAAATCCATTCAGCACAAAAGCACGTTTGGTAAACTCCAGAATGGAATGAGCCTGATCTTCGTAAACCAGTCCGTGGTAAATTTCGTCTGAAATAATATAGGGTGAAAATCCGGCGATTGATTTTAACGTTTTCGGAGAAAGCAGGTTCCCGGTTGGATTCATTGGGCTGTTAATCATGATCGCTTTGGTGCGTTCGGTAATTGCTGAGCAAATATTCTCAGGCCGGTATTGAAACCCATCTTCTTCGTAAACCGGTACTTTTACCATTTTTGCTCCGGAAAGGCTGATGAAATTTGGATAACAGGCATATCCCGGGTCGGAAAGGATAATTTCGTCATCAGGATTGCAAAGTGCGAAAAGTACCATCAAAATGGCAGGCGATGTTCCAGAAGTAACAATAACTTGTTCCGGAGAAATATGAACGCCATAGTTCTTCAGGTAAGTGTTGCAAATCTCTTGTCGCAATTCCGGATCACCCAGGCTGTGCGTATAATGTGTCCGGCCTTGCTTCATGGCAGTTTCGCTGGCCTTTAACACACATGCCGGAACATTAAAATCGGGTTCTCCAACTTCTAAATGAATAATGTTTTTACCTTCTTTTTCCAAAACGGAAGCTCGTTCAAGAACTTCCATAACGATAAAAGGAGTTATATTTTTGGCCTTTTCAGAAATCATTTTGGTTTTTGTTTGGGAATCCGAAAGTACTCAAGAAATTGCAATTGTAAAGATTATTGTAAAAAATAATAATGTACTTTCCCGATTTAAAATCGAAAAAAAGTAATTTTACTAATCTCAAAGATTCGGTTATATGAAGAAGATTATACTTTTTGGTGTTTTATTTTTACTTACGGTTCAGTTCTCGTTTTCGCAAAAAAATGCCAAACCGATCATTTCATCGTACAATTTTAGCGGTCAAACCGAACTATGGGAATCAATTGGCAGCGGGATCCTTAATTATCAGGCTGATGTGATGTATATCTACGGAAAAATCTATGTTACGCCGCTTATGCCCGACAGCGCTAACCACAAATTGCCAACTTTAACAGAAGCATACCTCTACCCTCTTTACAATCAGTTTAAAAAGAATAAGGATGAAATTATTCCGGGATATTCCGGAGATATTTTTCTCATCCTAAATTTCACAACTCAACCCGTGCAGATCTATAAACAGCTTGCCAATGAAATGCGTCCTTTTTCAGATATGTTGACATATAATATCGATGGAACAGCACATCAGGGGAAATTACGCATTTTGATTAAAGACAAGGAGCAACTCAACAAAATAAACCGCATTAAGCCAAGCTTTCTGGGTTTGGTAGGCAATTTAAAAGATATTGACCAAAATATCGACCCGAATAAAATGCCGTTGATTGAAGTCGATTTCAACGAATTAACGGCATGGAAAGGAATCGGAAATATACCTTTTGAAGACTTCACAAAGATTAAAGCCTTAGTTGATAAGGTACATGCGCAAAAAAAGAAGATTAGTATTGCTAATTGTCCATCGTATAAAACTGTGGCCGATCTGATTCAAACCTCGAAGGCCGATTTTATGACCACATCAGAAGCGACGCGAATGGCAGGTTTTTTTGATACAAATAAATAATCAATTCCCTCAATCCGACATTAAGGAAGATAGGCCACTTTGCCGATAATCTTTTTGCCACCCGATTGTAGATGTATAAAATATATCCCGGCTCTTTTGCCATTGAAATTCAAACTCATTTTATTTAATCCCGTTTGTGTGAATGTTACATTTTGCTTTTTTCCAAGCAGATCGTAAACTGCAATGTCTTCCGGGGTATCAATCGTTTCAATTGTTTCAATATGTAAAGTTGTATTTCCGGAGAGTGGATTGGGATAGAAACGTGCTTCAAGTAAGCTAGACTTTGTTGTATCAACAGAAGCCGTGTCATTAATATTACAGGCTATCAGTTCGGAAAGTAATGCGGAACCATTTCCTTCCAGGTTCAGTGAATTGTATGTTGACCATGCTGAGTTATTTTTGAGGAAAAAACTATTTGTTACATCCGATTTCCGGTTTGCCATGTATACAACCAACGAATCGCCTGCATTTATTTTAGAAATGTCGTAGGAAACAAAAAAGTTCCCGGTTGTTTTTACCGGATTAGCGAAAGAAAGATAATTCATTGCATCTCCGTAAAAATTCTTGAGATAGAATTTGTCATTATCTACCAATAATCGTTCAGGCTTATCTGTTCCTTCATAAACTCTGACACTGATATAGGATGTAGAGTTTGCTGTAGCCAATTTTACTTTTGCGATACCTAGCGAAATGCCCGATAACTCACAGCTTTTAGAGAACTTAAATTGTTCGGCAAATTCAGTGAATCCCGCCGAATTTGAGCCACTATAATAACCCTTTTTAATTATTACATCGGGTATCTTAATAATTGAGTGAGTATCAGTTTCTTTAAAATTGGTAACGGCACTGCAATGTGTCTCTGGCGGATTTAAAGCCATTCCGTCAAGTTTCTCAACATTCGAATTTATCGGATCGAGCCAGATTTTTAACTGTTTACTGCTTTCCGTTCTGTAATCCCAGGCTAGAGCAAATTTTTCGAAATAATCATTGGTGGGCAATCCAGGTGGGCAACTCGCTGACCCTCCTGTTAACGAGCCAATTAATTGCTTGTTTTGATCCAGAAGCGGACCGCCGGAAGAACCTTCTTCAGTAACTCCATAGTCCCACCGCAGAACTTTCCAGAATCCATTTGTCAGATAACTACTGTTGAATTTTGCGGTTATCGCAGGATCATTGTCAATCGAAATTTTCTTGATATCGCCTAATGGGTGGTGAATAGAAATGGATGAGCTTGGCGCTATGTTTTTCCGATTCCAACCCAATAAATAAGGACGGTAATTAGCTGTTGGCGTGTTATTGAGGCGAACCAAAGCAAAATCGAGACTATCGAATGATGCTTTGACCGTACTTCCAGATAATGAATGGCTAACATCGCCATCAATGGTGCCGCAGTAAGGCGATTCGTAATTAAACAGAAATAAAGCAGACTGTGCCATTTTTTCCATTTGTGATTGCGATGGCTTTGAATTATTTGAGGTTTGGAAACAGTGAAAAGCCGTAAGGACATAGGGAGCGCCATCCTTTGATGTATTATTTAACATAGTTCCAGTGCAAAGTTCGCTCCCATCTATGATAATTCGACAAATTCCATCGCGCACATTTTCTGTTCCGTTGGCGATATCACAGTTCACATTCACATTGCAAGAGCCTGAAATACCTAAGGGCCGATGATCTTTGGTTACAATACCAACATAATCGTGGGCGACCTTTGCAATTTGCAGTTCTCCACGAAAAGGGACATTAACAGGTTCTTCATATTGAATAAGCAGTTCATCGCCTTCGATCGGTTCCACAGCAAACATCCGGCTTTCTGAATTATTGTCGGAAGTATAAGCCCCTTTTATTTCACCGGTGTTCTCACTGATCAGGAAAAGTCGTGCATTTTCAGGCAAATTAAACTGATCAAAAATCAGGTTTAGTGAGTACGCACCGGTTGAACGAATGCGTAATTGCCATACATTTACCTGTGTTGTATTGTACCATGTTCCTGAATTATTAAGGTTTAACGATACATCGAAGGAATAAGCAAAGCGAAATGGTTTCAATTTATTTTGATCAGTCCTGCTGTATAATCCTCTCATTTTTACATTATCAACAGCTGGCATGACAACCAAATCAGTAGTATTGGAAGAATATGATTTTAACTTCTGGATTTGAATTGGAGTTCCACCTCTGGATATTTGTCCGGTTACCACAATTGGCATTACCAACAGAAGAATTACAATAGTTTGGAAAGCCGTTTTCAAGTTCATTTTCCAGTTTAAATAGAATTCAAATTTAAGATAAATTATCAATCGAGGAATACTTCACCAAAAAGCGAGTAAATTTGATGAATTAAAACAAAATAGACGTGAAAGTATTGTGTATGTTCGTTGACGAGTTTAGTTATTTTCCACAGCAGAAAAACCTGGAAGATACTGAAGAAGTTCTGGATGGGAAGCAATTTTCAAAAGCGATTCTGTCGTTTATTCAGGTTGAACAAACAGATGAGGAAAATGATCTTAAGTCTCGTGAAAAAAAGCTTGTTAACCACTTGAAATGGGTTGCCAGAAAGAATGAAACCAATTCGGTTATTCTTCATTCTTTTGCACATTTATCCGAGTCAAAAGCCTCTCCTGAATTTACGAAAGAATTATTTAACGAGGCTGAAAAAAGGCTTTTGAATGCCGGGTATTCGGTTGCGCAAACCCCGTTTGGATATTTTCTTGACTTAAACATTAAAGCGCCGGGTGTTTCACAGGCTAGAATATGGGCAAGCTTATAAAATATGCAACTAATCAATCTACATACTCATTTAGCCGATAAAACGGGGAATCCTCAGATCGTGAATGTTTTTGCTCAGGAGTTAACTCACAATCAACCGGATTTTCTTTTTTCGGCTGGACTCCATCCATGGCACATCGGAAAAGTAAATGTGGAGGAATGTTTTGAGGCAATTGATCGCGCATCAGCTCAGAAAAATATGCTTGCTGTTGGCGAATGCGGCCTTGATCGATTGATAGAGATAGACTTCGCATTACAGGAATGGTGCTTTAAACGACAAGTACTGATTGCAAATAATCGTCGTAAACCATTGATTATTCATTGTGTACGGGCATATTCAGATTTGATAAAATATAAAAAAGAAAATAAATCTGATTTACCATGGATCATTCATGGTTATCGAGGCAATTGGGAGACTACTTCGAGCTTGAACAAGCATGATTTTTACTTTTCGGTTGGTGAACAACTTCTCAAAGATGAATCAAAACATGACATTTTTCGATCAATTCCCATTGAACGTTTGTTTTTGGAAACCGATGATCGTAACATTTCAATTGACGAAATTTATTCATTAGCAACGCAAATTCTAAAGATCGATGAGAACGAGTTGGCACAAATAATTGCCAGTAACTTCAAAACTATTTTTGGAGAAGACCATCTTTAAGCGTAAGGATAGAATGCTGAAAATCAGATAAAAATGGCACTTAACAATTATTTAATCTGATTTTTTCGAAACAATTCTGATAATTCTTTGTCTATATTGCAAAACTATTTATGTTTGCAGTCATTAATTCAGGTAATCGAATATGAATCATTCAGCAAAAAATATAACCTCCTGTGTTTCCCATCCGATGGGTTGCAATGATTCCATGATGTCCTTTATGTCTATGATAATGCGCTAGCCTTTAGGCGGTGTGATTTTCATATTGTTTAAAGGCTCGAACCCAAATCCAAATTCTTCCAAATTTCAATTTTAAACTTATCTCATGTCAAATTGTGTCGTACGATTTGGCGGAAGCAGTTTATCTAAATTTCCTGTTCTTGAGGCTTTCGCGAGTCTTCTATCCGAATCAGAAAATGACGAAACTGTTGTTGTTTCCGCCGTTCCAGAAATACTAGAAATCCTTGAACAGGGCATCGAATCACTAATTATCAATTCAGTTACTTCCGATTTCATAATTGATCAGATCCAGAATCAAGTAAATGAGCGATTGAATGTTTTTCATCCATCCAGATCCGATGAGAATTTGATTAATGAATTGAAAAACCTTCAGAATTTACTGAAAGGAATTGAGTTTACAGGCGATTTCTCTTTATCATTGAAAGATCAGGTAATTAGTTACTCCGAGCGTATTTCAGCATGCATTTTGCATCTGTTTCTGAGCGAAAGCCAAGTCAGTTCAAACCTCCTTTTTCCTGAGAATATTGGGTTAATTGTGACTAAAGAATACGGAAACGCTACTATTTTGTATGAAGAATCAGCCAAGCTTCTCTCTTTGCTGCCAAAAGGTATAAATCTGATTCCCGGTTCATACGGAATTACTTCAGGAGGAAAAGTGGCCAGATTGGGCAAACGATCGGCTGACTATTCTGCGGCTGGAATTACCCGACTGATTGGCGCTGATTCTCTCCAACTTTGGGAACTCGATGCAGAGTTTAGAACTTCGGATGCTGCTTTTGTTCCTGATTCACAGCTTATTTCACGGCTGACTTATGCTGAAGCTTCAGAATTATCTTATTTCAGTGAGCAATCCATTCATCCGCGAATTGTCGAACCGTTAATCAGCAATCATATACCGGTTCATGTTTATCGTCTGAAAAACAAAGGAAAAGAGTTGACTACCATTATCAATTCTGAATCGTTTGTTACGCCCAATGTGGTTAAAAGTGTGGTTCATACCGAAGAAATTGCCGTATTGAAACTTAATGGTCCTGGCGTTGGTTTTAAACCCGGAATTTTGGCTAAAGTAACAACGGCATTTCATCAATCGGCAATTAACATTCGATCCGTAATTACCTCACAGGTGAGCATTAATATCATCCTGAATAAGAATGAAATTGAGAAAGCCAGGCAAATTTGTAGTCAATTACCGCTCACTTCGGTAAGCGAAATTGTTATTGAAGATCAGGTTTCGCTAATCGCAGTTGTTGGTCACGGCATGCAGCAACACCATGGTGTTTCTGCCAAGTTGTTTACGGCAGTTGCTCAGCACAAAATCAATGTACTGCTGAGTGGTTCTGGCGCTTCTGATTTAGTGAGTTATCTGATTGTTGATCAAAAGGATACTCAGAAAGCAATTACAGAAATTCACAATATATTTTTTAAATCGATTTTTTAACCCTAAAATAAAGTATCATGACTGAAAGAAAATTACATTTTGAAACACTGCAATTGCATGCAGGGCAGCAAGTTGATCCAACGACAAATTCGCGTGCTGTTCCAATTTACCAAACTTCGTCGTACGTATTTAACAATGCCGAACATGCTGCAAATCTGTTTGGATTGAAAGAATTCGGAAACATTTATACCCGAATCATGAATCCGACAACCGATGTATTTGAGCAGCGAATTGCTGCGCTCGAAGGCGGGGTTGCCGCATTGGGAGTAGCTTCGGGCCATTCGGCGCAGTTTTTAACCTTTACCAACATCATGGGCATTGGCGATAATTTCGTTAGTTCGCCTTATTTGTATGGAGGTTCGTACAATCAGTTTACGGTAACTTTCAAAAAATTGGGTATTGAAGCACGTTTAGCTGCAGACCTTACCATTGAAGCTTTTGAAAAGCTTATTGACGAAAACACCAAAGCCATTTATTTGGAAAGTATTGGAAATCCCGGATATGTAGTTCCCGACTTTGATGCTTTTGGCGCGTTGGCTAAGAAATACGATATTCCGTTTATTGTTGACAATACATTTGGAGCTGGAGGTTACCTTATTTGCCCGATTGAACACGGCGCTAATATTGTGGTCGAATCTGCAACTAAATGGATTGGTGGTCACGGAACCAGTATTGGCGGCGTGATTGTTGATGCTGGTAATTTCAATTGGGGAAATGGCAAGTTTCCTGGTTTTACTGAACCTTCAGAAGGTTATCATGGTCTGAAATATTGGGATATCTTCAATTCTGACGGACCATTTGGCAACATTGCATTCATCATCAAAGCTCGAGTTGAAGGGTTGAGGGATATTGGCCCTTCACAAAGTCCGTTCAATTCGTTCTTACTGCTTCAGGGGCTTGAAACTCTTTCTCTTCGGATGGAACGTCACATTCAAAATACGCTGGCTCTGGCCAAATGGCTCGAAAAACATCCGAAAGTAGCAAGCGTTAATTATCCGGGACTTGAAGGCAACCCTTCGTATGCCTTAGCTCAAAAATATTTGACAAAAGGCGCAGGCGGAATGCTTTCATTTGAAGTGAAAGGTGATAAAGATGCAGCAATTAAGGTTGTTGACAGTCTGAAATTAGTAAGCCATTTGGCAAATGTTGGTGATGCCAAAACGCTGATCATACAACCTTCAGCCACAACGCATCAGCAACTTTCAGATGAAGCACAACTTGCGGCTGGAGTATTCCCAAGCTCATTGCGTGTTTCTGTAGGTCTTGAACACATCGAGGACATTATTGCCGATTTCGAACAGGCCTTGAGTCAAATTGCTTAATTTTACAACCCTAAAGGCTGTATCAAAAGTTAATATATTCAAGCAGTCACCCCGAACTTGTTTTGGGGTCTGTTAGCAATACTTTGAGATCCTGAAACAAGTTCAGGATGACGGAATCAATGACTTTTGATACAGCCTCGTTTCAATTAAAATATTGATATTATGCCAATTAATGTTCCAGATCAATTACCAGCAATTGAACTTCTTCAGAAAGAGAATATTTTCATCATGGACGAATCGCGTGCAGCGCATCAGGATATTCGTCCACTAAAAGTCATTATTGTCAATCTGATGCCTATTAAAATAACAACCGAAACAGATTTGATCCGGTTATTATCAAATACTCCGCTTCAGGTTGAAATTGATTTTCTCCGGATGAAAGGTCATGAGTCAAAAAACACGTCGGATGTCCACATGAAGGCGTTCTACAAGACCTTTGATGAGCTGAAATCGAAAAATTATGACGGAATGATTTTTACCGGCGCTCCTGTTGAATTACTTCCTTTTGAAGAAGTTACTTACTGGAAAGAGCTGACCGAGATTTTTGATTGGTCGAAATCGCATGTAACCTCATCGCTGTTTATTTGCTGGGCTGCACAGGCCGGATTGTTCCATTTCTATGGTGTCCCGAAGTATCCTTTGGAGAAAAAGATGTTTGGAGTCTTTAAGCACCGTAATTTAAATGATACCCTGCCTATTTTCAGAGGTTTTGATGATGAATACTTTGTTCCCCATTCACGTCACACCGAAGTTTTGGAAAAAGACATTCAGAAAGTAATTGAATTGAATATCGTTTCGAAATCGGAAGAGTCTGGCGTAAATATGGTCATGACTTATGATGGCCGGCAATTCTTTGTGACCGGACATTCCGAGTATTCGAGATACACGTTGGATACCGAATACAAACGCGATTTAAAGAAAAAATTGCCAATTGAAATTCCTGTCAACTACTATCCGGACAACAATCCTGAAAACGAACCGTTGATGCGTTGGAGAGGACATGCTAATTTGTTAATTTCCAATTGGCTAAATTATTACGTTTATCAGCAAACTCCTTACATCCTTGATAATTTATGCTTTGATATTTAAGAATTATGATATTGACATAAGTTCAGAATACAAAAAATTAATTTAAATTTGGCTCCCTAATCTTTAACGAAATCTGGATGTTTGAATGGGACGAAAATTACAGTGTTGGTATACAGTCTATTGATAATCAACACAAAGAATTATTCAGGCATCTAAACAATTTGCTTGAGGCCATGAAACAAGGGCAGGCCAATGCTATTATAACTCAAACTATTTCTGAAATAGAAAGATATGCTATAACTCATTTTCAGAAAGAAGAGTTTTTCTTTCAACGATTTAACTTTCAGGGTTCTGCCGAACACATTAAGGAACATCAGGATTTTAGGGAAAAGGTTTCGTCCTTTAAGGCTGAATTAAGAACCGGCGAAGTTACCCTGACGATCGAATTATTGTACTTTCTGAAAGATTGGATTGATCATCACATTTTGGATATTGATAAACAGTACTCTGAGTGTTTCAGACAAAATGGATTAAAGTAATTTCCGGTTAGTTTCTCTCATTTTTTTATGATCACGAATTCGGTTCTTCGGTTTAGTGCCCTTCCTTCGGGTGTTTCGTTCGAACCGACTGGTTGTGTAAGTCCGTATCCTTTGTAGTTCATACGAGCGTCATCAATTCCTTTATTAATCAAATAGTTGTAAACTTCTTTAGCCCTCGATTCTGATAACTTCTGATTCAGCTCTTCGTTTCCAACATTATCGGTATGTCCTTCTATTTCGATGAAAACGGTTTTGTTCAAGTTCAGAAACTCGATTAATTTCTGAAGTTCAACTTTCGATTCGGGAAGCAAATCGAAAGATCCGGTATCGAAAAATACATTCCGAAGAACTACTGCCCCACCAACTTTTATCTTCTTCATTTTAATCTCAAGAATGTAGGGATCAATAATTTCTTTCTTTTCTTTCAATTGGAAGTTATCTGAATAGAATAAATATCCTTCCTTCGTTATATTAAAGGCATATTCTTTCCCTAACGGAAGGCACATCAGGAATTCGCCCTTTTCCCAGCATGACTCTCCCCTGATCACCGACTTTGAATTTTCCAGATCAGTCAATTCAACCTTGGCGCAAATCGGAGCACCCGAATCTTCGTCAACAATTTTTCCTTTAATGTACGAAACGGGTGTTGGCCGAGCCTTTTCGTATAATTCAAAAGAATAGATGTCCATTCCTCTTGATCCCGGCCGATCCGAAGAGTAATAGGCATTTTTCCCGGCAGCATCAACCACCAGGCCTTGTTCATTTTTGAATGAATTAATCGGATAGCCAATGTTTTGAGGTTTCGACCAAACGGAATCATTCTTCTGCCTGGAATAGAATATGTCATAACCGCCCATTCCAGGCCAGTAATCAGAAGCAAAATAGAGCGTTTTGCCATCGGAGTGAATGAACGGCGACATTTCATTACCCGGAGTATTGATTGAATCGCCGAGATTGAGAGGAGTCCCCCAAATTGGAGTTCCCCCAGTTGAAAAGCCTTTTAAATTGCATTTCCAGATGTCCATTCCACCCTTACCACCGCGACGGCTACTCACAAAATACAAGATCTCTCCATTTGCTGAAATGGACGGTTGCGACTCCCACGCAGGCGAATTCACAGGTTCGCCTACATTTTGAGGTAATGACCAGCTTCCGTCTTTAAAGCGCGAATAGTAAATATCACAACTTCCTATACCATCGCTTCGGGTACAGGCCGTAAAAAACAAAAGTTTACCGTCTGTTGAAATTGTCTGTGCCCCTTCGTTGTAAATGGTATTGATTGATTTTATTGGTGTACTAGGTTGCCAAATATTATCAACAAGGTCTGATGTATAGAAATCTTCCTGAGCGATAGGATGTTGCGATGAAATTGTTTGTGAACCGACTAATCGGGTAAAAATAAGTGTTTTACCATCTACCGTAATTGTAGGCCAGTATTCATCATCTTCGGAATTAATATTATCGCCCAAATTTACAGATTGAAATGAAACCGGATGTTTCAATAAGTTTACTGCTCCTATACATTTATCAATGCTTTGACGGGCTTTAACAGCTAAAGGGGTATTTGCTTCAACCCGTTTGAGATAATTTTCGTAGGCATCACTTGCATTTTGATATCTTTCGGAACGATAATAAGCTTTCCCTAACAAATAGTATAGCTTTGAATTTTTATCAGGAGCAATTTTGAGAGCAGCTTCAATGGCTTTTATCTGAAGACCAACAGAATCGATATCCATGTAGATATCTGACTTAAGCAGATAAGCGTCTAAAAATTCAGGATTGAGGGACAATGCATCATCCAGAAAATTCAGTGATTTATTGAAAAGTTTACTTTCATAGGCAATTCTTGCCTGCTCGAACAGCTTGCCTGCTTTTTTCTCACTTGAAGAAATCTGCCCTGAAGCAAACGAATAAATGAGCATGAAGAACAGAACAAAATATTTTTTCATGAATGGAGCATTGCTATTACGGATTTAAAACTACCAGAAATTTTCAGAGTGAACCAATAACATTTAGATACATTTAGTCGTAAAGTAAATACATTTTTAGGTATGTAGCATAATAATCACATTATCAGAGCCTCAAAAATAATGGGTTATATTTTTCAGATTAAAATACATGGATGTATCTTTTTTTTTCATAGTTTAACGAACAAATAATTTTATAATTTATAAACTTTTAAACTTTTAATTATCAAACTTTTAGATTTTTCGCGATGAAAACTAACAAGAATCTGAAAATCACGAAGAAAGGTATTGAACCTTTAAAAACGGATGGTGATTCCATAAAAAACACCAAATTGCACAAGGATAAGAGTTCTAAACGCAGATTATCTATTTACGACGATTTTGCTGATGAAAATCTTGATGGACTTGATTATAAATTTAGCGACGAACAATTTGATGACGAATAAAATTTAACCAAATAAAATAAATGTTTCCCAAGGGGTTGACATTTACATCAAAGCATCAAAGGACCAGAATTTCTGGTCCTTTCTATTTTTCATTTAACAGATGTCTCTACTTTTTCAATCGTTCCGGTGTAATTAATCCATTGCCTGTTCCTGAAAATAATTTTCAAATCAGCGTACCCATCTAATCCGGTATTCAAAAAAATTGCATACGATTCATCCGAATCTTCTAACTCCGTTGAAATCACAAACATCTTTTTCCGCTCATTGTAAACCTGATCAATTTTCTTTGCCGTTAGATCAAATTTTACACCTCCGCTCCCACCGCCATATGGAGCAGAATAGGCTCTCCCATAATAAGGTAAATAAGCTTTTACCCGAAGGCTATCAAAAGTCAGATCGTAATTTGAGGATAAATTATTAAAGTTTCCCAAATTTGAATTGGCGGAGCGTGCAACAAACTTAAAATGTCCACTTTGTATAAGTTGAGCCATTTCAAGTCGTTGCCTGGCTTTAAGTTCTTTTTTATCATTTTGGCTAAAACCAGTTAACGCCAGCAACAAGGTAATGATAACAACTGTAGTGAAAGTTTTCATTTTACCCGATTTTTTTTGATTAGACTACATTTATTTACGATAACCATAGTCGTCAGGTTGCTCAAAATGAACCCAATAGATTTTACACTTGATTTTGAGGATTACCTGTAATAAAACCCTTTAGGTTATCTATAGTAATATTTAATAAACGTTGGCGGGCTTCAAATGTTGCCCAGGCAATATGTGGAGTAATAAAACAATTTTGCAATGGAATCAGTGGATTATCAGGCCGTGGAGGTTCTGCTGAAAGCACATCGAGACAAGCAGCCGATAGCTGACCGGCATTGAGTGCATCAGCCAAATCCTGCTCATTGATCAGTCCGCCTCTTCCGGTATTAATCAGAACCGCAGTTGGCTTCATTGTTTTGATTAGATCCCGGTTCACAAATTCAATATTTTCGGCAGTTAGCGGACAATTTAAGCTCACAAAATCACTTTCAGTAAAAACTTCAGATAGCCCTTTTTGAATAATTCCGGATGGCAAATTTGCTTTTTCTGAACGGTTTTGAAAGATCACTTTCATGCCGAAAGCAAGTCCAATCTCAGCCACTCTGCGGCCAATACGGCCAAATCCAACTATTCCAAGCGTTTTCCCTGCAAGTTCGATTTGTGGACTTTGGGAATACGAGAAATCAGCGCTACTGATCCAATCGCCTTTTATTACTGAATTGGCATGAAGTTCAACCCGATTGGCCACATTCAGAATGTGCGAAAAAACCAATTGGGCAACCGAATTGGTACTGTATGCCGGAATGTTGTTAACTACAATATTTCGCTCAGCAGCAGCCTGAACATCAACAACATTGTACCCTGTAGCCGTAACACCAATATATTTCAATGAGGACAACTTGGCCATTAGTGCTTTATCGATGATGACTTTGTTGGTAATTAGTGCATCCGCACCATCGGCTCTGCCGAGAACTTCTTCAGGTCTTGTCCGGTCAAAAATTACACATTCGCCCAATTCATTTAGATTCTCCCATGAGAGGTCGCCGGGATTCATGGCAAATCCATCTAATACTACTATTTTCAAAGTTTCAGGTTTTAAATGATGTATAAAGGAAATTTAAAAAATGCAGTTTACCAAGATTGGGATTATATTCCTTTAGATGATTACAGCCGAAATAGTGAATTAATTATTGATATAATCCTTGACAATAATAGGTTTACGATCAAAAGAATAGGCTGAAAAATAACCGAGTGCTCCATTGTTGAAATTACTGATCGGGTTGGCCGGTGAAGCAGATTGAATTATTTCTATGCCGGAGATATTTTCGAGTGTCGAAAAATAATCGTAAGTAGCTTTGTCAATGGACTGAAGTTCAACCGTTATACTATCATTTTCCTGAAAAACTGCAGAATGCTGAACTAGTCCAATTAGCTTGCCATCAAAAAGCTTATCCGAGTACAGGTTGATTTCTCCTTCGTCGGTAACCGCGTTTCCATTCACGTAGATTTTCATCCGGTAATAATTATCAACTCCGGCCGGATCGCGTACAAAGCAATTTACTTTATAACCGCTGTCGAAAAAACCAAAGCCATCGAAATAAGCCAAACTAATGTCAGCAATTGGTATCATTTCATGCAAATACGAACGGGCTGAATAGGTAATTCCCTCATATTCCACATCGACGATATACCAGTAATTGGCCAGTGCAACAGTCTTTTCTAATTTATAAATGCCCGGCGCCGATTCTTTAAAATACCTGGGTTTTCCATTTTCAACTCTTACGCTCACAATTGCGCCCGATACCGAATTGGATGATGATGTGCCAAAATAGGGTGAAGTCTTCGAAACCAACACCGTGAATGGCTCTTTATTGCTCGTTATGGTGGCTTCAATCACAATAATAGATTTTGAATCGGCCAAATCAATCTCAATCACCTTTTCACACGATGAAAACGCAAGGCTGGCCAATAGCAGGATCGATATAGAAAGAAACTTATTCAAATAATTTAGAATTTAAACTTATAACTTACTGATGGAATGAACTTAAACAATGAAATCTGGACGGCTTCTGTTTGGTCAGGATTGTCTTTATTTTGCCTGAAAGAGATAAAATAAGCGTTTTCACGACCATAAGCATTATAAACCGAAAAGTTCCAGCTCGATTCAAAACGTGCTGTCTGTTTTCTGATCCAGGTTACACCTAAATCGAGCCGGTGATAATCGGGCATCCGATATCCGTTGCGCTGGGTGTAATACCCTATCGTTTTTCCGTCGATGGTGTATTTACCATTGGGGAAAGTTACAGCATTTCCGGTATTGTAAACCCAAGTTGCCGAAAAATTTAGTTTACGGCTCAAATTATACATCGCAACGATGGAAACATCATGACGTCTATCCTGCCTTGCGGGAAAAGGGTTGCCGTCGTTAATCAGGTCGAACTGACGCATCGTTTTCGACCAGGTGTAACCCAGCCAACCAGTCAGCTTTCCATAATTCTTCCTGAACAAAAATTCAGCGCCATAAGCCCAGCCGCGTCCATAAACCAATTCGGCTTCAACGGTCGAGTTAAAAACCAGGTCGGCTCCATTTCTGTAATCAATCTGGTTTTGCAGATTTTTATAATAAACCTCGATTGACGATTCGAACATATTCTGTTTCATATTCCTGAAATAGCCCAGTGACCACTGATCGGACAGTTGTGGTTTCACATTATCGCTACTAGGCAACCAAACATCGGTTGGTGTCGACGATGTTGAATTGGAAAGCAAATGAATAAATTGGTAGATGCGGTTGTACGAGGCTTTTACTGCCGCCTGACTGCTCAACTGATAATTGATTGCCAGCCGGGGTTCCGGTCCGCCTTGTGTTCTTACCCATTTAAAATGATCATAACTAGTCAATTGTAAAAGTTTTCCATTCGAATCGAACTGGTAAAAGTCTCCCGGACCAACATTCGAGAACAATGCCAGCCGCAAACCATAATAAACCTGCAACCGCCCTGATAACTGCTGACTGTTTGAAATATACACTGAATTCTCAAATGCCCTGCGAGGTCTCACTGCCAAAGAATTGTAAATACTGGTTGGCGACGCATCGATTTCGCCCGGAACTATTTTATGGGCAATCAGGTTAATGCCAAATTTGAGTGTATTTCGGGTATTTGGATACCAGCTAAAATCCTGCTTCAGGTTAAAATCCTGAATGTGCGATCCCATAACAACATCCTTATCCCCTGAAATATCAATCTGGTACGAATAATTGCTGAAAATAAAGGAGCTGTTCGAAAATAGTTTTTCACTAAATGTATGGTTGAGTCTGACTGTTGCCGTTTTGCTTCCCCAGTCAAATCCAAATTGATCCGGAATCCGAAACTTGTCGCGACCGAAATAACCTGAAATAAATAACCGGCTCGACGGATTCAGTTTAAAGTTGGTTTTCATATTGATGTCGTAGAAATACAACTTGGCGTCACGAATGTCTTTATCAGGGGCGAATTGCAGAAACAAATCGGCATAGGTGCGGCGGGCACTCACCATAAACGAGCTCACATCTTCTTTTATCGGCCCTTCGAAACTCAGGTTCGACGCAATCAATCCTACATTTCCGGTAGTTTCATATTCTTTCAAGTTTCCTTCCTTCATTCGGATATCCAATACAGATGACGCTCGGCCGCCGTACTCCGCCGGAATTGACCCTTTGAGCAGATTGGCATCGCGAATGGCTTCCGAATTGAAGACTGAGAAAAAGCCCAACAAGTGAGAAGCGTTGTAAACCGGAGCTTCGTCGAGCAGAATAAGGTTTTGATCTAATCCGCCGCCACGTACATAAAAACCTGTGTTTCCTTCACCAGCCTGTTTTACTCCGGGCATCAACTGCATGGTTTTAATCAAATCGCGTTCGCCAAAAAGCACCGGAATGTTCTCAATTTGCTTTGGATTAATCTTTACATTTCCCATTTCCAGCGAAGAAACGTTCCGGTCGCCTCGTTGTCCACTCACTTCAACATCGTCAAGCTCGTAACTTATTGCATTCATCTTGAAATTAATAAGTTGGCTGGAGTGAAGTTTCAAGGGTAAAAGCTGATTGGAATAACCCATTTGCCTGATATTGATGGTGTAATCGCCTTCAGGAATGGATATGGAATAGAACCCATAGGAATTACAAACCGTAGCATAATTTGTGTTCTGAATCGTCACAATAGCGCCAATCAGGTTTTCGCCGTTCGAAGCATCCGAGATCGTTCCGCTTACCGTATAATTTTGTTGTGAAAATGCCCCAAAGCAAAGAACAACAAAACCGAAAGCAGATAAGACGCGCGAAAAAACCATAGATTTAGAAATAGGTTTTAAATATAGGGTTATTCCGTTGTATGTCTGTTTTACCCTACAATAAATATTGTATTTTTAACACTCTTAAACAATCAGTAATGAACAATACGATCAGTTATACGCTTCCGGCGCGGTTTAAGCAAATTGTTGCAAAATTCGGAGCCAGACCTTCTCTTTCTCTGGTGGATGAAAAGCCATATACCTATACCGAATTAAATCAGAGAATCGAAGCACTGATCAGGCTGCTTGAAGATCTGGGTTTGCAATCCGGTGATAAAGTTGCGATTTTAAGTACAAATATGCCCAATTGGGGAATTGCTTATTTTGCTATAACTTTCATGGGAGCCGTTGCTGTACCGCTTCTACCCGATTTTACTGTTTCTGAAATTGAAAATATTATCAACCATTCTGAAACGAAAGCCATCTTTGTTTCAGAAAAGCTGGCGACAAAACTAGATCAGTTGAAAGCGAATACAACGATTCGCCAGATTCGGATAGAGGATTTTACGGTGGCCAAAACGGATAATGAATTGCCAGTTTATCAGTTGAATCTGAAGCCTTCAAATTTGTATGATATTCAGGAAGATGACTTAGCTGCGATCATTTATACTTCAGGTACAACAGGCAATCCGAAAGGTGTAATGCTGAGCCATAAAAATATTTCAATTACAGCAGAGCAGGCGTTAAGTGTCAGACCAGTAAATGAAAATGATCGCTATCTTTCGATTCTCCCATTATCGCACACCTACGAAAATTCGTTGGGTTTTGTGATGCCGATGCTTTGTGGGTCATCTGTTTATTATCTTGGCAAACAACCAACTCCATCTGTTCTACTTCCAGCATTACTTGAAGTAAAGCCCACTATGATATTTGCTGTTCCGCTGATCATCGAAAAGATTTACCGGAATCGGATTCTTCCGGCTTTTACAAAAAAATGGACGGTTCGCCAGTTGTACAAAGTATCGTTTATCCGGAAAATTTTAAATCGTATTGCGGGCAAAAAATTAATGGAAACCTTTGGCGGTAAACTTGAATTCTTCGGTATTGGCGGTGCCAAGCTCGACCGTAAAGTAGAACAATTCCTGATAGAAGCTAATTTCCCGTACAGCATTGGTTATGGACTGACCGAAACTGCACCGCTTTTGGCCGGGATGAAAACATATGCCTTCCGTCTGCAATCCACCGGTCCGGCAATAGCCGGAGTTGAAATGAAAATTAATCATCCGGATCGGAAAACCGGCGAAGGAGAAATAGGGGCCAGAGGAGCCAATGTGATGAAGGGTTATTACAAAGAACCTTTATTGACAGCCGAGGTTATAACTCCCGATGGATGGTTTAAAACCGGAGATTTGGGCGCGTTCGACCAGGATGGGTATTTGCACATCAGAGGTCGGTTAAAAAACATTATCATTGGGGCGAGTGGCGAAAATATATATCCTGAAGAAATTGAGTCAGTCATCAATGAATTCCCTGATGTGCTTGAATCGCTGGTTGTTCATCAGAAAGGAAGATTGGTGGCTCTCGTACATTTGAACATGGAAGAGCTGCAGGCCAAATATTCGGAACTGATTGAAAAGGGTTCTCAACAGGCCGAACAAAAGATGAATGAGGTCTTGAAAGAATTACAAAACTACATTAACGAAAACGTAAACAAGTTTTCGCAGGTACAGTTGGTAACCATTCAGCCCGAACCTTTTGAAAAGACTGCCACGCAAAAGATTAAACGTTTTTTATACAATTAGCCATAAAGGCACGAGGACAAATTTAAGAAAACTCGTCCAGCGATGCGGGATTTACTCTTTGCTGTCAACAGGTTCCCATAGTTCTATCTTGTTTCCTTCGGTGTCCATGATATGTACAAATTTCCCATAATCGTAAGTTGCAATGCTGTCAAGTATGGTTACTCCGTTTCCTTTGAGTTTGGTTAGAAGTCCCTCAATATTCTGAACCCGGTAATTAATCATGAATTCCTTTTTAGATGGGGAAAAATATTCATCTCCTTTTTTGAAAGGACTCCATTGAAGAGAGTTTATCTCGTCAGGATTGTTAATGTCTCTGGATTCAAAACTCGACGAACCCCATTCGTTGATTTCAATCCCTAAATTTTTGGTATACCATTCTTTTGCTACCTGCGGATTTTCTGAATAAAAGAAAATACCTCCAATTCCTGTCACCTTTGGTGTTGTATCAACAGGTGAAGTTGAGTGGTCTGTTTGATTTTCGTTGTCTTTCATATTTTTTGTTTTTGTTGTTGAAGCACAGCTTGCAAAAAGTGCAACAAGTGAAATTATTGTCAATAATCTATTCATCCGGTTCTATTTTCTTTTTATAAACGGCAATTGACATATGAATTTTTGTCAAGCGGATCGTTATTTGTTTTACTCTGTAAACCCATTTCGTTGCATTCGTTCACTATTAATAAACAAAGCCATTCCTGTCTTCATTCGTTTGAAATTTTCTTTTTCATAAAACGTTTCCTTTCCGGGTGAAGCATATAAAATGAAATTGCAATTCGGAATTTTTTCAACAATGGTTTGAATGATCATTTTACCTATTCCCTTTCCCTGAAAGTCAGGAATTACGGCAACATCATAAATAGCAGCTTGATATTCTCCATCGGATATAGCTCTACCAAAACCTACCAGATTTTCTTCATCGAATACAAATACAACAACTTGGCTATTACTAAATGCTCGCTTGTGAATTTCGGCTGTATAATAAGCCATGCCAGCTTTTTGAAGTATTTCAACAATTAAATCCCAGTTAATATTTGCCGTATCAATTTGTAGTCGTAAGTTCATCGGTGCAAGTTTTTATAATTATCTAAATAAAGCCAGAAAATTTGTCAGAATCTCCTTTTTTATGGAATTAGTGTAGATAGTTTCACGTAGTGACTAATTGCCGTCCTTTTTTTACTTGTGTTTTAAGTGTCAGTTTAAGAAAGATGAATCCAATTGTTCCTGCAATAAATGAAGCGATAAGAATTGCAATTTTTGAATTGTTTACGATTTCAGTATCGTCAAAAGCAAGAAGTGTAATGAAGATTGACATTGTAAAACCAATACCAGCTAAAAATCCTGCGCCAATAATGTTTTTCCATTTCAAGTCGCTCGGCAATGCACAAATTCCGAAGCTAACACCAATAAATGAAAAGAGAAAAATGCCTAAAGGTTTTCCGATTAATAGCCCTGCAATAATCCCTAAACTATTGACTTGACCTAAACCACTTTGCCAACTGTCGCCAATTGAAATGCAAGTGTTGGCAATCGCAAATAAGGGGAGAATTAGAAATGCAACTGGTTTATGCAGTAAATGTTGAAGAATATATGACGGAGATTTCTCTCCACCGTTCCCAAATGGAACAGCTAAAGCCAATAAAACTCCTGTTATCGTTGCGTGAACGCCCGAATGCAGCATAAAATACCACATGACGATACCCCCAATTAAATAAGGAATTAAATTGTAAACTTTAAGTCGGTTGAGAATAATAAGCAAACCCCAGATGCCCAATGCAATAAACAAATTTGTAAAAACGATTGTGGTTGTGTAGAAAATTGCAATGATCAGAATTGCTCCCAGATCGTCGACTATTGCAACGGCCAGCAAGAATATTTTTAGTGAAGCAGGAACACGATTACCCAGAAGTGATAAAATTCCAATTGCAAAAGCAATATCTGTTGCCATTGGAATACCTGCACCTGCTTGAGTAGCTGTTCCGAAGTTGAGTACTAAAAATATCCCTGCAGGAATAAGCATACCGCCCAATGCCCCAACAATTGGCAATGAAGCATTTTTTATGTCGGAAAGCTCTCCTTTGTATATTTCTCGTTCTAATTCCAACCCAATGAGCAAAAAAAAGATAGTCATCAATCCATCATTAATCCAATGAACAATACTATGGCCGCCCAAATTAAAATGCCAAAAATTGATATAGTTTGTTTGCCAGGCAGAGTTTGCAAGAACAAGAGAAAGAGCGGTCACAAAAACTAAAATTAGTCCACCCGCTTTCTCGCTTTCAAAAAATTCTTTGTATAGCTTTGTTAATTTCATCCTATGTATCTCCTGGTTTTATGTTTATTGTAAATGCCGCCTACGTTTCGAAACGGTATGCAATGTAGAACCTCCCGGAAGTATGGCTTCTCCAATTTATTACTTTCCTGTCGAAGCACCGAAATCCGGCTGGGCTTTTTATTTCTCAATTGTAACAGTTTTAAATTCTTTTTGATTGATAGACAACCCGTATATTATCATAAAAAATCCTATTGTTACAGAAATATCAGCCATATTTACAATACCAGTATGGAACAAAACAAAATCAAAGTACAAAAAGTCTGTCACAGAACCATATAATATTCTATCATAGATATTTCCAAATCCACCGCCAATAGCAAAACTTATCCCAATAATTAGAAGTTTAGATAAATTATTCCTTTTCATCAAATAATAAAAAGCATATCCAATTACAATTAATGGTAATACAATCATTACTAATTTATAGATCGATCTTGGAATTGAATTTCCGAGTCCTAAAAATGCCCCTGTATTCTCAACCTTGGTAAGAATTAAATACTTACTTATTACATTTATATGAGTGTTATATTCAATGTTTTGTCTGACAATATCCTTTGAAATCTGGTCACAACTAATATTTGAAATCAATATAACTATAACAAGAAAATTCCTTAATGCTCTTTTTGCTTTCAACGCTTGTATTTATGTTTTTAAGTTTCTAATCACTCACTAATTCTAAATCATTTGTCCGTATTCCAGGTAGTGCAAAAACCTACGACTTATGCAAAGCTTGGTTCTGCGACAAAAAGGAAATCTAATATTAGTTGCAGTTGGCGGTAAAGTAAACATTTGGTGAATTATCTGCTCTTAAATCAAAATTTCCGTTAGGTGGGAAAGGCAAATTCCAAACACATACTTTATTTAGTTTAGGCATATTTTCGAGCCATAATGATCTGAGTTTTTTATTTGATGAAATATTAAGCTGCTCCAGATTTGTATGCGAACAACACAGTTGTACTAATGATTCATTTTGAGTTACATCCAGGATTTTTATTTCAGTTTGATAGCAACTCAATGATTCAAGTTTTAAGTTTTTTGCGACATCCAGCTTTTGGATTGTATTGTTCCCGCAATCTAAAAATGTCAGCGCTGAATTATTCGAGAGATCGATGCTGTCCAGTAAATTTTGTCCGCAAAAAAGAATACTTAATTCTTCGTTTTTAGAAATATCAAGCTTTGAAATTAGGTTTTCGTCACACCTTAAAACACCTAAATTATGATTCCCCGAAACATTAAGATCGGCAATTTTATTTGTGGCGCAAACTATAGTTCTAAGCATTAAATTTTTCGAAACATCAAGCATTCGTAAATCAGCATAGCTGCACCACAGATCTTTTAATGCTGAAACATTGGAAATGTCAAGCGAACTCAATTGAATGTTGTTACTACAATTCAGAAATTCGAGATTTGTACTTTTACTGAGATTTACATTACTGATTTTATTTACTCTGCAATCCAGGTACCTTAATTCTATATTTCCTGTTAAATCAAGTGAGTTGAGCTGATTGTGATAGCAATGTAATGTTTCAAGTGCAATGCAGGTAGAAAGGTCCAATTCTTCAAGGTTATTTTCATCACAATTAAATTCTTTCAGCGCAGAATTTCCTGATACATTAAGGGTCTTTAATTTGTTGTTTTCACAGTTTAACTTTGTCAAGAATTTCTTATCCGATATATCGAGATTAATTAATTTGTTACCTGAACAGTAAAATCCTGTCAGGTTCTGATTGTATTCCAGATTTAAATCTGCCAATTGATTTTCATTAACTGCAAGTTCCTTTAATGCACTATTTTTTGAAAGATCAATCTCTTTCAGGTTGTTTTTAGAACAAAAAAATGTTTCCAGATTGGTAAAGTTTTCAATTCCCTTTAAATCAAAAATTCCGGTTGCACTTACATCCAAATATGTCACTGCCTCAGCTTCAACCAGGCTAATCAATTTATCATTGTCAGTATCTACTCCACTTTCAATTAATGCATTTAAAAAAAGATTGTCAGTGATATCGACAAGTTTCTCATGCACAGTTTCTTTTCTGCATTGGTAAAAAACGAGAATAATAATCAGAAGTGAAATTCCTGTAATATTTCTTTTCATTTTAGTTGTTTTTTGTCGGCTGTTCAATATGAGAAATAACAACAAACACCACCAAGTTCATTGTCCTTTTTCAAAGCTTCAAAAAAGTATCAATCTGGGATATTTTGCTGTAAGTGTTTGATTTTTATGTTGTGTTAAATGTAATGGGTTGTGGCTAGATATCAAAGCTATTTATCCCTTATTTACTTGTTTTCTTCAGTTGTAAACCTGCACTTCCTATTGTCTTTATCATTTTAAAATGAAGTTTAAATTAACGATCAAACGGTTGACAAAAATAAAACTCACATTCAAGTCTGATCGTTGATAAGTTATTTATATTTATCAAAAAATATAGACCAATTGTTGGAAAGCGATTTTTGATCGGATACAGTCCGGTTGACTTGACAGTAAAGTGACCATACCTTACAACAATGACAAATTTTCGAACTAAAAAAGCCCGCGAAAAGTTACTCCATTCATTCGGTAAACTGAAAAGCGAATCGTTCGATATGGAGCAGATCGAAAGTTATTTCAGAAAGAAGGATCATTCCGGAGCTTTTCAGGTTTTGTCAGACAAAACATGTAATGATCTGGATTTTCAGGAATTATACCTATTTGTCGATCGCACCAATTCAAAGATCGGGCAGCAATTTTTATATAACCGGTTGCGAACCATTCCTTCGCATTCGAATGAAATCACAGGTTTTGAAACATTAATCGAAAAATTCGCGAATGAACCGGACTTCCGGGTCAATATTCAAAGTGAGCTGGCCCGATTGAACGACCGCGAAGCTTTTTACATTACCTCTCTTTTTCAGGAAGAGCATTTGAAGCCACCCAAATGGTTTTTTATTGTTCGGCTTCTGGCCTTTACCAGCCTGTTGTCGTTGGTCATGATGATTTTCAATCCAAGTCTGATTTTCATTTTTCTTGGAGTTTTTGTGATTAACATGGGCGTTCATTATTGGAATAAGAAAAACCTGTTTGAATATTTAGCCTCTTTGCCTCAATTACTTAAGTTAAGTAAAGTGGCCAAGGAACTGTTTAAAAATGACGCGCTCAAAGAAATCAATCCAAATCTTCAGCAATCGACCGACATTCTTGATCAGGTAAGGAACCGGATGTCGTTTTTCAACCTCGAAGTGAAACTTCAGAGCGACATGCAGGTATTTTTCTGGGGCGTTCTTGAGATTTTTAAAATAGCATTTCTAATTGAACCTTTACTTTTGTTCGGAGTACTTAAACGCTTGGAAAACAAACGTAAGGAAATTGAGACCATATTTGAATTTGTAGGGCATATTGACACTTTGATTTCAATTGCATCGTTCAGGCATGGACTTGAGAAATATTGCATTCCTGAAATCAGTAAAAAACAAAAACACCTGATTGCCGAAGAGGCTTACCACCCTTTAATTCCTGAATGCGTAAAGAACAGCATTACGGTTGATGGAAAGTCAATCCTGCTGACCGGTTCAAACATGTCGGGCAAAACATCGTTCATCCGCACCATCGGGATTAATGCAATCACTGCCATGACGCTAAATACCTGTTTTGCCGATCGTTTTTCGTTACCTCGATTAAAGGTGTTCTCGGCCATTCGAATCAGCGACGATTTGATGAATGATAAAAGCTATTATTTCGAAGAAGTTTTAACCATCAAGGAAATGGTTGACAATAGTTTCAGTTCGATTTCGAACCTGTTTTTGCTCGACGAAATATTTAAAGGTACCAATACAGTTGAACGAATTTCGGCAGGAAAAGCAGTACTTTCAGCCTTGACAAAAGAGAATAACCTAGTTTTTGTTTCGACGCACGACATTGAGCTGGCTGATTTGTTGAAAGACGAATATGAGTTGTATCATTTCAGCGAAAAAGTAGACCATAAGACGGTTGCTTTTGATTATACGTTAAAGGATGGAAAATTGAAAAACCGGAATGCGATCCGAATTCTACAGATCAACGATTATCCGGAATCGATAATTGCAGAAGCGATAGCACTCGCGAAGCAACTGGATAAAACGGCGATGAATTTACAAAGCGAGCATGTTGCAGAACCAGCAGGCATCCGGTAGCAGTATATTAGTGAGAAGTTGAACCACATAGACACATAGAAAAAAGAGTTTAAAAGAATATCGGTTTAAAGATATGATCGTTCGATTGAGACATTAATGTGAATCACACAAACGAACATTCAGAAGCCTATCATTTGCCGTCTGCTTTAGCTGACGGACTGATTGAAGAATTCGAAACGGCTTTAGCCACAGCATTTAGGGCTAAAGCCCCAATCTCTTATCTTCTTTTAACCCGTTCACTGAAGTGAACGGCAAAGGATAATTGCTCTTGAATTTGTTGAATGGGTATATAATCGCATTTTTATAGAAAACAATACACATTATGTGTCTGTTTATTAGATAATTATAGAATATGAAAATAGAAAATGTAATATTTGATTTTGGCGGTGTGTTGGTCGATTGGAATCCCAGGTACCTTTATCGCATTTATTTTCAGGATGAAAGTGAAATGGAGCATTTCCTCCATCACATTTGTACCGATGAATGGAATCTGGAACAAGACCGGGGATGTTCGTTAGCTGATGGTACTCGTTTGTTATTGGAGAAATTTCCAGAATATCATTCGTTGATAAAGCTTTATTACGACCAATGGGAAGTGATGCTTCACAGCGATATTCCCGAAACGGTTTCGCTGTTGTATCAATTGAAGGAGAAATACAAGCTCTTTGGTTTAACAAACTGGTCGGCTGAAACCATACCAATTGCCTACAAACGGTTTTCATTCTTTAAAGAATTCGATGGAATTGTGGTATCCGGTGAAGAAAAATTGATTAAGCCTGATCAGAAGTTATACCACTTATTGCTCGACCGATATAATCTGAAAGCGGAGCGTACCATTTTTATCGATGATAACCTGAAAAACATTAAAGCAGCCGAAGAGATTGGTTTAATTGCAATTCACTTTGAAAATTCGGGTCAACTGGAAGCTAAATTGCGGTCGATTGGAGCTTTGTAAATTAACGACAAGCAAGATTAATTTTATGAATATCCGATGAAATGATTGAGACTTTATTAACCACAGGAGCTGTTTTACTTAGGATACTTTCCAATCCGTTTGCGAACGTTTTTCAAAAGCAGCTCACGGCGAAAAAGAATCATCCCTTGCTGGTTAATTTTATGACCTATCTCCTACTCTCTTTCTTCTGCATTTTTATTGCACTAAACGTTCGCTGGCACGAATTACCGCAACAGTTTTGGTTTTATTCGGTACTTGGCGGAATTGCAGGCGCTCTGGGCAATGGATTTCTGGTGAAAGCGCTTCAGAAAGGCGATCTATCGGTACTTGGTCCAATCAACTCTTATAAATCGGTCGTTGGAATCGTTGCTGGAATTTTCTTATTGCGTGAAATCCCAAATGTCTGGGGAGTCATAGGTATAGTGTTGATTATATCTGGAAGTTATTTCGTTTTAGATACTACCGAGGAGCGATTCTCGTGGGCTCTCCTGAAGAAAAGCGAAATTCAGTTCAGGATTTGGGCCATGATACTAACCGCTATCGAAGCCGTTTTTATAAAGAAGATAATAATCGTTTCCTCTCCAACATTGGCTTTTGTGAGTTGGTGTTGGTTTGGGGCCATTTTTTCATTCCTTCTCTTATTCGCATATCAGCTCGATTTTAAAAAGGAACTGAAGAAAGTAGATCGATCTGATTTAAGCAAGTATGCTCTTTTGGTTGTTTGCGTTGGAACCATGCAGTTTACCACCAATTACACATTCGATCACATGCCTGTTGGATATGCGTTATCACTCTTTCAGCTTTCGACGATTGTTAGTGTATTGCTCGGACACCGGATATTTAAAGAACTTGGAATCCGCAAAAAGCTAATTGGCACGGCCATCATGATTGTTGGGTCAATTGTTATTATACTTTTGAAGGGGAATTGAACAGATAAAATCGCACTTTTGTAGGTACTCCAAAACGATCTAAAATATTTTCAAATGGATAAGAAGTTAACATTCGTATGTATTGCAGGATTTCTCCTGATGTTTGTCGTTCAAACATTTGCATGTACAACATTCCTTATTTCAGGAAAATATACTGCCGATGGCAGGCCAATGCTTTTTAAGAACCGCGATACCGATCAGATGCAGAATTCGCTCGCCTATTTTACCGATGGCAAATACAAATACATCGGGTTGGTTGACGGCACAAAAGATTGGAGCAAAGCCATTTGGGGCGGATACAACGAAACCGGATTCGCGATCATCAATACAGCAGCTTACAACAATAACCTGGGCGACACCACCAAATTTATGGATCAGGAAGGAGTGGTTATGAAGTTGGCCTTGCAAACTTGCCAATCGTTGTCAGACTTTGAAAAATTGCTCGAAACACTTCCAAAACCAATGGGCGTTGATGCCAATTTCGGCGTTATTGATGCTTCAGGCGGCGCAGCTTATTACGAAACGGGTAATCGCGATTTCATAAAATACGATGCCAACGATCCGGCAATTGCTCCCAATGGACTTTTGATTCGCACCAATCACTCGATGCGGGCCGATCTGACTAAAGGTTTTGGCTTCTGCCGGTACCACACTGCCAAAGGAGTTTTAAATCAGGCTGCCGCCGATAAAAAACTGACACCTTCGTTTTTGTTTAATCACTTGTCGCGCAACCTCACCCATTCCTTAACCAAAACCGATTTGTGGGCCGAACTTCCGGCAAAAAGAGATGTTCCTGAATTTAAGTTTTTCATCGATTACATTCCTCGGGTTATCACTTCGGCAGCCATTTGTATTGTTGGGGCAAAAGATAAGGAACATGCTGATCAGGCAATGATGTGGACAGTATTGGGTTTTCCGCTAACATCAGTCGCCATACCGGTTTGGATTGCAGGAGGCGAAAACCTGCCCAAGGCAGTGACAATGAACGATCAGTTTAGATCGCCAATTTGTTCGGCAGCCTTGAAGTTTAAAGAAGAATGTTTCCCGGTAACCTATGATCGGATGAATAATTACATCAATCTGTCGGCTGTTATTAACAAGCAAAAGACCGGATACGTGCAGTTACTACAACCCATTGAGTCGATGATATTCGAAAAAGAATCGGATCTGGAGAAAAAAGAGTGCACCTCTCAAAACATACAGTCGTTCTACAATTGGGTTGATCGGTTTTTGGATAAAGCTTATCAGGAACAATTTAATCTGGAATTGTTTAAAAATTAGTGTTGGATTAAGTTTTAAATATGCAGGTCATGCTGAATTGATTTCAGCATCTTTTATTGAACCAAATAGTTTATTTTTGTGCCGTGAAAAGATTCCTGAAAATATCGGCGGTTTTGAGTATTTCTGTTCTGTATTGCTTAATGATAGGCATATACAGCGGAAATGTGTATAATTTGAATACCCTCTCAAAATCTGCGAATCAGGTTATTTTTACTTCGTCCGATTCGATGAGTTTGTTTTGTAACTCAGAGCGAACTGAAAGCCTGGCAAGTGTTTACAGCTCGTTTTCGCGTACCTCTTTTAAAAACTCGTTTAATCAATTTTCTGCTTGTCCGATTGCTGCTGGTAAGTTGCTTTTTAATAAATACTTACCTTACATTTATCGTTCTGAAAATCTGGCGATCGGGTTCAAGCCTACCGATATCATTTTCCCTTTCCATTATTTCTGGTAATCCATTTATTCCTGTTTCTTGCTAACGCAAGGTAATTCTATTTTCATTTTGCAGATAGGACTGGCATAGTTATGTCTGCCAGATCATATATTTACGTTTTAAACAAATAAAGAAATGGATTCAAGTACAATAGTAATCGGAGGTATAATCGTACTCTTCGTCATTACCCTTTACGTATTAATTATCAATAGTAAAAAGAGAAAAGAAACACAATTTTTACAACCTCTCAGGCAATTAGCTGAAAAGGATAATTGTAAAATTTCGCAATATGACATTTGGAACAATTCGGTTATAGGTATAGATGCAACCCAAAATATGGTTTTTGCAATTCGGAGAACGAAGGAAAAAGAAACCAGTATTGTAGTGAACCTCGCTGAAATTTTTCGGTGCAAGGTTGCCGAAATTAGCCGCACTTCAGGACCTAAGGAAGGCAATATAAAAGCTTTCGACCGGATAGACCTGGTATTTACCAACAAGGATAAAAGCAAAGTTGATGTAGTTGTGGAGTTCTACAACGCAAATACAGATCGGCTAACTTTGACCGGAGAACTTCAGCTTGCCGAAAAATGGTGTGTGCTGGTAAATAATAAAGCTGCATCGCTTAGCAAATAACTCAGTTAAACTACGAACGCCCTGAAGGAAATATCTTCAGGGCGTTTTTTTTGACTTTTTTCTGAATTATTCTTCGGATTTCGATTTGTAATACCTCCGGTACAACACTTTCTTCAAGTCGCGGAAGATCACCTGATGCGCCAAAACTTCCAAATCGTTGTAATGTGGCAGTTCCTGTGTTGTTTTGGCTATTTCGTGTTCAGTAATGTCAACCTGATACAAAACAGCCATCAATCGGCTGTAATCGCGGTCGAGATACACTGAAATCTGGTTAATCAGTTGCTCATGAAGTTCGTGGTAAGCATTCTCAATGTTTCCGGAGAAGGTAATTTCAATGCCAAACATGCGAAAATCTTTCATGATTTGCTGTGCCGTTTCCTGAATAATGTCTTCTTTATTCAGGAAAAACTCGATGTTGTTGTTTTGCAGATTGACTAATTCCATAGCGAAATTGTTTGTTAATCACTGGGAACACAGTGTTTATACAAAGGGTTCAGCGGGTGACTCTTTAAAAGTTCAAGATATGAAAAAAAAGTGAGCGGGTGACTCGAAGTCACCCGCTCACAAAATATAGACAAAAATTAAATATCTATTTGCCTCTTTCTGCCTTTGTGGCAACTAGACTATAACTGTTTAAAGAAGTCATTCCCTTTGTCGTCAACAATGATGAACGCAGGGAAATTTTCAACACGGATTTTGCGAACTGCTTCCATTCCAAGTTCTTCCATATCAATGACTTCGCTCGATTTGATGCTGTCCTTGGCCAGAATTGCTGCTGGTCCGCCAATAGAACCGAGGTAGAATCCGCCGTGTTTTTTACAGGCATCGGTAACTGCCTGGCTGCGGTTTCCTTTGGCAACCATCACCATCGAACCACCTTTGCTCATAAAGAAGTCAACGTATGGATCCATACGCCCGGCGGTAGTTGGTCCAAAACTTCCTGAAGCCATTCCTTTCGGAGTTTTTGCAGGTCCTGCGTAATAAACAGGATACCGTTTCAGGTATTCAGGCATTGGCTGACCGGCATCCAACATTTCTTTCAGGCGAAGGTGAGCCATATCGCGTGCTACAATCAATGTTCCTGAAAGGTTCAGGCGTGTTTTAATCGGATATTGCGATAATTTTTTCAATACATCTTCCATAGGCTGATCCAGATCAATATCCACCGCAGGAGTCATTCCTGGAGCCTGTGCGGGAAGAAAACGTGCCGGATTCTTTTCCAATTCTTCCAGGAAAATACCGTCTTCTGTAATTTTTGCCTTGATGTTACGGTCGGCCGAGCAACTAACCCCAATTCCAACTGGACAAGAAGCTGCGTGGCGTGGTAACCGAATCACCCGGACATCGTGAACAAAGTATTTGCCACCAAACTGGGCGCCAAGGCCACATTCCTGTGCAATTTTTTCAATTTTCTTTTCCCATTCCAGATCGCGGAAAGCCTGTCCACCTTCGTTTCCTTCGGTTGGCAGATGATCCAGATAACCAGCAGATGCTTTTTTTACGGTTGCCAAATTGGCTTCGGCAGAAGTTCCGCCAACAACAATAGCCAAATGGTATGGAGGGCAAGCCGAAGTACCTAAATCCATAATTTTTTCCTTGATGAATTTGGTCAGGTTTTCTTCAGTCAGCAACGACTTGGTCTGCTGATACAAGTATGTTTTATTGCCCGAACCACCGCCTTTAGTAATGAAAAGGAATTCGTAGGCGTTTCCTTTTTCGGCATAAATATCAATTTGGGCAGGCAGGTTTGTTCCCGTATTTTTCTCTTCGGTCATGGTAAACGGCACCACTTGTGAGTAGCGCAGGTTCCGTTCCTGATAGGTATTGTATATTCCTTTCGAAAGGTATTCGGCATCATCGGCGCCAGTATAAACATTTTCACCTTTTTTACCCATCACGATAGCGGTTCCGGTATCCTGGCAAGTTGGCAATTCGCCTTCAGCAGAAACAACCTGATTCATCAGCATGGTATAAGCTACAAAGCGGTCGTTATCGGTTGCTTCCGGATCTTTCAGGATTAATGCCAGTTTTTCGAGGTGCGCAGCACGCAGATAGAACGAAACATCGGCAAAAGCTTCTTTGGCCAGAAATTCAAGTCCTTCAGGAGCAACTTTTAAAATTTTGCGACCATCAAACTCAACAGTCGATACAAAATCTTTGGTCAAAAGACGATACGCAGTGGTATCTTTCTTAATCGGAAATGGTTTTTGATAAGCGAATTTGGACATTTTATTGTGTTGTAAATGAGTGATTAATAGATTTAATTCCGAATCAAACGAATGGGCTTGAAACGGTAACAAATATAGTCAATCCATCAGGATTAACAGGCAAAACGTTGAAACCATTTCTGTTGAAGCGTGACTTTTAACACAAAATTCAGAAGTAAATCAGAGGTAAGTCAACTCGAAATAATCTGTTGGAAGCAGACAATAAGAATTATTCTATATTTGTCTTGCTGATAAATTTTGATTGTTTGGCCAAATCTTCATTCTGAAATAAATCATTAAAAATAATGGGCATTAAAAATCTGAAAAACATCCTTCATCGCCGGTTTGGCGGAATCCTTTTACTTTATCTTGTTTTTATCTCTATTTCGCTGGTCAGCAGAACGGTTTTGTTGAGTATGTCGTTCAAAGATGTCAGCTTTAATCCGCTGAATATCATTTGGTCGTATGGAGCTGGTCTGTTCATGGATACTGTTGCTTTCTCGTATTTCATGATTCCTTTCGTGCTTTTCCTGATGTTTGTTTCTGACCGGATTTTTAATTCAGCATTTCACCGGAACTTTGCCTATGTGGCTTATTTTATCACGTTCTATATTCTTTTGTTCAATGGCGTTTCGGAGTATTTCTTTTGGGAAGAATTTGGGGTAAGATACAACTTTATAGCCGTTGACTATCTGGTTTATACCACCGAGGTTCTGGGAAATATTAAAGAGTCATATCCTTTGCCGCTGCTGGTTTCAGGAATACTCTTCGCAGATATTCTTCTCACTTATTTGGTTGTGAAAAAGAAATTACTGGTCGGTTCGCTGGCAAGTAAAAGCATTGTTAAAAGCAGGCTGAAAACAGGATTGGTGTTGCTTTGCATTCCGGCATTATCGTTTATCCTGATTAAAAATACAACTGTAGAAATTACTAAAAACCGCTACAACAATGAGTTGGCTAAAAACGGAATTCATTCGTTATTTGCAGCTTTTCTAAACAGTGAACTCGATTACGATCTTTTTTATGCAGTCCATGATAATCAAGAGAATTTCAAGCAGCTTCGTAGCTTGCTGAAAAGCGAAAACAGCAAGTACCTGAGTAACGAACCTCTCGATATAACAAGGGAAATTACCAATTCAGGAGAAGAAAAACGTTACAATGTGGTTTTTATCACGGTTGAAAGTTTAAGCGCCGAGTTTCTGGGATTTAAGCGAAATAAAAAAGAGAATCCTTGGGATTTTAGTGGAAATGTGACCAAATACAAAGGGAATGTAACTCCTTATCTGGATGCCATTGCCGATAGTTCTCTGTTATTCACAAACCTTTATGCTGTTGGAACCCGCACCATTTACGGACTTGAAGCGGTAACTCTTGGTGCACCGCCCAAACCCGGACAAAGTGTGGTTAAACGTGCAAACAACGAAAATATGTTTTCGGTTGGGCAAATCTTCAAAGAACGCGGATATGATCTGAAATACATCTATGGAGGTTATGGCTATTTCGACAACATGAACTATTTTTTCTCGCACAATGGCTACCAGATTGTTGATCGAAGCGATTTGAAGGAGGACGAAATTACTTTTAAAAATGCCTGGGGTGTGTGCGATCAGGATCTTTTTAACCGGACATTGAAAGAATGCGACAAGTCGTTTGCAGCAGGAAAACCATTTCTGAATCATTTGATGACCACATCGAACCATCGCCCATTTACTTATCCTGATGGTGTAATTGATATTCCATCGCATACCACACGTGCCGGCGGAATAAAATATTGTGACTTTGCTATTGGCGAATTCATTCAAAAAGCAAGTGAAAAGCCGTGGTTTAAGAACACGATTTTTGTTATTGTAGCCGACCATTGTGCCGGAAGCGCCGGACAGGCCGAATTGCCGTTTATGGAATATCAGATCCCATTTATGATCTATAATCCGGGATTGGTTCGTCCGCAACAAATAGGCAAACTTTGTAGCCAGATTGATGTTGCCCCAACCTTGTTAGGTGTTATGAACTGGAGTTATAAAACAAAATTCTTTGGAAAAGACATTTTAAAAATGACTCCGGAAGAAGAACGGGCGTTTATCTCAAACTACCAGAAACTGGGTTACATCAAAAACGACCGCTTATCGATTTTAAGTCCGCAGCAAAAAATTACCCATTACAAAATCAATCCTCAAACCGGTGAAATGAAGGTTGAAGCTACTGACCCTGAAATTGAAAACGAAGCCATTATTTATTATCAGTCGGCCAATTATGTGTATAAGAATAAACTTAACAAGTGGGATTAATTATGGTAGTCCAAATTATACTCTTTAGGGCACTAAAATATTTTATCGTTTCTATTTTTATTTTTTTTCTTGCTGCAAGAGTTAAGGCCGAATCAAAGAAAGATACCCTTGTAAATGTGGCATGGCGCGACACACTGAAGATTCGCAAAGCACAGATTTTTAATACGGAAGAGTCTGAAATGTTGTATTTTAGACCTAAGCCATTTCAGTTTGCGCTGAATGTTCCATCTGACATTTATACGATGGGCAAAACCGCTTTCTCGAAGAAAAACTTGCCCAAACTGGGAGTTATCCTGGCCGGATCGGCATTACTTGTTCTTGTTGATCAGCCAATTACTGATGCAGCCAAACAATTTGGACGATACATTAATCTTAATCCTGCGAGGGCATCAAAAACGTTGCTTGAATTCAATATTGGCGGTTTTCACGTAAATGCGATGGAAATTCCGGACAATGCCAACTCTGCCATTTATTATCTGGGTGAAGGTTGGGCCAGTATGCTTGTCGCTGGCGGATTGTATAGTTATGGACTTGTAGCCAGCGATTACCGCGCCCTTCAAACGACTTCTCAAATTGCTGAAGGTATATTTGCCTTGGGCTTAACCACACAATTCCTAAAACGGATAACAGGACGACAAAGCCCTTTCAGGGCAATGGAATCAGAGAATCCTGTTCCTGCTGGCGATTGGCATCCTTTTCCTAAACCAGGCAAATACCAAAAAAGTGTATCCAATTACGATGCGTTTCCTTCAGGTCATTTGGCCACCGCAATGGCTACCATTACAATTCTTGCCAGTAATTATCCCGACAACAAATACATTAAGCCAGTTGGGTACTCGCTAATGGGATTGCTTGGCTACGCTATGCTTAATAATGGAGTTCACTGGATCAGCGATTATCCGTTGGCCATTGCTATTGGATACACTTGTGGCAAGATTGTATCGTCGCGCGGCCATCAGGTGATTCCGAAAATAGGGCACGATAAAGGTGCCACCTCAGTTTTAATGCCGGCATATTTGGGAGCAGAAAGTCTTGGATTAAGTTACCGTGCCACATTTTAAAAGTATAGTCATTGGAAAAAACTCATTTGGAAAGGTTTTTCTCGTTTCCTAATGACGCTTTCCTTTTCTGATGACTAATGACTTTTTCCTACTTTATCCTTCTCCGGAAACAGAGCCGAAAGTACAACACTCAAGACTAGCGTGGCTGCAATAAAATAAAGTGAGTACGATGATTTAAAACCAATCTCGTCGAGCCAGTTGTGAGCCAGCAATTTTACCCCTACAAAAATCAGTAAGATGCTCACCCCAATATTCAGGAACCTGAATTTATCGACCATATTGGCCAACAGGAAGAACAGTGAGCGGAGCCCAATGATGGCGAAAATATTCGAAAAGAATACTACAAATGGATCGAGTGAAACAGAGAATACAGCTGGAATAGAGTCGAGAGCAAAAATCACATCAGTAAACTCAACCAGAACTACCACAAGCATTAACGGCGTAAAATATACTTTTTTGTTGTAGTTATAGGCAAACTTGTCTCCATGATATTCTTTGGAAATATTGAGGTACCTCGAAAGGAATTTCACAATGGGGGAATCATGCGGATCTTTTTCGTCACCATCCTTCTTTACCAATATTTTGATACCTTGAAACACTAGAAACCCGCCAAAAACATAGAGTATCCAGGAGAATTTATGAATGAGGGCAGCTCCGGCAAATATGAAGATAAACCTTAAAATGATGGCGCCCAGTACACCCCAAAACAAAACGGTTTTATAGTTTTTTTGCGGAACTGAAAATCCCTGAAGAACAAGCAGTATAACGAAAACATTATCGATAGAAAGCGTTTGCTCGATAAAGTAACCAGCCAGGTAACTCATTGACATATTTTCGCGATATTCAGAAACCATACCTTCAAAATCAGATGAACTGAATTTGAGCCCGGGAGCATATTTGCTGATAACCTCCGATAATTCGGCTGGTGTTTCTATACCGTGAAGCATATGCCCATAAAATTTCAGGAACGCATAAAATCCCATTGAGAGAGCGAACCAAATGCTTGACCAAATCAAGGCCTCCTTGGTGGAAACAATGTGCGAGTTTCGTCCAACCACCAACAAATCAACCATCAAAACAATGATGATCATGAATAAAAATCCACCCATTAACAATATTTCTGTAGGCATATCAATTAATTTTAGTCACTCCACCCGAAACCACAAACTTCATCACTTCCGAAGGGCTTAAGTCAATATGTATCACCGAATTTTCGGGAACCATCATCATTTCGCCATTAATGCTGTATGAAAAGGGAAAATAAACAGCAACCATGCCGTCCATTCCAAATTCGTTCAATTTTTTTTCAGTAATAAACCCAATCTTCCATAAATTGTTTTCCTTGTCCATACAAACTCTGACAGGTACGGTGAATTTTTTCTCCTTCCCAACAAATGCTGTAAATAAATCATTGATTGAACTATAGATAACATTCAATAATGGTAAGCGTTTCAGAAGCCTGCGGGTAAACCAGGTAAATGGTTTTACGATTATGGTTTGTCCGATTAGCCCGAGAAGTGTCAGTGATACAAACAATACAACAATTCCAATTCCCGGAATATCAAGCTGATAATGCTCTTTCAATGGGTCACCAATCAATCGGTCGGCATAGTTGAACATCAGATAAACACTATAAAGCGTCACTGCCAAAGGTCCCAAAAGCAATAGTCCCTGAAGAAAGTATGTAAATAGTCGTTTCATCTTTTTTTTGCGAAAGATACAACATTTACCCGTCTCCAGGAGATTTGAGTTTTCAGGCTATCCTATTAAATTGTTGATCTTTTAATAAACAATAGAGGAGTCTGAGTTGTATATGCTTTGAGAATAGGTGATAAAGCAGGTGCAATTGGCACCAATAACGAATGGACAACACATACGCAAACAAAAATGTACCTCAATGAAATTCAATGAACTTACTGAATATGAAAGCTATGTAATTGAAGGTAAAGGAACGGAAAGACCTTTTACCGGAATTTATTATCAAAACACTGACGCCGGAGCGTATTTATGCAAGAAATGCAATGCCCCACTTTATCGCTCAGCTGATAAGTTTGATGCCCATTGTGGCTGGCCAAGTTTTGACGATGAAATTGAAGGAGCAGTAAAGCGGACCACTGATGCGGATGGACGAAGGACTGAAATTACCTGTGCTCAATGTGGCGCTCATTTAGGTCACGTTTTCGTTGGTGAAGGATTTACTTCAAAAAATACTCGTCATTGTGTAAACTCAGTTTCGCTCAATTTTCTTCCTGAAACCCAGAAATAACAAACAAGCCAGTCAATTTCCTGATTGATTCAAGTAATTGAATGGCTTATACTTTTATGGGTTTACTGAAAGTAACCGTTTATTTCCTTAATCGACTTTTGCTTTAACCAATTCCAATCCGTCGATGTAATAAACCGGGACATAAGCTTCTTTACTTTCTGCAAGTTTTTGATTCATGTCTTCAAGTTTTTTTGCCTGATTAATGCTATCGTGGTTTCCACCGTCGACCGAATGCAAGGCAGGTCCATCATGACCCAAAGCATGGTCTTTATTGGCCGATTCACCGGCAGCCGCAGATTTTTCCATTTCAGCCAGATCGCTTTCGTCAAGCTGAACTTCCTGAAGTGTACCACGAACCAGGATGTCGCTTCCCATTTGTTCCTGAGTAAATGAGCCAATTCTACCAGCTTCAATCCGAACGCTGACATCTTCGGTACTTCCCATAATAAAGCAACGGGCTCCAGCCTCTTTACAAACGTGTGTTACGGTGCCTTTTACCAAAACTTCCTTTCCAACAAGGTCTTTCCCTTGAGCCTGAAGTTCATCAACGGTCAAAACCGTTAATTCAGTCGATTTTTCGTCTTTTTTCTGTTTGGTCTGATTGGTGCATGAAAAAAGCACAATCAAACTTAAAAGTACTCCTAATGTTCTTTTCATAGTATATTTATTTAGTGTGTTCAGTTTAAATAAAAGAAGATGATAACCAGAGGAATAACAATTCCAATGGAAGTGAGCCAAAGTCCCCTGCCTTTTATTCCGTATTTTCCTTTCAGCAAAAATAATCCAGAAATGGCCACAAACAAAAGGAAAGCAGCCATGGCATCCGAAATCCAGATCCACAGTCTGTCGGTTTGAGCTAAATGAATTCTGTTGATCTGAAACCAAAACGGACGTTTTTTCAATAATTCAAGTTCGGCAGTTCCTTCCAAAGGTGTATAAATCACAGTTCCTTCCTCTACAAATATCTTGATGGTGGCATCTTTCGTAATGAAATGCTTTTTGTAGACCAGTCGATTAGTGAACTTCGCAAGTAACGAGCTAATCTCAGTTTTCGAATATTCCATTTGATCGGTAGCCGGAACTGTGACACCTTCTGTAATCAGCGAGTAGTGTGGATTCCAGTCCTGCCGGTGATTCATAGCAATGCCCGAAACGGTATAAATAAATGTGATACCCACCACCAAATAACCAAAATCGCGGTGAAGCGATCGTAACGATTTCCGAATATTCATCTGTCTGTAATTCGTTCTGTAATAGCCTGAAAAACTCTCCAAAAAATCATTCCTGTGTTGGAAAAGTCTTTTCAATGGCTTGTTTCATTTTTTTTTTTGCGAGCTGCTAAAATACAGGCACGAATAACATAGATCATTATCCTGATTTTTAATGCTCTGTAGTTTTTGCTGTTTCAAAATAAAGTTAATTTAACTTAAGAAACAAGGCTTTAAATTAGTCTTTTGTACAAAACTGGATATGTGAATTCTGAAAATGAAGAGTAATTGACAAAAAACGGTAAGAAGAGAATTACACGATTTCACGATGAACAATCCGGTAAACTTCTTCAAATGTTTTGGCTTCCATTAAATCGGCACGTAGTTTGGCTGCTCCCGGAAAGTCGTTGGTGTAAATTTTATAAAACCGGTTTAGTATGTTGATATTCTTTTGGTTGCCCCAACTTTTTTCAAAAAGCTGAGTATGAAGCAGTAATTGCTGGAGTTTTTCAGTCTTCAACGGCGATGTGTACGACGGATTAAAAAACCATGGATTGTGGAAAATGCCACGACCAACCATGATGCCGTCGAGTTGGTATTTTTGGCAAAGATCTTCTCCCTGAGCTACAGACATGACATCGCCATTTCCCAGAAATTTGGTTTCCGGATTAATCTGATCTCGCATTCTTGCACCTTTTGCTATTTCATCCCAATCAGCTAATCCATCAGATTGTTGTTTTTGGGTCCTTCCGTGAAGAATGATCGCCGCCGGTTTCGTTTCCAGTAAATTGGCGATCCATGATTCGGTATCGTGAGTTCTTATTCCGGTGCGGGTCTTCACTGAAACCGGCAAATGAGTGGCTTCTTTCGTTGCCAGCACAATTTCTTTTGCCAGGTTTGGTTCATTGATCAGTGCTGAGCAACAGCCGTTTTTAACTACATTTTTTACCGGGCAACCCATATTGATGTCCAACCCGTCAAAGTTGTATTCCGAAGTAATTTCTGCGGCAATTTTATGAAATAGCTCAGGCTTTTTGCCCCAAATCTGCGCAATCAGTTTGATGTTCTTCTGATTCAGCACTTGACGTTCAGATTCGCTAACGATCAGCCGCTCTCCCACCCTGAGCTTGCCAACCGGATGATTCATTCCATCGACAGAGGTAAATTCGGTGTAGAGAATCGAAAGATATTTCGGATCGGCAAGCCGGGCAACAATTTCACGGAAAGAAGTATCCGTAACATCTTCCATGGGCGCTAAGGCAAATATGGGCTTCTGAATTTCATCCCAGAAATTTGACATATTCAATCGTTTTTTTATTCGGGGACAAAACTATTCTTTTTTCGCAAGGAGAAAGCTTTTTCGGTAATGACGGCTATTCCCAAACTTCCTCTTGTTTTTAATCCTGAAGAGTTCTTTTTCAGAAACTGAGGCATTTTTCACATCGCGACACTCTACAGAACAGCATTTTTCATATTTTTCGGCACATTCCGGACATTGAATAAACAACAAATGACACAATTCGTTGTCACAATTGGCGTGAGTATCGCATAATTTGCCACATTGGTGACAATGCGAGATGATTTGTCCGTTAACTGATTCGCCCAATCGTTCATCGAAAACAAAATTTTTACCGATAAAATTTGGTTCGAGATTCAATTGTTTGAGTTGGCGGGCATATTCCAATATTCCGCCATGCAACTGATTTACATCAGCAAATCCATGGTGTTTCAGATAAGCACTGGCCTTTTCGCAGCGAATTCCTCCAGTGCAATACAATAAAACTTTACGATCCTTCTGGTCGGCCAACATTTCTGTCACCAGATTAATTTCGTCCCTGAAAGTATCGGTTTCGGGGCAAATTGCGCCTTTAAAATGTCCTATTTCCGATTCGTAATGATTACGCATATCCACTAAAATATGCTCTCCGGATTCAACCAGATGATGAAACTCTTCTGCGCTCAGGTGTCGTCCGACATTGGTAACATCAAATGCATCATCGTCTAACCCATCAGCAACTAGCTTTGGCCGAACCTTGATTGTTAGTTTATAAAACGATTTTCCGTTGTCTTCGATGGCAAATTTCACTGGAATTTTGTCAAAGATTGGGTATTTAGATAATGTTTCAAGAAACGCCTCATAATTAGCTTCCGGAACACTCATTTGAGCATTAATTCCTTCACGGGCAATGTATATCCGGCCAAAACAATTCAAGTCGACCCAATCCTGATAAACCTGATCGCGAAATTGTTGTGGGTTATCGATGATGAAATATCGGTAGAAGGATATGGTTTTCCTGATAAACGTCTCAGATAAAAGAGCTTCTTTTAATACTTTACTATCGACAATATTATATAAACGCATGGTAATTCCTTTTGCGGCAAAGGTAAAAAAATGTCAATTAATTTAAGATTAACAGATCTTTTATTCATGGAAATCGCTTTAAAACTTCATTATAAACTAAACCCATTTCGCCGCAATGCGGAGAAATGGGTTTAGTTCTGATATAATTTCTACCATACTGTTGTCGCTAACGCGACTTTTTTAGGCGCGTAGCGCCGTTAGTATGGGTAGAAAAAACAAGAATGGAATTTACCAGAGGCGCGTAGTGCTAACACCTATTCTTAAAAGCGAATTCCCTGATATTTATGGTTAAAATCATTTTATGAAGTTGCCAGAGCGGTTTTATGCACGAATGCATTTACCAAAAATGTGCTTTTCATGTTTAACCGGCGTTATAACGTAGAGGCCGTTATGATATTATAAAACATATGAAAAAAAAATGTACGCTGAAAAACAGATATTTATGCGTGCTGTATTTCATTTAGATTTTCAACATTAATAAATTCTTAAAAATTCTTAAAAAGAGTTATGAATAACTATTATATTCGTGACGGTTTAAAAATAATGAACCTTTTCTCTTTTAACCAATATCTATTTTCCGATCGAACTAAACTAAATTTGAAAAAGGATTATCAGGCTCTGATAATCCTTTTCTATTTTATAACTGCATTTTACCGTAATTCAAAACTAAAGTTTTAAGTTTTATACTTGCGTTGAGTTCCAACTCCACTTTACTTTTGCTTGAAAAATGCATTTAAATCCAGAAAGTTAGAACCCTTCGAACTTCAAGGTCTAAAATTATTTTATAGCTGATAAACTCTCCTATTGTTGCTTCAAATTAAAAAATATCTGTTCTCTAATTTTGAACAATCTCCGGCTCATCTGTTTATATCACAGAAGCAACCCTAATACAATCAGTAAATGAGTATAAATTCAGAAAATGCAAAAACCATTGAAATGGAACTTGAATGGTTTCAACAACTGATTTTGTTAAGGGGCAAAATCAGCTTTGAACAATCTGTCACTGAAGAAGAAATCTGGAATTTACCTCTGCCATCCGTTGAAAATCAGCATTCGCCTTACGCCAGATTAATCAAAGAGCATTCAATGAATTTGGCCGAAAGGCTGGTTTTAATTCTGGCATTGATTCCTCATGTAAAACCATCGATGCTGGATTTGCTGCACATGAAAAATACACTTTACGATATACCTTTTACCGAATTTGGCGGAATTCGATACGACAAACACAAAGGTTATCTTCCAACTGGAGAAACTGCGATCTTTCTGCTTGTTGGCGCCAATCTGGAAAAAAGATTTGAGTCGTTAACCCTATTTTCCAAAGAACATTTTTTCCTGCGTAACGGAATTCTATCACTCGAGCGCTCATCGACCAACGAACCTCTTTTGTACGGAATGCTTTCTATTTCTCAGGAATATTTATCATTATTAACTGTCGGAGATGAATATAAACCTGATTTTAGCCCAGGTTTTCCTGCCAAACGAATAACCACCCCGCAGGAATGGGACGATCTCGTGGTCACTGAACAGGTGCAACTGGGACTCGAAGAGATTAAAGATTATGTGCTACATGGTAAAATACTGAAAACTGATTACCAATTTGGAAAAAAGATTAAACCAGGATTTAAAGTGCTTTTCACGGGGCCGCCAGGAACTGGGAAAACATTAACAGCGAGTCTCCTTGGAAAACATTTTAAAATGGATGTTTATCGGGTCGATCTGTCAATGGTTGTTTCGAAATTCATCGGAGAAACCGAGAAAAACTTATCTGGTGTTTTTAACATGGCAGAGTCGAAAAACTGGATTCTATTTTTTGACGAGGCAGATGCCCTTTTCGGTAAAAGGAGTAAAACAACAGATTCGCATGACCGCTATGCCAATCAGGAAGTATCTTATTTACTTCAACGTATGGAAGATTTTGACGGATTGGTTATTCTGTGTTCAAATTTTAAAAAGAATATCGACGAAGCTTTCTTCAGGCGATTTCAACTTGTGTTGGATTTTGATCTTCCGGATGCACACAACAGGCACATCTTATGGAAGAAATCGATAACCAACGAATTTAAATATGCCGAAGATGTTGATCTGGAAGTTTTAGCTGAACAACATGAACTAAGTGCAGCATCTATTATTAATGTTTTGCATTACAGTATTTTAAAATGTTTGGGAAGAAACAACCGAATTATTGAAAAAAAAGATATTCAGGCAGGTTTACGAATGGAAAAAATAAAAGAAGGGAAAAGTATCGTTTAAATTCGACTATCAGAAGACAATTCAAGTATTGTCTACTGATTTTCATTCATATAATACTCAATAATAAGATCCTTCTTTTTTTTGTTATTGTTCATATTATATTGCTCAATTTTGCTTTCTAAATTTTTGATTTTGCGATTTAACTTTTCTTTTTCATCCTCCCAATTCTCCCACATTGCTTCACCTTTTTTGAGCATAGATCTTAATTGATTGATTTCCTTTTCCTTGCTTTTTAGCTTTTCATTTAAATCGCGAACTTCTTTTTCTTTATCATCCTCCAGAAAGACCGCTCTGTTTTTATATTTCATCACCCCAAAAGACAGAATAACCACAGCAATCAATAGTAAAAAGCCCACTATGGTAATAATTGAATTTGCCTGAAAGAATATATTTGAGCAAATTACTGAGATAACAAGTTTGGGAATAATAGTTAAATCAATCATTATCAATAAGAATTAAGTTGGATTGAAGAATATTTAGAAATACAAAAGATGATAGTTTATTCTTTAAATATTTATTCAAAGATAATATAAGATATTTAGATCTTAATGTATATATTTACAAAACTTTTTATTTGAGATTGTGTTAATGATTGAATACATTCACATTTAAGTTCCATATTAACAATAGTTTATCATTGCATTCGTAAGGAAAAGGGGTTTTTCGAAATTAATTTCGATGGATTATTTTTTAAAATAATACAACTTACGATGATAAATGTTGCTTTAACCTACATTAGGGACATACTCAATGAAAACTTCAAAAATGAGTTTTCAATATCAGAAAACAAGGTTGTTCTCTCAAATATTGTAAAGGCAGATGGGTCGGTTGCCCAAAATATTGATGAAAAGATTGTCTTTTTTTTGACCAATCTTGATGAGGAATCTACCTTAAAAAACAGCATCAACAGATCTTCAAATCCAATAAGCAGTTCTTTTGCTCAAAAGAACCCAACATTACATTTAAATATGCAATTGCTCTTTTGTGCCAATTTCGATAGTTCGATGTACATTGAAGGGTTGAGTTATTTGTCTGCATTAATTCGCTTTTTCCAAATCAATAAGAGAATTGTATTTGACAATACACGCAGTTCAGGACACCATGCAAACCGGCTAAGTTTTGAATTATGTAAACTTGATTCTACGGAGTTGAGTCACCTTTGGTCGGCTATTGGAAGTAAGCTTATGCCATCAGTAGTCTACAAAGTTGGGATGTTAATATTTGATGATGCACCAATCCGTCAGATTATTCCAGCGATCAGAGCCACAAATAATCAATCTTAAATCTATCTATGCTACAAAACTACATCCACTTATTAACTTTCCAATTTAATCACATGTATTTCAACGATAAACTTTTCAAGTCGGTTGAAATTACATTTGATGCGGAAACAACCCAATTACTAAAGAACCTTGATCTTATCCTTAAGCCTTTTCCCGGAGGCTTTAATTTGCTTACCTCAAATCCCGAATTGCTAAAAACAACCATTGATGCCTATCCAATAAGGTTTTATATAAACAGCAAAGATCCTGAATACATTAACTACACTCAGCTTCCAAACTATAAAATATCCGAAAACCTACTGTATTTCAATAATCTCACAATAAATCCTTCAACAAATAATAAAAGTTTACGACTACACTCCGGAGAATTTGTTGGTGATACCGATATTGTAGCTGTATGCCAGGGACATATTAGTATTCCTGGATACGACAAAACAAAAACGTATCGATTTTCAGATGCTTTGGGAGATGCAATAGCTGATCAAAGTGTCATTCAAGCTAAACCCGATTCAGAAGTATTTAATATTTCTAATTTGCCTCAAGGACTTATACGATATAGTGACGGTTCTGCTGAATTGGGGAGAACTTATTACAACCCAGCCGCAATTTGGAAAAAGCCATTGGGCATCCTTGAAATTTTTACAAATAGCCTTTTATCTCAGTTTGTAAAAAACGGAACGGTTGAGTATGCAGTTAATTTCAACAATAGGAAGACCATCTGGAAGTATTTTTTGATTAATCCGATCTATCAAAAATTCAACAACTTAAGTATAATAAACAAGGTGAAGGAACAAGCTTTTAACGGGCCTCTAAAACAACAAGTTCATCTAAATACAGATGCTTTGGTATTTGAATCAAAAGATGAAATAGCACTTGCGGAGTTCTCTGATGATAATTTTCAGTTGGTCGAGAACTTTGATGTAGGAACCCATTCAGGTAAGATCATCCTAAAAAATCTGGTTAAGGCATCTTCTGCGCAGCTGTTCGTTGATGAGTCACCGTCAGGCAAAAAGACTTATTCTCATATTTATATATAAACAATTAACTTATTAAGATTATGGCACAGAAGTTAATGACTCCAGGAGTTTACATCGAAGAGGTAAATGCTTTCCCCGGCTCGGTTGTCGAGGTGGCAACAGCAATTCCGGCTTTTATAGGTTACACCGAAAGAGCTTCGAGAAATGGCAAAGATTTGTTGAATCAACCAGTAAGAATCACTTCTTTTCAGGAGTATTCTCTCCTTTTTGGGGGCGAATTTAATCCAATGTTTATGCTCAATACTGTTGCTGAAGGAGAAACAGCGGAACATGAAATCACCATTAACGGAACTAAAAGGGAGATTAAATACGTGACGGATCACGATGCGTATATGTTTTACGGGATAAAACTCTTTTTCAGTAATGGTGGTGGAGCTTGCTACATTGTGTCGGTTGGCACCTATGGCAAAACGGGCGATGTAGTAACTGTTTCTCAAGAGAAACTTCAAGCGGGATTAGATAGCCTGAAGAAGGAGCAGGAACCTACTATGATTGTAATTCCTGATGCAGTTAAGCTTAAAGCTGATGCCTATGATTTGTACAAGCAAGTACTTGCACATTGTGCAAATATGCAGAGCCGGGTGGCTATAATCGACGTCTTTGATGGTTATAAACCCCGGGTTCGTAGCAGTGATGCAGCAGTAGATCTTATTACATTTTTCAGAGAGAAAATAGGTTCAGAATACCTCAATTATGGAGCGGCCTATTATCCGTGGTTAAATACCAATATTGTTAAGAACGATAAAATTACCTTTGAAAATCTACATTCTACAGTCGTCTTGACTGATATTTTGCCCGAACCAAAGGTTGCGGAAGTTATAAAAGGTTATCCTGACAGCGAAAATAAATTCAGATCTGGACTTTTAAAAGATAAACCGAAGGAATTAGCCAATGCATTAAGTGCTGATAATCCTGATGGAACCACTTTTGTTGTTGGAGGTAAATTGGATACTTCGTTTGATGAGGCTGCATTTAACAGCCTCGATATTGAAAATTCAAAAGAAGTTAAAAAATTATTAGATGCATACAAGGATAACAAAAAACGCAATTTCCATTTGGGGCTGATTGCTGTTAGCCCTACCTACTCCAATTTATTGGATGAAATCCGTGCTGTAATAAATATTTTGCCTCCTTCGGCTGCTATGGCCGGCGTTTATACAATGGTTGACAATAGCCGTGGTGTATGGAAATCGCCTGCAAATATCAGTCTTAACAGTGTTGTTAAGCCTACAGCAAACATTACCCATGACGATCAGGAAGATCTGAATGTTGACGCTACTTCGGGAAAATCAATTAACGCAATTCGCACTTTCCCAGGGATAGGCACGCTGGTTTGGGGTGGAAGAACCCTTGACGGTAATAGCCTCGACTGGAAATACATTAATGTCAGAAGAACCATGATCATGTTGGAGCAGTCGATAAAAATGGCTCTGCGGTCGTATGTTTTTGAACCCAATGATGCCAATACGTGGGTGTCGGTTCGAAGCATGATTATTAATTTTCTTACTGAAAAGTGGAAACAAGGCGCCTTGGCAGGAGCCTCGCCTGATGATGCATTTGATGTTCAGGTAGGACTTGGGGCAACCATGACGGGATTAGACATTCTGGAAGGTAAAATGCTGGTTTCAGTAAAACTTGCTATCGTCAGACCTGCGGAATTCATTGTTGTGACATTCGAACAACAAATGCAAAAATCATAAGTAAAAATTTAATCATAAACCTTATAAAAATTAAACATCATGGCAGGAGAAGCACAAGACAAAAACTGGCCACTACCAAAATTTTATTTTATGGTTGATTGGGGTAGCACAACCAATATCCCATTTCAGGAAGTTAGTGGATTAAACATTGAAGCACAGCCCATACCTTATCGACATGGTAACAGCCCGGTATTTTCGGAAATCAATATGCCCGGTATTGTAAAAAACAGTAATGTAACCATGAAAAAGGGCGTTTTCGCCAATGACAACAGCTTTTGGGACTGGTATAACAAGATCAAAATGAATACCATCGAACGCCAGAATGTGGTTATTAAACTGATGGACGAAGGCGGTAATCCTACGATGACCTGGACGCTGTTAAATGCCTGGCCAACAAAAATCAGTTCTACAGATCTGAAATCAAACGCCAATGAAGTTGCAGTTGAAAGTATCGAAATTATGCACGAAGGATTAACCATCGCAAACGGCTAATAATTATGGGAAATAATAGTTTTTTCAAACCCGATTATGCTCCGCCAACGTCCTTTTACTTTTCAGTAAAATTTAACGGCTTAGACGATATGGACAGTAGTTTTCAGGAGGTATCAGGTTTGAAAGTAACTATTGGAACGGTTGAGAAAAAGGAAGGCGGTGACAATAATTTTGTTCATCACCTCCCTACTCCACCGAAGTACGATAACCTTGTTCTAAAACGATGCTTATTGGTTAGCTCAAGTTTGGACAAATGGTGCCGCGATGCCATTGAGAATTTCAGGTTTGATCCAAAAGATATCAAAGTCGCGCTACTGGGTGCAAACGGAGAAATACTTGATTCGTGGACAATTATTAGTGCATTCCCGATTTCATGGGAGTTATCGACACTCAACAGTACCAGCAACCAATTGGCCATCGAGACACTCACTTTAAAATACAGGCTTTTCAGGAAAGATTAACCCATGACATTAATTGTAAAGGAACTTATTGTAAGAGGAATTGTAACCAGCGACTCGGCGCAAATCAATGATTCGGCGTTGGGAAAGGAAGAACTGCTTCAATATCTGGAACAGATTAAAAAGGATATTGAACGTGACTGTGTTGAAAAGGTATTGCAAAAACTTGAAAATAAAACAATCAGATAACCAACTATGGGCGAATTAACAAAAATGAAAATTGTTGCATTCAAAGATCCTGATTACACGAGCCGGGTTGGGGAATACGACGTTTTGGTTAATCCAGAAAATTATAAACTGAAGAACGAGCAGCAGTATTCTACTTCAGATACAACCAATGGTTCGAGTGTTCAGACCGCCAAGTATAAAGGAGGTGGTTCCGGATTGTTTGAAATCGTATTCTTTTTTGATGGCACCGGAATTATCTCGAAGAATAAAGTTGATGATCAGATTAAAGAGGTAAAAGAACTGATTTATCAATACAATGGTGATATTCATGAACCTAATTTTCTGAGAGTTTACTGGGGCACCCAATCCTTATTTCATGGAAGGTTGAAATCCTGGAATGTCAACTATACCATGCTTGATATGGATGGTTCGCCATTGAGAGCTGAAGCTACCGCGGTATTAATTGCATCGGAAAGCGCCAAAAAGAAGGCATTGGAAGAAAAGAAGAATTCATCAGATTTGACTCATGTACGAACCGTTTTTGATGGGGACAATCTTCCGCTGATGTGTCAGCGAATATATGGCGACAGCAGCTATTATCTAAAAGTAGCCCAAGTCAATGATTTAACCAATTTCAGGGCAATTAAGCCAGGCGATAAAATCTTTTTTCCACCAGTAATTTAAAAATATGCCAACGGTATTTAAAGAATCAGATGGGGTATTAAGCTTTGATATACTTATCAATGGCGCCAGAATTAAAGATACGGTTGAGATTATTGAAATCTCCATTCAGATGGAGTTGAACAAAATTACCGCCGCATCCCTTGTTATTTCTGATGGTGGGGTTATTGGGTTGGTAAACGAACCCTATATAAACAGTGAAGGAAATGACTTTATTCCAGGGAATAAAATAAAAATATCGTTGGGATATGATAGCATAAACAAACCGGCTTTTGAAGGGATAATCGTTTCGCAAGGATTATCAATTAAAAATGGCCGATCGCAACTCGTTGTTATCTGCAAGGATGAAGCTGTAAAAATGACAAAAGGGCGATTTAATGCCATCTTTCAAAATGAAAAAGATTCGGATGCCATACAAGCCATTGCCGGCAAGTATGGTCTGTCGGTAACCGTTGATGCCACAACAACAGTACTTCCTGTAATTATGCAATACAATTGCAGCGATTGGGACTTTACCGTTATCAGGGCCGAAATGAATAACATGTGTGTGCTGACTGACAAAAACTCACTGATTATTAAGAAAATTGATTTTAGTCAATCCCCAAAATATAAACTAATTGCGTCTCAATCGATTATTGATATTGATTTGACAATTGATAGTGAAAAAATTGCCGGAACTTACCAATTCACAGCTTGGGATATTAAACAGCAAAAAGAAAGTTCTTTAGATGTGAGCCAAACCAATAATCTGTCGCTTGGAAACCTCACAGCTCAAAAATTATCCGAAGCTGTTGATAATGGAAATTCCAGTTTTTATTCGTCAGCTTCAATCTCCGAAAGCGAATTAAAAACATGGGGCGAAACTCTTTCAACTAAAGCCGAACTTAGTAAAATACAGGGAAGAGTTACCATTCAGGGAGTAGCAGACCTACTTGCCGGAGATGTGGTTGAAATTTCAGGTTTTAGCGCAAGATATAATGGTAACGCATTCATCACAAAAGTGAGTCATTCCTTACAGGATGGCAATTGGCTCACAACACTTTCCGTCGGAAAATCAGTACAGTTGCATGCTGCTTTGCCTGATATTGAAGAAATAAGGGCATCTGGCATTATCCCAGCCTCAGGCGGAACGCAAATAGCTACCGTAAAAAAAATTGAAGAAGATCCGGACGGAGAATATCGCGTACTGGTAAAACTACCTGCTTTTGCCGGAACAGGACAGGATGACGGTATTTGGGCCAGATTGGCTTTCCCTTATGCATCATCCAATGCCGGCTTTTTTTTCTTTCCTGAAGTGGGCGATGAAGTATTGCTGAATTTCATCAATAACGACCCACGGTTTGCCATTATAACCGGCTCGTTGTACAGTTCCAAAAACACACCGAAGGAAATACCAGACAACAAAAATCAGTTTAAATCCATTTTTTCAAAGTCGGGAATAAAAATCAGGTTTGATGACGAGGATAAAATCCTGAATATCGAAACTCCGGGAGGGAATTCGTTCACTCTGGACGACAAGGATAAAAAAATAAACATCAAAGACATTTCAGGCAACTCAGTTATCATGGACGATTCGGGAATAACCATGGATAGTCCCAAAGACATTAAGCTAACTGCAAAAGGCGACATCACTATTTCGGCAACAGGAGGCCTTTATTTGTCAGCTAATTCAGATGTAAAAGCTGATGGATTAAATGTTCAGCTAAGCGCCAAAACAGGTTTTACGGCTAAGGGAAATGCAACAGCTGAGGTTTCGGCTTCAGGACAAACAACCATTAAAGGTGGTATAGTAATGATTAATTAAACAGATAAACTATGGGATTCGCAGCCAGATTAACCGATATGCACACTTGTCCGATGCAAACGCCCGGACTACCACCTATTCCACATGTAGGCGGACCAATAATAGGCCCCGGAGCTCCCACCGTTTTGATTGGTAGTCTTCCGGCAGCAGTTGTTGGCGATAACCTTGTTTGTGTGGGGCCACCTGATTCAATCGTTAAAGGATCGGCCACTGTATTGATTGCCGGTAAACCGGCTGCCCGAATGGGCGACAGTACAGCTCATGGAGGTAGCATCATATTGGGATGTCCAACCGTAATTATAGGAGGTTAAAGCGATGAACGAAAAAGATGATTCCTTTTTAGGCAGAGGTTGGGCATTTCCTCCCGCTTTCAATTTCGAACTGGGAACTGTTGAAACAGTTGCTGCCGAAGAAGATATACGGCAAAGCATCCGAATAATCATTGAGACCATACCCGGAGAACGCATCATGTTTACGACATTCGGTTGTGGTATCCGGAAGTACGTTTTCGAATCGAATGATCCGACCCACATGAGTATGCTGAAAGACGCGATTTATGATGCCTTGCTGTATAACGAACCCAGAATAAAGCTCGAAAAAATTGAGATTCGTAATAGCAACCAGATTAATGTTGATTTATCAGCTGACAACCAGATAGATGGCAAGATATTTATTCATATTTATTATAAAATAATCACTACGAATACGAGGAGTAACATGGTTTACCCCTTTTATGTCAACGAGGGAACAAATTTATAAAAGGCTGAACTTTTTTAATTGACCGGAATGAATAAAGGAACTAGTCAGGAGTTAAGGAAAAATAAAGCACTTGATGCGGCTTATATCGCTATCGACGAGAGAACGATGTTGGATATGGTGCAATTTACTTTGAAATTTTCCGAGACCCTTATTTTTCACAATGCAGACAAACAACCCATTGAAAACTGGAAATCATTTTTATTGAATGATCCGGCATTCGTTTATGCCATGATTGCCAATGTTAAACTTGATAAATTTAATATAAGTTCAGGCAAGAAATCAGGTAATGAAAGCGAATTAAATGATCCGGAACTTATAAGCAAAGAAATTCAATCCATTTATAGTAAAATATTTGAATGGTCGGAACTCTTAAAACGAGCAAACGATCGGGGAACTTTAATTCAAGAGATTGACACGCTGATCGAATCTGTCAATGCCAACAACTATGAATATCCGGAATTTCAATCAACTTATGAAGCCTATGAAAATGCTTATGGAAATATGGTTTTTATCAAAGAAAAAGCCGCCAGAAGGTTCGAAAAAGAAATTGCTAATTCAAATCACCTTCCGCACAATGGTTTATTCTTTGCTTATTTAAATCTGTACAAAAACGTTCAGCACGACATCAATTTACTAACCCAAAAACACCTCGATTTTTATTATCTCGACTTGCTTCAGAAAACGAGAAAAAAGCAAGAGCCGCATACTGCGCTTATTGCACTTCAGTTGCAACCGGGAACCGATGAATTATTAATTAATGAAGGCGATAAAGTAAATTTTATTTTTGAAGACAAACGGCAATATGTCTTTGAATCCACGTCGACAACTGTCATTAACAGGGCTGAAATTTCTGAACTCCGAACGATCTACCGAAGTGATTATTTGCCGTTCAACAACAGGTTTGAAGATGACGATTTTTCGATTAACATCCTTTACGAAGAAGATATTTTAAAAGCAAAAAAGAACTGGGAAAATATCGATAAAAAAGAATTATCTGAGTTTCCGGCAACGCTTGGTGAAGAACGAACCCATCTCATGTCGTCCGACCGTAACTTAACATTTTGTAATCTAGGAATCGTAGTAACCACACCTACTTTGATTCTTGAAAATGGGAACCAGAAAATCAGTTTAATTTTCAAGATCGGTTCAAATTCGTACAAGACTGCTGAAAAAATGTTTGACGGACTTGTAGATCAGGAAATCAAAGAAGCTTCAACAGATAAGCAAAGAGAACATCTATTGGCAAACAAAGGAAGTCTGAAACATCGAATTGTCTCGAACTTTTTTTCCGAAGCCTTTCAGATTTTTATTACCGACAAAAACGGATGGACAGTAGTTGATTTTTGCAAAACCAAAATCAATCACACCGACTCAACACTAACCTTCGATTTTGAGTTAAACGAACAAAATGACAAAATGATTTCGTTCGATCCAAAGATTCATGAAGGAGGATTCGTGTCGGAATGGCCTTGTGTCAAAATACTTTTTAACAACGAGGCTCAGTATCATGCCTATAAGTTTCTGAAAACCATCGAGCTTGAAAACATCAAAATCGAGGCAACCGTTTCGGATGTAACAAACCTGATTTTTTCTAACTCAATCGGAAATCTCGACAATACCATTCCATTTACTCCGTTTGGCCCCACACCCATTGTAGGAAGCTATTTACGAATTCAGAATCCACTCATACTGCAAAGAAGCCTGACTAAACTTGAATTACACATTTGCTGGATAGGCTTGCCACAACTCCAATATGGTTTTGCTGAATACTATCGCGAATACCCCGGTGAGATTGACAATCCTTCATTTAAAGCTGTAATAACGTCAGTCCGAAACAATATAAATACCACTGGCGCGCAGGCACACCGGGAAATCGAACTGTTCGACACCAACAAAGATTACCTCTCGAACGAAAAGGAGATTATTATTAATCCTCAGGACATTAGCTTCAATAATAAAATTACCCATGACGCCACAATTGACGAGAATTCCGGTTCTTTATTTATTGTTCTGACCAGTCCTGAAATGGCATTTGGTCACCAGCTGTTTGCCGAAATTTATGCCGATGCTGCCATCAAAAGCAGTAAATTCAGGAAAAGAGATGTTGCGCTGCCCAAACAACCATACACTCCCATTATAGAGCATCTCAAAGTAAATTATACCACAGCTGCGAGAGAAGTCATGCTAAGGAAACAGGATATTGAAGACTGTGATGTTAAATTGATTCACATTTATCCCTTCGGACATGTTCAGGTTTTCCCCGGACCAAAAAAATCGCGAAGTTTTCTTTTTCCGCAACTCGATCAAAAAGGGAATTTATACATCGGATTAACTCAGGTAAGATCAACGGACATCGTGAGCATTGGATTCGAATTGGTACCAGCGGTGTACATTCATACGGTGATAAATACTCCAACTATTGAGTGGCAGTATATGGCGAACAATGAATGGGAACCGATTGGTGATTTACTACTCGAAGACACAACAAACGGACTCATCCGATCGGGAGTGGTAAAAATCAGAATGCCCAAAACCATTCAGTACGACAATACCCGCTTGCCTTTGGGAAAATTCTGGATAAGAGCGACCTACGATGGAATACAAGATCTGAATTCGAAAATAAAAAATGTTTTTACACAAGCAGTTGCATTAATTTCAACCGATGCAGTTTCCAATGATATTCCTGATCGTCCCGGAGAGATTAAAATAAAGAAGATCTATTTTGAAAGTAAAAAAGGCATCGATCAAATCAACGGACCATTTGCGTTGGAAATAAAAGAATCTGACGAAAATAAAGATTCATTTTATCATGAGATCAGTGATCAACTCAGGCACAAAAACCTGGGGTCGAGCAATTGGGATATTGAAAGGCTTGTTCTCGACAGGTTTAAACAGATTGAAAAAATAAGGGTATATGGTAAAAGTAACCGACCAAATGAACTGGTAAAAGGCAGTAGTGTACAGATCGTTCTGATTCCAAAAAATAGCCTGGTGAATGGTACCAGAAAACGCAGTTTGAATGTTGATATCAATACACTTCTTGAAGTGAAAGAATACGTTTCTCAATTTGTTTCGCCGTTCGTAAAAGTTGAAGTCTCAAATCCGGTTTATGAAGAGTTAAAGGTAAGATGCAAGGTTAAATTCAACGATATCCAAAGAGGCGGATACTTGCGAAATATGCTCAACAGCGAATTAGTCAGTTATTTATCTCCGGATATTGAACACATTGATGTTGAAAAGGGATTTGATGAAGCCATCTCGAAAACTGAAATCCTGAATTTTATCGAAAGCAGGCCCTACGTCGATTTTGTGACTGAATTTTCTGTATTACAGCTGGTTGATGTGCAGAAAAACTATAAAATAATAGATACCGCAAGAATAACCGACATAGAAGATCTCAGAACTATTTCGGCCTATGCCATTTTAACGTCAGCACCAGAGCATCAGATTGAAATCGTATCCGAAGAAAAGTCAGCAAAACCCAATCCTTCCGGAGTAGGTGACCTAACGTTGGAATCAGATTTTGTAATTAGTGACAATGAAGGAAATTACATTTAATACAACGTAATGAAAAATCAAAGAAACATTACAGATAGAAAACAACTTAAAACCTTCTTTAAGAAAGGTAGTCTGCCGGATGAAAGCGCTTTTGAAAAGCTTATAGATTCCACGTTTAACAAAGCTGATGACAAACTTGATATCAATGAGGACGGGCTAATGGTTTATCCGTCGGATGACGAGGAAAGACTTTTAAGTTTTTTTGAGGACAAAGATGATTCGACTGCAAAATGGGTCATGTACATTTCAAAAAAGACCGACGGAGGAATTTATTTCAGCCAGCTCAGCGATTTGGATCAGAATGACAATAAATCAAAAAAAAGTGCACCACAGCCAGCTCTCTTTCTCAGAAAAGATGGGAACGTTGGGATTGGTACAAATAATCCTACGCAAAAACTTGATGTCAAGGGAATAATCAAGTCAGCCGGACGCGCCGGAAGTTACCTGGAAGGATTCTTGCCTGCAGATGGTGAATGGCATAATGTTTTTGAACCGGAAGCATTAAGTGGCTGCAATGCTTATGAAATAATGGCCTATGCTGAAGGATTAAAAAACGAAGGAAAATATTCGCTCATGCATGCCATTGCAGTGTGCACTTATGGAAATTCAAAATCCAAAATCACGAAGACGTGCGCTCATCATGGCCTTTGGTGGAACAAAATCGATATTCGGTGGGAATCAAAACCATCAAGAATTGAAAAGCAAAAAAAAGAAGAGGAAAAGAAAATATTCGCCTTTGCCAAATGGTGGAAACAATTCAAAAGCATTTGGGAAGCCAAAGATACTTTGCACTATAATCTACAGCTCAGAACCAAAAGCGATTATGGCAGAAAGGATAATAAGAAGAATGGTAAGCCACAAATGATAAACTATAAGATTTCGGTTTTATGGGATAAAAGTTTCAATTAAAATCGACCCGATAAAGGATTAATGATGAAAGAATCTGTTCGTATTTCCGGAGAGAAAATTGAAAATATTAGTTTAAATTTTACCGATCTGCGTGAAAAAGGATTGGAGTACATCCAAAAATTTAGTGGTGATTTTTGGACCGACTACAATCTTCATGATCCGGGTGTAACCATACTGGATCAATTGTGCTATGCGCTGACAGATCTCGGTTACCGGACATCATTGCCCATTAAAGACCTGTTAACTCAGGAAGAAGGAAAAGCTATTGATGCCTTGAAGAATGCATTTTTTGCACCCTCGGCCATTTTAAGTTCACATCCCATCTCCATAAAGGACACCCGAAAGCTGATTCTCGATCAGTTCGAGGAAATCCAGAATGTTTGGATTTCAAAGAAAGAAAGCATTGGTTTTGAAGAACAGGTAAATGGCCTGTATTCGGTAGAGATTTTGCCCAAACTGAATTTTCATAAATCACTTACAAAAGATACCGAATCGAGGAGAACTTATGAAAACCATGTTGCAGATTTTCTAAAACAAAACCGAAATATTGGAGAAACTTACGAAAAAATATGTCTGTTAAATCCACAGCCAATTCATATTCATTTGGGCATATATCTTACTGATCAGGTCGATGTGGAGAAGACAATTGCAAATATTTTTCTGAAGTTGTTTGAGTTCATTTATTCACCAGTGTTGTATAGTAGTTTTAACGAGATGGTTGAAGCTGGATACAGTATTACCGAGATTTTTTGGGGACCACGCCTGCAAAACGGATTTATAAAAAGCAACAATCTGAATGATCGGGTAAAAGAGATTGACGTAGAGGAACTGCAACGATTTATCTCTAAAGTGAACGGTGTTTCCAAATGCAATGTTGAACAGATCAAAAGCGGCAGCCGGACTTACACCAAATCCATAACGGTTGAAGCTGGTCACTTTTTCAATTTGCTTAATGATGAGGAGGCCAAAATGCCAGACGACCGGCTGGAAGCAATTTATTCGAATCTGAAGATATTTGTGAATAATAAAATTCTTCCTTCATTCAACAAGCAAAAGGTAAACACGCTTTTTTTTGAACTCTGGTCGAAAAAATACCGAAAATATCCGATGTCAGGCTCAAAAAATGAAAATTTTGACAAGGCATTGACTGGCATTTACCGAAATCCAACCGATTATTACTCCATTCAACATCATTTTCCATTAATCTACGGAATTGGTAAAGAGGGATTGTCAAGACATGAGCCGGAAGACAGAAAAGCCAAAGCGCTTCAGCTTAAAGCTTACCTGATGCTTTTTGAGCAACACTTAGCCAATCACTTAGCTCAACTCGGAAATTTAAACGAGCTTTTCAATATCGATTTCGAGCATGGAGAACGGAAAACTTATTTTTCTCAATCGTTGAATTCAGTTCCAGAAATTGAGAATCTCATAAGGATAGATTCGCCAAATATGAATACCTATCTGGAGCAGGAAAGAACATTCTTCGACAGGAAAAATCGAATATTCAACCATTTATTGGCCCGATTTGGCGAAGATTTAAATGACACACCGTGGAAAGTGGCATTACGTTTAAACCTGTTAAAAGACGAAAATAAATTCAACAGGGAATTGTTGCTTCAAAAATCAAAATTTTTACAAAAACTGACTGAACTAAGTTACAACCGCATAAAAGGTGAGTCGCTTAAGCAAATGGAGTTACCCAATACTAAAACCAGGATTGTAAGGAACGCATCAGGAATCGAGCAATTGATAACTGCAAAAACTGGTATTTCGGAGCAAGGCGATCGTTCTCTAATTTCAAAATTCCTAATTTCAAAGTCACAACATCGAGATTTTGACGAGAAGAAACAAAGAAGCCGACAACGATTTGCTGAGAAATTCAGAGAACTAACGTCTGATGAGATCAATAAAAATGATCGTCAAACGGATAAGTCCGATCTTCCGGAGGCATCGTTTGGTAAAATCGGAATAAAAGCCTTATTCAAAGAGACTCTTGATTATCGGAATTACAGGATTTCTCATGATCATTCTACTTCACAAAAGACTCAGGTTATCTTTCAAAAAGAACCCGATTTGTGGGTCTGTTTGTTTGAGTGCGATACCGAAGCAATTGCAATTCAAAATATTTTCGAAATTGTAAACTACTTTATCAAACAAAATCAACAATCTGAAGGATTTTATCTTGTTGACCACATTTTGTTGCTTGATCTTTTGCACGACAGTGAGTATGGATTCTGTTTTCAGGACGAATTTGAAACACCTATTTTTCGTACCCTCGAAGACGAATCGTGGAGCAAGTCGGAAGTGGACAGAACCAAAAACCTGATCGATTTTTTCGCACAGGTTAACGTTCAAACCGACTACTCTCCTACTTCCGATAAATGGGAGATAAAATCAAAGGATGGACGTATTCTTGCCTCCAGCGATCCTTTAAGCCGAAATCCGAATCCCGAATTGCATGATCCCAAAGATCACCTCCTTCAGGCAAAACGCATTAGCCGTTTTTTTGATTGGTCGATTGCTCGCGATGGCCAGCTAATCCTTAAAGAAGTTGAAAAGATACGGTTAATGGGAAGTCATGCCATTCTCAAGGATAAACACTTTGGTCAACGAAGGCTGGTATTTCAGCGAAAACTTTCGAATGGATACATTGTAAATGAAGATTTTTTCGACCTGAAAATATCCGTCATTTTACCTGACTGGCCCGCACGGTTTCAGGACGAACGATTCCAGGATTATCTGATTGACTTAATTCAGGAAAGGCTTCCGGCACATATCGGCAACGAAATTCATTGGGTTGATGCTCTCTGGTTAAACCGATTTGAAAGAAAATACAAAACATGGCAAGAGCAAAAATCAAAATTGAAAAATTCGGAGACTCCATCATCAGATTTAAAAATAGCTGCTCTGAAAGTCTATAAATTGATTACTGAACTTAAAAAGTAAAAATGTGAAAGGCAGTCAAAACATAATTCACACCGCGATTTTTAATTTCGAATACGGAAGTACAGCTTCTGCGTCGAGGTGTAATGATTTGATTGAATCTATCTTTAACGCTCAGATTTTGCCTGAACTTGAAAAAGCCATTTCCCGGAAAATTCAGGATGGATTGTTGATTGAGTTATCGAAACTGGAAATAAACATTGGCAATATCCATGAAAGGGATATAACTGCAAACCTGGCCAGCCGAGTCCGGTTATCACTTGAAGAAGCGCTGCATGGCAAATTCAATATAAAATCAGGTGTTGGCAACACCATTGGTGAAGCACAAATAAATGGCGAATATCTTCTGGAATCGATCGAGACATTTTTAAAAAATGGCTATTTCCTTTTTGGGTTTGCTCAGTCAACCACAATCGACGACCTAATCGAAGATGCACTGCGCAACAACAAAAAAGATCTCATTGACCTTCTGCTAAAGCATAAAAATCAGGAACGTTTTTTACGAAGAATGGCTAATAGTTTAAGCTTGATTACCTATGATAATCTTCTTGAAGCCGTTGCGCCTGATAATTACAATTGGATTATTGCCTTTCGAAAAGCTTTAGTTCAAGCCTGCACTGATGCAAAATTAGATGCGTTCAAACGTGGAAATCTGACCCAAACAATTAACTATTCTATTTTTAAATATCTACTTAACGAAACGAGCCCAATTTTTTATCGGGAAAAATTTTCGAAAAGTATTTTTCATGAGTTATCCATTGGTTCTGCAGATGAAATACAGGCACTTATCCATTCAATTGAAAATCAAAATGATACAAGCACAGGCACAATATACGAAGCACTTACAGTGCTTGAAAATGATCAGGAGCGAAGTTTTGGAATTGAACAGATTCTGAAACTGTTAAATGCCGGGAGCTTCCATTCCAAAAATGCCAATCGCGATCAGCTGAAGGATGAAATTATTCGGTCGATACGAGACCAATCGACCCGAGACGCATTTATAGAAAGATTAAGCGAAATGGGATTAATTCAGCTGATTCAAATTTTTGACCCGAATGCACAAGACTTATACAAGTTAATCGCTTCTTTTTCTGAAAGATTTGAGCACCAAAACAGCCTAAAGACAATAATCGCTGAGCATGTGCTATTAACAGTAAATTATCTGAACGAAAGTGCCATTCGTCAATTGAATAAAGAAGAGTATCTTTTATTCCTGATGTATGCCTTTCCTGACAGGCAATTAAACACCGAGGAATTACTCGATTTTGCAAAAACTCAAAAATCCATCGACAGCAAAAAGTTGGGAGCATTGATAGCCGCAGAACAAAACGATCAGGAAATTTCAGGCTTATCCCAATTACTTACAAAAAGACAGAAAAATCCAAAGATTTATCAAGCTGATAATCAACTGAGCAACAAGCTCACTGCTGAGTTTATCGAAATGTCGAAACGAAAAATCATCAGTAATTTTCTGGATTCCGGTGAGCTATCCACGACATTTTATGATTTAAGCATAAATGATATAAAAACAATTTTTGAAGAATTCATTTTGCAGAAAGATGATTTTCTGAAGCGAATTATACATCGAAATGCAAATTCTCAAAAGTTGATTGATCGATTACTTCTCCTGACCTCCAAGGAAAATGAAGTCAATCTTTGGGATTATCTCATTCACTTTTTCCCAGAGGAATATCGAGTCTTTACTGAAATAATAGCGAAAGAACGACATCAACTTTTGGCAGAAGTTAGTGAAATAAGCTCAAAGAACAATTTGTTTATCAGGATTTTGGCAGAAAGTAACGGAGGATCTTTACCAAATGCTTTTGTTGTATCAGTTATTGAAAATCTTGCCGATCAGTTTGCAGTTAACCCGGTTCAATTCATTCAGATTTGGACCTCAAAAATCAGGAAAGAAGTGGGTGTAATTACTTTAGATAACCACATAAAGAACTTGATCGAACGAGACTTAAAGCAACTTGTTAATCGCTTCAGCTTATCAGAAAACACAGAATCTTTGCCTGAATATGATTCGAAACAACTGGTAAAAAAGATCATTCTTCATTTCAATATCGACCCAACTGTGTTTATGGAAATGATTCGTAAAAATACAGTTCATCTACGATTGATATACACCTTACTCAAGCTTTATGTCGAGCCCAGTCAATGGATCTCTGTTGAGAAAGCTTTTTTATCCGAATTCGACTTAAAAAATAGAATTGTTGATTTCCAACAATATCAGGATCCTTCTTTGATGCACATCATGCCTGAAGATGCTTTATCTCAGGAATTGCCCTCCATTCAAATAGATTCCGATATACTCCGCAAGATCGTTTCAAGTCAAGACAAAGCAGGAGTATACATCGCTGAGCTTCTGGCTTTTTCGCCGGGTTATTTAACAGAGAAAGTAAATCCTGAATGTTGGAAATCTATAACATTAAGTTTTGCCGCACTGAATTCAATGGAGGAGAAAGAATTCAACCCGCTCGAATTTGCAAAAGCGTTTGCAAAGCATCTGCTTCAAAAGCTCAAAGCAGTGAACGAGGAAGAAATGTATTACCTCCTGCTCGACCAAATGAAAGCTTCAGATTTGCAGAAAATCAACGAATTATACAATTTATTGCAACTGCCAGATAAAAGAGTATCCTATTCACGCAAAGGCAACTCATCGAAAGTAGGTCGATCTGAAGTCGATTTGTCAGGCGAAAAACTATCTCATTATTTTTCTATACTTAAGTTTTATGCAGCCAACGGATTTCTTCCCTGGTGGGCCAACCAACTGTCATTTACCGAGATCATTGAAGGTTTAAATGCAACTGGTGATCAGTACCCACGCGAATTTGAAGAAATGTTCCTTCAGGCGGAGAAAGAAGATCAATTGTTTGAAAAATTAATTCTAAATATTCCGGAATACTTAAGCGTTAAATTCGATCAAATTATGTCGAAACATCTTAATTTAAAAGAGGTTTGGCAAACAGTTCGTTCGAAGAAAAACCATCAGAACAACGACCTTCAAAATGCAAAAAACATAAAGTCCGACTTACTCAAAAAGCTCTATGCATTGAGTAACGATGAGATTTTACTTGTTTTGAATTTAAAAAATAGTGATATCTCAAAACAGGTGAAAGCTTATTTAAACCTTTCATCCTATTTCTATTTCAGGCATATCAATCCAGCACAGTGGCGAAAAATGGTTTTGGAATTTATTATTGATTATAATTCGGCCACGACAGAATTTTCTGAAAGCAAGTTTCATTATGACTTTTTAAATCACTTAAAATCAAATGCTTCTCAAATCAATTGGGAGAAAACACTAAGCCAGGTTTACCAACTTACGCTTTTGTCCAAATCAGACAAAAATGTTGTATTCCCTGAAGTTCTTAAACAACTAATCAACACTAAAACCGATAACTCTTCAGCAAAAATCGAAACTATGGATACAAACAACGAACTATTTGCTGATAAATCAGGAACTGAAGTTCAAATTTACAATGCCGGATTAATCTTGTATTGGCCATTTCTGACAAGGCTTTTCGAGATTCTTTCATTTGTCGAAAGTGGCAATTTTGTTGGCGATGAAAGCCGAAACCGGGCGGTTTACCTGCTTCAATACCTGGCCACCAATCGTATCGATTTCCCTGAGAACCTGTTCGTATTGAATAAATTACTCGTTGGAATGGATGTTCAGGAGATCCTTTCGCCAATTGTTGAATTAACCGAAGATGAAATGGCAAGCGCCGTAAGTCTGCAAAACGGACTCATTAATAACTGGGAGAAAGTCAGAAACTCTACTCCGGAAGGTATTCAGGAAACTTTTGTGCAACGAGAAGGCATTTTGAGATTTGATGCTGATAAAATAACGCTTGTGGTTGAAAAACATGGAGTTGATGTATTACTAGAATCGATTCCCTGGAATATTTCGCTGGTAAAACTATCGTGGATGACGATGCCGATTTACGTGGAATGGGTCTAAGTATTCTTAATATTTTAATATGAAAACGCTAATGAAAAGCCTGATGCAAATAAGAAAAATGTTCCCGAAACCAGGATTTATAATCTTGATTTTTGTTGCTTGTTTGGTGCAAACCGAAACGAGTGCTCAGGTTACAATAGCACCTTCGAAAATTAATTTGGAACCAGATTCGCCACAAAAACCGGACAAGGGCATTTTAAAGAAAATTGTAAAACCAATTAAGTTTAGAGCGAACAGAGATGCAACGGAAACCGAGCGGATCTACAAATTTCTGAATGACCGACTAAATAAGCAACTGAACATTGATACGGCTACAGTGAATCAGATAATGGTTGAATTTAAGGCTCTTGTTGCCCAAGACGCATCAACAAAGGAATCAATTAAATCGATTATTAAAACTCATGATCTGGATAAAATAGCAAACCAATCGGTTCTCAATGATTTAGTAAAACAAATGGGTGCAAGTTTTGATTCGTTAAGAACTCAAATGAGTGCAGTTATTCAGGAGGAATCGAACAATAACAGTCAGGAAAAGAGGGATCTAATCTCCAAAAACAGCGATATTCTGAAAGATGTACGAGAAGTTCAGTATTCAACGGCCTCTAATTTGGCCGGAACAAACAGCTATGTCAAAAAAGATACGATTTACTTCTTCAAAAGAAGTTTAAATCAGAAGATTAAGGTTATTGCATGGCAAAGTCCCGAAATGAATGATGAATTCAAGAATTACAATTACAATTATTTATCATCCATCAATTTATACGGTTATGACTTGTCTACTAAAGGAGAGAATAGGAAAGCAAATGATATTCTGAAATTTCAGGAAAAAGGAGGAATAATAGAGCTTGCACAAAGTAAAGGGTGTGATGTGCACCTTACCGTTTATAACCAGAATGGTGCCGATATAAAAAAGTTTCTGGGTGATAACCTTGCGCAAAAGGAGCTACTCATCAAGCTAGATACCTTAATTAGCAAGAGCAAGCTAAAAGGTATAAACATCTATTTTAACGATGTTTCGGAACCAGATGTTTTTGTTCAATTTATAAAAGCACTGCGTGAAAACTTAAGAATGATGAGTAGTGCAATTGAGCTTAACATTACAATTCCGGCAATAACGAACAACGATGTAAGCTTAAAATCGATAAGTGGGTACAATTTTCATGAACTTAATTCATTGGTTGACTACTATTTCGTGATGACCGATAAAATTACAGATTCAGAAAGTGGAATCGCACAATCGTCATCTCCACTTTTAAACAGTGATAAATACGGGAAAAGCTCCATTGAATCGGCCATTGGATTTTATGCCAACGGGAAAATACCGGTTTCAAAACTTATTATGACTGTTTCGTACACGGGGACTCTGTGGCAAGTCGACAATTTCGAAGGTAATCCGCCAAACTCGACAATTGAACAAGAACTTACTTACGATGACATTATCAAAGATTACCTAAATAAAACAGTCAATAAAAGCAGTGTATTCCAGGGTTTTGATCCGGACCAGATGGCTAGCTATATAAATATCATGGGGCCGAATCCTGCAGATAAAGAACAAATATGGTATGAAGATTTTAGGAGCTTATACCAGAAATACGATTGGGCGCTTGGAAACGGACTTGGTGGCGTATGCATAAAAGGGATTGGAGAGGATGACGGTTATTCGGAGTTATGGGATGCAATTGGAGCTACGCTTATCCGAATTGATACTATTCATGTTGATAAAAAGCATGTTGTAGTTAAGCCAGCGCTGACTTTGAGCCATTATGTGAATTTATTTATTGAAGACTTTCAGTGGGCGATGGAAAGCAAACTAAATTATAAAGATCCCAAAACAGAAAATTCGATCTGTGAATGCGGTTATAGCCCAAGTTATTTAAAAACATATCGAAACTCACCAACGCTTTGGACAGATTACCAGGAATACGACATGGATAACGTCAACACCCTTGATAATTCGCTTCTTTGTTATTACTTATGGGTTAGGTGGGAAATATATTCCATTTTTTCAAAGTGGTGCTGTATTATTTGCTTCATACTATTACTGCTTACATGGGGCTTTTCTTCACATTTGGCCAGGTATAAGCTCAGCAACGATACAACCCTAAATATTATGCTGGTTTCCAGAGGTGTATTTATCTTCACTTTATTCTTTGCTTTCGGGTTTTACTTGATTTTTGCTCCACAAACGACCATTTTGGAAGGAGCCAACCATGGAGCTAAATATTTTTTGATAATTGGAATTATCTTTTTGACTGGAGTAATTGGGGCATGGATTGTCGCCCACAAGTTGTATAAAAACAGGTATGCCCGAAAAAACATGCCTTAAGCATAAACCATTGAAACTCTCAATAAAATGTAGGGATAGCTAGAAAAACTTAAAACTGAAAATTATGAGTACACAAGTAGAAAAATCACCTGGAGACAAAAGCCGGTCGATGGCATTGACGAATTCTCAAAAACAAAATGTTTCAGAAGCGAATCCTCAGTTTACAGACAACAGGGCTGAAACCGGTATGCAGCGAAATTTGCAGGTGATGGCCAATACTGGCAGCCATAACAGCCATGCCGTTCAATTACAGGCTATAGCAACCAGTTATTCGAATCATACCATTCAGAAAAAAAGCCCTGAAGACGAAGAACTTCTTCAGGGGAAATTCAATACGATCCAAAAGCAGTCGATGGAAGAAGAAGAATTGTTGCAGGGAAAATTTGAAACCGTACAAAAAAAGCAAAATGAAACGGGATTACCTGACAATTTAAAATCAGGAATAGAAAATCAGTCAGGAATTTCGATAGATGATGTAAAAGTGCATTACAATTCGGATAAGCCAGCTCAGTTAAATGCACATGCCTATGCACAGGGAACCGAGATTCATGTTGCACCCGGTCAGGAGAAACATTTGCCTCATGAGGCCTGGCATGTGGTTCAGCAAAAGCAAGGTCGGGTAAAACCTACCATGCAAATGAAAGGCAAAGTAAATGTGAATGACGATGAAGGTTTGGAAAAAGAAGCGGATGTAATGGGGGCAAAAGCGCAACAAATGAAATCCGGAGAAAACCTTGCTCTGGAGTCAGTCAATTCGTTTACGCCAGAAATTCAAATGGTGCTGATTGATCCAACTAAAAGCGACTTAAATGCTTCGTTGACCAAGCAATACCATGATGAAGAAGATAACGGCGATGCTTGTTCTGTTTCCAGTAAATCAATTTCAGTTCATCAGCAAGCGATCGACCATTTTAAAAGTGCAATAAAATTGCGAAAGCGAGCTGGCAAACTACACCAGGACGAAGATGGCGGTCACATTCTTGCTATTAGCACGCTAAGTGATAAAATTCAGAAAAGAAAAGAAATAATTGCAGAACTCAGCCCCAAAGCTTCAACTTCCAGCCCTAAAGTTAAATCAGAAGGTAAAAAAGGGCCATCAAATTGGTTCGGTCAGAAACCGATGGGAACCGGAGGACAGGCATCGTGGTTGCCGGGGAATCAGTCTGCCTGGGAACCTCGCAAAACCGGTACTTAGGCTAAAATATATTATTGTCATGCATTAAAAGGTTTGTTTTAACCAATCAAAAAATCAAAATACAGAAAGTGAATACACGCTCAGACAAAAAGCAGGAAAATAAAGTCGGTACACGGCTGAATGAGTTTCGCCAAAGCAGGAATGAAAACACATCTTCTTTTCAGTTTACGGATAACCGTCCGGAAGTTATTGCACAGCTTAAATTGTTTGAAATAGTCAATAGAAATAGTCACAAGGATTTATCCTCCGAATTTGGTGCATATAGTGGCAGCCAATCAACACTTCCCATACAGCTTAAGAGTTCTTCAGACACTGGAGTGGTTCAACTCAATGGTGAAGGGAAAGCGGTTGTTGATGATTTGACGAACCCAAAGTGGCAGCCCCCGGGAAAACGCGAAACTAATGCCGGCAAGAAGGCCATAACTGGTGCTGAACTCAAAATTTTGTTACGTGGCGCCGCTACCGCTGCCTGGAAAACATACGCATTTCATGCCACCAAATCTTCGAATGTAGAAAGCATTGCCAGCAGTGGACTGGATCCCAATCGTGGCGGAACCGGAGCTGCTGAAGGAAATGCTCAATTCGAAGCCCAATCAAAAGGCAAAGTACACTATACCCGAAACCGAGGTTTAGCTGAAGATTATAAACGCCATTTTGAGGGAGGAACTCCTTTTGGAAGAAAAGACCCTAACCCGGAACCTGCCGAAGTGCTAAAACTAGCTATTCCAAGAAGTGTAGCTGATAATGAAGAAAAAGACCCTGACAGCAGAGTTTCTGATCGTGCTTACCGAACTACAGAGGCAATTCCCGGAAACAATATCCGCAGTACAAAACCAAAACCGATTCCACCATCTCGTGCTCAAAAACGCGGTAAGGGCAAAAATAAGCCACTAAAACCGGGCGAAAATGCCGAGGCATGGAAAGATCATTTTATACGCGCTTTTGCAGATACTGACGCATTACACAGCAATATGCCCACATCTGCTACGAACATACTCTATGACATGATGCAAAATGGTCTTGATGTAAACGTTGTGTACCACATTTTAAAGCAGGCACTTCAATCAATGCCGGCATCCGATATTCTGGAATTCACTCCTGAAGACCGCGAGTTAAATCCTCGTCTATACCAAAGCAATGATATTGATAATACAGGTGATTTTCTTCCAATGAAATACATATGAATCAAAACAGAAACCACATTAGTCCTGACTTGTGACATTTAGTGCGGTAGCAGATTCCATTTGGTAATAAGGTTTGCAAGTTGGCTATTCATGATTTCCTTTGTGGGGGATCGGAAGACAAATGTTTGTTTGGTCAATCGGTCTTGAATATGGGTTTCTGTTATGTTCCAGACAAGGAACCGGATTTCCCTCAATGATAATTTGGTGATTATTTCCAGGTATTTTTCTGCTATCAGAGCGACAAAACAAATCAGTACGTGAGCCTTGATCGCTTCTTGTTTTTGATGGTATATTGGGCGGGTTTGCAAATCAAACTTACTCATGCGGAACGATTGTTCAATGTGCCAGAGCTGGTGGTAACGGTCTATGACCATTTGGTTGGACAGTTGTTGTTCGGGCAAGTTGGTGCAATACCCCTTAATTCCAAGCAACAGCCTCCTTTTTTCTATCAATGTCGTGTTGAGTTCTATTTTTTCTTTAGTAACCTTCCTGACAAATTGAGCCTTCACTTTCAGTGACTGCTTTGCCACCAGCTCTTCGGCTTTTTGAACAAGCTTGTTTAGCTCGTTCAATTCCTTTTTATACCGTTTGAGTGAAAAATCGCACACCAAATAACCGTATCGCGATGGAAAGCGGGCTATGGCACCGTGTTTCCCGTTCAATGTTGCATGGATTTGTTTTACCAATCCAAGTTCCGCATTGGCCAGCCGTGCACCAACAATGTACGATAGTTTCTTTTCCCTGAGTTCGGCAAGCCTTTCTTCATCCAGCATTGCGGCATCGGCTACAATAATTGGCCGTGTCTGCGGGTGGGCTGAGGTAAACGTTTCCACAACCGGGAGCATTGTCTTTCCTTCGAATGTGTTGCCTGCAAAAACCTGATACGACAGTGGAAACCCTGTTTGTGTTACCAGCAGCCCGATGACAATTTGGGGTTGCTGTGACTTGTTGTCCTTTGAGAACCCTTGTATTTTAAACTCATCGGCCTTAAACGACTCGAAATACAATGTGGTAACATCGTACAGCACAAAATAGAAAGGTTCATTGAACTTCTGTTGTGCCACCCTGTAAGCACATTGCTCAATATCTGCCTTGTATGCTGACAACTTTGGAATATTGCGGTAAATCCGTTGAGAATATTTAATGCCGAAGTAATATCCCAGCAGTTCAACAGAGCGGAGTTTTGAAGCAGGCTCGATAAGGCGCATAATGGCCAGATCAAGCAACAGGCGGGGAAGATGGGATAAACCGCATTCATCGAAACAGCCCATGAAGAACCGAAAAGCAAAGTGGTGCGTCACCCCAATGCATTCGCCCCTGTCTACAACTAAAAGTTTTTGTTTTTGGGCAGGGAACAACGATAACTGGGCGGTTTGTTCATCGATCCATTCCAATGCCCTTTGCCTCAAAACAGCCTCTTCTATCTGGTCTTTGGCGCTACCAATATGTTTGCCTACAATCGATCTGTGACCAACATACCTGACAACCTGAACCGCAACAGATCCCGACTTAGTTTTGACTTTTCGTACTGAATACATACCGCAAAATTAGGCGTTAGTGCGGTGAAATCAATAAATATTAATTGCTAAATTGTTAATAATGTGGAATTTAAAAATTGATCTCTGTGGAAAAATCAAAAGTGTCACAAGTCAGGACATATGAATCAAAACAGAAACCACATTAGTCAATTCTATTTAGTAATGATTCACACTGATGATTACCTGTTCTTCTGTTTTTTTTGACATTGATTCGGAAACGAATGAACGAGGGATGCCGCAATTTTATTTCTTATGTAAGTTTTTGAAAAACAAAATCACATTTTAGATGCAGTTTCCCAATCCCCACAAAGAGGCTGAAACAAGTTTAGGGTGACTTGCCGGGCAATATCAAGTTGACATGAAACTAGTAGTTTGGGGTCTTTTCCCCGGGGAACCGATCTGACCATTCTTTCCAGAAGAGACCAACTTCTGATTTCATTTCTTTATGTAGCATCAGTATCCCGAATAAATTCGGAAGTGTCATCAAGGCAATTGTGATTCCTGAAAAAGTCCAAATAATAGTTGTATCCGTAAACGAAGCAAGAAAGAATCCAATCACATAAACAATCCGGAAGTATATATCGCCCTTTACTCCAAACAAGAAAATTGTGGCGCGTCCGCCATAATACGACCAGGAAATGGCTGTTGAAAAGGCGAATAACAAAATCCCAATCGAAACAATGTACCGGCCATAATCGCCAAACCAGCTTTCAGTAAAAGCTTCAGTTGTTAAGGCTGCACTGTGAATTAGTGATTTACCTTTAAATAGTAGATTTTCAGTATTTGTAATTCTTCCGTTTTGCACCGGAATTTCGCCAGTCAGGTTCTTCCCGTTTTTCAGAACGACAACATCTTCAGCCAATGATCTGGAATTAACTACTGTGACTTCGTTCGTAATACGACCATCAGTAACCAGCAAATTACCGGTAAACATATCCAGTTCTTGTTTCCCGGCAATGTAATTATACAATAAATCTTTCCCTTCCTGATTTTGATCGGTATAAACCCCGTTCAAAATACTCATGTCAGAATATTGAAACTGATTATCAATCTTTTTTGTCCAGGCACCCGATGATAAAATAACCATTCCGGTGAGCATACAAATAATGATGGTATCAATGAATGGTTCGAGCAAGGCAACCAAACCTTCTGAAACGGGTTCGTGGGCTCTGGCAGCAGCATGTGCAATAGGTGCAGACCCCTGCCCTGCCTCATTCGAAAATAATCCGCGGTTTACTCCCCGGTTAAAGGCAAACGAAAATCCAGCTCCAAGAAATCCGCCAACAGCAGCAGTACCAGTAAAGACATCACTGATGATCGATGTTAATGAAGGGATGATATTCTGATAATTGTATCCAATAACTCCTATCGCTCCAATGAAATAGATGATAGCCATTATGGGAACGAGCTTTTCTGTAATTTTTGCAATTCGTTTAATTCCTCCAATAATTACAAAAGCCAGAATAACAGATAATACAGCACCTGTAACAATTGGAGCTATTCCAAAAGTGCTGAAAGCCGAGCTGGCAATGCTATTAATTTGAGGAAGGCTACCAGTTCCAAACGAGGAAAGTATAGTGGCAATGGCAAAAATTACAGCCAGCCATTTCATGTTCAGACGGTTCTTCATGTAATACATGGGTCCGCCTGAAACACTGCCATCTTCGGCTATTTCGCGGTATTTATGCGAAAGGGTAACTTCAACAAACTTGGTAGTCATACCGATTACGGCAGTCATCAGCATCCAGAACAAAGCTGCTGGTCCTCCTAAATGGATTGCCAGCGCCACGCCGGCAATGTTTCCAGTACCTACAGTTCCTGACAAAGCGGTGGCCAATGCCTGAAAGTGTGATGTATCGCCTACATCACTTTCACGATCAAATTTTCCCCTGACGATGCGGAAGGAATACTTTAAATACCTGAATTGTGGAAATTTCAGGTAAATGGTAAAAAACAAGCCTGTCCCAAGCAGGAAATAAACAAACCATTGAGAACTACCAACATAATTATCAATTAAGGTTAAAAAATCGTTCAATTGCTGCATATTTCTGCTTTATAAATGATCAATGGGTGATAAAAATAACAATAACTTTTAAACCTGAAATATTATCTTCATAAACTAATTTGAAAAATGACTTTGCATTTGTACAAAAAGTTATTGATTGTTAAAGCCATAAAATAGGTTCGGAATCATGCGTAAAATTCCTATTTTTATCTAAATTTGTTTAAACAATTCACCAAACAGAAAATTATGCTACCAAAATTTTTGCTTGCCGACAATTCACAGGAAATGCCTGATATGCTTTATGTTGTTCACAACGAGAATCCACGTTTTATTGTTGGAAGCGACATCGAAGATTTCTCTGCAAATCAGACGATTTACTGGATCGACGAAAAACCCAAAGACAAAGATCTTATTACTCAATTGCTTGAAGAAGCTGAAGAGTTCCTTGAAGCTGAGTTAGAAAATCAGGATAATTATTTTGAAGACGGGGAGGACGACTAACATGACATCACCAAAACGACTTTACAGATCGAAAGAAAAAAAGATTGGCGGCGTTTGTGCCGGCCTTGCAGACTATTTTGACATTGATCCTACAATCATGAGGGTTCTATTTGTAGTTATAGCATTTTTAGGTGGCGCCTCCTTATTAGCTTACCTGATTATGTGGATTATTGTTCCTGAAGAAAAATCGTTTTAGTTTTGCTGTACTTGTTTCAAACTTAGTTGAATTCGTTTGCGTTGCAAATCGAGTTCAATTACTTTGACATGCACGTGTTCGTGCAGTTTCACAATTTCGGATGGGTCGCTGATAAACCGGTTGGCCATTTGCGATACGTGTACCAATCCGTCCTGTTTCACACCAACATCAACAAATGCCCCGAATTTGGTGATGTTGGTTACAATGCCTGGCAATACCATTCCCACCTGCAAATCTTCAACTTTATAAATGTTCGGTGCAAATTCAAAAACCTTGATTTCACTTCGTGGGTCGCGACCTGGTTTAGCCAATTCCTTTTTAATGTCTTCTAGTGTTGGCAATCCAATTTTGTCAGTTACGTAGTTCGCCCAAATAATCTGTTTCCGAAGCTCTTCGCTTGAAATTAATTCCTGAATGCTGCATTTTAAATCTTTGGCAATCTTTTGAACCACAAAATAGGATTCGGGATGAACGGCAGAATTATCCAATGGATTTTTGGCATCTGGAATACGTAAAAATCCGGCAGCCTGCTCAAAAGCTTTGGCGCCCATGCGAGCCACTTTTTGGATTTCAGTTCTGGAATTGAACGGACCATTTTCTTTTCGGTAATCGACAATGTTTTGCGCCAGTTGCGGTCCTAATCCCGAAATATAAGTCAGCAAATGCTGTGAAGCCGTATTAACATTCACTCCAACCATATTCACACTCGACTCAACTACCTTATCCAGGCTATTTTTTAGTTTCTTTTGGTCAACATCGTGCTGGTACTGCCCTACTCCTATCGATTTGGGATCAATTTTTACCAACTCGGCCAACGGATCGAGCAGTCGCCGACCGATTGAAATTGCACCCCGAACGGTCACATCGTGTTGCGGAAACTCATCGCGTGCAATTTTCGAAGCAGAGTAAATGGAAGCGCCATCTTCAGAAACTACAAAAATCTTCAATTCACGATCGTATTGCAGTTTCTTAATAAATGCTTCTGTTTCGCGGCTTGCGGTTCCGTTGCCAATGGCAATGGCTTCAATTTGGTACAAACTAACCAGCGACAAAATTTTACTGGCGGCTTGTTTAACTTCTTCCTGAGATTGATGCGGATAAATGGTTTCGTTGTGAAGCAAATTTCCCTGAGCATCGAGACAAACCAATTTACAACCGGTCCGAAATCCGGGATCGAGTGCAAGAACCCGTTTTTGACCTAGCGGGGCAGCCAATAAAAGTTGACGCAGATTTTCGGTAAACACGCGAATCGCCTCGTCATCAGCTTTCTCTTTCGACAAATTAGCAAATTCGGTTTCGATGGATGGTTCCAATAACCGTTTGTAAGCATCAGTAATTGCAAGTTCCATTTGGTCGGTACAGGCATTGTTGCTGTGAATGAAAAAGCGTTTCAGGCGGTGAATGGGTTCTTCACTTTCAGGAGTAACCGAAACACGCAAAAAACCTTCATTTTCGCCACGACGCATAGCCATTAACCGATGCGACGGACATTTCTTCAACGGTTCGTTCCAGTCGAAATAATCGTTGTATTTGGCGCCTTCTTCCTCTTTGCCCTTTACGACCTTGCTGATTATAAAAGCTCCGTGTTCAAATGCTCGTCTGACAATTCCACGGGCCCGTTCATTTTCATTAATCCATTCGGCAATAATATCGCGCGCTCCGGCCAAAGCTTCTTCTACCGATTCTACCTTTTCGTTGACAAACGATTGGGCTTTATATTCCAGATTTGATTCGTATTGTTTTTGGATGATTACAGCCAGTGGTTCGAGCCCTTTTTCGCGGGCAATCATGGCACGGGTGCGGCGTTTGGGTTTGTAGGGCAGATAAATGTCTTCCAGTTCGGTCGGATCAAAACAGGCTTCAATTCGCTTCTGCAATTCGGGCGTCAACAATTCCTGTTCCTGAATGGTTTTCAGGATGGTTTCTTTGCGTTTCAGCAGTTCTTGCATCTTTTCTTTGGCATCTTTTACCGCTTCAATCTGAACTTCGTCGAGACTTCCGGTGCGTTCTTTCCGGTACCTTGAAATAAACGGCACCGTTCCGCCTTCATCAAGCAGCTGAATAGTATTTGCTACTTGAATAAATTGTATTCCAACCTGTTGAGCGATGAGCTGTATGATTTTTTGATCCATTTTGAGTCTGTAAAATTGAAGCCCGAAGGTAGCTTTTTTTCGAGGTAAATTTAAATCGGGATTCAGGTTTTAAGCTGATCATTTTTGTAGTTTAAATTCATTCTTTTCTCTATTTTTAGGGCATAACCAAAAAATAGTAAAATTATGAAAAACTTAATGCGCTCGTTTTTAATCCTATCAGCAATTATTATGTTTTCAGGCAATCAGCTTCAGGCCGAAGTAAAGAATAAATCATTACTTGGAGAATGGATTTATGAAGTTAGCGATGCTCCCTACGGGTACGAAAAAGGCAGTTTAATCTTTACTGAAAAGGACGGAGAAACCATTTGTGTTGTGAAACTTGAAGCTGGTGAATTAGCAGTAAGCGACCTAAAAATTGCAGACGATAAAATCACGTTCACGACTTCGGTTGAAGGAAACTCCATCAACGTTGAACTTACGCGTGATAAAAATAAACTTACCGGAAAAGTTGACAGCCCGGAAGGCCCCAAGACAATGATCGCGGTGAAAAAATAATGTAAATATCCACCTCTTTGCTTTTGGTTAATAGCACATTAAGCCTGGCCCAAAATTCGAATTACTTTTGTGTTATAACTTGTTTTGTTGATTTCCAGATCGATAAAAAGAATTTAAAAGTCAGCTTAGCTCATTTCGGTTGAATATCCACAGTTTGACGGGCCATCAAACAGTGGATTCCGGGTGATTAAAACAGCTTTTCAAATTGGACAACAGATTGATACTGTTAAAATTTATCATTGCAATTTTGTATATTTGATGTAATTGCTAGGTAAATTTTTCACCTGGTTTATCACCAAGAAGCTAACAAAATGATACAACTTCGGAAAATCCATCATCGGGGAAATTTCCAGATAGGTATCTTCATTGGGTTTGATGAGAATTTAAAGACTAAGGCCAGACGTATTGGCGCCCTTTGGAGCCAGACATACAAATGTTGGTATGTGCTGTATAACAAAGAAAATTATAACCTGATACTTCGTAACTTTGATGATGTTGAAATCGTTAGGGATGAAAACATTGAGCGGCAACCTGAACCTGCTGTCATACGGCAAGACAATGTTCACATAGCTGAGTCAATCAGCGAATTTCGGCCTGATATTCAGGACGAACATAAGGAGTTAGCTCCTGAAATCGCCAGCAAAGTTGTTTTCACAGGAAGTACAGGCAAATACTGGGTTTTAAAAGTTCCGTTTCAGGCAAAACTGACGCCCAAATTGATGGACATCAAAGGCGTTTTCTGGAACAAACAGCAAAAAGCCTTTTTTGTACTGAGGCATGTTAATGTAAAAATTAAGGTTGAAGCTTTGCTGGGAATCGGCGAAATTTTTCCGGCAGAATATTTCAACCTGGAAACTGTTGTCTCGGATCCGAATACCTTTATGGAGTTGAATGTTTACGTACCCGACAAGAAGTGGATGATTTTGTCGTGTCCGCCTGTACCCTATCTGATTGAGCGGGTGAAACGCTGGGAAGGAAGCCGATACAGTCGGGCACAAAAAGTTTATTTGCTGAATGCTACTCCTGTCGTACTCGAAAATTTGCAACAATTGTCAGTAGAATTAAATATCCCCATTCGCAACAATCTTCCTGATCGGTATCTGAGCAGAAATAAACGGATCAATAAAAAGGCCTCTCAATTTAAGGATTTAAAGGAAAAGATGCTTGAGCAGGTTCCTCCCCATGCCCGGATTTACACGCTGGCTATGCTCGATTACCTGATGGCACAGAATTACAGCCCCAACACCATCAGTAGCTATACGAAGTGGTTTAATGTTTTTATGCGGGTACATCACTATCAAAATCCGGATACATTGACTGAAATGCAGGTTGTAAAATACCTGTCGTGGATGACCGAAAAAGGACTTTCGCCATCAAGTTTAAGTATGGTTGTTAATGCGCTGCTGTATTATTTCAGGACGATATTGAAAAAGGACAGTTTCGAAATCAAGTTGCCCCGACCACGCAGGGAACTCCATCTGCCTGCTGTGCTTACCATGGAAGAATGTTTCCGGATATTTGGTTCTGTCGATAATCCAAAGCATAAATTATTACTGTTGCTGGGCTATGGCGCGGGTTTGCGGAGAAGTGAAATTTCGACGCTGAAATGGCAGGACATCTTATTTGACGAGCACAAAATTCACATCAATCAGGGCAAAGGGAATAAAGATCGTATTGTGATGCTACCTGTTTCGATTGTGTCGATTTTACAGAATTACCGCTCTATTTACCCCAGCGATGAATGGGTTTTCGCCGGACAATACAAAGGCGAGGCCATTAGTACGAGGACTGTTCAGGTGGTGATGCAGCAAGCTGTTGCGAAAGCCGGGCTCGAAAAGAAAGCGACGGTACACACCCTGAGGCACAGCTTTGCCACTCATTTGCTCGAAAGTGGAACTGATATACGATACATACAGCAATTGCTGGGGCATGCGAATGTTAACACAACGATGATTTATACGCACATTACTCCCAAGGCTGCTAAAAACATTATCAGTCCGTTAGACAGGATGGTAAACATGCCGGGCGATCAGAAAAAGTTAAAATAAAATATGGTAAATACAAAGATTAATCGAAAAAAGTACCATATATTTGGTGGTATATACTAGTTGCCGGTAATATTATTGGTGCTGCTATGACAAATACGACAGACAATTTGAGAAACGACAAATGAAATATTATTTACTTTTTGGGCTGTTGACAATTTACTTCATTTGGACAATGAGGTATGCAATAAAATTTAATAAGACTGAGTCGTTTTTTAATAAAAGACAGAAACTTATTCATAATATTTTGATTTGGTTAGTTCCATTCCTTTGGATAATGATACTTAAGACAATTATGCAACCAACACCTGGAACAGCGAGTAATAAAAAAACAAAAGATAAGGGACATTTCTACGAAAGTGGAATTGGATTTTGGGGTGGCGGTCCGCCCCCTAACACAAATTAAAGAGTCAATTTTTTCAATTTGTGAATTCCGGTGGTTTAATAGAGTTTCTCGGTTTGACAGATAATCGCTGTTATTTAGCGACAAGATTATTCAATTCGATCATTTTCAAATTGACACAGATTACACTTGAATATGTATTTCTAAGTTAGAGTTTTTACTAAAAATTGATAATAAACGTAAAATAAACTTATATGTATCAGACTATTGGCTCATTTTTAGGTAACTTGGTATTTATTGGTGGTGGAATTTTCCTCTTGACACAATTAAAACGTATAAATAAACCATACATCAAATGGATTGCGATAGTCATGATTTTGATGGGAATACTATTGATAATTATGGACATAATGAAACTAACAAAATGAAATACTACCGGCAACATCAGCTACCCGGCAAGTTCGGCAGCGGTGGTTTTCGGTGTGCATCTTTCCGCTCGTGCCGTCTTTCGGCTTGACAGGAAATCGCCCGCAGTCCGCCCCTGCGTGTAGCTTCCTACGTTATAGGCCATATTTTTTCGCCACATGAAATGTACTCGGTTTTGAATTTTCTTCATAAATGGTGAATCCTGGAGCCTGAGAAATTTTCGGAATTTGACAGAATTTTAGTTGAGAAATTATTGCTCGTTGAGAGATTTTTGGGTTGAGCGAGCGGAAACTTTTGAGAGATTTTTAAAAATGGTTTTTAAGTTTTCGGGAGTTGAGAAATTCCTGCATTTTGAGAAAGTCATGCTTTGAGAAAGCGTAATTCTTTGAGAATTTTTTAAACGATTTTTTAGGTTTTTCGGTTGGACTTCTTCTCGTTTTCATTGAGAGACAGACAAAACAGGAATTGAATTCGCGAACCGAAGTTTCGGACTTTATTTTGGGAAACCGTTGAAATTTTGTTGACAGAGTTTTGAGACACTTCAAAAATTCGTTGAATCTCAATGAATCTTTTGAGAATATTATAATAAACAAAAATAATAGTCGTAATTTCAGTGACCCAAATACGGCCAATAACATCAGCTACCCGCAAGCCGGGTCTCGCTGCTTCGTTGACTGGGAATTGGGATTTTAAAAGGCAGTTCTTCGTAGGAAATTCATCGGTTAACTCCCGTCCTGCGTGTAGCTTCCTACGTTAGCGGTAAGTGTAGACGCTCCGTGGATACTTAAACTTAGTTTGACTCATTGCCTTTAAGATATTGATATAATTTGACACTAATATTTATTTTATGGACTATTTGAATTTTTCACTTGTGTTTTGTGCAATAATGATTCTATTCGAATATGGTTGGGTTATAATTGCATTTATTTTAATGGGATTGTTTCGAATCTTCAAGTCAGAAAAAATGACTAAAATAGGAATGTACTTAGAAAAGACACTGTATTGTTTTTTCTTAATTAGCTCTACAATCTTTACTGTACAAGTATTCCGTGAAAAGAATCAAAGCATAGTATTTTTAATTTTCATGATCCTTATTTCGTTAATATATTTTGTTTTATTCTTTGCGGACAAAAGATACAATGCAGAAAAATTACAACAGGGGAATATTTATTTACACACCCCGCAATATGAAAAATTTACCGATATATTGATGGCTATTGAAATGATCTTCATCTTATTGTTTATTCCGTTAGTATTCTTTCCAAATTTGATTGATAATTACCTGACATCAATGGTTTTTCATGGACTTTATTATGTGACTACAATAAAAATACTCGGTATAATCATAGGTGTATTGGGGATGTTTAGTCTTATAAAATATATACGATTTATTGTATTTAGATTGTTTTTTATTCCTATTATCAACAAAAACAATAAATGATGGAAATCTCTCAGTTTTTCAAAGACTATGGATACATTATTACTGTTATAATCGTTCCTGTTGGACTGTGGATTGGTAGCATTCGGTATCAAAATAGACAAATAAGAAGAAATGCTAGACTTGACCTATTCTTAAGACTAATGGCTTATAGAAAAACATCAACAGAACATAGAGAGTGGGTTATCGCCTTAAATCAGATTGATGTAGTTTTTCAAGATAATCAGAAGGTACGGGATGCGTGGCGCAATTATTTCGATAGTTTAAATCCGAAATCACAACATTTTGAGAACGCAAATTCATTCTTGCTAGATATGATGTCTGTAATAGCATTGAGTCTTGGTTATAAGAACTTAAAGCAAACGGATATAGATAGGGTGTACGTCCCTCATTTGTTTTTATCCGAAAGGGCAATGAAGGATATGATTCAAAACGAGTATCTAAGGAACAATTTGATGTCAGACGGCTTTTCCTCGTCAATTGATAAGGAAAAATACATTCAACGCCTTGACTATCTAATTGAAAACTCTGAACCATTTACATCTGATATATTAAAAGCCCTTAAAAATGTTTCTTGTGAAAAATATTGACAAAATCACAAACACTAACCTTTAAAACTTAAAATCATGGTATTAAATAAAATTGGCACGTCTCATTTCGGTTGCTCACACGCTTTTGGAAAAAACATAGCACTAAATGAATTGAACGAAAGCAATATTAAAATCGAAACAAATCTATCTTGCGGAAGACCAACGTTCGATGAAGAAAAAGACTTTAATAATAAAATTAAACTAAAATGGAATATTTCTGTCGGTTATAATGTTGGTACTATAATCCAAGCAGAAAACAAGTGCATATATCGAATAGTAGATAAGTCCGTAGACACCCAAAACGATGAGAAATATTTTAGAAAAATACTAAAGGAACTTTTAGACGAACTAATCACAGAAACAATTAACGAAGTTCCATTTGACGAGCCTCGTCGAATTGTTCTCGAAGCAATTGCTCTAAGCCATCGTGATAGTCCAATAAAGGAAGAATATCTTTCACTTTTACAGACATTAACATATGCCTAATCGTGTTTTCTGGATTCTCTTCTATGGTTACGTCATTGTGAAATATAAAATCAAAAAACATATCCATTAATACAACAATTCTATCGTCAGAACTTAATTTGTCCAACCCATCATCCTTAATATATATATACATATTTTCCGTAAAATTAGAAATTTAATATAAACTGTTGAAAAACAAACACCTAACCGCTAACTTCAGCTACAACGCAAATCCGGTAGCATCGGTTTTCGAAATTAGTTGTTTCGCTCGTGCAGCTCCGCAAACCTGAGACGACATTGCACGTAATCCGTCTCTGCGTGTAGCTTCCTACGTTATGCGTCAGCTTATGGCGCAGTTGATACATTAATCATTACATAAAAATCAAACCAATGACAGAAGATCAATTTGATATTTTACTAAACGCTATCAACGAAATCAGAGATAGTGTAGAGAGTTTAAAGGGAGCACGTTACGATGGTAGTCACGGACACGATTTAAGTGATATTTCTGGCGAAATCAGTTCAGTAGAATCATCTATTGGAAACGTTCAGATCGCCATAGAAGAACTAAACCGAAACGTGAGAAAGCTAAATCGCTAATACTTTGCTTTTATCGGCTATTGCATAGCTAACACATTTTAAAAGATCTTGGGCTGAACTTACTGATAAGCCAATTAATAACTTTTCAACTTTTAACCCAATTTCTTTTTCTTCTTCGCTTGCATTTCTATAAGCGTGGTCTTGTAATAAATCTTCAGACATATTGTTCGTTTTTAATTTTTAATATATTCTGCCTTTAAGATAAAATTCATAATTAATCCTATAAAACTATGACACGTTTAGAACTAATAGCCAATGGACATGGAGTATTCGACAATACCAACTCACTAGGTACGATAATAGGTGATACTCCTCCCAATTTTAACATGATAATAGACGACCAAAATATAAGCCATTTGTCAAGCAATATCACAAATATTAAGTTTCATTGGTCTTTTGCTTTAACATACATGAAATTACCTATGTTCAAAATAAGATTGCATTATATAATTAAAGCAAACAAGCCAATTGCGGAAATAGAAGATGAGTATTTAATAGGAGCAATAAAAGACTCATACGACTGCCTAATTAAATCGGCATTAGAACAACAAAGATTAACTGAATACTTTAACCTTATTGACTTTCCTGTTTCTTTTGAAGTCCTTGAAAACCATGTTCTTCAAAATTATCTGGACGCTTTGCGGAATAACCACTGTGAACAGTGATGTAATTATAGCTTTCCTCCCAACCCTCTTCTGTGTCATCCACAACCATTGCATATAGCAGTTCGGCAAATTTATCGTATTGCTCTTTTAGTGATAACCCATCTAGTTCGGAAAAAGGAATGCTTAACTTTATTGTAGCCATTTTACCTTTAAATGAAAATTACAATGTTGATAATTGACCTAATAAAAGCCGAACGCATAACATCAGCTACCCGTCAATTTGGGCGTATGACTATCATTCAAGGCTTTCTATTCAAATTTACTCTGTCTGGGCTTGACTGGCTTTCGCTCGTAATCCCAAACTGCGTGTAGCTTCCTACGTTAGCAGTAATTTAATTTGCGACACAACCATGAGAAAAAATAGAGCAATAATTTTGATTTTACTTTTATTGACATTTTGTACGACTTACGGACAAACAAACAAATTTGAATTCGGAATTGAAGGAGGTCCGAGTTTAATCTCATTACGTGGAAACGATATTATAGACCAATATCAGAATCCGACTATTGGTTTCTCTGGTGGTCCTTTTTTCCAATACAACTTTAAAAAGATAATCTCTTTGCGGACAAATTTGGCATTTGAGAGGAAAGGATCAACAGCTAAAACACAGGCATTTGACGAGTATGGAAATTCACTTGGGAATGTTAGAACAAATTCAAATTTTGACTACTTAACATTGCCAATACTTGTTAGAGCGACATTCGGGAAAAGAATTTTATTTTTTGTAAATACGGGACCTTATATTGGATTTTTGCTTAAAGAAACTTCTGTCAGTAAAGGAGACAAAGTTCCAAAGAAAGTTATGGACTTCACTTCATTGCAAAAAAGAAATGATTTTGGAGTTTCAGCAGGACTTGGACTTTTAGTTCCATTTAAGCAAAATATTGCTTTTTCGTTTGAATTAAGAAATAACTTAGGAGTTTATAATGTTGATGCAGGGCATGTTATAAATGGTGGACAAATAAAGACAAACTCAACAAATTTTCTGTTTGGTTTTGTTTACAAATTTGGATTTCAGTCAACAGTCAAAACGCAGCTATAAATGACAAAAATTGGACATAATGAATTGAAAACTACTGCTAACTTCAGCTACCCGTCAAGTGCGGCAGCGGTGGTTTTCGGTGGGTATCTTTCCGCCCGGCCTGCTTCTCGGCTTGACTGGAAATCGCCCGCAGTCCGCCCCTGCGTGTAGCTTCCTACGTTATAGCCAATGGTAGTTCGTCCGCAAAGTAATATCTAAACATAAAGACAATGACAATTAAAGAAGCAATTTTAAAAAGTCTTGATGAGATCAATAACTTGACAACGTATATGGACATTTACAACCATATAGTAAAAAATAACTATTATGACTTTGGACCGGCAAAGACTCCTGCTTCGACAATATCTGCATTGCTTGGAGACTTTATTCGCAATGGTGACACGAGAGTGAAACGAATAAAACAAGACGGCGGAACTTATTCGTATTATTTGACTAAAAACGAACAAAATATTGGTATTGAGGTTCTTTCTGGCTCAACAGAAACTTCATTGAAAGTTGTTAAAGTCGATAAAAGCAAAACTTACAACGAGAGAGATTTGCATAAACTTTTGAGTAGTTATTTGAAAAATACGGGTATTTACTCAAAGACAATTTTTCACGAGCTATCAAATGGCAAAGACAACAATCAAATTTGGACACATCCAGATATGGTTGGGATAAAGTTTCTAAATCTACAGACCAAAGCCAGCCAAAACTTTTTAAAATCAATAAATCGTGTTGACACTTTCAAACTAAGTTCATACGAATTAAAAAAGGAAATCAACAATGACAGTGATTTGAAAAAAGCATTCTTTCAGGCAGTTTCAAATTCAAGTTGGGCAAACTTTGGTTATTTAGTAGCTTTTGAGTTTAGCGACAGTTTGTTAGAAGAAATGGAAAGATTAAATCAATCATTTGGTATTGGAGTAATTGAACTAAATGCAAATCCATATCAAAGTAAAATTTTGTTTCCGGCAAAGATTCGTACATTGGACTTTAAGACTATTGACAAACTCTGCAAAATCAATAAGGAATTTGAGAGATTCATCGAGCAGACGGAAAAACTAATGACCGCAGAAGATCGCTACTACAAATCGACAGAAAAGGAACTTGACGAATTTTGTGACGATTATTTTGCAAACGACAGTGAAATAGAGATTTACTGTAAAGAAAATCATATTCCAACAGAATGAAAAGAACCACAGGCTATAACTTCAGCTACCCGTCAAGTCCGGCAGCAGTGGTTTTCGGTGGGCATCTTTCCGCTCGGGCTGCTTCGGGGCTTGACAGGAAATCGCCCGCAGTCCGCCCCTGCGTGTAGCTTCCTACGTTATAGCCAATGCCAGGCGCTTTGTGGGAGGATTTCTGTAGACAAAAATAAATTTGGAAATAGTTGTCTGAATAGTTAACTTTGCTTTATGAATTTTGAGAGACAAGTAATCGCTTATAAGAACTATTTTCTCGACTTTTACGGGAAACAGGCTGACAATGTCCAAGCAAAAATTGAGTGGACTTTAAACTTAATCCGAGTGACCAAACAGGTTCCAGAGAAATATTTTAAGCATTTGGAAGGAACAAAGGGACTCTATGAAATTCGAGTTGAAGTTGGAAATAATATTTATCGAATCTTTTCCTTCTTTGATAAAGGGAATTTAGTTGTTCTTGGAAACGCTTTCCAAAAGAAGACTCAGAAGACACCGAAGCAAGAATTAGAAAAGGCACTTAAAATAATGGAGGAATATCAAGATGAATTCAAAAAGTAATATCACGACATTAGACCAAATTCTCGACAAAAAGTATGGTAAAAAAGGACAACCCAAACGTGAAGAATGGGAACAACAGTTTGAGTCCTTCAGACTTGGTGTTTTGCTCGAAGAAGCAAGGTTGAAACTTGGTATGACACAAGAAGAACTTGCCGAAAAATGTGGGACAAACAAATCATACATTTCAAGAATTGAAAATAATGCATCAGACATCCGGCTGTCGACATTAATGAAAATTATTCAACAAGGGCTTGGCGGACATTTAAAATTGACACTGCAACTATAAGTGAATTAAGGCACTAGGCTATAACATCAGCTACCCGTCAAGTGCGGCAGCAGTGGTTTTCGGTGTGTATCTTTCCGCCCGGGCTGCTTTTCTGCTTGACAGGAAATCGCCCGCAATCCGCCCCTGCGTGTAGCTTCCTACGTTGCCGGTAATATTATTGGTGCTGCTATGACAAATACGACAGACAATTTGAGAAACGACAAATGAAATATTATTTACTTTTTGGGCTGTTGACAATTTACTTCATTTGGACAATGAGGTATGCAATAAAATTTAATAAGACTGAGTCGTTTTTTAATAAAAGACAGAAACTTATTCATAATATTTTGATTTGGTTAGTTCCATTCCTTTGGATAATGATACTTAAGACAATTATGCAACCAACACCTGGAACAGCGAGTAATAAAAAAACAAAAGATAAGGGACATTTCTACGAAAGTGGAATTGGATTTTGGGGTGGCGGTCCGCCCCCTAACACAAATTAAAGAGTCAATTTTTTCAATTTGTGAATTCCGGTGGTTTAATAGAGTTTCTCGGTTTGACAGATAATCGCTGTTATTTAGCGACAAGATTATTCAATTCGATCATTTTCAAATTGACACAGATTACACTTGAATATGTATTTCTAAGTTAGAGTTTTTACTAAAAATTGATAATAAACGTAAAATAAACTTATATGTATCAGACTATTGGCTCATTTTTAGGTAACTTGGTATTTATTGGTGGTGGAATTTTCCTCTTGACACAATTAAAACGTATAAATAAACCATACATCAAATGGATTGCGATAGTCATGATTTTGATGGGAATACTATTGATAATTATGGACATAATGAAACTAACAAAATGAAATACTACCGGCAACATCAGCTACCCGGCAAGTTCGGCAGCGGTGGTTTTCGGTGTGCATCTTTCCGCTCGTGCCGTCTTTCGGCTTGACAGGAAATCGCCCGCAGTCCGCCCCTGCGTGTAGCTTCCTACGTTGTAGCCAATATTTCTGTCGTCACTTGAAACATTTTCGGTTTGTGACAATTTTTCAATCTGGACTGTTCCTGCAGATTTTTGAGAGTTTCTCGTTTCGACAGGTTTTTAGAGATTTTGGGTTCGGGCAGTTTGATAGATTTTTTCGGTTCGACAGATTTGAGCCATTTGAAAGATTTTTAAAAATTGGTTTTAGGTCGGTTCGGGTTGACACATTTCCGCTTTTTGAGAGTGAATTTCGGCCAAAACGTTCATTTTCAGCTTGACACAGTTTTGCAACTCGAAACGTTATCGCGGACACAGTTTGCATATTCGGCTTGACTCATTTTGCAAGCTGGAAACGCATTCTCGGACAAGTTTTTAATATTTTGTGGACTCGTGGCCAGACAATTTGCAACTTGATACGAATTCGCTGAGAGACAGTGTTTTTTTGACAAATAATAATCGTTATTTCAAGTGACCAAAATACTGGCTACAACATCAGCTACCCGTCAAGTGCGGCGGCGGTTGGTATTCGGTCGGCGGCTCTCCGCTCGATTTCCTTGTCCTGCCGGACAGGAAATCGCCCGCAATCCGCCCCTGCGTGTAGCTTCCTACGTTATGCGTCAGCTTATGGCGCAGTAGATACAGTATCGTAATCTGACACTAATGTTTTATATTATGGACTATTTGAATTTTTCACTCGTATTCTGTGCAATAATGATTCTATTCGAATATGGTTGGGTTGTAATTGCATTGCTTTTAATGAGCCTGTTTCGAATTTTCAAGTCAGAAAAAATGACTAAAATAGGAATGTACTTAGAAAAGACGCTGTATTGTTTTTTCTTAATTAGCTCTACAGTTTTTACTGTTCAAGTATTCCGTGAAAAGAATCAAAGCATGGTATTTTTAATTTTTATGATCCTTATTTCGTTAATATATTTTGTTTTATTCTTTGCGGACAAAAGATACAATGCGGAAAAATTACAACAGGGGAATATTTATTTACATACCCCGCAATATGAAAAATTTACCGATACATTGATGGCTATTGAAATGATCTTCATCTTATTGTTTATTCCGTTAGTATTCTTTCCAAATTTGATTGACAATTACCTGACATCAATAGTTTTTCATGGACTTTATTATGTTGCCACAATAAAAATACTCGGTATCATCATAGGCATATTGGGGATGTTTAGTCTTGCAAAATATATACGTTTTATCGCGTTTAACCTGTTTCTCATTCCTATTCTAAACAAAAACGACAAATAATGGAAATATCTCAATTTTTTAAAGACTATGGGTACATTATTACTGTTATAATTGTTCCAGTTGGACTGTGGATTGGTAGCATTCGGTATCAAAATAGGCAAATAAGAAGAAATGCCAGACTCGACCTATTTTTAAGACTAATGGCTTATAGAAAAACTTCAACAGAACATAGAGAATGGGTTATCGCCTTAAATCAGATTGATGTAGTTTTTCAAGATAATCAGAAGGTACGGGATGCGTGGCGCAATTATTTCGATAGTTTAAATCCGAAATCACAACATTTTGAGAACGCAAATTCATTCTTGCTAGATATGATGTCTGTAATAGCATTGAGTCTTGGATATAAGAACTTGAAGCAAACGGATATAGATAGGGTGTACGTCCCGCATTTGTTTTTATCCGAAAGGGCAATGAAGGATATGATTCAAAGCGAGTATCTAAGGAACAATTTGATGTCAGACGGCTTTTCCTCGTCAATTGATAAGGAAAAATACGTTCAACGCCTTGACTATCTAATTGAAAACTCTGAACCATTTACATCTGATATATTAAAAGCCCTTAAAAATGTTTCTTGTGAAAAATATTGATAAATCACAAACACTAACCTTTAAAACTTAAAATCATGTCAATCAAAATTATCTCAGAAGAATTTCCAAATGATGAAAACGGAAATAACAACGAATTCTTTAAAGTAAGCGAACTAATCGCCAAAATGGAACTTGACTCTTTGTCAGACCCTACAATAGACAAAATTAAATTAACATACTTATTCTCTCAAAATAGACCAAATTGGATTCCTGTTGTAAAGACCATAGACAGAGAATGCTCAGAAAAAATTGTTTCAAAAAAGTTAGAGTCAAAAATAAATTCTCGACTCCTACAAATAGCCAACAGCGATGAAATGACTTTCTATTACGAAAACACCGACGAAGTACTATTCAACAAAATTAAAGACTTGCATCAAACAATTGAATTAAGAGAAGAAGCGGAGCAGAATAAAATATCGAAAGAAGAGTTCTATCGTTCAGAGCCAGAAGGAACGTGGTTGGTTGAAAACCCATCTCGTTCAAATAAATTACTGTATCTCCTTATTGCGGCAAGTAATACAAAAATCCACCACGTGACTCTACAGCGTATCCAGAAGCATTTAGATACGGCCTAACCCTATCTGTTGCTTTATCAAGCTCTGCGCAGATATAGTGGTAGTCTGATATGTTTTTTTTAAAAATAACACTAGCCATGTCGCTATTCCCATTGAAAATGGTAGATAGGCAAAACACCTTGGTTTCTAGTCCGTCAAATAATCTCTCAGACTCAATCATCTCATTCAGCCTTTAAATGAAAATTACAATGTTGATAATTGACCTAATAAAAGCCGAACGCATAACATCAGCTACCCGTCAATTTGGGCATATGACTATCATTCAAGGCTTTCTATTCGAATCCGCGTTGTTTGGGCTTAACTGGATTTCGATCGTAATCCCAAACTGCGTGTAGCTTCCTACGTTATAGCCAATGCCAGGCGCTTTGTGGGAGGATTTCTGTAGACAAAAATAAATTTGGAAATAGTTGTCTGAATAGTTAACTTTGCTTTATGAATTTTGAGAGACAAGTAATCGCTTATAAGAACTATTTTCTCGACTTTTACGGGAAACAGGCTGACAATGTCCAAGCAAAAATTGAGTGGACTTTAAACTTAATCCGAGTGACCAAACAGGTTCCAGAGAAATATTTTAAGCATTTGGAAGGAACAAAGGGACTCTATGAAATTCGAGTTGAAGTTGGAAATAATATTTATCGAATCTTTTCCTTCTTTGATAAAGGGAATTTAGTTGTTCTTGGAAACGCTTTCCAAAAGAAGACTCAGAAGACACCGAAGCAAGAATTAGAAAAGGCACTTAAAATAATGGAGGAATATCAAGATGAATTCAAAAAGTAATATCACGACATTAGACCAAATTCTCGACAAAAAGTATGGTAAAAAAGGACAACCCAAACGTGAAGAATGGGAACAACAGTTTGAGTCCTTCAGACTTGGTGTTTTGCTCGAAGAAGCAAGGTTGAAACTTGGTATGACACAAGAAGAACTTGCCGAAAAATGTGGGACAAACAAATCATACATTTCAAGAATTGAAAATAATGCATCAGACATCCGGCTGTCGACATTAATGAAAATTATTCAACAAGGGCTTGGCGGACATTTAAAATTGACACTGCAACTATAAGTGAATTAAGGCACTAGGCTATAACATCAGCTACCCGTCAAGTGCGGCAGCAGTGGTTTTCGGTGTGTATCTTTCCGCCCGGGCTGCTTTTCTGCTTGACAGGAAATCGCCCGCAATCCGCCCCTGCGTGTAGCTTCCTACGTTATAGGCCATTTAAAAGGACACCGACACATTGAGAAAATTAATCGAAATAGGAGATAAAGAATTTGCGTCCAAAAAGGACGCTTTAACTCATTTTAAGACTATTTTGAATTCATACAACTTTGGTGATAAATTAAACCAAGACGACACAAAAGACATCTTGGATTTACTTGAAACTCATCCAAATGTAATTGAGAAAATAGGCGTTGGCATTGAAAATGTTAGGATTGCAAGATTAAAATACGATACAAAATCTTTTGAATTAGTTAGGACAGACGGTTCGACCGAGTATTTTTCTTACACCAAAAGAATCAATGCTCCTAAAACCGACTTTACGAAATTTTGCGAAGCTTGTAGACAAGCAATTCAAAAAGATTTAAGAAATGTAAAACTCGCATATTTTGACAAATTTTCTAAGAAAGGTCAGGTAAAGTGCCAAGAGACAGGAGAACTTTTGAAATATGAAGATATAAACGTTGACCATAGACAACCTAACACTTTTTCAGTTATTGTTGACAGATTTATAGAAGTTTACAAAATAGACATTCAAAATATTGAGTATTTCCAAGTTGACGGTAGTTCAGACGAACTTGCAGACGAAGACCTTAAACAAAAATTTAGAGAATACCATAAAGACAAGGCCAATCTTCGGATCGTAAAGAAAAGCCTGAATTTAGGACGTTCTTTTCAAGCGAGAATTAGTAGACAGAAAAAAGATTTGACGATATAAAAAAACAATGGCAAAACAACAAATTGAGACAGTTAGAGAATTGATTTACTCATCATACTCGAATTTGGCAATGGCTCATACAGCTGTTGACAAGAAACAAGAGAAATACGGAGCGTTTAACTACATGATTAGAGCCAGATTATTCAAAGGACTTAAAACTGGGACAATGAATATGCGGACAATTTTTGACGATGAGAAAATTAAGCTTCTGACTGGTCAAATTTGTAACTATTGCGGTTCGACAGATAAGTTAGCTTTAGATCATATTTTCCCTCAAAAGTTTGGCGGACAGGACGATGCAGAAAATTTAATTTTCGCTTGTAGAACTTGCAACAGTTCAAAAGGGAAAAAGGACTTAATGGAATGGATGAATTTTAGAGGACAATTTTTACCGTTAATGATAATCAGACGCTATTTGAAACTGACTTTCAGCTATTGTAATGAGAACGGACTTTTAGACAAGAAAATTGAGGAGTTAAAGGACTTGGAATTACCGTTTAAAATTGACTTGTTGCCAATAAATTTTCCAAGTCCTAACGAATTGATATTAAACATGGAAACAAATAAAAACGGCCTATAACTTCAGCTACCCGTCAAGTGCGGCAGCAGTGGTTTTTGGGGTGTATCTTTCCGCTCAAGCTGCTTTTCGGCTTGACAGGAAATCGCCCGCAATCCGCCCCTGCGTGTAGCTTCCTACGTTATAGGCCATATTTTTTCGCCACATGAAATGTACTCGGTTTTGAATTTTCTTCATAAATGGTGAATCCTGGAGCCTGAGAAATTTTCGGAATTTGACAGAATTTTAGTTGAGAAATTATTGCTCGTTGAGAGATTTTTGGGTTGAGCGAGCGGAAACTTTTGAGAGATTTTTAAAAATGGTTTTTAAGTTTTCGGGAGTTGAGAAATTCCTGCATTTTGAGAAAGTCATGCTTTGAGAAAGCGTAATTCTTTGAGAATTTTTTAAACGATTTTTTAGGTTTTTCGGTTGGACTTCTTCTCGTTTTCATTGAGAGACAGACAAAACAGGAATTGAATTCGCGAACCGAAGTTTCGGACTTTATTTTGGGAAACCGTTGAAATTTTGTTGACAGAGTTTTGAGACACTTCAAAAATTCGTTGAATCTCAATGAATCTTTTGAGAATATTATAATAAACAAAAATAATAGTCGTAATTTCAGTGACCCAAATACGGCCAATAACATCAGCTACCCGCAAGCCGGGTCTCGCTGCTTCGTTGACTGGGAATTGGGATTTTAAAAGGCAGTTCTTCGTAGGAAATTCATCGGTTAACTCCCGTCCTGCGTGTAGCTTCCTACGTTAGCGGTCATGCTATTGGGGCATCGCAACTTGAAACTCAACTTTGACAATGAAACGATTATAAACTAAAAAATAAAAAACCATGGACTTCAAAGACTTAATCAAACAAATCGGTGACAGAGTTTTAAAACTTAAAGACCAAATTCATACAGAGGAAGCGACAAAGAACGCTTTCATTATGCCTTTTTTACAAGCATTGGGTTATGATGTATTTAATCCACTCGAAGTTGTACCGGAATTTATTTCCGACATTGGCCTTAAAAAAGGAGAGAAAATCGATTACGCCATTTTCAAAGATGGTGCTCCGACAATCTTAATTGAGTGCAAACACTGGGCGCAAAATTTAAGCATTCACGATGGACAGCTTTTACGTTACTTTCATGTTTCTAAAGCAAAATTTGGATTGTTGACCAACGGAATTACTTACCGTTTTTATTCCGACTTGGTCGATGCAAACAAAATGGATGAAAAACCATTTTTGGAGTTTAATATTTCAGAGATTAAAGACAACCAAATTGAAGAGCTAAAAAAGTTTCACAAAACGATATTTGACGCTGAAAGCATTGTAAACACTGCGAGTGAGTTAAAATTTATAAATGAGTTAAAACAGCTCTTTCAGCAAGAGATAAATAATCCTTCACCAGAATTTGTAAAACATTTTGCACGTCAAGTTTATCCAAGTATTGTAACAGCCAAAGTTTTAGAGCAATTCACAATTTTGACTAAAAGATCAGTTCAACAACACATCAGCGACTTAATCACGGAACGGCTGAAGACCGCATTGACAAAAGAAGACGAAGCGACTAAAGAGCAAGAAGCAATTCAAGCAGAGCAGACAAAAGTTGAAGAGAGCAAAGTTGTTACTACCGAAGACGAGTTAGAAGGTTTTATGATTGTAAAAACAATTTTACGCCAAAAGCTAAGCGTATCGAGGATTTCACACAGAGACGCGCAATCATATTTTGCAATCTTATTGGACGACAACAATCGCAAGACAATTTGTCGACTTTATCTAAATGGCAGCAAAAAATATTTGGCAATTCTCGACGACCAGAAAAAGGAAATTAAAAAGGAAATATTGTCATTGGACGATATTTTCAACCATTCGGAAACACTATTGAAAATTGCTGAGAGCTACGATAAATTAAAGGAAAAAGTTTGACGGAAAACGAAGCACGAACCGCTAACATCAGCTACCCGTCAAGTGCGGCAGCGGTGGTTTTCGGTGGGCATCTTTCCGCTCAAGCAACTTTTCGGCTTGACAGGAAATCGCCCGCAATCCGCACCTGCGTGTAGCTTCCTACGTTAGGTGCAAGCCAAACGCCGCTTTGTGACACTTTATCGCTGACTTGACAATGACTGAAAATAAAAATACAGACCGGATTAATGCTTTTGGAAACCTCTCTGCAAGGGGTTTTAATTTTTTTACCCCACGCGCATTGCGCCTTTTGGGCGCATTAGGGTACTCATCTATCATCAGCCCACGCACAAAACAGCACATTTGCAAACCGCTCAAGCCACCACACGACCAAAGTTTGCAAAAGAGCTGTTTTCATGCCCTCACACCCGTGCGAATTTGCTACATTTGAACCTTAATGTAAAATAACGAGATTTAGATAAATGAGTGAAGAACAAAAACGAGTTTTAGAACAACAACTCTGGAATATAGCCAACACGCTGAGAGGTAAGATGAATGCGGACGAATTCCGTGATTACATTCTGGGATTTATTTTCTACAAATATTTGAGTGAGAAAATGGAGATTTTCGCAAACGATATTTTGAAACAAGACAAAATCAAGTTTCGTGAGATAAACTCAAAAATGGCTGAAGCAAAAGAATTTATAGAAGCTATCAAAGAGGAAGCATTAGAAAAATTAGGCTATTTTCTTAAACCAGAAGAATTATTTACAGAGGTTGCCAAACGTGGAAATGGAGACAATACCGAAGAAGATTTATTTGACGAAAGCAAAACAAATTTCATACTCGAAGACTTACAAAAAATCCTGATTAATATCCAATTGAGTACAATGGGGACAGACAGTGAAGAGGATTTTGACAACCTCTTTGAAGATATGGACCTGAACAGTACAAAACTTGGCAAAACCCCAGAAGCAAGGAATGTAATTATTGCAAAGGTGCTGGCGCACCTTGACAAAATTGATTTCAAACTGGAAAGTACAGAACTTGACGTTTTGGGCGATGCATATGAATACCTTATTGCACAATTTGCCAGTGGAGCAGGTAAAAAAGCTGGAGAATTTTACACACCGCAAGGAGTCTCTAAAATCTTAGCCAAAATAGTAACTACGGGAAAACAGAAACTAAAATCAGTTTACGACCCTACTTGTGGTTCAGGTTCTTTGTTGTTGCGTGTGGCAAAGGAAGTAAAAGAAGTAAATAACTTTTACGGACAAGAGATGAACCGCACAACCTACAACCTTGCCCGAATGAACATGATTTTGCATGGTGTGCATTATCGCAAATTCGACATTAAGCAAGAAGACACACTGGAACGTCCACAGCATATTGAAATGCAATTTGAAGCCGTTGTGGCCAATCCTCCTTTTTCAGCAAAATGGAGTGCAAACCCATTATTCACAAGCGACGACCGATTTAGCCAATACGGAAAATTAGCTCCAAGTAGTAAAGCTGATTTTGCCTTTGTGCAACATATGATATACCATTTAGCTGAGAATGGTACGATGGCTATTGTATTGCCACATGGTGCATTATTTCGAGGAGGTGCGGAACAACATATTCGAGCCTATTTGATAGAAAATAAAAATTTCTTGGACGCGGTAATTGGCTTACCCTCCAATATCTTCTATGGAACAAGTATACCTACTGCTATTATGGTTTACAAAAAATGTCGCGAAAGTTCTGAAGATATTCTATTTATAGATGCAAGCAATGAGTTTGAAAAGGTAAAAACACAAAACATACTGACAGAAGAACACATCAATAAAATTCTTGAGACTTATCGGCAACGCAAAGAATTAGAAAAGTACAGCAAAAGAATCTCTCTGAAAGAAGTTATTGAGAATAATTGTAATCTGAATATTACCAAATATTTGGATACCTATGAAGTTAAAAAAGACATTGACATTAAGAAATTATGTTCGATTTTGAATGATATTCAAAAAGTCACATTGGATAATGATGTCAAGCTAAAAAGTGTTTGCAATAGACTAGGTGTACCATTTCCTGATGGTTATAATTTGTCATTGCTAAAGTTGTATAAACAAGGAATTCTCCAAAAGCTACTTTCTCAAGAACTTAGATTCAAAGATGAAAATGGGAAAGACTTCCCAAAGTGGGATATGAAGAAATTGGGTGCAGTCACATTTAAAACGGGTAATAAAAATAAGAAAAGCAAGAAGTATCCAATATATTCTATAAATAACAAAGAAGGTTTTTTACCGCAATCCGAGCAATTTGAAGGAATGGACAGTAATGATAGGGGTTACGATATAAGTATGTATAAAATCATTACAAAAAACACCTTTGCTTATAATCCGGCAAGAATAAATGTTGGTTCTATTGGATACAGTGGAGAATTGAATAACGTTATAATAAGTTCACTTTATGTATGCTTTAAAACCACTGATGAGATAAACGATGAATATTTAATGGTCTATTTAAAGTCTAATGATTTCAATAAAGCAGTTTTAAGGTCTGTAGAGGGTGGGGTCAGAAGTTATTTATTCTATGATAATTTTTCAAGTATCGACCTTCCAGTTCCTTTTTATAAAGAACAAGTGGAGATTGCTAATTTCATAAATCTCATAGATAATAAGATAGCCAACATTGAAATTGAAATGTCCAATAACCTAAAATGAAATTGTATTTGAAGAAAATATTGTCACGATATGAGGCAGACTAAAGAAATATTAACCCAATTAGAAAACCGGTATATCAATATTGATTACTACTATACCATTATTGAGAAAATTGAGGAAAACGTTAATTTAAATCCTGATATTGCCATTGAAAGTTGCAAAGCTTTGTTGGAAGGTTTATCAAAGTTTATCTGGAAACAAATCGACAACAGCTACGATTCAGTAGTAGCTGACAAAATGGATTTTCACCCTTTGGTCAGGCAAGCTGTAACCAAACTAGGTGACTTTAACGAAGATATTGAAGTCGATTTTGTAAATAAGGTAAACAAGTTAATAGTTTCGATTGGTGAAGTACGGAACAAAAGGGGTGACATTTCACATGGAAAACTTTCGCCGAAGGAATATATGAGCGATGCACAGTTTTCGAATCTCATAGTGAATATTACCGACAACATGCTTTATTATATTTTACATTGTTTTTCAAAAGTAGTACTTGCGAAAGAATTGGAATATGAAGACAATCCAGATTTCAACGAAAAATTAGACAATGAAAATGCTTTTGGTTATTTAAGTTACAGCAAAGCTTTGTTCGTCCAGGATATTGAAGCCTATAAACAAGAATTATTGAATCATTTAGATTTGATAGAATCTAGTATTGAAAATGAGTAAACAATCTGAAGCCATATTAGAGGAACAATTGGTTATTCAACTTAAAATGTTGGGTTACGAATATGCACTTATCAATAGCGAAAAAGATTTAATTCTGAATCTGAAAACACAATTAGAAAAGCATAATGGTATTACATTTTCAACAACTGAATTTGAAAAGGTACTGAATATTTTAAGCAAAGGTTCGGTTTTCGAGAAAGCAAAAACCCTAAGACAAAAGCAGCACATTATCCGTGATAATGGCGATAATCTTTATTTCGAATATTTAAAAACCGACAATAACGGTTGGTGTCAAAATCAATTTCAAGTAACCAGTCAGGTAAGTATCGAGGGTAAATACAAAAACCGCTACGATGTGACCATTCTAATCAATGGGTTGCCCTTGGTTCAAATTGAACTAAAACGAAGTGGTTTGGAAATGAAAGAAGCGTTCAACCAAATTAACCGTTACCACAGACATTCGTTTGGTGCAAATTCGGCATTGTATCAATACGTTCAAATATTCATTATCAGCAACGGTGTAAATACTAAATACTACGCCAATAACCGCAACCAAAGTTTCAAGCAAACCTTTTATTGGACCGATATAAATAACAAACGCCTGACTAATATATTAAACGGTTTTACTTTTTCTTTTTTAGATCCTTGTCAAATCAGCAAAATGATTTGTCAATACATTGTACTAAACGAAGCAAATAAAATACCGATGGTTCTTCGGCCTTACCAGTTTTATGCCGTAGAAGCATTAATCGAAAGGGTAAAAAACAGCACCAAAAACGGCTATATTTGGCATACTACAGGTTCGGGGAAAACATTGACTTCGTTCAAAGCAAGTCAAATATTAATGAGAATGCCCGAAGTCGATAAAGTTGTTTTTGTAGTTGATCGTAAAGATTTGGATTATCAAACTACAAGGGAATTCAATAGCTTCAGCGATGGCTGCATCGATGGAACAGATAACACCAGTAATCTGGTAAAACAGTTTATTGGCACTTACGTTGACAAAAAAGGTGAAGCCAAAAATTCAAAACTAATTGTAACTACCATTCAAAAGCTAAATACAGCCATAAGTAAACTCAAATACGAGAAGAAAATGGCTGAACTGAAAGACAAACGGGTCATATTCATTTTCGACGAATGTCACCGTAGTCAGTTTGGCGAAACACATAAACGGATTAAAGAGTTTTTCAACAATTGTCAGATGTTCGGTTTTACAGGCACACCCATTTTTGCCGACAATGCCAATAAAAATGAACTTGGTAAACGTACGACCAAAGATTTATTTGAAGATTGTTTGCACAAATATGTAATTACTGATGCAATAAAAGATGAGAATGTTTTGAAATTCTCAGTTGAATACGTTGGCAGATACAAACACAAAGATGGTCGAGAAACCAATATTGACATTGAGGTAGAAGACATTGACACCAAAGAGTTGATGGAAGATGAAACCCGTTTGGAGAAGATTGCGGATTACATCATTGCTCACCACAACCGGAAAACTCACAGCAAAGAATTTACAGCTATGTTTTGCACAAGTGGAATTCCAACGCTAATTAAGTATTACGACCTCTTTAAACGGAAAAAAGAGGAAGGTCGCCACAATTTGAATATTGCTACCATTTTTAGTTACGCAGCAAATGAAGACGATGCCGATGCAAACGGTTTTTTACCTGAAGAAGTTTCTGTAGTTGAAGAACCTCAAGCATTATATGGTTTGCAAGCCCATAGTCGTGAAAAATTGGATGAATTTATTGAGGACTACAACAAACTGTTTGACACTAAATTCAGCACCAAGGACAGTGAAAGTTTTTACAATTACTACAACGATATTTCAAAAAAAGTAAAGGAACGGAAAGTTGATATTCTATTGGTGGTAAATATGTTCCTCACAGGTTTTGACAGCCCAACATTGAACACCATGTATTTGGATAAAAACCTGAAATATCACGGTTTAATACAAGCCTATTCAAGAACAAACAGAATTTTAAACGAACAGAAATCGCAAGGTAATATTGTAACGTTTAGAAACCTTAAAAATCGAACTGACGAAGCCATTACTTTATTTAGCAACAAAGAAGCTATTGAAGTAATCATCATGAAACCGTATGAAGATTATACTGTCAAATTCAATGAAGCGGTTGACGAGCTTTTAAAAATAACACCAACAACCGATAGTGTTAATGATTTAGAAAGTGAAGAAGATGAATTAAAATTCATACAGGCATTTAGAGCTTTGCTGCGTATTAAAAATATTCTTGCTGCATTTGCAGACTTCAAATGGGAAGATCTGCAAATTGATGAAAAACTCTTTAATGATTTTCAAAGTAAGTACTTGGATTTATGGCAGAAAGTTAAAACAGACCACCAAAAGGAAAAGGTTTCTATACTTGACGATGTTGATTTTGAATTGGAATTGATACACCGCGATGAAATCAATGTTACTTATATTCTTCAACTTTTAATCAAACTAAAGTCGAAGAAACAAAAAGACACCATCAAAGTAGAACAAGAGATTTTCAATTTGCTGAGTACAGAAAAGACGTTAAGGAGCAAACGTGAATTGATTGAAAAATTTATCCAAGAGAATCTCCCTGAGATAACTGATACTGAAGAAATTGTTCCTGCCTTTGAAAAATTCTGGAGCGAAGAACAACAAAAAGCGTTTGCCAAATTGGTTGAAGAAGAAAACTTATCAGCCGACAAAACAGAAAAACTCATTGAAGATTATTTGTTTGCTGAAAGGGAACCGCTACGTGACGAGATTTTAGATTTAATCGAAGGGGTAAAGCCCAGTTTATTGCAACGAAAAACACTCGGCGATAGAATTTTAAAAAGAGTTCTGAATTTTGTAGAAACTTTTATTAACGGAATGTCATAACCATGTTCTCACAATTATTTAAATTCATAAATAACCGCATTTGCATTTAGTTAATATCCTGTTAATATTTAATTCATTACTGTATTTAACTTTTCACTACAGTTTTGTAAATTTAGGTTAGTTATTCTATTCATTATTAACCTTTAAATTTAATCACATGCCTTCCACTTCCGAAACAGGCCATGCAAAGAATGTGGCCAACTATGAAAAACTAATTGCTAACATCACCGCTTTAGGAACTCCTTACAATCCTTCAAAAGCAAGTCTGAAACTTCCCGCATTAAACACCCAATTAACTGCGGCCAAAACAGCGATTGCTGCGGTTAATTCTGCCGAACCTGCCTACAAGAACGCGGTAAGTGCAAGAGATGTCGCATTTGCTCCATTAAGCAAGTCAATAACACGGGTAAACAACGCGTTGAAAGCATCTGACACCACTACACAGGTTGACGAAAGCGCATTGACTCTGGTTCGCAAGTTGCAAGGTCGCAGAGCCACCCCAAAAATGACAGAAGAAGAAAAGAAAGTTGCAGCCGAAGCCGGAAATGAAGTAACTGAGATATCATCCTCTCAGATGAGCTTCGATAACCGTATTGACAACTTAGACAAACTGGTTAAACTGCTTACATCAGTTACAGCTTATGCCCCAAATGAGGCAGATTTAAAGGTTACCGCTCTGACAACCCTTTTAACCGATTTAAAAGCAAAGAACACTGCCGTTATCACAGCCGAAGCGCCTTTGGTAAATGCCCGCATTGCCAGAAATGACGTACTTTATAAAGCAGGCACAGGCCTTGTTGACACTTCTGTAGACGTTAAAACGTATGTTAAGTCTGTTTTCGGTGCGACAAGTCCCCAATACAAAACAATTAGCGGCCTGACATTTACGAATAGAAAGTAAAAAGGTATAATAACCTCCGTGGTTTATGTAATGACCTTTGGTGGGTTTGTAACGCTCATCGATAAAGTTGTTTCTTGCATTGTAAAAGTTGTAACGACCGATGTAAAAGTTGTTTCTTGCTCTGGTAAAGTTGCAACGACCGTTGGTAAAGTTGTAACTGACACCGGTAAAGTTGTAACTTGCTTTGGTGAAGTTGCATGAAGCTCTGATAAATATATTTCTTGGCTTGACACATTTGCGACAACCGCCGGACAATAGATAACAAGGTTCGCGAAGATTGTAGCAAGCAACCGCACAAAGGCAAGCACATTTGCAATAGAAAAAATTGCAAAAGAGCTTGCCTTTTTTCCCTCCCGCAAGGATACATTTTAGCAGTTTGAAAGGTTTTAAAACCCCCACCCTCAAAAAATTAAAACCCCAAACAGCAGTTGTGCCTTGACTTTAAAATAAAATTGAAAGACAAGGTTTTAACTTGACAAAATGTTCTATATTTGATATGTAAACTAAGGAAGAATAGCGGCCAGCACCTAACATCAGCTACCCGTCAAGTGCGGCAGCAGTGGTTTTCGGTGGGCATCTTTCCGCCCGGGCTGCTTTTCGGCTTGACAGGAAATCGCCCGCAGTCCGCACCTGCGTGTAGCTTCCTACGTTATAGGCCATATTTTTTCGCCACATGAAATGTACTCGGTTTTGAATTTTCTTCATAAATGGTGAATCCTGGAGCCTGAGAAATTTTCGGAATTTGACAGAATTTTAGTTGAGAAATTATTGCTCGTTGAGAGATTTTTGGGTTGAGCGAGCGGAAACTTTTGAGAGATTTTTAAAAATGGTTTTTAAGTTTTCGGGAGTTGAGAAATTCCTGCATTTTGAGAAAGTCATGCTTTGAGAAAGCGTAATTCTTTGAGAATTTTTTAAACGATTTTTTAGGTTTTTCGGTTGGACTTCTTCTCGTTTTCATTGAGAGACAGACAAAACAGGAATTGAATTCGCGAACCGAAGTTTCGGACTTTATTTTGGGAAACCGTTGAAATTTTGTTGACAGAGTTTTGAGACACTTCAAAAATTCGTTGAATCTCAATGAATCTTTTGAGAATATTATAATAAACAAAAATAATAGTCGTAATTTCAGTGACCCAAATACGGCCAATAACATCAGCTACCCGCAAGCCGGGTCTCGCTGCTTCGTTGACTGGGAATTGGGATTTTAAAAGGCAGTTCTTCGTAGGAAATTCATCGGTTAACTCCCGTCCTGCGTGTAGCTTCCTACGTTATAGGCCATATTGGTCGCCACTTGAAACGGCATTGGTTCTTTGACAAAGTGTTATTTTGACGGTTTCGGTTGCCTAAGACATTTTTGAGGTTTGACAGAGCGAAGCTGTTTGACAAGTTTTTAAAAATTGGAGACGCAACTAATTTTACAATTATCACATCTTCTGTACATAACTTTAACTCTTTTGATATGAAAACTATAATGACAATTCTGATTTTCTCAAGCTTAATATTGTCCATGAGTTCATGCAAAAAAACTGATGATGAAAATATTGATTTTTATAAAACAGAAAATCGAATAGGGCTATGGATTAGCTATGACAAGAGAGATACTTTAGAATTTGTAAATGACTCTGATTTGATACGGAAAGGAGATTTTTATGTGTATGAAAGATATTTGTACAGGATTGAAGGAAAAACTCTTTTCATTCGACTTCCTGATTCATCATATGAAACCCAACATCCGATTTTGACACTTGACGGAACCAGTGTCGTTCTAGGAAATATGTATATAACCACAGGATTTACAGATAATTCAGGAACGTTTTTTAAAGCAAAGTGAGAATTTAACACATAAAACTAACATTGTATTTGTCTCAAATAGAGATCGCTGCGTACGCCAACTGAGAATTTCGGAGACAATATCTTACATTGACTGTGCCGGCAGCTTGAGAAAGTTTCTCGTTTTGACAGATCGGAGCCGTTTGACAGGTTTTAAAAATTTGTTTTTTTTGTTGGCTGGGTTCGACAGGTTTCCGCTTTTATTGAGAAACAAATTCATCCAAAAAGTTAATTTCCAGTTTGACACAGAATTCGCTGAGAGACAGCGATTTTTTTTTGAGAAACCCGTTTATTAACAAAAAATAATTGTTATTTCAAGTGACCAAAATACGGCCTATAACTTCAGCTACCCGCAAGTCCGGCAGCAGTGGTTTTCGGTGGGCATCTTTCCGCTCGTGCTGCTTTTCGGCTTGACAGGAAATCGCCCGCAATCCGCCCCTGCGTGTAGCTTCCTACGTTATGCGTCAGCTTATGGCGCAGTTGATACATTAATCATTACATAAAAATCAAACCAATGACAGAAGATCAATTTGATATTTTACTAAACGCTATCAACGAAATCAGAGATAGTGTAGAGAGTTTAAAGGGAGCACGTTACGATGGTAGTCACGGACACGATTTAAGTGATATTTCTGGCGAAATCAGTTCAGTAGAATCATCTATTGGAAACGTTCAGATCGCCATAGAAGAACTAAACCGAAACGTGAGAAAGCTAAATCGCTAATACTTTGCTTTTATCGGCTATTGCATAGCTAACACATTTTAAAAGATCTTGGGCTGAACTTACTGATAAGCCAATTAATAACTTTTCAACTTTTAACCCAATTTCTTTTTCTTCTTCGCTTGCATTTCTATAAGCGTGGTCTTGTAATAAATCTTCAGACATATTGTTCGTTTTTAATTTTTAATATATTCTGCCTTTAAGATAAAATTCATAATTAATCCTATAAAACTATGACACGTTTAGAACTAATAGCCAATGGACATGGAGTATTCGACAATACCAACTCACTAGGTACGATAATAGGTGATACTCCTCCCAATTTTAACATGATAATAGACGACCAAAATATAAGCCATTTGTCAAGCAATATCACAAATATTAAGTTTCATTGGTCTTTTGCTTTAACATACATGAAATTACCTATGTTCAAAATAAGATTGCATTATATAATTAAAGCAAACAAGCCAATTGCGGAAATAGAAGATGAGTATTTAATAGGAGCAATAAAAGACTCATACGACTGCCTAATTAAATCGGCATTAGAACAACAAAGATTAACTGAATACTTTAACCTTATTGACTTTCCTGTTTCTTTTGAAGTCCTTGAAAACCATGTTCTTCAAAATTATCTGGACGCTTTGCGGAATAACCACTGTGAACAGTGATGTAATTATAGCTTTCCTCCCAACCCTCTTCTGTGTCATCCACAACCATTGCATATAGCAGTTCGGCAAATTTATCGTATTGCTCTTTTAGTGATAACCCATCTAGTTCGGAAAAAGGAATGCTTAACTTTATTGTAGCCATTTTACCTTTAAATGAAAATTACAATGTTGATAATTGACCTAATAAAAGCCGAACGCATAACATCAGCTACCCGTCAATTTGGGCGTATGACTATCATTCAAGGCTTTCTATTCAAATTTACTCTGTCTGGGCTTGACTGGCTTTCGCTCGTAATCCCAAACTGCGTGTAGCTTCCTACGTTAGCAACAACCGTAACAGGACGACACAACAGAATATGAAGACGAAACTAAATATATTGACATTTGGACTTTTATGGATTTTTTGTGCTTGTAATGTTTCGACAACACAGGACAAAAAAACTGTACTCTCCAACAACGACACAATAAAAGGTTTGACTATAAAAGATGGTTCGGTTAAAATCGACACTTTTGTAATTCTGACACATCAGAATTTGGATCCGTTACTTGCAGTCATTGAAAAGACAGATTTAAAAACATATAGACAGGTCAGTGACATTCCAGCTTTTCTAGTTGACTTTCTAAAAATTGTAACTAAGGACAGCTTTTCAATCGCAAATCCAAATGAAGATTGGCAAGTTGGATGCGACGTTTCAGATGGACTTCCATCAAGACAATTAATTTATTTTGGGTTAGCTGACAATATTGCTCTTTTGACTTACCTCACAGGTGGTATTGGAGAATCAGAACACATTTTAATATTTAAATTTTCAAGTGAAAAAATAACTGACTTTTGGTGTGGCAATGTAATGGCAGACTTGACAAATAAGGAAGAAATATTAAAATATATAAAAGAAAATAGAGCAAAAAAATGGGGACTCGGGACAAATATAATTTACCTGTAAAAGAGACAGTTATATGGGACAAAAGAACGGCTGTTGCTAACTTCAGCTACCCGTCAAGTGCGGCAGCAGTGGTTTTCGGTGGGCATCTTTCCGCTCAAGCAGCTTTTCGGCTTGACAGGAAATCGCCCGCAATCCGCCCCTGCGTGTAGCTTCCTACGTTACCAGCAATATAAAATATCATACATATATGGAAAGTGAAAATAAAAGCTTAGACATTTTAGGTATAAAACCAGTAAGTAAAGCAATTGACACGTCTGTAAAAAAAACATTTCAGGGGATTGAAGCTTTTCTTAAAAGCGTTTGTGCTCCTGCTTTAGATGAAGTTGGACTAATGTTGCGCGATAAAATTCGATATTGGCGATTGAATAATATCCTACGAATTCTTGAAAAAGCTAAAGGAAAAATAAATTTTGAAAATGACAATCTCCAGATGCAGGCACACCCTAGGATCGCGCTGGCCATTATCGAGAATGGTTCACTTAACGACAATGATGAAATTCAAGAATTATGGGCTGGACTTTTTGCTTCATCTTGCACGCCCTCAGGACAAGATGATGAGAATTTGATTTTCATAGATTTACTTAAACAACTAACATCAGTAGAGGCGAAAATTTTAAATTTTACTTGTGAGAATGCTCGGAAAATTGTTTACCCAAATGGGTTAGTGACTGCTGATGATCTACAGTCCACAGGGAATGAATTATTTAGATTGACAGGCAAATCGGATTTACACAGCATTGATAGACAACTAGACCACCTTCGTTCTTTAGAATTAATTGTTGGAGGTTTCTCTGCCGAAGGAAATGATCTAATTGCAAACATTACACCGACAGATTTAGCACTAAATCTATATGTTCGTTGTCAGGGAGTTAATGAATCGACAGCAGAATATTGGAAATCAAGTTTAATAACACAAGAAGAGCTTGAAAAAGAAATACAAGCAAAAAAATTGGCAGAAGAGAAAATACGAAAGGAAAAGCTTGCAAATAAGTAGGAAAACAATAATACTGCTGGTAACTTCAGCTACCCGTCAAGCGCGGCAGCGGTGGTTTTCGGTGGGCATCTTTCCGCTCAAACCGTGTTTCGGCTTGACAGGAAATCGCCCGCAGTCCGCCCCTGCGTGTATCCTTTTCCGTTATAGGGCATTATATGAGGACACGACTAACAATATTGGTGACTATTGCATTACTAATTAATTCATGTAACTTGAGACATGAAGAGATTAATGATCGAATAGTAATTCAAGAAAATGAATTGCTAAGTCAACTTTTTTGTGACTTAATTAAGCCATTTCCTCCGCCTCCGAGAGATACAACTAAAATAGGACTGAAGAATTATGAGATAGAGATTAAAAGAATCACGGATTCTGTACAATACGAAGTTTATCTTGTTGACAGCTTGACAATGCCAGACAAATCAGATTTTCACAACATCGAACTTCCGATTGAATTTCAAGAGTTATATAATAACTTTAAGAATGACACTTTAACAAAGTCACGAAAACTTATAAAAGAAACAATAATCGTTAAAGACAATTACACAATAATTACTGATTTTAAAATTGACAGCACATATATTGAGAAGATAAGGCATCACAATTTGATTGGAATAGCTCGTTTTTCGAGAGTTTCTTTTAACTCAGATTTCACTAAAGCTTGCTTTCTTCAATCATTATCTTGTGGTCCAGAAAGTGGAGGTGGACTATTTGTTTTTGCGGAAAAAGTAGATACCCAATGGAAAATAGTCTTGAGACATTTGATTTGGGTGTCTTAGAGTTGCACAAATAACGCCCTATAACTTCAGCTACCCGCAAGCCGGGTTTTAGTGGCTCGTTGAAAGGAAATTAGTAAATTTGAAAGGCAGCTCCTCGTGGACAAATTATCGGGAAACCCCCGGCCTGCGTGTAGCTTCCTCCGTTATGCAAAACGTATAGAGCAACACAATACTTACAGAAATATAATCAATAAATTCAAAAAATATGTTTACAGTAGAACAAATAGAACAGGCACATGAAAAGGTGAAATCAGGAGCGGATTTTCCAAAATATATTCAAGAAATCAAAGAATTAGGTGTAATATCCTTTGAAACCTGGGTTAATGACAGCCATACGGAGTATTTTGGTAAAAATAATTTTAGGACGAAATCAAAATCACAATACGATGAATTAGCAATTTCGGCAAACAGCGACAAAGAAAATTTTGGTAATCGGCTAAAAGAACACCAACAGGGCAAAACTGATTATTATACTTTTTGTAAAGATTGTGCCAAAGCAGGAATTGAAAAATGGATCGTTAATCTTGACACAATGACTTGCATATATTATGACAAAGCTGAAAACGCAATTTTAATTGAACAAATACCGAAACTGTAAAAAAGAAAATCCAACAAAGCCAATATTACTCAACACCGAATCAGGAATAGGTTATCGGTTTGGCAGTTAACGTTATTTCTTAAGTTTTAGTATCAGTTTCGAGTATCAACGAGTGATAATCTAACATCATTGTTTTTGAAACAAAACCAGGCACTTGCCAATTATCATTCCTGTTTTCTTATTTTTGTTATCTGTAAATGAAGCCGATCAGGCTTATTTTAATTGCAGATTAACAAGATACATTAAAATAAAGATGAGTTTTCTATTCCCGTTTTTTTTATTGGCGTTACTGGCACTAACAATACCAGTAATTATACATCTGTTTAATTTCAAACGATATAAAACTCTCTATTTTAGCAATGTATCGCTACTGAAACGAATCAAACAGGAATCGAGGAAGAAATCGCAACTCAAACAATTGCTTATTATGCTTGCCCGGATGCTGGCTATTGCGTCACTCGTCATAGCTTTTAGCAAACCTTACATTCCATTGGGCAACCGAACTTCAAATGCATCTCAACAAGCCGTCGAAATCTACATCGATAATTCGTTTAGCATGAAAGCCGAGGGAGAAAAAGGTCAGTTACTGGAACAGGCCAAAATAAAAGCGATTGAAATTGCCAACTCCTACCCCACTGGCACGCAATTTCTGATTCTGACTAACGATTTTAATGCAGGGAATCAGTTTTCACTCAACAAAGAACAGTTTGTGAGGCAAGTTTCTGAGATTAAAGATTGTCCGCGTTCGCCCAGATTTTCAGATGTATATGCACAGGCTATCGGCGGCATTCCGGCTTCGGTAAAAAAAGCAGAAAAGACAGTTTATATCTTATCCGACTTTCAGAAAAACAGCACCAACTTTAACGCAGTTAAAACTGACTCCACGGTTTGGACCTATCTGTTTCCATTTCAGGCGGGGAAAACGAATAATTTACTGATCGACTCGTGTTGGTTTGAAACTCCGGGGCGAAAAATCGGTCAGGCCGAAAAACTTTTTGTACGGATCAAAAACTTATCGGAACAAGCGTATCAGAATATTCCAATACGCTTAACGATTAATGATTCGCTGAAAGCCATCGCAAACATCAACATTGCAGCGAGCGAAGAATCGGTTCAGGAATTGAATTACACCAACAATTCGCAGGGAATTCAGCTTTGCAAAATTGAGCTCGACGACTACCCGATCATCTTCGACAATTCGTATTATCTGAGTTACCAGGTGCGGGGAAAGATGCGGGCGCTTGGAATTTTAAATCCACAGGATAATGGTTCAAACTACCTGAAAGCTTTATTTACTGACGATGAACTGGTTGGTTACGATGAAGTGCCGGAAAACAATGTTCAGATTTCGCAGCTTAAAAATTACCAGTGCATATTCCTAATTAATAATCAAAACATAAGTTCAGGTTTAAAAAGTGAGTTGACTTCGTTTGTTGAACGAGGCGGGTCGCTGGTTATTTTTCCCGGTAAGATGAAAAGCTATGCGGAATACGATGCTTTGTTCAATTCGCTGAACGGCAAAACAATTGCCGGATTTGATACCGTTTCGATGGCTATTTCGGAAATAAATTACAACCACGATTTATATCGTGAAGTCTTCAAGAAACAGGAAAATGAAGCTGACTTACCAGTAATCAAAGGATTTGCGAGTTATGCCGATCAAATGCAAATGCCGGAAACATCGCTCCTGAAATTCCGCAATGGGAAAAGCGCTTTAAGTATGCATTCGTTTGGCGATGGAACTGTTTACACGTTTGCTTTTCCGCTGGATCAAAGTAATTTCAACTTTGTCAGGCACATTATTTTTGTTCCAACTGTTTACAACATGGTTTTGTATAGCGGCGAATCGCAAAAATATGCTTATTCAACCGAAGGCGACGAAGCCGTCGTTCTAAATCAAAACCCAGGTTCGGACGAATTAAAGGTTATGAATATCCAGACAAAAGATGAATTCAAAACTTCGGTAAGAAATCATGGAACTGAAAAAAAACAACTTCTGCTCGACGAACTGCCCAAGGAAGCCGGACATTACCTGGTCATGAATGACAATGAAACCATCCAGTCGATTTCGTACAATTACCCGCGAAAGGAATCTATTCCTGAGTTTTATTCGGAAGAAGACTTGCAAAAACTGATACAATCCAAAGAATTCAAACAATTTCAGGTGATTGAATCGTCGAATGTAAATTTCAGTGAAACACTTCAGGATTTAAGCAATGGAAAGCAGCTTTGGAAATATTTCATCATTGCTGCTATTTTCTTCTTATTCTGCGAAATAGCAATTATCCAGTTCTGGAAAAATTAAAGCAACACCAATTCCGTGTTTGAGATGCAGTAAAATTGAGAAACTGTTTAAATTTCATTCATTTTGATTTTTAGGGTTACCCCTAACTCCCGATCTTCATCGGGACAGGCTCTAAAGGGAGCCCTAAAAATCAAAAGAAACACCCTTTAGGGCTGGGGTCATTTTTTTTTTATTTCGGGCATAATTTCAAATTTTAAAACGTTTCTAAGATTTTCAAGCTCTTTCTGCCGGAATGGTAAATGAAAAGACTGATCCTTTTCCCAATTTGCTTTCGACCCAAATTGTGCCATCATTTTTCTCAACAAATTCTTTACAAAGAACCAATCCAAGGCCAGTACCTGTTTCGCCTTCGGTGCCGTGAGTCATTGTATTTTTATCTAATGTAAACAGCTTTTTGATGGATTCTTCAGAGATTCCTATCCCAGAATCAACCACATCAATCCTCACGTTTGACCCGACTAGACTTGCATTTAAATAAATCACTGAGCCTTTGACAGAAAATTTAATCGCATTAAAAACTAAATTCCGCAAAACAACTGAAATCATATCTTTATCGGCATAAACACCAAGATTTTGATCAATTTCCACAGAAAGCGTTTGCTCTTTATTTGTCAGGTTCAATTCGGCCAGTCCTTTAACGTCATTAAAAATGTCGGCTAGAACAAAATTTGTTTTGAGGATATGAATTCGATTTGTTTGCGATCTGGTCCAGATCAACAAATTCTGCAACAAATTGTATCCGTTTTCTGATGCTTCATTCAAATCTGAAATAATCTGCTCTAATTCCTCTTTTGAAAACAATTCAAGGTCTGTTTTTAGTATGCCAGTATAGCTTACCAGCACATTGAACGGATTTTTTAGATCGTGTGCTATAATTGAGAAAAATTTATCTTTCGATACATTGAGTTCATACAATTCTTTGGTTTTGTTTTTCAATTCGTTGGCCAGTTCTTTCTCTTTATATAAAAGATAAACGGTAGCACACATGAGCACCATAACTAAAACGGTTATAGCTACCCAATAAAACTGTGACGATTTTGCCGAATCAATTGCATTTAGTTGAGATCTATTTTTCACTTTCAACTCTTCAAGCTCACGGGTATTTCTACCCAATTTATACTTAGCCTGAATTTGGTAAATCATCTTATTCTTTTTCTCTCCTGCCAGACTATCGTAGATGGCATTAAACCGATCGTAACAATAAAATGCCTTTTTAAAATCCTTTTTTTGTTGGTAATAAATCGTCAGATTGCTATAAATGTCGCCAATAAAACCATGCATCTTAAGTTCAGTGGCAAGAGCCAACGATTTATTGAAATAGTCAATTGATTTTTCGTATTCATTTTTATCCAAATAAACCAATCCAATGTTGTTGTAGGCCATTGCAATGCCTTTTCTATCCTTTATTTTCTGGTATAAATTCAAGGCCTTCGAATAGTAATCAAGGCTTTTTACTAAATTTTTCTGATCGTAGGCAATGGTTCCAAAGTTATTGATGACATCAATAATCATGGTCGTATCTTTTTTCAGGATTGCCAGTTCATTTGCCTTTTCGTTGTATTCCAATGCCTTGGCCAGGTCTTTTTTGTTTTGATAACTGATGGCAATGTTTTGGTAGGTTTTGGCAATTACACTTGAATCTTTAATTGACTGACTGATTGTTAGTGCTTTATGAAAGAAATTAATGGCTTCATCATAATCTTCCAATTCGTCATAAACCATTCCCAGATTGAGAGTCACTTTTGCCAATAAAATCGAATCGTGTAATTGTTCTGCCTGTTCGAGTGCCTGATAATAAATAGCTACAGCATCTTCGTAATTACTTGAATAGTATTCGTTCTGTCCTTTTATTATCAAAATATGAACTGATTGATGTGGATTTTTGTTGGTTTTGGCTAATTGATCAGCAACATCAATCAGAGCTTCAACAGTGTCATGGTTTGTAGCTATTGGCAACAAATGGGTTGCCTTTTTAATTAGCAAGTCAAATTGGGCTTTATTACCTGAAATTGAATCATTTTGGTTAGAATATCCGAAGGAGACAGAACTCAATAAAAACATTAATGTAAAAGTAACAAAATAACGCCCCATAGTAAATTCATTCAAAAGTCAGGTAATGAAGACAAATATAATACTTTTCACTCGTAATTTTTTAAGATATATAAGCTCTGGTAGCTGGAAAAAATTGAATTGATACCCTATGACTAAAGATGTGGATTGTTGTCATATTTTATAGCAGACAAAAATCATTTGAAATCGCCTAAAATATTTCTAATTCTGCATGTCATTAACTAAAACATTGAATTATGAATAATTTAAGTGCAAAGGATTATATGGATCGTGAAGCCCAATATGGTGCACACAATTATCACCCGATACCTGTAGTTTTAGAACGGGGCGAAGGAATTTTTGTTTGGGATGTGGAAGGTAAAAAGTACTTCGACTTTCTTTCGGCCTATTCTGCAGTAAATCAAGGGCATTGTCATCCTAAAATTGTAAAGGCATTAACTGATCAGGCTCAAAAACTGGCACTGACATCAAGAGCTTTTTACAACGATACACTGGGCGAATGGGAAGAATACACGACCAAATTATTTGGTTACGACAAAATGCTGCCCATGAATTCGGGTGCTGAAGCCGATGAGACTGCGCTTAAGTTAATTCGCAAATGGGCTTATAAAGTAAAAGGAGTACCAAAAGGAGAAGCCAAGATTATTGTGTGCAACGGCAACTTCCATGGCCGTACCATTACAATCATATCCATGTCGTCTGATCCAGATGCCTACAACGACTACGGCCCTTATACTCCCGGATTTGTTAATATTCCATACAACGATATAAAGGCATTGGAAAAAGCGCTGGAAGATCCAAATGTAGCCGGATTTCTGGTTGAACCGATTCAGGCAGAAGCCGGAGTTTACGTTCCTGAAGATGGCTTCCTAAGCAAAGCATTCGAATTATGCAAAAAACATCGTGTTCTCTTTGCAGCCGATGAAGTTCAAACTGGACTTGCGCGAACAGGAAAAATGCTTGCTTGCGATCATGAAGATGTCAGGCCTGATATTTTGATTCTCGGGAAAGCCATTTCCGGAGGAATGCTCCCCGTTTCATGTGTTTTGGCCGATAATGAAATTATGCTGTGCATTAAACCCGGAGAACATGGCTCAACCTACGGCGGCAACCCGATTGCTGCGAAAGTTGCTGTTGCAGCGCTCAACGTGATCAGGGAAGAAAAACTGGCTGAAAATGCTGAGAAAATGGGTAAAATATTCCGGAAACGATTAAAATCAATCGATTCGGAACTTATTGAAATTGTTAGAGGTAAAGGACTCCTGAATGCCGTTGTAATTAATTCGGTAAATGGGATAAGTGCATGGGATGTATGTATTGCGTTAAAAAATAACGGATTACTTGCCAAGCCAACACACGAACACATCATTCGTTTTACACCGCCATTGATCATTAACGAAGAGCAGCTTACCGAAGCGCTGGATATTATTGAAAAAACATTTGCCTAATTAAGTGCATAAATGCCTGGTTTGCATGTAGTGTAGACGATTAACTACAAATTTACTGAAGGCGATAAAAGGAATCTGGATGATAACAGTTGACTTTTATCGCCTTCGGTTGTTTAATCATCAAAAGATGCGAACTTCAGCAGAAAGTATTTTCATCGAAAAGCAACCTTTTTAACATTTTATGATCTATATTAACGACTCGAAATTTTTATTCAGAAGGAATATGTTCAAGTAAAATCAGGTAAGGCTAATATTTATGAAACCCGTAAGGAAAAAAATACTAAAAATACCCGCTATTATTCTTTCAGGTTTGATACTGATTGCATTAGTTGGATTTGCGGTATTGTATTTTGGAGCCCAAAATTATTTGAATAAAAATCTTTCGGAACTGGTAGCGAAAAAGTCGAAAGGCAAATACGAACTGACTTTTGAAAATCTGCAAATTAACTTCGTGCACTGGGGTATCGAAATTGATCAGATTTCCTTCCATCCCTCCGACTCTATTCTCCGCACGGTTGACCAATCAGACATAAAGAAGCAATTTTATTCATTTTCATCACCAAATATCAGCATAAACGGGATCAAACTGATTCGGCTTATTTTTCATAAAAAGCTTGAAATTAAAGAAATCCTAATAAGTCAGCCTGAACTTAAAATTCATGGGAAGCAATCCTTGGCTGAAGATCAAAAGGATAATTTGAATGCCATTTTGCAGGAATTGAGGCCTTTGGTAACCAAAACATTTAGGTCGATAAAAATCGACAAAATTGAATTGGCCAATGCAAGTTATGATTTTTATAACCTGTTGGGCGAAACAAAAAAGCTGTCGAATGCTGAAAACATTACCATCGGAATTCTAAACTTTTATACCGATTCAATGCTGTTGCCCGATCCTGCAAAATTATTTAGTGCCGACGACATTTATTTGCGGATGCAAAAATATCAGAATAAACTGGCCGACAGTATTCACGCGATCAGTGCCGAGAGTATCACCTATTCATTGAAGCGATCATTTATCGAAGCCAAAAACATTGAATTAAAGCCAGTCAATCAGCAGATTTCAGCCAAAAGTAAATATTACTTCTTTGTTCCTTATGCAAAATTAACGACGACACACATCAACGAATTTTATCGGAATAATGCCATTCCAATTGATTCGCTCATTTTAACTGATGCACAAATAAAGTACTGGCCGGGCCAGAAACAAGCAACTACGAATTTGGAGCCCATCGAAGAATTCAATCTGAATGATTTAATCAAAGATGAATTTTCAGGTATAACGATTCAGGATTTCAAACTAAAAAACGCACAGATAAAACTGTTTCGGTCGCAAACTGATTCGACGAATCAGCAAGAATTGAAAAACATCACCTTGAACCTGAATGATTTTCGACTTGATTCCGTTTCGCAAACGGATACAAGCAGGGTATTTTATGCAAAAAACATCCATTTTTTGGCATCCGAATATGAACTGACACTTGGTGATAATATTCATCGTGTCAAAGTCGGGAACCTTGCATTTTCGACCAAAGAGAACTCTGTTCAGGTAAAAAAAATACAGATATATCCACTAAATGAGAAGAATAGAGCGCAGAAAAATACAATTGAAGCGGAATGCGATAGTGTTAAACTCGATCAGTTTAATTTCAAAAAAGCATTCCATCAAAAGCGATTTACTTTCCAGCGAATTAATATTTTCAATCCTGAAGTCAAATTAATTCAGAACGAAGCATCAACTGAAAACGAAGAACCCAACAATCCGAGTTTCATTTACAAATTGATATCCAGATACATTAATGGAATATACGCCAATCAGGTTTCGGTTCAGAAGGGGAAGCTTCAACTGGTCAATAAAACCGGAGTCATACAAACCGGGAATATCGAATCAGAAATTAAACTTCGCTTGAGTGGATTTGCTCTGGATGAAAAAAGCGTTGAAAGAACTGACCGATTATTTTATGCCGATCAGATCGATCTGGATTTCAATAATTATCAGATGCATCTGGCTGATCAGTTGCACAAATTGACCATCGAAAACCTGACCATTTCAACACGCAAAAAGCTGGCAAAGCTTCAAAACCTGCATCTTTTCCCAGTTTCTAAAGAAAACATGGAGGCCTTACTCAAACAATATAGCCGATCTGAATTGTATGAATTTACAATTCCTGAATTATCACTTACCAACGCTGATTTTCACAATGCCTTTTTCAATAAGAAGCTATCGGTAGATACGTTGAGCATAAGCTCGCCAAAGATTTATTACGAAAATTTTGAGTTACTCAAGCAAGAAAAGCCTAATGCCGATTTTGAAGATTTGTTCCGACTAATATCGAACTATCTCGATGACATACACATCAATATAGTTGATATTCCTGACGGGACTGTTCAATTGATTAATCACAGCAAAAAAGATAAAACAATTACTTTGGACAATTACTTCAGGTTGAAACTGGAAAATATGCAAATCAACGAGAGTCAGTTTAATCAAAAGAAACTGCTTTTTTCAGAATTTGTCGAATTTTCGGTTCGCGACCACTTAATCCATCTTTCGGATAACGTACATGTCTTAAAAGCCGGCGAAGTTGGCTTCTCAACCCGACGGGGCGAGGTTTTTGTGTTAAACGCCAAACTTTACCCTGAAACAAACAGCAAAGACTTTTCAACCATCCCCTGGAATATCCAACTGGCCATTCCCGAAATCAGAATTACCGGAATTGATATGGAGAAATTCTATTTCGACCATCAAATTGATGCGGATAATCTAATGATTGCATCTCCGGAAATAAAACTGTATAAAAAACGAAATAAAACTGATCCGAAGAATCTTAAGGAAATAGAATTCCCTTTGCCCAAAGAAATTGAATCAATTGCCATACGTAAATTTACGTTGAGCGATGGCTCCTTAAAAGTGTTCTCTGAAATTGGAACTAAGCCTTATCTTATGGTTCAGTCTGACATAAAAATGGGCGCGCAAAATATTCTCATCCAGAAAAACGCAAATGTTGGCAAACCTGAATTTAAGAGCGGCCAATACACCGGAAATTTGATCCAATTTAAATTTACGCCAAAGGATAAAAATCAGCAGTTCAGTATTGACGAGCTTACTTTTTCGACAAGTGATCACCAAATTCTGGCTAAAAATCTGGTGGTTAAGCCTAAAGTAAAAAACAACAAGCTTGATCAATTTGAACTTCAAATTCCAACACTTTCAATGAACGGGTTCGATATGGATAAAGCATATAAAAACGATCAATACTTCTTTGAGTCGATTGTAATCGACAAACCTTCGTTTCAACTCTTTAACAATGCCAAAGATTCAATCCGGTTTAATCCTTTTAAAGTTAATTTATATCCTCATTTTGAGAGTTTTGCCGACGTGTTTTCATCCAAATCAATGAATGTTAACGATGTCAATATAACTGTCCTCAAAAACGGACAAAAGAAAATTCAGGAACAGGTTAGTCTGAATTTAATAAAAGTGCGAATTGACAATAAACCGTCGCAGGGATTTATGCATTCGTCCGATTTTTCATTTAAAATTCCAAATCTAAAAAAGCAGACCAAACTTTACCATTACACCATTGGCGAAACTTCCTATTCGTCAGCTGGTAATCGGGTTACAGCAAAAGATATACGTATTATACCAAATTTCAGTAAAGAGAGTCATCAAAAACAAGTTGGTTTTCAATCCGACTATTTCTCTGGGAAAGTAGATTCAGTGAGTATTTCACAACCCAATATCAGGCGATGGTTCGACCAGGAAGAACTTGCTGGCAAGTATTTATCAATTAACGGACTAAATCTGGATATTTTTCGCGACAAGCAAATGCCATTTGATGAATCCCGTCGTCCGAAAATGCTACAGGAAATGATCAAATCAATGAAAATTCCGGTTTCAGTCGACTCATTAATTCTGGCAAATGCCAGAGTCATTTATTCCGAAAAAACCGCATCAGGCGACCTGGAAGGAAAGATCGGATTCTCAAAAATCCACATGCGATTGATGCCATTTACCAACATTAAGGCTGCAAATGGCGTGATTCCCGACTTTAAACTGGATGGAACAGCTACCATTCAGGATTCGTGTGAGCTTAAAGTCAGTATGAATTACCTGATGAATAATCCTGAAAATCTATTCAAAGTTAAAGGAAGCCTTAGTCAGTTTCATATGCGAATTATTAATCCGGTTTTGGAACCATTGGCTTTAGTGTCGATACGATCCGGGAAAGTGAATCGTTTTGATTTTGACTTTTCAGCGAACCAGACAAGTTCGAATGGCCAATTGTTTTTCGGGTACGACGACCTCAAAATTTCTGTTCTTGAAATGAAAGATGGAAATACAAAAGAATCAAAATTTGCAAGCTTCCTGGCAAACAGCCTTTTACTACGATCGAAAAATCCGCGTGGAAAAGAACTTCTTCCCGATGAAATCGCTTTTACAAGAGATCAAAAACGCTCGGTTCTAAATTATTGGTGGAAATCAATATTCAGTGGAATTCGGAACACTCTCGGGATCAAAGAAAACAAGCAGAACGAAACTCAACAGCCAGACCATTAAAAGCTATTTGCTTTTCAAATTTATGACGTACGAAAGTTTGATTGACTGATATTTCCAATCGCGAATACCATAAAGATATTGCAGTCGGATGGCATTCTTTTTTAGTTTACGATTCAGTTCAAAGGTATAAACCATCGGCTGATCGCGCTCATGTTTATAGCCTGAATATCCTGAAATTGAATTAGACCATGTCCAGTCAGAATACTTTAGGTCGGCTCCTACCCCATACATGAAGGCGTCGTTTTGCAAGTTAAGTTCATCGTTCGTTTGCCAGGAGTAAAATCCGAAAGATGCATATGGCATAAACGACATTTTTTCGTTTCTACAGGCATAATCCTTGGAAAAACTGAAATCAAAAAAATAGCCCGGGCTATCTGAATGCCTGGCTGCGTCCAAATGCCCTCCTGAAGCAGTCCTTCCTACCATACGAACCATTGTATCCGGGAATTTTCGGCCTTTCACCAATTGAATAAGCGTTGAAAAGTATAAATCACCAATCGCAATTCCCTTGCCGTCGAAGTCACGTGCAATCCGTTCGTCGCGTACGGAGTCGGACATGGCATAATTTTCAGCAATAACTCCATACAACTCAATAGCAATCTTACCATCAGCAAACGAACGGTAATATTTCCCAGATATATCCTGAGTTGGATCACCTTTTTCGAAGTAGAAATTCATTCCAAATTCGAGGTTCGAACCTACCGGGACAACACCTTTCTTCATTTCAGGTACCGGAAGCGCATTAGGACCCAAATAACCAGGGGTAATGTGCAGCATATTGCGCCAGCCGGGCATGCCAAGCTCCCAGCCATGGATGACATTCCACCAGGTAAAATCTTCCTCAGAAAAGGATATAAATGGGATGAGACAAAAAAGGATCAGAAGTATTCGTTTCACTCGAAAATATTTATTTCAACAAATGGTATGTTTATTTCGTCCGCCAAATATACAAAAGGACGACAATACACCTGATTATTTAAAATAAAAAACCTCGCCAATTGACGAGGTTTAGATTTTACAAATTCAATTTCTTTCGGATATTCTTTGGAATGGCATCTTTGTGTACCATAATCGACATTGTTTTATACTCTACATAGGGTTTTGATGCGTAGAAAAAACCATGGTAATCGTTGTAGTCGCCCCACGAATTTTTCACTTTATAATAGAGGTTACCATTCTGATCTTTAGCCGTTCCAACGATTACCATTCCATGATCATCTGTAGTCTGATAATTATCAAAGTCAATTTGACGCATTTCCTGAGTAATCACTTTTTCCTTACCTGGCTTGGTGAGTTTGTATAAATCTTCACTTTTTTCTTTCTCACTCATCTTTTCCCATTTGGTAATTTCAGCATCAGTCATATTTGCTTTATCAACTTCAGGGATAACAGCCACACCCTTTTGTGAGGTTGAAAATCCCTTTTCGCTGACGTCAGCAGCCCATGCAACCGGGAAACCGCTATTGATGGCGTTATCAATTATTTCGTCGAATTCGTTTAATGGAACATTGTAAACTTCATCCCACGACCAGTTGTCGGGTATTTCAATAATGAATTTACTATAAAAAGGGTGGTGTGTATAGGAAGTAATTTCAACATAATCATCCAAATTCAGGCCAACAAATTCCTGGGCAAAACTCTTTGGAGTATATTCTTTTCCCTGATACTGAAATTTCTCAGGTAGTTTTCCAAGATAGGTTTCAAGAGTTCCTTCTAATGCATCATGCCATGCTGTAGTTAATTTTTTGTTCGGATTTTCAACAACGGCCTTGACATTTTCGAGCAGCAAACGATCCAATTCACCGTGAACATGTTTCTCTTCGCCGTAATTCAGACCGGTATAAACCTCTTCAGGAACAATTCCATATTTTTTAATGGCGTTTGTAACATCATGAAATGCGCCACCTGCACCAAAATTTAAACTGCCATGCAACCTGACGTATTTCGTAGCTTTATCGGCATATTCATGGTTTACAACAAACATTTCAGATAAATCAACAGTTGGTTTTCCTAACCTTAACATTTCGGCTTCCAAAAATCCAAGTCCTGAAAACGACCAACAAGTTCCAGAGCGATATTGATCTTTAACCGGAGTACATGGAATTTCTTTAATTGCAGTAAACTGATAACCTTTTTCTTTTTCCTCTTCTTTCTTCTCCTGAGCTGAAACAGTGAACGCTGCCAGCACCAACCCGACAAGCAAAAGATTTCTTAATTTATACATATGAATTAATTAACATTAAACACCCCTTAAAACTGGCCTCGAAGATACAAATTTAAAAAAGGAATATCCCATTTAGAATCATATATTCAGGCAGATACATGCTAAATCAAGAAGTATAAGTACGAAAATCCGAAATCGCTTTTACTCTGAACCATAATATCTTCCGTTAACAAAAAGGACAATTAATTAAGGTTGAATTAACAAAAACATGTTATAAAACAAGTTTCGATTGGTCAATTACGTCATTCAATTGAAGTAAAAGCAAATGTAGACAATGATTTTAGATGGAATTCGCAAACTTTTCTACCTTTATCAACTGGAATAAAATAGATAAAAATGGCAAGCAAGATCAAAACATTACTATTTCTATTAATTGGACTGAATAGTCAATATGCAAAATCGCAAATAAACCTGAATGATTGCATTTATCAACCTGTAGACAAGCGAATCGCAGAGGAAAAACTAAACGCTTTTTCATCAGAAGCCGATTTACCAATTGCTGATCTTTTGGTCAAAATTGGCGAATCATTTCTTGGAACTCCATATATTGCAGCAACACTCGAAAATGGATTGCAGGAAAAACTCGTCATTAACCTTCGGGAACTCGACTGTACAACATTTGTTGAAAGCACTTTGGCTTTAGCCCGAACCGTTAAATTGAAAAAGAATGATTTTGAATCGTTTCTAAAAGAACTTCAGAATTTAAGATATCGTGATGGTATTCGAAATCAATATCCATCGCGGCTTCATTATTTTTGCGAATGGATTGAGAATAATAATAAAAAAGGCATCATTAGCAGGAAAGCCAATGAAAATGGCGTAAAATCTGATAAAGCCATCAATTATATGAGCACTCACCCATCAGATTATCCGGTATTGAAGGAGCATCCGGAGTTGATCCCAACAATTGCTCAGCAGGAAAAAGAGATTTCAGCAAAAGGATTTATGTATTTTCCAAAGAACAACATTGCTAATCTTTATCGCAATTTACAGCATGGCGACATTATTGCGCTAACCAGTTCAATTGATGGTGTTGATGTTAACCATGTCGGAATAATTGTAAAGAAAGGCAACGAATTTTATCTGCTTCATGCTCCGCTAAGCGGGAAAAAAGTATTGGTTTCAGAGGGTCCGATCACCGACTTTCTCAAGCTTCAGTCAAAAAACAGCGGTATCATGATCGCCAGACCAGTATTTTAATTTCAGTGCCTTATACCATGCTGCGAAGTCGTTTTTGTTAAATTTGCAGCGTTCAATCTCAACCCCTATGAATTCTTTTGGTGATCGACTTGTTGTTGTCTTGTGTAAAATAACTTCACGCCTTCCATTTTGGATAATCTTTGGCCTTGCCGATATTTTCTATGTATTTCTTTATTATATCATTGGCTATCGGCGGAAAGTCGTTCATGAAAATCTGGTTCGGTCATTTCCTGAAAAAACTCCCGAAGAAATCAAAAAAATTACGAAAAAATTCTATCATCACCTAACTGACCTGGGTTTTGAAACCGTCAAGTTTAGCCGAATGACTGAGAAGCAAATTGATGACCGGTTAAAAGTTCACAATTTGGATATGTATGAAGAGTATTACCAGCAAGGTAAAAGCATGATTGTTCTGGGGCAGCATCATAACAATTGGGAATGGAGCGGATCGATGCAACGGTTCATCAAAGCGCAGTTTCTGGTGGTTTATAATCCCGTAAGAACCAACAAAAAATTCGAAAATTTTCTACTTCAAACCCGTGAACGTTTTGGCGCTCAATCAATACCAGTCAATCATTCTGTAAGGACAGCTCTTGCTTTTAATCAAAATGAAAGACATAGCGCTTTGATGCTGGCAGCTGACCAAACTCCGCCGGCAAACTCACAATTTTGGACTACTTTTCTCAATCAGGAAACTGCTTTTTTTGCTGGTCCGATGAAAATTGCAAAAAAAACCAATCTACCGATAATTTTTCACCACACGCGTAAAGTTGGACGTGGACGTTACGAAGTTTTCCATTATAAACTGATTGAAAATCCCGCTGAATTTACGTCAGAGGAAATTATGATGGCCTATGTCAATAAACTTGAAGAAGTTATCAACGCCGAGCCTGAATACTGGCTGTGGTCTCACCGGAGATGGAAACATAAACGGCCTGCAAATATTGAATTACATGAAATATTGATGAATCATCAGGATAAAAAAGTAATTTATAGGAAGAAAAGATAAATTTATAATTATTTGAGGTATAAAGGAATATAGCATGAATTCGTTCATTGATCATTTGATCGTGGGTCTGTGTAAATTACTTGCACGGCTTCCGTTTTGGGTACTCAATGGTTTATCCGACATATTTTATGTTTTACTCTACTATGTGGTAAGGTATCGTCGGAAAATTGTATTTACAAACCTAAAAAAATCGTTTCCGGAAAAGAGTCCGGAAGAAATCAAAATAATTGCCAGAAAATTTTACCATCACCTGAGTGATCTGGGCATTGAAACCCTTAAATTCAGTCATATGACCGAAAAGGAAATCAATGATCGCATCAAACTAAATAACCTGGAAATTTTCGAGGAATATTACCAACGAGGTAAAAGTGCGATTCTTCTCGGAATGCATCACAACAACTGGGAATGGGGGCTTTATTTTCAACACGAAATCAAAGCGCAATTTCTGGTAGTTTACGATCCGGTAAGGAACAACAAGGTTTTGGAGCAATTTCTTCTTAACTCACGTGAACGGTTTGGGGCTAAATCGGTTGTGGTTAATCACTCGGTACGCACGGCGCTTGCACTTAACCAAGCTGAGCGTCCTTCGGTACTGCTGCTGCTGGCCGACCAAACCTCACCCGCCAGTTCACAACTATGGACAACCTTCTTAAACCAGGAAACAGCTTTATTCGCTGGTCCAATGAAAATTGCAGTCAAGACGAATCAACCGGTTCTTTTCTTCCACATTCGTAAAGTGGGTCGGTCAAGATACGAAGCTTTTATTTATAAATTGATTGAGAATCCTTCGGAGGTAGAACCTGTAGAAATCATGATGGCATATGTACGGAAAATGGAGGAAATAATTCGATCGGAACCAGAATATTGGCTGTGGTCGCACCGAAGATGGAAACACAAACGTCCTGCAAATATTGAATTGCACGAGCGAGAGGCCAAAACTATCAAACATTAGATATTCGACTCCATGAAAAAGGTACTGCCCAGGATTGGAATTTCATTTTTGAAACTACTCGGATATGCTCCGTTTTGGCTTCTTTATTTCTGGGCCGACCTAATTTATCTGGTGTGTTATTATCTGGTAGGCTACCGAAAAAAGACGGTTATTCAAAACCTTAAAAATTCCTTTCCTGAAAAAACTGATCAGGAAATCAGAGAGATAACCGTTAAATTTTACCGCCATTTTGCTGATTTGGTGGTTGAAACAATAAAAGCATTTCAAATTTCGGAGGAAGCATTGAATAAACGTTTTTATTATAAAAATCCTGAAGTACTGAATGAATTCTATGCCCAAGGGAGAAGTGTGGCTTTGCTTTCCGGGCATTACGGCAATTGGGAATGGACGGTATCTTTACCCAAAATAATCAAATATCAGGTGAATGTGATTTACCGACCTATTCAGGACGAAACATTTGACCGATACATGAAACAAGTGAGGTCGAGATTTGGAATGTTTATGATGATGGCCCGCGTTTCAGGACGAAACATGCTGGAACTCGAAAAATCAGGACAATTATCAGCTACCTATTACCTGACCGATCAAACCGCACTGAAAGATACCGATTACTGGATGATGTTTCTAAACCAGGAAACAGCGGTCTTTCCCGGAGCCGAGATCATGTCAACTAAATTCAGGCAGGCCGTTGTTTTTATGGACATTCAAAAAGTCAGGAGAGGTTGTTACGAAGTTGAATTTACCAAGCTTTTCGATGATGCTTCCACAACTAATAAATATGAAGTAACTAAAGCACACACCAAATTTCTGGAAGAAATTATCCGGAAACGACCTGAATTTTGGTTATGGTCGCACAAGCGCTGGAAACACACAAGGCCTGAGAGCATTCCATTGAAATAATTAACGGAACCATTCTAGTTTGCAATCTATTGGGTAATTCTTTATCCTCAGGTTTTATGAGATTGATTAGCATACCAACCCGTTCCGGGTTGCGCTTTATTGGGGCGATCCTAATCCTCCAGTTTCACTGGAGGTGATTAAAAGTTCACTCCTTCGGAGTTAAGTTGAATTATCTACATCGGATCCACATCTGCATAAATGATCAACTGGCTATTGTTTGGTTGTGTTTTCGTTCGATTAATGATCTCCATGATTTTAGTTTTCGCTTCCTGAATTTTGCCATCACGAGGTAGTTTAATCAGTATTTCCTTCTGAAACCACATTTGAATTCGCGCCACAACCGGATATTCAGGCCCTAATACGTTTTTATTAAATATGTTGCGAAAAGCTGTCGCGAGATTCATGGCGGCCAAATCGAGCCGTTCCTTGTTCTGATGTTTCACCACAATTTTAATGAGCCGATAATACGGCGGATACCTGAACATCTTTCGTTCGGCCATTTGCCTGCTGAAAAGCTTATAATAATCGTTCGAAATCACATCCTGAATGACCGGATGATTGGGCTGGGTGGTCTGAACAATCACCTTTCCCCGATTATTTTTACGTCCGGCCCGGCCACTTACTTGCATGATCAACTGATAACTTCGTTCGTATGACCGGAAATCAGGATAATTCAGCAGATTGTCGGCATTCAAGACTCCAACTACCCGAACATGATCAAAGTCTAATCCTTTGGTTACCATTTGTGTTCCAACCAGAATGTCAACTTTACCGGTTTCGAACTGCCAGATCAGTTGTTCGTAGGCATTTTTTGCCCGTGTCGTATCCAGATCCATTCGGGCAACCCTTGCTTCAGGAAACAAAAGTTTGATTTCGTCTTCAATTTTTTCGGTACCGAAACCGCGTGTTTTAATCTCGTCCGAACCGCATTCTTTGCACTTGACAACCAATGATGTGGTATGTCCGCAATAATGACAAATCAGGCTCGAACGGTTTTTATGGTAGGTCATGCTTACATCGCAATACCTGCATTTCGGAATCCAGCCACATTTTCCACACTGAACGAATGGTGCAAACCCTCTCCTATTCTGAAAAAGAATGACCTGTTCTTTATTATGCAATGCTGAAGCGATTTCGTTGTAAAGTTCAGGAGTAAAAACTGAGCGCATTTGCTTCCGCTTATAAGCTTCCTGTGTATTTGCCGGAAAAAGCTCCGGCATTTCAATTCCCTGAAAACGTTCGGTCAGATTAACCAATCCGTATTTGTTGCTTCGTGCATTGAAATACGTTTCATACGATGGAGTTGCCGAACCAAGCAGCACTTTTGCACCATGTACATTTCCCATCAGAATAGCCATATCGCGGGCATTGTAGCGAGGTGCCGGATCGAACTGCTTGTATGAATTTTCGTGCTCTTCGTCGACGATGATTAGCCCCAGATTTTTAAACGGAAGAAAAATTGCGGACCTGGCTCCCAAAATAACCTGATATTGCTGACCGGTTTTTCCTGATTTTTCGTTCAGCACATTGAACCAGATTTCGACCCGTTCAGCATCGTTAAATTTCGAATGATAGATTCCGGCCTGATCGCCAAAGGCAGTTTTCAATCTGGTAATGATCTGAGTTGTAAGTCCGATTTCAGGAACAAGGTACAGAACCTGTTTGCCCTGCTTGAGCTGTTCTTCAATCAGCCGGATATAAATTTCGGTTTTACCGCTCGAAGTCACGCCATTGAGCAAGACCGTTTGCTGAGTTTCAAATTGAGCTAGTATTTCATCATGTGCAATTTGCTGCGGCTCGGAAAGTTCTTTAATCAACAAATCGGCATCATGAGTCCGGGCGATGCGCCCAATTTCTTTCTGAAATACCTCCAAAACTTGTTTTTCATCCAATCCTTTCAAGGCCGCATCTGATGCATCTGCGATTTGAAGCAAATCTTTTTTTGCGATTTCTGTCAATTTTAAATTACCAAACAGTGTTTCGGCCAGAAAAACCTTCAGTAGTTGTTCCTGCTTTTTTGCCTTTCTGGAAAGCAAATCAAGCATCGCATTCAGCTTTTCTTCTGAATCATATTCAGGATTTAACCTGACCATTGAAACGAGCTTCGGCTTGTAGCTTTCGCGCATTTGCTCTTCAACAATCACCGCATTTTTTTCGAGCAGTAATTTCAATATGGCAAACGATGATTGTTGCCCCAGAAATTGGTTCAAATCCTGAATACTTGCTGTCTTCCGACTCTCTAGCAAGAGTACAACAGCAGTTTCTTTATCAGTTAAATCGTCAGTAATAATTGCATCGGGATTCAGGCTAATTTTGGTCTGGCTCTCCAGCTTCAGGCCAGTTGGCAACGCCGCTTTATAAACTTCGCCTAGGGTGCAGCAATAATAATTGGCAATCCATTCCCAAATCTTCAATTGATTCTCACCGATGATGGGATCATCGTCCAGAATGGCATCAATATCTTTCATTTCGAACTCGCCTGAGGGTGTATTTTGATGAAGTTTATAAACCAAAGCCGAAAAGAACTTGCGTTTGCCAAATTGCACAATGACGCGGGCTCCGATTTTTATACGAAACTGGAAAGCCGAAGGCACCCGATAAGTGAAGTGGTAATCAAGTGGCAACGGCAAAATAACATCGGCAAAAAGCTGTTCAACAATCATAGGTGCAAAATACCGAAAAAGATTTTGGATTCGAATATTCGTGTGAAAGTTTGTTACCGAAATTTAAACTGAACTATCGAATACAATTGATAATTCCGAGTATCTCGGAAAGGGAACTTACGATGCATTTTTTGAATTTGAAATAATAATTCTAACTTAGTCAAAGTTCACGATCGGTCATATTCATCGGTCCAAAATAAGCCATCAATTCAATCTTAATTTCCAATTTTATGAGCCGGGGTCGATTTAGCCTGAAACTGAAGCTGAATGTTTATATTCTCAGCGTTGCAACCATAATTTACTGTATAACAATCGGGTATATTAGTTATCGGTTAAAAGAAATCACGTATCGTAACTCTGTTGAGATTGTAAAAAGTTCGACACGGGAATATGGAGACAAGATTTCGAAAGAATTAAGTGTGATGATGGAATCTGCCAGAACTTTGAAAAATGCTTTCGAAAACTACAAAAAGCTGAACGTGCCTAACCGTGACGTTTTTTTTGATGGTTTATTATCCAGTAATATTGAAAAAAATCCTGAATATTTATCAGTTGGAGTTTATTGGGAATTAAAAGCTCTTAACAAGAACTACAAAAAGAAAAATGGTCGATTCTACAATGGTTTTTTCCGCGAAGGAGGTAAAATCATAAATCAAAAAGCAATAGAGGATACCACCAATCAGGAACTGACAGGCACATATTATCAGGTTCGCAAATTGAATAAAGAAACAATTGTCAATCCATATTACGATCAGGCAACCAAAGAAATGAAGGGAATTATGATGACCAGTTTGCTTACTCCAATTCAGAATGAAGCCGGGCAGTTTGAAGGCATGATTGGAATTGACATCTCTCTTTCACACATGAATCAGCTAATCGCCAGCGTAAAGCCTTACGAAGAAGCGATATCCTATATGATTTCTGAGAACAAAATCATTGTTGCACACACCAATACGACGCTCACCGGAAAGAATTTTATCAGCTCACTTGGTAAAGATTCAGTGATATTTAAAAACGAGACTTTGGTTAATAATTTGAGCTCCAACAAATCATTCACCTACAAAAACTCAATTTCCGGAAAGGAGTATTTTGTTTCTTTCGAACCCATTATGATTGGCAATAAGGATACCAATTGGATTATTGGCATTGAAGTGCCAACAAAAGTTATTTTGAGTGAAGCTCGTGAAGTTTTAATTAAAACCATTATTGCAGGCGTACTTGGGCTATTTTTCTTATATCTCATTATCTACTTTATTGCGGTAAAAATTAGTACCCCAATAGTAAAGGGTGTTGAGTTTGCAAAATCAATTTCAGCTGGCGACCTAAACACACAACTGACTATAAAACAAAACGATGAAATTGGTGATTTGGCCGAATCATTATCGATAATGGCATCGAAGCTCACCAAAATAATAAGTGAAATTATACAAAGCTCCGACACCATTGCTGAAAGCAGTATGGATTTGCTTAATGCGTCGGTAAAGCTTGCTGATGGTGCAAACAATCAGGCGTCATCTGCCGAAGAGATTTCGACATCAATGGAACTTGTATTGAGCCGGATTCAACAAAACACCCAAAATGCACAGGAAACCGAAAAAATTGCCTTGCAGGCTGCAAAAGGAATTCAAATAGGAAATGAATCGACCAGGGCATTAATCCAATCGATGAACAACATTGTGGAAAAAATTTCGATTGTCGGCGAAATCGCAAAACAAACAAACCTATTGGCGATCAATGCTTCAATCGAAGCATCGCGCTATGGCATGCAGGGAAAAGGATTTGCAGTAGTTGCAGCCGAAATCAAGAAATTAGCTGAAAAATCTCAGCTTGCAGCAAAAGAAATCGATGAGTTATCCAATCAGGGTTTATTTCATGCCCGGGAAACTGGAAACATTCTGTTTGAAATTATTCCGGATATTGAGCAAACAGCAATTCTGGTTAAACAAATCGCAGATTCCAGCCTCGAACAAAAAACAAGCTCCGAAGAAATAAATGCTGGAATTCAGCAATTAAATAAGGTTACTCAGCAAAATGCGGGATCCTCATTTGAACTTTCAATCAGCTCAAAAAACATTTCAAAACAGGCCGAAAATCTAAAAAAACTGATTGCCTACTTCAAGATTGAAGGGATAAATTAAAAGTGCCTAAAGTACTTAGAGTTCGAAGTGCCTAAAGTTGTTGCTTATCGGAATTAACTTTAGGCACTTATGTATTCAAAAGTTTCTGAATATCCATCAAATTGGTATCAATGCTGTGATTTAGTTTCACCGCTTTATTGAAAGGTACATGAACGATTTTCTCGTTATCGAGTCCAATCATTATACTTTTCTGGTCGTCAAGTAACGCATCAACAGCAGCAACACCCATCTTAGTGGCATTTACCCGATCCTTTGCTGTTGGACTTCCACCACGCTGGATGTGTCCCAAAATAGAGACTCGTACATCCAGGTCCGGATGCTCTTTACGAACCCGTTCTGCTATTTGAATTGCACCTCCGGCTTCATCACCTTCTGCAACCATGATTATACCGCTGGTTTCTTTACTTTTATAACCTTTCTCCAGAAATTTGTTTAACTGATCGTGGTCGCCTTTCGCTTCTGGAATCAGGATCACTTCAGCCCCGCAGGCAATACCGCTGTTCAATGCCAGCAAACCAGCCTCACGACCCATCACTTCGACAAAGAAAATCCGACCATGTGAACGGGCTGTATCTTTAATTTTATCAACTGCCTGAACTACAGTATTCAAAGCAGTATCGTAACCGATAGTATAATCGGTACCGTAAATATCATTGTCAATGGTTCCAGGGATTCCAATAAACGGGAAATCATATTCCTGAGACATAACCAATGCCCCGGTAAACGAGCCGTCGCCGCCGATAACAACCACTGCATCAATTTCGGCTTTCTTTAACTGCTTATAGGCTTTTTCGCGACCTTCTGGTGTTCTGAACTCTGCACTGCGGGCTGTTTTCAGCATGGTACCTCCCAATTGCAGAATTCCACTAACATCGTTAGATTTCAACGGAATAAAATCGCCTTCAATCATTCCCTGATATCCGCGGCGGATACCTACTACTTTTAATTTATTGGCTAAAGCTGCACGAGTAACTGCACGAACAGCAGCATTCATACCCGGAGCGTCGCCACCTGAAGTAAAAACACCGATTTTCTGCAGTTTCTTTCTTTTTTGACTTGGCTCTATGCTATTATCTCTAACTGTCATATTCATATCATTTAGCTGATGAAAAAATCAGATTAAAGGTAATTGAAGTATTTGGAATAAAAGCTGAAGTAAGTTAAATAGTGCGCTAACGTTAATGAAGACTTAAAACTGTTTGAGCTTCCCGGCCACCTTTTCCATCAACCATTGAGGCGTTGAAGTCGCTCCACAAACTCCTACCCTACTCACTCCTGAAAACCAATTCGCCTGCAAATCATCCGCAGACGAAACAAAATAACTGCGTTCGTTTTGCTTTTTGCAGACATCAAAAAGCACATGAGCATTCGAGCTGTGACGTCCGCCAACAAATATAATCAGCTCGAATCTGGAAGCAAAATCCTGCAAATGAGGAACGCGGTTGGATACCTGGCGGCAAATGGTATCGTGAAATTCCACGCTATTGGTTTGTGCGTGATTCTTAATATTTTCGTTTAGTTTCTTGAAATCATCAACAGATTTGGTTGTCTGTGAAAAAACGACCAGTGGACGTAACAAATCGATTTGGTGATAGTCTTCAGGATTTTCAATGAGAATAGCCTTTTCTTCGGTTTGCCCAACTAACCCAGTAACTTCGGCATGCCCCCGATGACCAAAAATAACCACCTGACCGTCTGATTCGTTCATGGCTTCACTGGCTTTTTTAACCCTTTGCTGAAGTTTCAAAACAACGGGGCAAGAGGCATCGATGAGCGTAATGTTGTTTAACCGGGCATATTCGTAGGTCGATGGTGGCTCACCGTGAGCACGGATTAATACTTTGCAATCTTTGAGCTGGAAGAATTCGTCGTGATTGATCGTTTTTAAACCCATCTCCTGAAGCCGTTTTACCTCCAGTTCGTTGTGAACGATATGACCAAGAGAATACAGCATGTCTTCGCTTTTCAGCGATTCCTCTGCTTTCCCGATGGCATTCAGTACACCAAAACAAAATCCGGATTTTTTATCAATTTCAACGATCATTCGTTATTCTGTATTTCTATTTTTTGCAGGGTCAAGGCATGCCCTGTTTCTACCAACCCAACCGTTCTTTCACCTTTTCAATCACCCAATCCAATTGTTCCTCCCGTGTCAAGTAACTATTATCCAATACCAGTGCATCGTCAGCTTTTCGTAGCGGGCTGGCTTCACGTGTCGAGTCGATGTGGTCACGTTCCTGAACATTTTGCAGAATTTCTTCATAAGAAACCGTTTCTCCTTTAGCCGTCAATTCATCAAAACGTCGCTGGGCGCGTATTTCAGCCGATGCTGTAACAAAAAGTTTCAATTCTGCATCAGGAAAAACTACAGTTCCAATGTCACGGCCATCCATCACAATTCCTTTATCCTTGCCCATTTCCTGCTGTAACCGGACCATGGCAGCACGGACTTCGGCAATGGCTGCCACCGGACTTACATTCTGAGATACTGGCAATTGCCTGATTTCATCTTCTACATTTTCGCCATTCAGAAAAGTGTCACTCTTTTGCTTTTCAGCGTTGTAACGAAAATCGATTTGGATTGTCGGTAGTAAGTCAATTAGTTCCTGCACTTTTACCAAACCTTCAGAGATTAACTGTTTCCGGAGGGCAAACAGTGTAACTGCGCGATACATGGCTCCGCTGTCAATAAAGATGTATCCAAATCTGGCAGCTACCGCTTTGGCAATTGTACTTTTTCCACAAGAGGAATGTCCGTCGATAGCAACAACTATTTTATGATTGGTCATTTATTTCAAAGTTTGTGGCAAATATAAATGGATTTAACCACAAAGAACACGAAGAAATCGCCAAGTTTAATGAATCTTAAAAATTGTCTGTTTCATAATTCTGCAATTTCTCATATCTGTTTCATCTCCTTATTTGTAATTTCGGGCGCAACATTGCAACCTATTCTCACAAAAACAATTTTTACTAAAATCAAGATAATATGCTAAAAAGTTTATTCAAAGCACTGGCTTTGGCTCTGGTGTGGCTCAGTTTTGTTCAGAAAACAAATGCGCAAAACGACGTCCGATTGATGCGCTATCCCGATATCAATAAAGACCTGATTGCTTTTGTGTATGCCGGTGATATTTGGACAGTTGATGCCGATGGTGGCGATGCGCGCCGACTGACCTCACATGAAGGAATGGAAATTTTTCCAAAGATTTCTCCTGATGGCAAATGGATCGCATTTTCGGGTGAATACTCCGGAAGTCGCCAAATTTATGTAATGCCTTCGAATGGAGGAACACCACGTCAGCTTACGTTTTACAATTCGGTAGGCGTAATGCCACCGCGCGGTGGTTTCGACGATATACCTCTGGACTGGACATCAGACAGTAAAAACATTCTGATTCGGGCCAACCGTACCGAGTTTGGCGAGCGCAACGGAAAATACTTCTGGGTAAGTCTGGATGGTGGTTTGGAAAAGCCATTGCCTATAGTAAATGGTGGATTTGCCGCGTTGTCACCCGACAACAAAAAGCTATGTTTCACCCCGATCGACCGGGAATTCCGCACCTGGAAACGCTACAAAGGTGGCCGCGCATCCGATTTATGGATTTACGATCTGGACAAAAATACATCGGAACAAATTACCGATTTTAAAGGAACCGACCAGATTCCTGCCTGGTTTGGCGATAACATCTATTTTGCTTCCGACCGCGACCTGAAACTGAATATTTATCAATACAACACAGCAACCAAGGCGCTGAAACAAATGACTTCGCACGCCGATTTCGATTGCATGTGGCCTTCAGGAGATAACGGACAGATGGTTTATGAAAACGGAGGATTCCTTTACAAACTGAACCTGCAAACCGGGAAAGAGGAAAAAGTGACTGTCAACATTCATTTCGACAATCCCAATATCCTACCGTATTACAAGAACGTAAAGGATTTTGTACAAGCTTACGAAATATCGCCTACCGGTAAACGCGCATTGATCTCTGCCCGTGGTGACATTTTTTCGATTCCGGCTGAAAATGGCCCGACATACAACCTGACGAAAACACAAGGTGTTCGTGAGATTTATCCACGCTGGTCGCCCGATGGAAAATACATTTCGTATTATTCGGATGCAACCGGCGAATATGAAATTTACCTGCTCGAAAACAAAAAAGGGGCAACTCCCCGTCAATTGACCAGTGGTTCGTCGGCCTGGAAATACGATTCGGAATGGTCGCCAAACAGCAAATACCTGCTGTATTTCGACCGTACATTGCAGTTGAAACTGGTTGATGTTGAAACCGGGAAAACTACTGTAATCACTCATGCCGACCGCGACGAAATTCATTCCTACTCGTTTTCATTCGATTCGAAATGGATTACCTACGACAAAGAAGGTGAAAACGGATTAGGCGCTGTGTGGGTCTACAACCTCGACAAAGCCGAAAACAAACAATTGACAGACGACCGTTTCAACGATGGCGCTCCAACATTCTCAACCGATGGCAAATACATTTATTTTATTTCCGACCGCGATTTCAACCTCGATTTCAGCAGTTTCGAGTTTAACTATGTGTACAACAAATCGGCAAAAATTTATGCGGTAGCTCTTTGCGCTGATTGTCCGAAACTGTTCAAAGATAAAAACGATGTTGAACCGATAAAAGAAGTTGCAGAGCCAGTAGTGGAACCGAAAAAAGCAAAAAAAGAAAAAAAGGAAGAAACACCTGCCGTTGCTTTGCCCAAAAGTGTCCAAATCGATTTCGAAGGAATTAATTCCAGAATTACGGCTTTCCCATTAAAGTCGGGCGAATATCGAAATTTGGCTGCTGTTGATGGCGGAATCCTTTACATCAGCGAAGGCGCGTTGCATAAATATACCCTCGATGATAAAAAGGATGAAGAAGTTATGGATGCTGTAAGTCAGGCTGTGGTTAGCGCCGATGGCAAAATGATGATATACCGCTCCGGAAAAGACTTCGGGATTACCAAACTGACTACCGGACAAAAAGCAGGTGCAGGGAAACTGAACCTGAATGATATGGTAATGAAAATTGATCCGAAGAAAGAATGGGCCCAGATTTATACCGATGGATGGCGCATTTTCCGCGACTATTTTTATGTGAGCAACATGCACGGTGTCGATTGGAAAGGCATCAAAGAACGCTACAGTCCGCTAGTAAGTTATGTCAGCCACCGCGCTGATCTGGATTACATTTTGGGCGAAATCATTTCGGAGACGAACACTGGCCACTCGTATGTGGATTGGGGCGATTTTGAAAAGGTCAAACGGGTTGATACCGGCTTATTGGGCGCCGAACTGGTTGCTGATCCTGCTTCAGGTAAATACCGGATTGCCAAAATATATGCCGGTGAAAACTGGAACGAAGCTCGCCGCTCGCCGCTTACTGAACAAGGTGTAAATGTAAAAGAAGGCGACTACCTGTTGGCAATTAACGGAACAGCGCTGAATGTGAGCATGAATCCATACGAATTGCTTGAAAATACGGTTGGAAAACCCATTGAAATTACAGTAAATTCAATTGCTGATGATGCAGGAGCCAGAATATCGACCATTAAACCAATAGACAGTGAATTGGAATTACTCCAACTGAATTGGGTAAACGAACGCCGTGCCATGGTTGACAAACTTTCGGGAGGTAAAATCGGCTACATCTATGTTCCGAATACTTCGACTGATGGAAACCGTGAATTGTTCCGCGGAATGTACGAATACAACGAAAAAGATGCGCTGATTATTGACGACCGATACAACGGCGGTGGTTTTATTCCCGACGTGATGACCGACCTGCTCAACCGTAAAACGCTCAGCTATTGGCAGCGTAATGGTTTATCACCGATGAAAACTCCCGGAGTGGCTCACAATGGTCCCAAAGTGATGCTTACCAACGGTTATTCGTCGTCGGGCGGCGATGCGTTCCCTTATTATTTCAGAAAAACCGGATTGGGGACTTTGATTGGAACCCGCACCTGGGGTGGATTAGTTGGAATGTCGGGTAATGCCGGATTGGTTGATGGCGGTTACATTGCTGTTCCACGATTTGGCATTTACAACGAAAACGAACAGTGGATCATCGAAGGAACCGGCGTTTCTCCGGATATTGAGGTCGTTGACCGGCCTGAACAATTGGCAAAAGGTGTTGACCCTTGCATTGAAAAAGCGGTTGAAGTATTGCTGAAAAAATTGCAGGAAAATCCAGTTAAAAAAGTGAATGCTCCTGCACTACCCGATCGTTCGGGATGGAATGAGCAAATGAAATAATAGCCCCATCCCTAACCCTTCCCCAAATGGGGAAGGGAATAAAAAACAGGTAATGCGATGCATTACCTGTTTTTTTGTGTGTTCCATGTGCTTATGTGGTTCAATTCTTTTCCGTAATCATTTCCAAACCCTTTTCAAAATTACGCTTTCCTTTCTGGGCATTCAGGTGACTAACCGGTCCGGCAATGCAACCACCTTCGCAGGCCATTACTTCGATAAACTGGGCAGGGGCTTTTCCTTTCGAGAATGCCTTCAGTAAATTGATCGTTTTTTTGTTCAGTCCATCCACTGATAAGCTTTTGATATCAATCTGTAGATTTTGAGCTTTTATCGCTGCGATTACTCCTCCTGAAAGCGCAAAACCACGGGCTTCGCTGTCGATTTTGTCAAGAACAATTTCCTCACAATCAGAAGGCTTAATATCCATTGCTTCAAGTATTGTATCAAGTTCGGAAAAACTCAATACAAAATCGACAAATTCATTGTCAATTCCCTCTTTTCGTTTGGCAACACATGGGCCGATAAACACGGTTTTAGCCTCCGGATTTTGCTTTTTCACCATTTCAGCAATGTAATGCATGGGCGAACCGGTATCGGAAACAAATGGTTTTATGCCCTCAATATGCTTGCGGGTTAACTCCACGTACGATGGGCAGCACGATGTGGTCATAAACGGAGCGCCTTCACTTAACCGGTGAACCAGCTCTTCAGCTTCATTGCGAGTCGTAATTTCAGCGCCACGTGCCACTTCAACAACCCGACTGAAGCCAATTTTCTTAATGGCGCTCATCACTTTGGCCGGATGAACATCGTATTGACCAAACAGCGCCGGCGCGACCAAAGCGATTGTTTCTTCTTTCTGCTGAATGCTTTTCAGGACATCAACCAAATTTGATATTTCGTAGATGGAACCAAATGGGCAGGCATTTTGGCAGCGTCCGCAGTAAATACATTTGCTTTCGTCGATGTATTCAATACCCTGCTCATTTTTGGAAATGGCATTTACCGGACAAACCTCCTCGCACGGAACAGGCACATAAACAATGGCATGATACGGGCATGCTTCCTTGCAAAGTCCACAGTTCACGCATTTATCCGACTTGATTTGAGCAGTGCCGGAATCATTGAACCGTATAGCATTTTTAGGGCAATTCATGATACAGGGGCTGGCCACACAGCCCCGGCAAATATTGGTAACGATGTAGCTAACTTTTACACACGAGGTACAGGCTTCGTCAACCACAGTCAATACTTTTTTCGAAGGTTCTTTCCGCTCAATGGCCATCCGGGCGAACTCCGAAAGAGGCGTTAGTTCATCAGGCTCTTCTTCAATACCAAGCCCCAAAATGGGCATCAGTTTATACCTTACCACCGCACGTTCTTTATAAATGCAGCATCGACGTTGCGCCGGAATTTCGCGAGGCGACATTTCCAATGGAATGCGGTCTATCCCTTCAATTAGTTTTCCTTCATTAAAAAGCCGGACGACTTTTCGAACCAGTTGCCGACGAATAATCATTGTATTGTTTACGTATGGCATTCTTTTCTTCCTTTTTTCAGGGCGGCAAAGATAGACAGGTATTCGTTTTATCTAAATGACAAACATAAATTTCAGGAAAACTTAATTTTTTGATGAATTTAGCTTGATGGAAGTACTTGAATCTGCAATTATTCAGCAGATACTTATACCTTGAATCAAATAGATTTGATTAACAGAAGTGAATGATCCGGAAAAGCGCTAAGTTTAGGGTGAAAAATCACGGTCCTGCTCTTGTTAATTTAGCTATGAAAACAGTCTTATTTCTGATCATTTTCGCTTTGGCTCTTTCGTGCAAAACCAATCGTTATGCCGGTGAAGCTATTAAAGGCAGCCCTATTCTCACTTCGCTAACCCATGCGAATTCAAACGGAATATTGATTGCCAAAACGAACACCGGAACCATTGACCCCATCTTCGAGGAAAACTGTTTGAAAGGTCTAAAATTGTATTTTGAATTGCATACGAATCTGGAAATAGCTGACGACCTTGTTCTGAATGTTTACCCAGATGCCACAATCCTGAACGAATTAAAAGATAAATACCAGGTTAACGGAATGCTTGTGTTGAACAAACTGAAAATCCAAAAGAAAGCATACGATATTCAAATCGAAAAGCCTCATTTCTTTCCTGAAAGCCATGGCGCCCATGCACATCCGGCCTATTGGGGTACAATTGAAATCCCCTGGACGAATTTATATGCACAAATAACCAGTAAATGGAGATTTTTCGATCTGAATTCAGGGAGGCAATACGACTTTGAGGTAAAGAACAAAAAGGTTTTTGAGTTTGAGGAGTACGTTTCTAATACGGATTCGCTCCTTATTCATAATCCAGCTATACTTGATCCTCTGTTTTATCAGAATGGTAGAATGATGGCTGAAAAACTCATGAATAAGCCAACAGGCACAACAAAATCAGACGAAAAGTGATTTTCCAACAGTTCAATAGCGCCAACAACTATGTTTGGAGCCTGAAGGCCAACAACAAAAAACATGAAATTCGTCACTACAACAGCATATTCTAAAAACCTTATTTTTAAGAAAAAACTTCAGTAGAAAGAATATATGACTTTTTTATTGAGGTAACCAGATTAAATAAGGTTTTAAAAAAGAGACTTTCAGTATTCGTCCCTCCTTCTCTAAGATCCAATTTTTGTTCTAAAAACATCAATATCTATTCTATAAACCACAATTTTTATTTTAAAAGAAAATATCTTAACTATATTAGAATTTAATTTGATTATTTAAGAACATATATTCATTCTATTAACATCATATATTATTTATAAAGAATAATATATGATGTATTTTAAGTAAAAAATGCTATTTTTAGAATATCATTTGATTTTTTACTTTTAAAACCAAATCCAAATGGAACAATTGCCGATACTCTCCATGATTAAACGCGAAATGGCGCGCAAACGGATCAACGCAACCGACCTGTCGCGCGGGTTAAACATGAACCATTCGTCGGTGGCGGGGATGTTAAAACGCCCTACCCTACAGGTGCAGCGATTGGCCGAACTCTCCGAATTCCTGCAATACAATTTCTTCAGGGAAATAGCTGCCGAACTACCCTACCCTGAACCCGATTGCGCGAAAGAAATGGATCGGACGGAAGTCGATGTCCTGCAAACCCGCATTAAGGAACTCGAAATGGAAGTGGGCATCCTTAGGCAAACACTGAAAGATTTAGTGAGCCGGTAGTGTATAAAACATCCTAAATCCGTTCGCTAAAGCGAAACGGCAAAGGATACGCTCCTCATTAATTGTATAAATCTTATTCAACGCGCTATTCTTTGCCGTCAGTTTTAACTGACGGACATGCTGATATTCGTTCTTAAAAAATTCATTTCATTTAAAATATTCTTTAGCCTTATTCGTCAATCTCATTATAAGCTGCACAATTGGGTTTGAATGATTATTCGATCGGTATACAGATCAGTCGTTTTCAACTTAGATTCAGTTGGCGTTCAATCAAACAATATGAGTGGAATTGAGGTTTTAGAGCTGTCAATCGACGAACAATCGGTGGCGCTGATAAAAACTAACGTGAAGGAAAAACAACATATCGCTGACACCATCAAAAACTATGGAGCCCGTTTGCAGGGCTTTATCCGGAAGCGTGTGCGAAATAGCGAGGATGCTGAAGATATCCTTCAGGAAGTGTATTATCAACTTGCCGAGGCCGACCGCTTGCTGAAACCAATCGACCAAATGGCTGCGTGGCTGTTCACCGTGGCCCGCAACCGGATTACCGATCTTTACCGCAAGAAAAAGACCGAATCGATGCCTGAATTCTTTGCTGATACCGATGATGAAGGTTCGTTCAGGGAACTACGCAATCTGATGTTCGACAATGGAAGTTCACCCGAAGATGATTACTTGCGGTCGCTGGTTTGGATTGAACTGGAAAAAGCGCTGGAAGAGCTTCCTGAGGAACAACGTCTTGTATTCGAATTGACTGAGCTGAAAGGCCTTTCGTTCAAGGAAATTTCGGAACAAACAGGGGTAACGGTGAATACTCTTATTTCGAGAAAGCGTTATGCAGTATTGGTTTTGCGCGAACGGCTTCAGCTTATTTACGACGAATTATTAAACTTTTAGTAAGTGTAGTACTGTTTTACCCCTAAATCACTGAAGGGGACTTTAAGCCGCCCATTTAGGGGAGGTTTGGAGGGGTAAAAGAAAACAGAACGAAAAAAAATAGAATTATTAAACTTAAAAAAAATAGAAAATGAAAACAATGTTCAAAAAGAGATGGTATCTCTTTATTCCCCTGATGCTGGTTGCCTTTTTTGCTTTTGGGTTTATCACCATGTACTTATGGAACTGGCTGATGCCGTTACTCTTCCATTTGCCTGAAATTACATTCTGGCAAACAATCGGGCTACTTATTCTGTCGCGCCTTCTGTTGGGAGGATTCAAAGGTCGTAGACATGACCATGGCCATTGCAGACGGCACATGCACGAAAAATGGGAAAACATGACTCCCGAAGAACGCGAACAATTTCGCGAACACATGCACTCACATCGTCCGACCTGGACAAATCGTTTCTGCAAAGAAGAGGAAAAAGAAAAATAAGACTTAAATTGCAGTTAACAAAAAGTACTTTGTATTATCAGTGCAAGGACAAGGACATCATTGCGAACGAAGTGAAGCAATCTTTATTGAACGGATTGCTTCACTTCGCTTCGCTACTTCGCAATGACGGATTAAGATATCGCACACATTAAACCTTAGTGGCTTTGTGGCATTTTCTTTCAACTAATCTAAACTTTTAGGCTCTTTTAGAGTTTCTTTGTAGTCAGTATTTTCAAGTATAATCCTAGAATGAGTAAGTCAAAAAAACCGGGAACCGGTAAAAAGGAATCAAAACCAAACGTATTTAGTTTACTGAAGCCATATCGAGGAATGGTCACTTTTCTGGTGGTTTTTGCCCTCCTGAGTAATGGAGTCAATTTACTACTGCCCAAAATTATATCAAGAGCCATCGATTCATTTTCAGCAGGCAATTTCAATTTCAAGACCGTAGTTCTGGAGTTTCTGGTGGCATCATTTGTCATCTTTTTCTTCACCTATCTGCAAAGTATTGTTCAAACATTTGCTTCGGAACGGGTTGCCCGCGATTTACGTACACGCCTTTCCGACAAAATTTCGAGGCAAAGTTATTCCTATATCCTGAAGACCAATCCGTCAAAACTTTTAACCAACCTCACTTCCGACATCGATTCGATCAAGATGTTTGTGTCGATGGCCGTGGTTACCATTTTTTCGTCGGTTTTTATGATTGTTGGAACCTGCGTGCTGCTGCTCATGATCAATTATAAGCTGGCTGTGCCCATCATTGCCATCATTCCACTAATTGGCGGCACCTTTTTTATCGTTCTCCGGAAAGTCAGGGTTTTATTTAAGAGAAGCCGCGAAATTATCGACTGGCTGAACAAAGTCATCAACGAAAGCATCATGGGTTCGGCCATTATTCGTGTACTGAACTCGCAGCAGCCCGAATATCATAAATTCATGGAAGCCAATACCGATTCGCGCGATGTTGGACTGGGCATCCTTCGGCTATTTGCGGCCATGATACCAATCATCACCTTTATTTCCAACCTCGCCATGATTACCATTCTGATGTTGGGCGGTCATTTTGTAATTACCGGTGAAATGTCGCTGGGCGATTTCGCCGCATTCAACAGTTACCTGGCATTGCTCATTTTCCCCATTATCATGATTGGTTTCATGAGCAACATTATGGCTCAGGCATCGGCTTCTTATGCACGAATCAACGAGGTTTTGGAAGCTCCTGAAATTGCTGAGCCAGGTACAATAAAAGCTTCACTTAAAGGCGATATAGAGCTAAAAAATATTAAACTTTCGTATGGCGACAAACCCGTTTTGAAAGATATTTCCTTTTCAGTAAAAGGTGGAACGCAGGTTGCCATTATCGGCCCTACCGCCGCAGGTAAAAGCCAGTTGCTCAACTTGCTGACCGATTTGGTAAAACCCGATAGCGGCACCATTTTATTTGATGGGAAAGACGTTGAAAGCTACGACAAGGAATCGTTCCGAAGTCAGGTGGGATTTGTACTTCAGGACAGCGTGATTTTTAACATGAGCTTGCGAGAGAACATTGCTTTCAGCGATCAGGTAACCGACGAATCGCTCGAAAAAGCCATACAGACTGCCGAATTGAAAGACTTTGTCGATTCGCTTCCGGATAAACTCAACACCATTGTTTCTGAACGTGGAACCAGCCTTTCAGGAGGACAAAAACAACGAATAATGCTGGCTCGCGCGTTGGCCATCAATCCAAAAATACTTTTGCTCGACGATTTTACAGCCCGTGTCGATAACGAAACGGAGAAAAGAATCCTTTCCAATCTGGAACGGAATTATCCGGATTTGACTTTGCTGTCGATAACTCAAAAAGTATCTTCAGTAAAGCATTTTGAGCAGATTATTCTGTTGATGGAAGGCGAGGTTATTGCCACAGGAACGCACCACGAGCTAATGGAAACCTGTACCGAATATGTACAGATCGAAAATTCACAACGAAGTACAAGTCATTATGAAGTGTAATAAAAAAGCTATTGTAGCCGATTGTATAAACGTATTAAATCAGTTACTCACCCCAAGTCGCCTAAAGGCGACTTCTCCCTTCTCTACATGTAGAGAGGGGCAAAGCGAGCATTGCGAGCTTGGGGTGAGTCAAAAAATAAACAATGCAGAAACTTAATCAGAATATTTGTCAGAATGAATTATAACCTCAATCAGACCGCTACGGCGGCAGAGCAGAAAAAATCGACACTGGCAGCGCTCCGGAAATTGCTCGATTTGATTCGGGAGGAAAAGCGAACGCTGATTCTGGCCTTTATCATCATTTTCATCAATGCTGGCTTAAGTTTGCTTGGGCCTTACCTTATTGGTCACACCATTGACACCTATATTCAATCGAAACAATACGACGGAGTGATCCGGTATTCGGCTATTTTACTGGTGTTGTATATGGTGGCGTTTGCAACCAATTACCTGCAAATGATCATGATGGGCGGCGTTGGAATTCGGATGTTGTATAGTCTCCGTAATGCTGTTTTTACCAAACTTCAGGAATTGCCCGTCGATTTTTTTAATCAGAACAAAGCGGGTGACCTAATTTCGAGAATCAACAACGATACCGACAAACTGAACCAGTTTTTCTCGCAATCGCTGATGCAGTTTATCAGCAGCATATTTACTATGCTTGGTGCAGGTATCTTTCTGTTGAGTATTAATCTTGAATTGGGTTCCGCTGCACTTTTGCCTGCTTTGATCATCTGGATTTTCACCAAGGCCATTTCGCCCTGGGTCAAACGAAAAAACGCGGCCAATCTAAAAAGTACTGGTGGATTGAGCGCCGAAATTCAGGAAAGCCTGAACAACTTCAAGGTGATCATTGCTTTTAACCGTCGTGATTATTTTCGGAAACGCTTCGATGAAGCCAATCAGAAGAATTATTCGACGGCAGTTAGTGCGGGTTTGGCCAACAATATTTTCACTCCGGTTTTTGGGTTTTCGTCAAATTTAGGTCAGCTCGTTGTTCTTGCTTTTGGTATTTACCTGATCACGACCGGAAGTTTTACCATTGGATTGCTGATCAGCTTTCTGGCTTACGTGAACAGCTTTTACCATCCGTTGCGTCAATTGGCCGGACTATGGGCCAATTTCCAGGTGGCAATGGCCGGATGGGACCGCATTTCGCAAATACTTTCTTTGGATACGAATCTGGAAGTTATTGAGAATAGCATTAGTGAACCCGCTTCTTCTTATCTTTCTTTCCGTGATGTTTCATTTACCTATCCAAATGGGAAAGAAGTTTTGCATCACGTCAATTTTAATCTGGAACGAGGCAAAACATACGCATTCGTAGGGCCAACCGGAGGCGGAAAAACCACTACAGCTTCATTGATTGCCCGTTTGTACGATGCAACAACAGGAACGATATTGCTCGACGGAAAAGACATTCGCAGCTACCACCCCGAAGAACGAACCAACAAAATTGGGTTTATTCTTCAGGAACCATTTTTATTTACCGGAACAGTGCGCGACAACATTCTCTACGGAAATCCGGAATATAAAAACCTTTCGAACGATGAATTGGCTGCCGTGATTAAAGAATCGGGACTTGAAAGTTTGCTGAGCCGGTTTGATTCAGGATTGGATTCGAAAGTTCAGACAACCGGCGATGGCATAAGTCTTGGGCAAAAGCAATTGATTGCTTTTATGCGCTCGGTGCTGCGTAAACCCGAACTGCTTATTCTCGACGAGGCTACCGCCAACATCGATACCATTACCGAACAATTACTCGAAAATATTCTTCAGAAATTGCCTGCTACTACAACCCGTGTTATTATTGCCCACCGCCTGAATACCATTGAAAATGCCGATGAAATTTTCTTCGTCAACTCCGGAGAAGTGGTTCCGGCCGGTTCGCTTGCCGATGCAGTGAATTTGCTGCTGCACGGGAAAAGGGAAAGCTAAAACAATATTCGTTCTATATAAACTACTGAGCAGGTGACTTGAAGTCACCTGCTCAGTAAATGCTGGTATCAGGAATACAGATAAAAGAAACTAAAAAATGGGTTAATCTACTGGCATAATGATTTTGGAATCACGCCATCAGTAGAACCACAATAGAAAACAGAAAAACAGAAAATTATGGCATTATTAGATGATTTAAAATGGCGATACGCCACCAAAAAGTATGATCCTACGAAAAAAGTAGCTCAGGAAGATGTAGACAAAATTATTGAAGCCGCACGACTGGCGCCAACTTCTTCAGGATTGCAACAGTTTCGGGTAATCGTAATTACCAATCAGGAATTAAAGGACAAAATAGTTCCGATTGCAAGGGATCAGCAAATTGTTGCTGATTGTTCGCACCTCTTGGTATTTGTTGCCTGGGATAAATATACCACTGAAAGAATTGACGGGCAGTATGACTTTATTACCGATGAAAGAGAATTACCTCGCGGAAGATTTGGCTCATACACTGATCGGTTAAAATCGCTGTATCTGAGTCAAACCAGCGATGAAAATTTTGTACATACTGCAAGGCAGGCATACATTGGATTTGGAATGGCAATTGCTCAGGCTGCAGAGCTGAAAGTTGACAGCACCCCTATGGAAGGTTTCAATCCAAATATGCTCGACGAATTGCTCGATCTCCGGTCGAAAGGGCTAAGAAGTGTTTTGTTATTGCCGTTGGGTTACCGCGATGCTGAAAACGACTGGTTAGAGAAAATGAAAAAAGTCAGGAAATCGACTGACGAGTTTGTAATCCATTACAAATAATTCTGCTTGCTGTTTTCATCACCCAAAAATAGTAAAATTGAAAACGGAGAGTTGAAAATTATTCAACTCTCCGTTTCTATTTTTCACTATTTATGCCAGTCGGATGAAAAATGATAATACCACAAACTTATTAATTATCAAATATATTTCCCTTTTTATCGGTGACAATTACCCACCGAAAAGCATCGATGATAAGCTTATTTTGTGTTGCATCAGTAAAAATCTGTGATCCATGGCCCATATTCAGATAAATCATACGGTAATCCGTATTCGTCCAAACCACCGGAAAGTCGCCATCAGGAACAATATCTTTCAGGCCAAACGGATAATTATCTGGAGAAAGTGAAACCAGAACTTTGATGTTTTTTCGCTCGCGTGGACTCGGTTCCCACTGATACCATTCGTTGATGGGTGCAATAAATGAAGCAGGCAATCCTTTGGTAATTTCATGCTTTGGATCGTCGACCACCAATTTGGCAGGCATGGGCGGCCAATTATTGCGGTAAAAAACACCACCACCCAGAAAATCGAGTTCCCATGGCCAATTGGTATCGTGATCGTTGTATGCAGCCACATGAAAACCAAACCAGCCACCACCGTTTTCCATGTATCTCCGGAAAGATTCACGCTGCTCCGTATTCTGCGGAAAATCGTTAATCATCATGACCAGTTGATAATTTTTCAGTTTGACATCATTTAAATCGGACATCGTGCTGGTGGTATCGAACACAAAGCCACCGCCACTGGTCAGATCCTTAAAAAACCGGATTGCATCGTTTGCGAACAGAACATGATCTCGTTCAACCTGTTTGCTATAAAATGCAAGCACTTTAAATCGCGGAAACTGTGCCTGCAAGTTCAGGCAAAACAGAAGGCTTAAGAGGATAAGCATAACGCCTTTAAACAGTATTTTCATTCGATTCATAATATGATTTATTGGTTATTGGTTCATTATTTACCTGCAGCCCAAAGAATAGCATTCCCGAACATGGTTTTGAAATCGGTGGATTTAAACAGGTTGGCATGGTGACCCATCAGAAAATAAACATTGTGAGCCTTCATTTTTTCGTTCACCCAAATAGCCGGATGATCGCCCATTTTAATATCGGAAGCTGGTTGATAACTCGATTCATCGACATTGGCCAGCACATGCACATTGGGGCGCGGATTCTTATTGAAAGTGTACCATTCGTCATCAGGAAGAACAAAAGATGCTGAAACGTCTTTCATGACAGGATGATTGGCATCTTCAACATTTACTTTCCCGGAAGCTGTTGCAGCAATGTAATTTTCGAAGCGAATTCCGCCCATAAAATCGGAGAACCAGTTCCACATCGGGTAGCCATCAAACTCTCCCAGCAAGGTGGCATGATGAAATCCAACCCAGCCGCCTCGGCCATCTTCAATGTACTTAATAAACGCAGCCTCGGCTTCCTTACTCCAGGTATAGGGCGGATAATTCAACTGAATGAATACCTTGTAATTGGCTAGCATTGTTTCGTTTATTTCGTTAGCATGGTTGATCACCGTGATTTCGAAGTTTTTTTCGGCGGAATAAGTTTTCAGCCAATCGAGTGCCGCAACTACAAAACCTTCATGTTGTCCACCACGTTCAGTAAGTACCAGTACTTTAAACTGGGTTGATTTAGCAAATAAATCGGAACCTCCGGAAAGCAGCAGTAAAATCAATCCGGGAATTGCCAGTAATTTAAAAATCTGATTTTTCATCTCAATATTGGTTTAGTCAAAATTACAAATCCTTGTATTTTCATATTCAAGTCATCCTGAACTTGATTCAGGATCTCAACGCACTTAAGAAATAAATTCGGGGTGATACACACAACCTATTTCATCGACATTGCAGTAACAGCCTGCAAAAACCAGCCAGTGTGAGGAATCCATTGTTCGCTCCATCGCCATTCATTGCCATTGTCTTCCACTTTGAAATCAATGCCCGAACCATCGCCATTTCCATCTTTTCCGGTGATCCCGTTGGAGATTCCTCCCCTGCCCGATCCATGTCCAAACATAGAAGCCATGTATGGGACATTATTATGACCGTATCCATACATCATGCACATGTTATAGGGATTGCAGCCCAGTACCCACGACACCAGATTTTCGGCATAAATGGCCAGTTCTGGCTTTACACCAAACGGAGCATTATCCGGATAAACCAATCGACCGCCAACAATTATAGCAGCAGCCAAGGACCCCAAACGGGCATCTTCGCCTTGCCACCACCAGCCACTTTCATTTTCGTGTGGAATAAAAAATCCATCATGAACTTTTCCCTTAAACAAAAAACTCTGACGGGCATATCCAAACGGATTCACCACACCATTCGTCACTTTCAGGTTGTAATCAATAGCAGTTTTAATGGTTTTCAACGCTAAATTTCGGTATTTCTGATCAGTTTCTTTATCGAGAAAACGTGCCAGCGCCATGATGGGCAACCCTGCATCAGCCGCGTGCCAGAATGGACGGTTCGAATCGTTGGCAATGAAATATCCTTCAGGCGAAATTCGTTTGCTCAGGTTTAAGGCACGTTGGCGAGCTTCATCACGATACACGTCTTTGCCGGTTGCAATCCAAAGTTCGGAAGCTCCCATCAGCGCACAATAATCGTCAATCACATTGTCTTTTCCATCGTCAGCATATTTGGTACTGAACTTTTGAAGATGTGCAAAAGCACGTTCTGCCGCATTGAGGTATTGTTTCGATCTAAAATCACCATCTTTTCCCCATTGCGAGATACGGGCCAAAGCTGCCACTGCCATTCCGCCACCTTCGCGGTAAGCACACTGGTAGTCTGAAGTGGTTTTGCTATCTGCGAGCAACCCGACCACTCGCCGAGCTTTCGGATTTCTATCGAAATAGCTAAAAACTGTCATGTAGAAATAACCTTCAGGAGAAAGCGACCGCATGATGTAATCTGCTCCGTAAATGGCTTCTTTGGTCAAAAATTCTTGTACCCCAATTTGCTTTAGCAATTCAGGAACACGCTCGGCCGTATTGATTAATGACCAGGTGACCATTGGAATTTGCTGAGGCGACATAAAATTGGTATATGCCAGATGTGAAAAGTATTTGCTGATATCACCTGAAGCATCGCACCAACCACCATGAAGATCGACTGTTTTATCGCTTCCATAAAGTAAAATGGCTTTATCGGCTTCGAGCTCTTCGGGCGAATTAGCCCGTTGTTTGTTGAAAAAATTCACAATAGCCGGAATGGCAATCTTCCCCAATGCTTGTTCTTCCACATTAAATTCGTAGGATTCATACTTTGTCCCATCAATTGTTACCTGAAGTTTAAAATTTCCGGTTTGATGAAAGGCAGAAAAGTCAATCCGACTGTACCAAACATCTGGATTCCAATTGGACACTTGTTCTGATTGGCCTACGTTTCCGGAGTAGACTGTTTTATTGGTTGATACATCGATGAGCTGGAAGGTTGTACCCGAAATGATTGCCTGATTGCTTTTTAGAATTGCAGTTTTTGGACCTTCGAGGTTATAGGCAACCTGATTGGCCAATATGTTGATTGGTTGGTTGTTTTGCGCTTGCAAGTCAGGAATCAATCCCAATATGAGCAAGAAATAAACAATTTTCATTTTGATCATTAGGTTTAGGTTAGGTTTTTCAGAAAGGTCATTACTTCGAATAAATATATCTATCACCAAATATATGTTACTTTTTCAAAAGTACATATCAACAGCTCCTATATGTTGTGGATCGAAACAGAGCAAATTGGCTATAGCTGACAGGGTTTTCTAAGTTGAAAATGAAAATTTTTGCCCAATGACTAATGGCAAACAACAAAGGATAAACACCGAAGATTACAATTTATCCTTTGCAGTGCTGCTTTAACAAACAGGCAAAATTTATTATTAATATTTTTCTCTGTGTAAATCGGTGTATTCTGTGTTGAATAATAGATGAATTAACTTCAATAATTAAGTTTAAACTGCTGATAAATTTACAATTACAAGTTATTTTTTCGTAAATTAGTATACCGCTTTTTTATCGATCCATGATAAAAAAAAGCGATGCAATTGGTCTGATTTTCCAATTTGAACTTACGCAAAATCTTATTTCAGAATTTTTACTCTGAAACGAACGTACTGTAATCTGTCTGATTATTAATAAACCAAAATGAAACCTTTATCGAGAAGAAAATTCATTCAGAACACAGCCCTTGCGGGTGGTGCAATGCTTTTCCTTCCCGAATTGGAAGCCAGTATGTTGCTCGACAAAAACTCGTCAGGTAACTACTTCCTGAAAGAATTCGGGATTGATCAAAACCTCTGCCAGAAACTTCTGGCAAAAGCTCTTTCAAAAGGCGGCGATTTTGCCGACCTGTACTTCGAATATTCGGTTATGAATTACCTGGGGCTCGAAGACGGAAAGGTAAACCGTTCATATGGCGACATTTCGTTGGGCGTCGGTATCCGCACAGTAAAAGGTGACCAGATTGGCTACGGTTTTACTCAGGAATTAACAGAAGCTTCAATGATTTCGGCCGCGGCAACTGCGGCAACCATTTGCGATTTGAAAGCCGCTCCGGTAAGAATATCATTCAATCCAATTAAAGCCGGAAATTATTACCCGGTAACTGTTAATTACAGTGGTATTCCTGCCAATTCAAAATTATCTGTTTTGCAAGAACTCAATCACAAGTGTTTTAGTTTGTCTCCTGAAGTTGTAAAAGTCAATGCAGGATTTTTGAGTAGCGCAAAACGAATACTAATTGTTACCAGCGACGGGGTAATGGCTGAAGATCTGATTCCTCACGGATATGTATATGCTTCGGTTGCAGCTGAACGAAACGGGAAACGCGAACAATCGTTTTACAACTTAGGAGGGCACCGCGACTTTTCATTTTATACTGAAGATGTTGTTAACAAAGTTGCCACCAAAGCCGTAAACGATGCTCTTGTTCAATTTGACGCCATCCAACCTCCTGCAGGTGAAATACCTGTAGTATTAGGACCAGGTGTTACCGGAATTTTGTTGCACGAAGCCATCGGACATGGAATGGAGGCCGACTTTAACCGAAAGAAAGTTTCTACTTTCAGCAGTATGATTGGCAAGAAAGTGGCAGAACCATTTGTAACCATCATTGATGATGGCACCAATATGAACCTAGCCGGAAGTCTCAATATTGATGATGAAGGAACTCCCGGGCAAAAAACTGTATTGGTAGAAAACGGGATATTAACAAGCTACCTACACGATAAAATATCTGCAAAACACTACGGCGTCGAACCTACAGGGAATGGTCGCAGGCAGGATTTCCAGAATTACCCAATACCTCGCATGCGAAATACCTACATGCTTGGAGGAGCTGCCAGTCCTGAAGACGTTATCAAACAAGCTGGCAATGGTATATATGTCGAAGATGTCAGCAACGGACAAGTAAAAATTGGTGAAGGAGATTTTGCATTTTATGTTTCGAAAGGACGTATGATAGAAAATGGCAAATTAGCCGCGCCAATCAAGGATGTAAATATCATGGGTAATGGTCCCAAAATGCTCAGCAACATCATCATGCTGGCTAATAACCTTGAAATGGACTATGGTGGTGCAGGTCAATGTGGTAAAAATAATCAGGGCGTTCCTGTATCCTTCGGATTGCCAACCTGCCTGGTCAAATCATTAACGGTTGGTGGTACCCGCCAGAAAGGAGGACAATCATGAGTACAGATAACAATAGCCAAAAAGAATTTCAGGAACTGGCCGATTGGGTAATCGCCGAAACAAAAAAAGCGGGGGCAAAGGATTGTAAAGTGAACATCTCCAAAAGACGGTTCGTGGAAATCAATTACCGTGATAAAAAACCTGAAGTAATCAAGGAAGCGACCACTCAAGGTCTGAATCTTCAGGTCTTTATCAACAACAGATATGCCTCTCAATCAACTCCCGATTTCAGGAAATCAACCTTATCGGGTTTTATTACCGATGTGATTGAAAGTGCAAAAATCATGGAGGAAGATCCATTTCGAACTCTCCCCGATCCAAAGTACTATGCAGGGAGATCAACGAGCGACCTTCAGCTTGCCGATCCTTCACATTCAGAATTAACGCCTGAAGAACGGCATGTCATGGCTCAAAAAGTGGAAGAAGGTTGTCTGAAACAAGGTGGAAGCAAAGTGATTTCAGTTGAAGCTGGCGAATACGATGATACGTATGACGAATTTGTGAAATCGAGCAATGGCTTTATTGGGGCAAACCGTACGACACAATGCTGGACAGGAGCAAACATGACCGCTCAGGATGAAGGCGATCGACGTCCTTCTGGTTATAACTGGGTTGGATGCCGCTATCGGGCAGACCTTCCATCGCTTGATGAAGTGGGCAAAACTGCGGCTCTGAGAACGCTCGACCTTATGGGAGGAAAAAAAATACAAACAGAAACTCTTCCAATTATTATTGAAAACCGTGGAGTAGGGCGCGTTTTAGGTGGCCTTCAGGAACCAATGTGGGCTGGAAATATACAACAAAAACGTTCATTTCTGGCCGATAAGAAAGGACAATCCATCGGCAGTAAACTGTTTACCATTCAGGATGATCCATTTCTTCCGCGTGCACTTGGATCGAAGTATTACGATGACGACGGTTTTCCAACAAAAAAACGAACCCTGATTACTGAAGGAACTCTGGATGAATTCCTGGTAAATTGGTATTACAGCCGAAAATTAGGATGGGAGCCTAATTCTGGTTCAATTTCAAATCTGATTATACCTCCGGGAACACGCAGTGTTGATGAGATAATTAGAGATATGGATCGATGTTTACTAATCACTGATTTCATTGGCGGAAATTCCAATTCAACAACGGGTGACTTCTCTGTAGGTATTATTGGCAAACTGTTCAATAAAGGCCAATTTGTGCAAAACGTGGCAGAAATGAACATGGCTGATAATCATCTGAAATTCTGGCATAAATTAGTAGAAGTAGCTAACGATCCTTGGATTTACAGTTCAGCAAGGCTACCAAGCTTAGTATTTGATGGTGTTGTCGTATCAGGCATTTAGGTTAATCCAGATATTGACTTCGACTGAAATTACAACAAAAGCGTAAAAAAAAATCCTCCAAGATTTAAAATTTTGGAGGATTTTGTCGTTTATGAATATTGCTCTAAAATCAGCGGCAATCTATGCTTTCAGCAAATGCGGCCTTTCGTGGTAAATTTTCAGGATTAACTCGCCAAACAGCGTATTGGCCCAGGCAAACCATTTACGCGAGAATTTTTTTGCATCATCCTTATGGAACGACTCGTGCATAAAACCAGTATCGGCGTGTGTCTTTACAAGCATATCGATACAATGTTTAATTTCTGCGTCGTCAATGCTGGTGATGGCCCGCAAAATAATGCTCATCGGCCAAATGGTATCCACTCCGGTATGCGGCCCGCCAATCCCCTCGCCTGCTGTTCCTTTGTAGAAGAACGGATTGTTTTCCGAAAGAACCACTTTCCGGGTATTCAGGTACAGCTTACTATCCGGCGCAATGGCTCCCAAATATGGCAGCGACAAAAGCGATGGCACATTGGCATCGTCCATCAGGTGGAAACTTCCAAAACCATTCACCTCAAAAGCGATAATTTCGCCAAATTTCGGATGAACAAAGATTCCATTTTCCTTTAGTCCTTGTTTTACCTGATTTTGAATTTCTTTCGCTTTGGCAACAAGTGCATCGTCTTTTAATTCAGTAGTAGAAAACATTTCCTGAAGATAACCCAGCACTTCGATAGCAAACATGTTGCTCGGAATCAAATAGGGAAACAAGGTACAGTCGTCGCTTGGGCGAAAAGTGGAAACAATCAATCCACAAGGTTTAACCGGATAGCCGTAACCGCTCAATGGAACGCCGTCGGTTGCCCAGGCAGTTGTGCGTTGAAATGTATACGGGCCTTTATCGTGAAAACGCTGCTGCTCGCGGAATGTTTGCAGAACCAGCTTCATGGCTTCTTTCCATTTGCTGTCGAACAAGCTTACATCGCCAGTTAGTTTCCAATAGCCATGTGCCAACCGGATGGGGTAACACAAACTATCGATTTCCCATTTACGTTCGTGGATTCCTGGTTTCATGTCAGTCAGGTCATTCTTCCACTCACTTATCTGGGTCGGATCTTTATAAAAAGCATTGGCATACGGATCGAGCAAAATGCATTTGGCCTGACGATTAATCACGCCTTTCACCAGTTCCCGCAATTTGGCATCTTCTTTCACAAATGGCAAATATGGCCAAATCTGGGCGGTGCTATCACGCAACCACATGGCATCAATATCTCCGGTAATCACATAGGTATCGGGTTTCCCGTCAATCACTTCAAAATCCACCGTTGTATCCAGTGTATTTGGGAAACAGTTTTCGAACAACCATCCCAACTCCGGATTAGAAATTGACGATTTTACTTTGGCAATGGTTTTTTCAACCGATTCGCTCACAAAGTTGCGTTTGGCAAGTGGCGGGCGTTTGCTCTCGAACACCGGAAGTAAATTACCGGCAATAATTTTTGTTTTACTGGCGGCCAGAACCCCAATTCCGGCTAACGCACTGGTTTTAATAAACATTCGTCTGTCTGACATATTCATTTTTGATTTTATCGGTTTATCTTTGATTTTGTTGGTATTCTGAAGGCAAAAATATCCAAATTTGATCCTTAAAACGGGAAAAACGAAAATTTATTTGAGCTTTTGCAACCCTACAGAAAAACAGTTGTCAATAAAACTGAAAACGATAACATTTGAGTCAGACAGCATTCATACATCAGGATTTGATAGCCGACAGCATAAAAGGCAGCAAAAAAGCCCGCTACCAGCTCTATCAGTTATATTCCAAAGCGATGTTCAACGTGTGTTTCCGCATGATGAACAACCGCGAGGATGCTGAAGATATGTTGCAGGAAGCTTTTGTACAGGCTTTTCAGAAACTGGAATCCTTCAGAAATGAATCAAGTTTTGGAACCTGGATAAAGACAATTACCGTCCACACGTGTATTAATGCCCTGAACAAACGTAAATTGGACATCCGCTACATCGATGATTTACACCGCTTCGAAACAGCCGAAGAAGAACCGGAAGAGGCCTTGTACACCACCGAAAATATATTGGAGGCAATGAATCAGCTTCCGGAGGGAGGGCGAATCGTCTTCTCACTTTACCTGCTTGAAGGGTACGACCACGGTGAGATTTCACAAATACTGAACATCACCGAATCGACATCAAAAACGCAATATATGCGCGCCAAACGCAGGGTTTATGAAATAATGAAACAAACAAAAGCAAGTACGATATGAAACCAGATCGATTAGAAAAGTTTGTAAATGAAAACCGGCACGAATTCGACCAGTTGGAGCCATCAGACCGGTTGTGGGAAGCCATCAGCGGACAGTTGAACGAAGAACCCAAACACAAAATCAGGAAATTCCAGTGGATGAAAATTGCCGCAGTTGTGGTTTTAGTGCTCGCAATTCCAACAGTAATTTATCAGGTCAAATTTTCGGAACAAATACAATCGGCAAAAGCAGTTCAGGCCGATCCTGAAATCCAGGAATTAATTGAGGCTGAAGCTTATTACGCACAGGAAGTTTCCGGGAAAATGGCCGAAATAAATAAATGCTACAAAGTTCATCCTGAAATAAAGATAGAGATTGAAGGAGATTTGAATGAGTTAGAAATGATGTATCATTCATTAAAAAATGATTTGAAAGAGAATATCTCGAACAAGGAAGTGATTGAAGCGATGATTGAGAACAACCGCAACCGAATGAAACTGGTTGATGAAGTTCTGGAACAAATAAATTGTTAGCCTTATGGTTATGAAGAATTTTTTGCAAACAAACGGCAGCCGGCTTTTTACCTCAGCTCTATTTATTCTGATGGGGTTGGCCAGTTATGCCCAGTTTACCGAGACTCGTGAGTTCGTCAAACGTTTTAAAATTCAGCCCGAAACGCGTATTGACATCACCAATAAATACGGCAAAATAGAACTGAATACATGGGACAAAGATTCTGTTGTGATCCGGTTCAAAATGGAAATCAACGAAAAAAAACCTGACAAACTAGCCAAGACATTAGGAAATCTTGATTTTGACATCAGCAACAGCCAGCATTACCTGGTGATAAAAACTCAAGTTGATAAAAATCGGAATCAGGTCGAGAGCGAACTCCTGAAATTTAAGGAAACCATCCTGCAAACCAACGGAAGCATCCGCATTGACCTGATGGTTTGGCTACCCGACAACCGTGAACTAAGGCTGGAAAACAAGTTTGGCGATATTATTATGGGCGACTACAAAGGCGAAACACAAATTATGCTGAGCAACGGCAAATTGAAAACCGGTGATTTACCTAAAAGAGCAAGTATGAACCTGAGCTTTGCCGATGCCATGATTACCAACCTGCCCAATGCCCGGATCATCAGCAATTATAGCGATATTGAGATTAAAAATTCAGGAACGATCCGGTTCGAAAGCAAATCGTCGACCATCGAAATTATGAATGCTGAAGATTTGAGTATCGACTCCCGGCGTGACAAGTTCCGGATCAGATTAGCCGAAAAACTCGATGCAACGGGCAATTTCAGCCAATTCCGGATTTCAGAATTAAAAGATAAGGCGAATCTGCACCTGAGTTATGGCAGCCTCGAAATGGAAAAGATACTGAGCTCGTTCAGCAGCATTTATGTCGAAGCGCGATCGGCAGATTTAAACCTTTATTTCAGTCCTGAAGGGAAATTTAATTACGAAATCACCGAAACCAAAACCGACCTGAAACTGGGACGGGAACTAAAGGAGGAGGACAAAGAAGTGATTGATTCGAAAGAAAATAAAGTCCGCCATTCAGGCTATTTTGGCAAGAAAATGAAAGAAGATCAGCTCATCATTAATGCCGTTGGTGGCGAAACCAATATTCTGTCGTATTGATGGATTGAATTACTAAAGGACTGATTCGGTTTAGGTTTTATGCGATTCATCAGGCAATACAGGCGATTTGGTAAAAATTGCTCATTTTCTTCAGGATGAAAAATCCATTTTTGTACCATTCAAAAGGGAATATCAAAAATGAGAAAATAGTTTGTCTTTCTCCGTAGGAGATGAATATCAATAGAATGAATCCATCATTAGTTCCATTTTCCCGGAGGGAATTAATAGACTTTATTATTAATGTCCTAACGAACAACAGATTTATTCGCTATTTCTTTCTATTGACATTAATGCCCTATGGGCAAACCAAATGCAAATATTTCAAACAAAATACTTTAAATTTTATTCAGGATTTGCAACCACAAAAATAAAATCCTGTCTATAGTATCAGAAAACAGAAAACAATCAGAAACAAACAGTCCTCAAAGCTATGAAAACAACTAAAATTCAATTTATCACAGCACTATTTGTGCTTCTATTGGGAACAAGTTCCTGCCTCGACGAAATGTTTATTGAAGGCAACGGAATTTCGAGAACAGAAACCCGTAATGCGGAAGGATTCAATCAAATAAGTTCGAGCGGAGATTTCACGGTCACGGTAATGCCAGGCAACTTTTATTCGGTGGAAATCACAGCCGAATCGAATTTATTGCCTTACATCTCGACCAACGTAGATGGGAAAACTCTGAAAATCAGAACGACCGGAATACATTCGCTTCGCCAGACTGAACCAATTGAAATTTTCATCACAACACCTGTATTGAATGGCTTAACATTAAGCGGATCGGGATTAATTGAAACCGGAAGCTTTATGAGTTCAGACTTCGACTTGTCAGTTTCCGGATCGGGCGATATCAAAACCATAATCAGCAGCGACAAGGTAAACGCGAACATTTCAGGCTCCGGAACAATTTATATGGAAGGTGATGCCCTAAACACTAATTTTGTGATCAGCGGTTCAGGAAAAATAAAGAGTTATAACCTTTTACAGGATCAATGCCAGGCTGTAATTTCCGGATCGGGCGATATGTATGTAAATGCCAGTCAATTCATTGATGCCCGGATTTCAGGAAGCGGAAGGGTTTATTTTGTAAATCACCCAATCGTGCATACAAGCATTTCCGGATCGGGCGATGTAGTCGATAAGAATTAATGAAACCTGAAAAAGGAAAGGTCATAAGAAAAACAAAAAGATAAAATTGAAACAATGAAACAAATCTATTTAGCAGTTAGCTTATTACTCCTCGCATTCAGCGGGTTTTCAGAAGAACCGGTTAAGGCTGTTGGTATTCGTGGTGGTCTTTCCTCCGGATTTGAATACCGGGTTTATTCAGGCGATTTAACTTCTTATAAAGCCCTTCTCTCCTTCCGGAAACAAGGACTTCAGTTAACCGGTATGAAAGAATTTCATGTTGCCGATGCCTTCGATATTGGAGAAGAAGAATTGTCGTTTGTTTATGGTTTTGGGGCGCATGTCGGTTTTGAATCGTGGCACCGTGATAACTATTATGACGATATTTACCACACTTATTACAGCGAACGTCGCTCTGGCCCAATTGCTGGCCTCGATGGTTTAGCCGCCATTGAGTATACAGTAAAAGAAATTCCTTTCGTCGTTGGAGTGGAGGTAAAACCTTATTTTAATCTCTTCGGAAAGAGCTTTTTCCAGCTTCAACCCTTCGATTTTGCCTTTACCGTAAAATACACCTTCTAAAAACACAGAGACAGAGAGACAAAGTACCTAAGTTCCAAAGCACGAAAAAAGACTTTGTAACTTAGGAACTCAGGCACTTTGCGACTTCAGAAAACAACAATTAAACAATTTAAAATGAAAAAGTTATCACTCATGATTTTTCTTGGGTTAGGTTTCCTATTGGCCTCAGCCCAGGACGACAATGACAACAATCAGATTTCGACAATCTTTTCGAGAAACCGGTCAAATGGCGGCTACGGAGCCTTATCGTTTGGCTATTCGCAAATCGACGGAAAAGATGCGTTAGTAATGGGCGCCCGTGGTTCGTGGATTATTGACCATTCGTTTGCCATTGGCTTAGGCGGGGTTGGTTTTATTAACGATGTAAATTACCACCATTGGCCAAACAATGAATTAAACAACAACTTAGCCGGTGGTTATGGTGGCATTTATCTTGAACCTATCCTTGCCCCCCGATTACCAGTTCACATTTCGATTCCGGTATTATTCGGAATTGGAGGTATCTCGCGTATTCAAGACAATTGGGATAACTGGGTTTACAATGATTCGCAGAACGATGTTTTCCTGGTTTTCGAACCAGCAGTCGAACTCGAATTCAACCTAACCCGCCATTTAAGGTTGGCTGGCTCCATTGGATACCGATTTACCTCTAAAGTTGAAATGGCAGATACAAACCCGGATTTTCTGGAAGGCACAAACATCGGGTTGGTTATGAAGTTAGGCAAGTTTTAGAACCTTTGTTTGGTGAGGGCTTCACTTTGAGTGAAACCCTCTCTTGCGTTATTGCAGGTCTACCTAATAATCCCTACTTTTGCCGCTCAATAAAAGGGTAAAATGAAGAATAAATCGTGGGTTCCAATCGGAGCAGCTATTTTATCAATGATCTTTTGGAGCTTTTCATTCGTTTGGATTAAAATAGTTTATGAAGCTTACGGCCCTCTGACTACCGTTTTATTCCGCCTGCTTATTTCTTCCGGATTGATGCTGGCTTTTACCATTCTTTCCGGGAAACTTCAAAAAATAAAGTCGGGCGATCTGAAAATGTTTGTTTTGCTGGCATTCTTCGAACCTTTCCTTTATTTCATGGGCGAAAGCTATGGTCTGAAATATGTTTCGTCAACCGTTGCTTCGGTTATTGTGGCCACGATTCCACTTTTTTCACCCATTGCAGCCTGGTATTTTTACAAGGAAAAGCTCAGCCGTACCAACCTGTTTGGCTTGGTTATTACGTTCTTCGGAGTCAGCCTGGTTGTGCTCGACACATCGTTTAATTTTACAGCTTCGCCATTGGGCGTTGCGCTCGAATTTTTTGCTGTCTTTGGAGCCATTGGTTATGCAAGTGTTTTGAAAGGCATTTCGCATCGTTACAATACTTTTACCATCATTACTTATCAAAACCTGATTGGCGCAACATTTTTTCTTCCGTTTTGGTTGATCTTTGAAATGAACGATTTTACACAGGTGACTTTTAATGCCAAAGCATTCTGGGCAATTATCAAGCTGGCAATTTTTGCATCAACGTTTGCGTTTATCTTGTTTACGTATAGTGTCCGGAATATGGGAATCAACAAGTCGAATACCTTTATCAATGTAATTCCAATTTGCGTAGCCATTTTTGCTTACATCATATTGGGCGATCAACTGAATTTCCATCAGATGATCGGAATTGCCGTTGTCATTTCAGGATTGTTCCTGGCTCAAATCAACTGGAAGCGGTTTAAAAAAGGAACGCCACCCATTTATCAGGCCTAAACCTTTTAATGATTTATCTGTTTTTGTCGTCGTGAAAAGGGAAAATCGAAACAATCTGATCAGGCTGATTTTTGTTCACCTGCTGCTTCTGGCCTATCCGCTGGTGAGTAAGACTTTTCACGTGCATCATGGAGAGCGGGTTTCACATAACTTTTCGACTTGCGCCAGCGTTGACAAACCTGAAGAATCTTGTCCTGTTTGTGATTTTGAGTTTTACAATTTCGTTCCAGTCGAATCCAATACTGTATTTGTTTCGCAGCATTGCATTTCGGTATATAACACTCCTGATCAACAGGTCACATTTATACCATTTGTTAATTACTTCTCGCTCAGGGCACCTCCAGTCGCCTGATCAAAATTCATTTATTTAAGAATCAATCCACATTAAAGCCCGGGATATAATCAATTTATATCGGACTGATGTGTTGTTCATTTCCGGATTTCTTCGGAAAATGATGAATCATTATATTATCCAATTTTAAAACAAAACAAATGCAACAAAAAATTATATTTCTGATCTGGATCAGTTTCCTTTCGATCGGCTCAGGTTTTGCACTCCCCTATCCAAATTCAACCAACGCGCATTTAAGCGGAAAAGTAACCGACAAAACAACTGGAGAATCACTTCCGGGAGTCAGTATTTATTTCCCAGACCTGAAAAACGGAACGGCCACCAAAGATGATGGCAGCTATTTTATCGACAAACTCCCGGCGACAAAACTGCTTATTCAGGTCAGTTATCTGGGCTACAAAATACAATCGAGACAACTCGATCTGGCGAAAATACAAACAGCCGATTTTGAGTTGGAGTTATCAGCCACAGAAATTGGAGAAGTGGTGGTTACCGGGCAATCGAGTGGTATTGAGAACAACCGTACACCTTCACCGATTGCAGTAGTACCACGTGCGCAAATGCTCCAAAATTCGTCGAGCAACATTATTGATGCACTTTCGAAAGTTCCAGGGGTTTCGCAGGTAACCACCGGAGCTGGGATCTCGAAACCAGTTATTCGCGGAATGGGCTATAACCGCGTAGTTGTGGTAAACGATGGCATCAGGCAGGAAGGCCAGCAATGGGGTGACGAACACGGCATTGAGATTGACGAGAACGCCGTAAATCGTGTTGAAATTCTGAAAGGGCCTGCCAGCCTGGCTTACGGTTCGGATGCGATGGCCGGGGTAATTAACATGATTTCGGCGCCTACTTTGCCTGAAGGGACAATCAGGGGAAACATAAGCAGCAATTACCAGACGAACAATGGATTGATCGATAATTCTGCAAACCTCGCCGGAAATAAAAACGGACTGATCTGGGATGCCCGGTACAGTAATAAAATGGCACATTCGTATCAAAACAGATACGATGGTTTTGTTTACAATTCGGGCTTTCGCGAACAAGCAGCCAGCACAATGCTTGGAATTAACCGCAGCTGGGGATTTTCGCATCTTCACCTCAGTTACTATGATCTGAAACCCGGAATCATTGAAGGTGAGCGCGACAGCCTGACCGGGAAATTTCTGAAGACAATCGTTAACAGCGATGGTACAACGACAGATGAAATCGCTGGTTCTTCAGACTTTCACTCCTACCAGCCCAATGCACCATTCCAGAAGATCAATCATTATAAGGCGGTATGGAACAACAGTTTATTTTTAGGGCAAAGTCAACTGGAAACCACCATCGGGTTTCAGCAAAACAGACGAAAAGAGTTTGAAACACCCGACGAATACGGGCTTTATTTCTTGTTGAATACGTTGAATTACGACATCAAATACACTTTGCCCGAAAAGAACGACTGGAAATTGACCACCGGAATAAACGGGATGTGGCAAAATTCGCAAAATAAAGGAACCGAATTCCTGGTGCCTGAATACAAACTGTTTGATTTCGGCATTTTTGCCATTGCCAACAAAAAGATCGGGAAATTAGACATCAGCGGGGGGATTCGGTTTGATACCCGTTCGGAAACCGGCAAAGCGCTTTTCCTGAATGAAGATGGCGGCGTAGCTATAGCTTCCGATGCAAACGCAACACAACGTTTCGGCGCTTTCAGTCAGACCTTCAGAGGAACATCCGCAAGCTTAGGCGCCACCTATCAAATCAGCGAATCGATATACACCAAACTGAATATCTCGCGAGGATTTCGGGCGCCAAATATTGCTGAATTGGCTTCGAACGGCGTGCACGAAGGTACACAGCGTTACGAAATAGGCAATTCAAACCTGAAACCAGAATCCAGTTTGCAGTTCGACTATGCCATCGGGATGAATACGACACACGTTTCTGCCGAACTGAACCTGTTTACAAACGCCGTCAATCATTTCATTTTTAGCAAAAAACTAAGTTCATCCGAAGACTCCCAAGACCAGTACAACGGACTTCCTGCTTTTCAATTTACAGAAGGTAATGCCCGCTTTTATGGTGGCGAATTTCAAATCGACATTCACCCACACCCGTTGGATTGGCTACATCTTGAAAATTCATTCTCGTACGTAAACGCCACATTAAAAAATCAGCCATCAGAATCGCGCCATTTACCTTTTATTCCGGCGCCGGTCTGGGTTTCGGATGTAAAAGTTGATTTCGATAAACTCAATCGTTTTATGGCGAACGCCTATTTCAAAGTTGGAATTGAAAAGACCTGGGCGCAAAACAATTATTATGCAGCTTACGACACCGAAAACGCCACGCCGGGTTATACTTTGCTCAATATGGCATTTGGAACCGATTTTACTTCGCGACATAAAACCCTTTTCTCACTTTATATTTCAGGAAATAATCTGACGGATGTTGCTTATCAGAGCCATTTGAGCCGCTTGAAATATACCGCAATGAATAATGCCACAGGGCGAACCGGAATTTACAACATGGGACGCAACATCAGCATTAAATTGCTGATCCCGATTGATTTTTCAGGAAAGAAATAGTTTGCAATTGGACTGAGAACGTTTAAAAGGAACAAGCATGGCCAAAATTCTTGTTCCTTTTCTTATTTTTGACCCGAAAATAAAGGCTGATCATGCAACACATTCCATACAATACTCCCGAAAAACTGAAAGAATTCTCGAATAACCGAAGGCAGGATTTCACGCTGCTTTTCAAGAGGCTAAAGGCGAAGAAACCTAAAAATCTCGACGATGTGTTTCATGAGTTGCACGACGAAGCATTCGATCAGTTCGATTGCCTTACATGTGCCAACTGTTGCTCTACGATAAGCCCTGCCATTACTGACAAAGATGTTGAAAGACTTGCAAAACGGGTGAGAATGAAAGCAGTTGATTTCATCAGACAATACCTGTTTAAGGACGAAGACAATGATTACGTTTTCAAACAAACGCCCTGTCCTTTCCTGATGCCCGACAATTATTGCATGGTTTACGAAGACCGACCCAAAGCCTGCCGCGAATACCCCCATACCGACCGCAAACGCATGTATCAAATCCTGAATCTGACCCACAAAAACTGCGAAGTTTGCCCTGTGGTATTTTGCATCACCGAAGAAATGGTCAAGAAGTTTTAAAAACAAAACTACACCGCAAATCAAACTTTACTACCAAATAAATTGAACCTAAAAGTTCAGTATAAATGCAACTTTTTCATTAATATTCAATAACTTTGAGTGAATTACATTTCAGTTTAGTTATTAGCTATTGTTTATTAAATAGTAGTATTTATGAAATATTCTATACTTATAACCTGCTTAATTTTCTTTCTGAGTCCGGTATCTGCACAAATTAACAAGGCCATTTTCCTGCACCATTCAACAGGGAGTGGAGTATATTCAACCGGAAAAGTCAGTCAATGGATAACTAACTATAATACGCAAAACAAAACAAATTATTCGGTAACTGAATTCTCATATCCAGACACACCCTGGGATTGGGAAAACTATCCATATGATTACTGGAAATTGTGGGTAGATGGTTCTTGTAACAATACCATTGAGAATATACAATGTCTCGATAATCTTTGCCAGAAATACGAATTGATTATTTTTAAACATTGCTATCCGGGCGCAGGAATTGAAAAAGACATTGACAACGGCAATGTAACTTCATCAAAAAAAACAATCAACAATTACAAGCTTCAGTACAGGGCTTTACTTAATTTATTCGACCAATATCCAAATAACAAATTTATGGTTTGGACATTGGTCCCACTTCATCGCAATGCAACAACCAGTGAAGTAGCAAAGCGAGCCGCCGAATTTGTGAATTGGGTAAAAACCGAATGGTTAACCGAAAATGGCAAAAGTCATCCCAATGTATCTGTTTTTGATTTCTTTGGACAAGCAGCCGAACAAAATGCCAATCCAACCCAAGGAGTACAATATTGCTTAAAATACGATTACGAAGGTGACCACAACGGCAGCGATTCTCACCCTAATACAATTGCAAATCAAACTATTGGACCACTATTTGCAGCTGATATTGTGAAAGTTTTAAGTAAAAACGCCACAAATGTATCCGAAAGAACAGATACACCTGTTATACAACTTCAAAGTAATCCAACAGCAAAAACCATTCAATATCAGATAAATTCAAACCATTCAACGCCGTATTTTAAAATTGAGATATTCTCCATTTTAGGTGAATTGGTTTACAGTGATGCGAAGGCTGCATCTTCAGGGAATATAAAACTTGAAAGAAATTCGGGTATTTATATTTTCAGAGTTAAAATCGATGAAAAGCTAATAAGTTATAAGGTAATGATATAGATTTTAACACATTTCGATTATCCTTAAATTACCGGAGGCAGGATTTTACTTTGCTTTTCGAGAGATTGAAAACCAAGAAACCTAAATTGCATTGGTTACGAAAACTGAACCAAAGCCTGCCGCAAACGCATGTATCAGATCCTGAATCTGACCCACAAAAACTGCGAAGTTTGCCCAGTGGTATTTTGTATCACTGAAGATTGGTCAAGAATTCGATGTTTAAAGTCTGACCACACGCTTTTCATTCCGGTTTGTTTTAAAGAATTAATACAACTGCAACAATTTGTGGCAAATTATTCCCTTAATTTCCGGTCTGAATGAATTTCCATTTGGGCAAATTGAAAAAGATAAAATACATGGAATTTGAAAAACATATCATCATTGGTGGTGAGGAGTGGTGCGCGTTTCCGGGACTAAACATTCCGGCAATTAAAGCCAGAGTCGACTCAGGAGCACGAACTTCGGCCATTCATGCGCAAAACATTCAGAAGTTTACCCGAAAAGGCGAAAAGTGGGTCAGTTTCGAGGTTCATCCACTTCAGGATAGCCGCCGGATTACGGTTCGCTGCGAATCGAAAATTGTTGATCACCGGAGCGTGAAAAGTTCGAGCGGTATTGCCGAAAAGAGATATGTCATCAAATCGACCATGAAAATTGGAACCTACGAATGGGAGATTGAATTAACCCTGGCAAACCGCGACTCGATGGGTTTTCGGATGCTGCTGGGCCGCGAAGCCATGGAGAACCGGGTTTTGGTCGATCCGGCCAACAGTTTTCTGTTGGGCGACTTTTCTGAAGAACGGGTGAAAGAGTTTTACCAGCACATCCGGGATGTCAAAAGCGGATTGCGCATCGGATTATTGGCAAGTAATTCGGAACTTTACAGCAATCAGCGAATTATGGAAGCTGGCGAAGAACATGGTCACGAAATGATCTTCCTGAATGTGCAGCAATGTTACATGAAACTCGATGCCGTAAACCCTGAAATTCGGTACCGTGGCGGCAGTATTCTGAATAATCTGGATGCAGTTATACCACGAATCCGGCCAAACCTGACGTTTTACAGTCTGGCGTTAATCAGGCAATTTGAAGCGCTCGGCATTTTTTGCGCCAACTCGTGGGATGCCATTGGTAAATCGCGCGATAAGCTTTATTCATCGCAGTTGTTTTCCCAAAACGGAATTCAAATTCCAATTACAGGTTTTGCCAAGTCGCCGCTCGATACCAACGACCTGATCAACATGGTCAATGGCGCTCCGCTCATTATTAAACTGCTTGAAGGAACTCAAGGGAAAGGTGTTGTTTTGGCTGAAAATGCTAAAGCTGCCGAAAGTGTGATTAACGCGTTCAAAAGTCTTCAGGCCAATATTTTGGTTCAGGAATTTATTAAAGAAGCCGGAGGAAAGGACATTCGCTGTTTTGTCATCGACGGGAAAGTGGTGGCTTCCATTCAGCGCGAAGCCGCAAAAGGCGAATTCAGGGCCAATTTACACCAGGGCGGAACAGCTTCGGTAATTAAAATTACGAATGAAGAAAAGAAACTGGCTGTGAAAGCCGCCAAAGTGCTTGGATTGCAAATCGCAGGAGTCGACATTATCCGGTCGAACAAAGGACCATTGGTTTTGGAAGTGAATTCGTCGCCCGGACTGGAAGGAATTGAACAAGCCACCGGAAAAGATATTGCCGGAATGATGATTACAGCGATTGAACGCCAGTTAGACTGGCAGCGCGATCTTGGAATCAAAGGCTTCGATCCGGAATAGACACCCTTCGACTGCTTCGCGCTCAGGGAGCTGTGCTGCGGTCTTCCGATTTCGGGCTTCAAGCTCATTAAACTAAAGTTAATAAAGGTGAAAGCCTTATTGGTCGGTTAGGATGTTCAAAAGCCTTTTCCTATTTTTGAGAAAATTTTCAAAAAACTATTTAAAAACCATTGATAATGAGAAAAAAAATTGTTGCCGGAAACTGGAAATGTAACACAACCGTTCAGGAAGGTGTTGAATTGGCTAAAGCTGTAACTGAGTTAGTTGACAAATCAGGAGTAAAGGATGTTGTTGTTGTTTTGGGAACTCCATTTACACACATTACCAGCGTTGTTTCGGCTGTTGATACCAACCTTATTGATGTAGCCGCACAGAATTGTGCTACTGAAGCAAAAGGCGCTTTCACTGGCGAAGTTTCGGCTGCTATGGTTAAGTCAACCGGCGCTACTCATGTTATTTTAGGACACTCTGAACGCAGAGAATATTATGGCGAAACCAGCGAAATCCTGAACAAAAAAGTGGCTTTGGCTTTGGCTAACGGATTATCTCCGATTTATTGCTGTGGTGAAGCTTTGGCGATTCGCGAAGCCAACGAACAAAATGCTTACGTTAAAACTCAGTTGGAAGAAACGATTTTCAACCTCAGTGCTGAAGATTTCGCGAAACTTTCAATCGCTTACGAACCAATCTGGGCAATCGGAACTGGCGTAACTGCTTCTACAGCCCAGGCTCAGGAAATGTTGGCTTTCATCCGTAGCTTGATTGCCGCCAAATTTGGAAAAGCTGTTGCTGAAGAAACTTCAATTCTTTATGGTGGTAGCTGCAACGCAAAAAATGCTCCTGAATTATTCTCACAGCCAGATATCGATGGTGGTTTAATTGGTGGTGCTTCATTGAAAGCTGAAGATTTCTTAGGAATAATTACTGCTTACTAAAAAAAGACCGGAGACGGAAGACAGAAGTCCGAAGACCCGCTCCCTGAGCAGCGAAGCGTGTCGAAGGGAAAACATATAAAGGGAATGATCCGAAAGGGTTGTTCCCTTTTGTTTGAGAGGACGGCTTGCAACCGCAGTTTGTGGCATTGAACTTTGATGTTGTAAAATTTGCAATATCAAACACTGCTTATTTGAACGAAATTAACAAGCCAATCATCAGCAAAATATCAATAAAACAAATCTAGTTCAAAGGCTATCCAGCAATGGGAGGTCTTTCTTTTTGTATTACATTTGCCCAACAAGCGAAATCTTTAATTTCGGTCTTCTGACTTTTAACTTTATACTTTTTGCCTTTAAACTTGCTTTATCATGATCTATATACAAATACGTTTTAAGCTAAATCCCGACACAACCGAAAACCGTGAAATCCTGGTAGCGATGCTTTCGGATCTGGCTTTCGAAAGTTTCGACGAATCGGAAGAACAAATCATGGGTTATATTCCCGGAGAGTCTGTCGATTTAGAGGAGATTGAAGCCATTACCACACTCCTGCCCTTTTCTGTTGCAACCGAGAACGAGATGATTCCGGATAAAAACTGGAACGAAGTATGGGAAAAGAATTACTTCAAACCTTTGCTGATTGGCAATCGCTGCCTGGTTCGGGCGCCATTTCATACTGAATTTGAGCCTGCGGAATTTGAACTGGTGATTGAACCCAAAATGGCTTTCGGCACCGGAAACCACGAAACCACCACTTTGATTGCTGAGCAAATCCTGAACATGGATTTAGCGGGGAAAACCGTTTTGGATATGGGTTGCGGAACTGGTATTCTGGGAATGCTTGCTTCACTCAAAGGCGCAAAAACTGTAACTGCAATCGACATCGACACCTGGTCGTTTGAAAGTACCGTTGAAAATGCCCGGCTAAACAATATCCTGAATCTGGAAGCCAAATTGGGTGATGCCAGTTTGCTTGGAACTGAAACTTTTGAAATCATTTTTGCCAATATTCACAAGAATGTAATTGTTAACGACTTGCCGGTTTATGAAAGTGTACTTCAATCGGGTGGAAAACTTTATCTGAGTGGATTTTATACCTACGACATGCCCGATGTTAAAGCAAAAGCCGAATCGCTTGGCCTCATTGAAACCGGATTTCAGGAGAAAAACAACTGGGTCGTGTACGCTTTCAGCAAGCTTTGAGCAGAGAAGTCCCAAGTACGGAGGCTGTCGCGGTTGACAGGAAACGCACCTGAAACCTGAAATTTGAAAATGAACTTCTCTGCCGCAGTGTGGTCGGGAACAAACCCCTAAGCGATTAGATTTCATACATAAAAGGAACCGCCTTGCAGCGGTTTCTTTATTAATGTTTCCTAAGTAAATCAAGCATTTTTCGATCTAGTTTATGTCCATACCAATCTTCGTATTGAACATCTTTTCTACCTGAATCCAAAACGCCAAAATCGCCTCTGAAATTCCAAAGCGCATAACCGATCTGATTTTCTGTTAAAACATCCAACACATCGCCAAACCAAGCGAGAAAAACATCATGTGGCGTCTCCCGCCAGCAACCGCATTCGCCGCAATGAACACCAACCCCCTGTTTCACGAGATCAATCCAAGGTTGATACAGTTCTTCCAGATTTTTTCGGCTAAACGATTTACCATCAATAACTCCCGGCCAAACAGGCATGGGAGCGTCATCCGGATTTTTAAATACCCATGGCGCCCGGTAATGCGACACGTAATGGGGAAAATATCCACGACAACTTTGGGCAATATTCAGATCAGTAATTTCAGGAATTATTGAAGCGCCAACGTCATTTCCATCAGCAATAACCAGATGATCAGGATTTGATTTACGGATTGCCTGCGATGCAGCCAAAGCAACTTTTCGATACACGGCTCCCGGAATTGTTGTACGCGAACCAAACTGATCGTTCATGTTTTCGCGCCAACTTGGTTCATTGACCAAATCGAAACTGATTTTTTTTGATGAAACATTCATAAACCTGTTACCCCACATTTCCCAGTGAAAACAGAATGCATCCAAGGCTTCCTGATCTTTCCATAAATTGTATGGTTCATTAAATCCGGCGTTTACACAATATCCTGGTGCCCGATGAAGATTAATACTTACATGCAAACCAGCCTGCTGTGCCTGAAAAACCAACTCCTGAATTTCGTCCACTACTTTCTCATTGATGTTCAAAACATCCGATGGAGTAACATACTTTTGGCTGTCAAAGATGATGTAGCGTGGATAAGCCATTGGCAACCGGACAAAATCGAAACCCCAGTCGGCCATCCATTTCAGATCTTCTTTGGTTGTTTTTGACTGTGTTTCGCCTTTTGGAGGGAAAGCCCCAAAATAATCAAGCAGATTAAATCCCCGCCAACGTGGAATAGAATTTTGTACAGAAGGAACCAGAGATGATCCGAATGCCAGGTTTCCGGACAATGCAGTAGCAATAGCTGCAACACCCGTTGTCTTTATAAAAATACGTCTGTTAAAGTCTTTGTTTTCCATAGGTTCGATGGATTTAGTTTAGTTGTAATTTATTTCAGCTAAGTTATTGTATTTAGCAAAACTTACTGAAAGAATAAAGCTCAAATTGAATCGGCAATCATCGAATTGTTTAATCACCGAATTGACAAATTAAAATTTCAAAATGTATATTTGCACGACCAATTGCAATCGATTGTCATTGGATACATTCATACAATACACTTAAAAATACCCTATGATACTTGATAAACTTGAAAATGCTGAGCTCTATTCCTGCATCAGCGAAAACCTAAAAAAAGGGTTCGATTTTCTGAAAAATACAAATCTTTCGGCGCTGGAAATCGGGAAATATGAAATTGATGGCAAAAATGTATTTGCCCTGGTTAGCGAATACGACAGCAAAGCTCCTCAGGATTGCCGTTTGGAAGCACATCAGGTTTATGCCGACATTCAGTACATTGTTTCAGGGAGGGAAGCCATTGGTTTTGCTCCATTGAACAGACAAACAGTAACCGCAGAATACCTTCCGGAGAAAGATATTGTCTTCTTTTCAGGAGAAACCACCCAAATGATTGTTGAAGCAGGAATGTTTGCTGTATTTTACCCGCAGGATGTTCACCGCCCATGTATGCAGATTGACGGTCCGGAGAAGGTAAAGAAAGTGGTTGTGAAAGTGAAAATCTAAATAGAAAATAGTCATTAGTCAACAGAAAAGTCATTTTCCCTTTTCTAATGACTAATGACTGTATTCTGTAGAAACATGAATAGCACTTTTCACAAATAAATGCAATTTGCCCATTCTCGGTGGTTCTACTTGTAATTATTGACATATCAATGGTTTTTTATCTACATTTAGGCTGTTTTTCAACAATAACCTAAACAACAAACTGCCAATCATGAACAATCTAATATTCTTCCTGAAAATCACAATTCCGCTCTTTTTTTTAAGCCTTAATATTTTTGCTCAGGAGCGTTACAAAGAAGAGATTACTGACTCTGCGCGGGTTGAAACGTTTACGTATGCATTTAAAGACGGTAAATCGCTCGATATGGATGTCTATTCTCCTGCCTTCGATAATCAAACTCAAAGACCTTTAATCTTTTATGTGCACGGTGGTGGTTTTTCCGGTGGAACACGCAACGAGCCAGGGATTCAGGCATTTTGCAAAAAACTGGCCCGGCATGGATATGTGGTTTCATCGATTTCGTACCGGTTAACACGCGCTGGAAAAGAAAGCGGCTTTGGATGCGACTGTCCGGCTGTTGACAAGCGAAATACCTTTAACGACGCAGTGGAAGATCTTCAGGGTGCAACCTTTTTCATGATTCAGCAGCGCGATAAAATGGGAATCGATCCGCAAAAAATAATTCTTTCAGGAAGCAGTGCGGGTGCAGAAACCGTGCTGAACACAGCCTATCAGCCACCATACTGCTATGGTCTGGATAGTGGCCCAGTTTCGTATGCCGGCGTTATTTCGATGGCAGGCGCGATTCCAGATACTTCACGGATTTTTAAGGAATCAGCAATTCCATCACTTCTTTTTCACGGAACCTGCGATAACTTGGTTCCTTATGCTACAGCGCCACATCGGCACTGCAAAGAAGACCAGCCCGGGTACCTCATTTTGCACGGTTCGTACACCATAGCCGAAAAACTTAAAAAACTCGGAACGCCATACTGGCTTTACACCTATTGCAATGCTTCGCATGAGATTGCAGGTAAACCCATGTCTGACAATTTGAATGAGATTATCGATTTTTGCTATTCCTACATCGTCAACAAAGGAACCGAGCAAAAAACGACAATAATAAAAGCCAACAATAAAACGTGTGAATACCAATCTTTTAATTTTTGTTCTGAATGAAACGCTTCTTTTTTATCATTTTAGTTTTCGTTAGTAACCTTACAATCGCGCAAAATGTCCGAGTTATTACGTACAATATTCGCTTTAATAATCCGGATGATGGGATAAATGCATGGCCTAACCGGAGTAAGGATGTAGTTGCTTTACTTGACTTCCATAAAGCTGACGTTTTTGGTTTGCAAGAAGCTTTAATTAGTCAGATTGAAGACATTAAAAAGCAGTTACCCAATATGAACTGGGTTGGTGTTGGCCGCGATGATGGTAAAAAAGCAGGTGAATTCTCTCCTCTTTTCTACAATTCAAAGAAATTTAAAGCGCTTAAAAGCGGTTGGTTCTGGCTATCGCAAACACCTGAAAAGCCGGGACTGGGATGGGATGCTGCCTGCAATCGGGTGTGTACCTGGCTTTTGCTCGAAACCGACAAAAAAGATCGGCAATTTATGGTATTCAATACCCATTTCGATCATCAGGGAGTTAAAGCCAGAACTGAGTCTGCTAAACTAATTTTACGAAAAATTAAAGAGTTAAATTCTTCAAAACTACCCGTAATCTTAACCGGAGATTTCAATCTGACTCCTGAACAAGAACCCATTGCCGTAATTACCAAAGAACTTCACGATTCACGTACGGTTACAAAAGAAGCACCCTACGGACCTAATGGAACATTCAACGGGTTTCAATTTAATAGTCCGCTTAACGAACGTATCGATTATGTCTTTGTAAACGATTTGGTCGAAGTTAAGCAGTACGGTGTATTAACCGATTCGAAAGAACTAAGGTATCCATCCGACCATTTACCTGTTTTTGTGAATCTGGAGCTGAAAAAGGCGAAGAAGTAATCCTTTTCCTGAACAATTCGGACTTTTGTTTGCTTTTTGTTTCAATGAAAGCAGATTTTATCATTGTTGGGCAGGGGCTTGCAGGAACATTGTTGGCCTATGAATTATTCAGGCAGAACAAAACGGTTGTAGTCTTTAACGATCCCAATCAACTCAAATCATCTGACGTTGCGGCAGGAATAATCAACCCCGTTGTTTTCCGGAGAATGACTAAAAGCTGGTTGGTTGATGATGCCTTTCCTCAAATGGAATCGACTTATCGGGAACTGGAAGAGATACTACACGAGCAACTCTATTATCCGGGTCAAATGCTTAAGATTTTAGGCGAAGATGAATTCATTTTCTGGAAGGAGAAGGCCTTCGCCAATCATCTGGAGAATTATCTGGAAGCAGTACCAGTTCTAAATTTAAAAGATCAGGAATTATTAAATGCTTTCAGTTTCGGTTGCGTTAACAAATCTGGACGACTTGACATCCAAAAACTTATTTCAACTTTCTCAGGATTATTAGCACAGCAAAATTTGATCAGGAATGAAAAGCTAGATTACGAAAAGCTGATATTATTAGCCGACTCCATTACTTATGATAATATTATTGCTCAAAAGATCATTTTCTGTGAAGGGTCAGCTGCTGCGTTTAATCCATTTTTCAAAAATCTGAAATTTAAACACTCGAAAGGCGAAGTTCTGGAACTCAAAATCCGGAGATTGAAACTGAACGAAATCATCAGCGATGAAGTATTTGTGGCGCCAATCTGGAACAACAAATACAAAGTTGGTGCAACTTATACCTGGGACAAATTAAACGTTGAAACAACAGATTCAGCCCGCAAGGAATTGCTTGACAAACTACAAAACATCAGTTCTGCACCTTTCGAAGTATTGAGTCAAAAGGCTGGAATTCGCCCAACAATGCACGACCGAAAACCAGTAATCGGCTTGCTTCCGGAAAACCCACAAATAGGAATTTTTAACGGATTGGGTTCAAAAGGCGTTCTGCTTGGTCCCTATTTCGCCAAACAATTTGCAAATTATTTAGTTGGAAATTCAAATTACATTCATCCAGAAGCCAATATTGAAAGATACTTTAAGCGCAAATAAACAACCTGTTTGACAATACTTTCTAGGCGCTCACAAAAAACTCAGGCTAATTTCATTTTTCCAACGATTGGTGCGGTAAAAATTCGAACATCAATAATCACCTCGAGATTAATTTCAGAATTAGCTTCCATTGACTTTATCAAATAAGAATACGCACAAACACCTACACCAAATACAGTTTTAGACTGAACTGTCTTAAAGTTTGAAAAACTAACTTCGTCTTGTTATTACCCAAAAACCAAAATGGAACTTTACCAGGAACTTACAAAAGATGTTCGGTTTGTGGAAGGCCTGAAATCCTGCATGAATTGTGGTGTTTGCACGGCTATTTGCCCAGCTGCCGAATTTTACGACTACGACCCCAGAATAATTGCCGGCATTGTACAATCAAAGGATGAAAAACGGATTGAAGAACTTCTGAAAAGTGAGACCATCTGGTATTGTGGCGAATGTATGTCGTGTAAAACCCGCTGTCCACGGGGAAACACCCCAGGAATGATTATCATGGCTCTGCGCAGTTTATCTCAGGAATTGGGGTACTTTACCGAATCGGAAAAAGGTCGCCAGCAGTTGGCGATCAAGCGTGTAGTTGGCGAAAACATTATATCCAAAGGTTATTGCGTCCTTCCCGAAAACCTTATTCCTGAAATGCACCCCGAACAAGGACCTGTTGGGGAATGGATTTATGACAATAAAGAAGAAGTTTATGAACGCGTTGGAGCTAATTACAATGGTGATGGCGAGGGTGCTTTACGTAAAATTCCACAGGAATCGATGGACGAAATTTACCGGATCTTCGAAATAACAGGTGGTATTGACCGTTTCGAAAAAATTGAATATTTCTCGAAACTTAAAGCTAAAAACATGGGATTTACCGAAAATGAGGACAATTATGCAGACTATGTAAGCCACATTTTCACTACCAACAACGGCAAACATAACCGACAATAATGAAACGAGAAGGCAAAATACAAGTATGGCAGGACTATCAAAAGGAAATTGCCGATGATCATTACTTCTACGTACGAAGTTGCATACGTCAAAACTTTTTCCCTGGCTCAGAACAAACGCTTCTAAAGATTCTGCGCAAGGAACTGAATAAAGACATTTACGAAAATCCGCACCACACCAGTTGCTCCGGAATCGGCTATCATTCGGATATTGTTCCGTTCGATACCATTCAAACTATCGTTGCACGGCAATTTGCGCTCATGACCGAAGCCGGATACCAGAACCTGGCAGTATCGTGCATTACCTCATTTGGTATTTACAACGAAATCATTGAAACTTGGAAAGAGTTTCCTGCTGAACTTAAGAAAGTACGCACCTTCCTGAAAAAGGCTACCGGACGCGAATTTGAGATACCTCAAAATGTGGCTCATGCCAGCGATATTATATACAAATTCAGGAATGAAATAGCTACAATTGGGAAAAACCGGCTTATCAATAGGAAGACAGGTAAACCGTTGAAAATTGTGGAACACATTGGTTGTCATTATTCAAAGATGTTTCCTTCTAAAGGAGTTGGTGGCGCAGAATTCCCTCATGTATTGGTCGGAATGATCGAATCCTGGGGCGGCGAAGTGGTTGACTATCCTGAACGTCGGCATTGCTGCGGATTTGGCTTCAGGCAATACCTGGTGATGTCGAACCGTGGATACTCAGTTTCCAACTCAAGAAAGAAATTTGAATCGATGGAACCGTATAAACCTGATGCAATTCTGTGCAACTGCCCTGGTTGTCCAATGTTTCTCGATCGGTGGCAGTATGTCATTGAAGAAATGGAAGGTAAAACATACGGAGACAATGGACGGGGAATTCCGGTTCTAACCTATGAAGAAATGGCAGGCCTGGTACTTGGGTACGATCCGTGGGACATGGGAATGCAGATGCACCAAACCAATGTAGAGCCATTATTGGATAAAATGGGAATTCATTACGACATTGATTTAAAGTATGCCGGGAAAGACGGAAAACTGATCGGAAAACCAACGATGGTGGGTTGTGGATGCTGAAAATACATGACTTGAAGATCGGATCAATAAATTGAAAACCCGAACACAAAGACACGAAATGACTATTGAATGACTTTTAAGCTTAGCATGTGAAACACATTGTAATTATAGGTGGCGGAATTGCCGGAATTGAAACAGCTTGTGCCCTGACTGATGCTGGACATTGGGTTACTGTAATCGAAAAAGAAGAAAAGGTTGGCGGAAAACTGAACAACTGGTCATACCTTTTCCCAGACTTTACTCCCGCTGATAAGATATTGGGTGCTCTTTTGGAAAAACACAGTGAAAAAGATTTTTCAATTTTAAACCAGACAGAAGTCCGCTCTATTCATCGCCAAAATAGCAAGTTCAACATCGAAACTTCAGGTAATCAAAAGTTAGAAGCAGATGCAGTAGTTGTCGCTACCGGCTACGAACTTTTTGATGCCTCCCGAAAGGAAGAATACGGGTACAAAATATATGATCATGTAATCACTTCGGCCGATCTGGAAAAATTACTATTACCTGACGGAGACCTTTCAGTAGCTGCCGGCCAAAATCCGAAACGGATTGCATTTGTGCATTGTGTGGGGTCGCGTGATGAAAAATCGGGCAATCATTATTGCTCCAAGGTGTGCTGCATTACTGGTGTTAAACAAGCAATAGAACTTAAAAAGCGGTTGCCTGAAGCTGAGATTTATTGTTTCTACATGGATTTGCGCATGTACGGGAAAAACTTTGAAGAACTTTACCGCGATGCACAAGAAAAGTACGACATCCAGTTCATCCGTGGGCGTTTGTCTGAAGCGTCAGAAAAAATCGATAAAAGTTTGCTGATCAAATCAGAAGATACGCTTTCAGGCAGGCCACTCAAAATGAATGTTGATTTGCTGGTTCTGCTTGTGGGCATGGAAGCCGGAAAAGGAACCGCAAAAGCTGCGACTACCTGTAGCATCGGCTGCGAAGAGTCAGGTTTTCTGAAAACTACCGACTCATTTCTGAAATCCAATTTTTCAGAGCAAGAAGGAATATTTTTGGCAGGTAGCTGCACCGCCCCCATGTCGGTAAACGATACCATTTTACATGCCAGATCGGCAGCTATGGAAGTAAACAATTGGCTAAAAAAGAATAATTAATGAAAGATTTTGGCTTTTCTGTGATCAAACAGCGAACAATCGACTACGATCAGTTTGACGGCCGTCTTCTGAATGAGGTTTTAGAAATTGAACCATCCTTCAAGGTATGCCTGTCGTGTGGTGGATGCACCGCCACTTGCAGCGCTGCTGATTTGGTCAGTTTCAATGTACGGCGAATGAACTTGTTGTTGCGTCGTGGCGAAACGGTAGAGCTCGAATCTGAGATCCAAAAATGTATGCTCTGTGGTAAGTGCATGTTGGTTTGCCCTCGCGGAATCAACCTCCGCAATGTTATCATGCTCATAAAAAAGAGTATACTGAAATATAAACCCGTCAATTCGTAGAATCATATGAAATTTCCTCCATCTTTCATATTACCATTTACAATCGGGCTTTTGTTTATTTCCTGCTTCCTTATCATTATTGTAGGTATTTGGATTTCCGAACTTTCAAAAATCGACAAAAGCCGTATTGTCCATAATATTTTCACTCGAAAAAGTTTACTTGCAATTCGCGAAACATTCTCAGAATCACTACTCCACCGAAAAATATTCAGAAAAAATCCAGTTTTGGGTTATATGCATATGAGCCTGGCATTTGGATGGTTCCTGCTAATTGTTGTTGGTCATATCGAAGCCTGCATTCATTATCAAACCTTCAATGTTCCGGCATACAAAGCAATTTTCATGCGCTACTTTATGACCCAGCCTGCTATCACACTTTCAGGGAAAATACTGGCTGCATGTATGGATTTACTGCTCTTGTTTGTGCTTTCAGGCGTCGCACTGGCCTACTATAAACGGTTGAATAGCCGGATGTTTGGAATGAAAAAAACTACGCAACTTAAAACGGGCGACCGCGTTGCTTTGACTGCCCTCTGGCTCATCTTCCCGCTTCGCTTTTTGGCCGAAAGCGTATCTGCCGGCATTCACCACAACGGAAGCATTATAAGTCAGCCAGCCGGACAATTACTTTCGTCAATTTTACCGGTTCAATCGCTGGAAATGCCATTATGGTGGGCCTATTCAGGAGCATTGGGCTTATTTTTCTTCGCGTTGCCTGTTTCGCGTTACATGCATATTCCGGTTGAGGTTGTCATGATTTTCCTCCGAAACTATGGCATTAAAGTTCAAAAGCGAATCGATGGCTATTCCCGAATCCAAATCTATTCGTGTTCGCGCTGCGGAATTTGTCTAGACAGTTGCCAAATGACTCATGCTGCCATTAAGGACACCCAATCAGTTTATGCGTTGAAGCACATCAGGAACAGAAAAATTACCGACGAAAAATTATTCAATTGTATGCTTTGCGGAAGGTGCCAACCCGACTGCCCTGTTGGATTGGAATTGAACAGCTTACGTATGACCCAACGCATTGAATCGACCAAAGAATACAATTCGTCGTACGAATACCTGAAGAATGGCAAAGTTGATGTTAGTCCGCAAACTGAAGTGATTTATTTTGCCGGATGTATGACTCATCTCACTCCAGCCATCATTAAATCGATGAAAGAAATCTTTGCGGTTGCCAGTGTAAAATACTGGTTTATGGACGAGGATAAAACAGCTTGCTGTGGTCGTCCATTGATGCAGATTGGACAATACAAAGCAGCCCAAAAACTGATCGATCATAACCGCGAGCGAATACTTGCTTCAGGAGCAAAAAAACTGGTAGTCTCCTGCCCTATTTGTTACAAGGTGTTTAAAGAAGATTATGCAATACCTGGAATAACTGTTCAGCATCACTCTGAATATTTGCTTAATTTAATGACCGACAAGCGTCTGCCGGTAAATAAGTTGCCACTTCGGGTGATTTATCACGATCCCTGTGAACTTGGTCGTGGTAGTGGCATCTATCACCAACCAAGATTGTTGCTTGACGAATATACCGAAGTAATTCCAATTAAGAATGAAAAAGAAGCAGCCTTCTGCTGTGGTGGAAGTCTGGCCAACATCAAAATTAAAATGACTGAGCGCAGCCAAATTCGGAATAAGGCTTTGGACGAATACCGAAATTACAACCCAGATATACTAGTAACTGCTTGCCCGCTGTGCAAAAAAACATTCGCCCAAAGTCCTAACTTGCCCGTTCACGATATCGCAGAAATCGTATGCATGTCAATAACAAAAAGTTTAGACTTTTCGAATGAAACGGCCTTAGATTTTAGTTTGAAAGATGTAGCAATTAAATAGCAATTAAAAATATACGACGAATAATTCTTTACATCATTATGAATTTATTCAAATGGAATTGCAAACCATATTTATTCAGTAAATTGAACATTTATAGACTGATAAAAGATATTGTAAATCAAACAAGATATATTCAGCACAATCGTGTGAAACAATAAAATCTCATGTGCGATAATAAAATTTATTTTTTTTTTGAAATAAAAGCTTTATAATTGTATGGAAAATTCTAAAATTTGTAATTAAGAGAATGAATTTAGAAAATGATGAACATTTCTATCTCTTCGTTGTTTTAGAGTTTTTAGATTAAAAATACATCTCCCAAAAGTAGTGTTATATCGCAAAAAATGTGGATAACAGTAGGTTTTCCTATATTTTTCAATTAAATTTTACCGATAAAAATATCATCCTTTGCAAGTTTTTTGAATTTGATATTTTATTTATACGATAATCACCATTAGATCATACTTGCAACAATTCCATCTACTCTACCTATAATTAGAATTTATTCTAATATCTCCTGAATTAGTTGCCTGAAGCTCAACTTCGCATTACAATACAGAATTCGAAGTTATACCACACTTGTTCAGCAACAGGGTAATTTGTCTAAGCACGATTAATTAATTATTAACTAAATATTCAGCAAACTATGACAAAAAAGAGATTTGCAGAATCACAGATTTATCGTATTCTACAAGAAAATGAAAATGGAACTACAATTCCAGCGCTTATTAAAAAATATGGAATAAGCCAAGCTACAATCTACAACTGGAGAGTAAAATATGGGGGTATGAATATATCTGAAATCCATAGACTAAATGAACTGGAGGAAGAGAATGACAGATTAAAAAGAATGTTTGCTGATTTAAGTCTTGAGAACCTAATCCTAAAAGGCAAATTAGAAAAATCAAAATAATCATGATTTTTGTAAATTAGAATTTTCTAATAAAAATATTTCAACAGTATTTTTATGTTTTATCAAATAACAAATAAATTTGAAGAAAAATTTATTTTACTTCATAGAATTCTTGTAACTCCATATTTATAAAGACTTAAAGATAAAATCTAAATCAGAAATGGTGTCGGAAAATACGTATTGATTCTTAAGTTTTTCTAGCTTAATTTTATAACATTAAAGAAATTTCAAAGTTGCACACAACACTAATTAGAATTAATTAGAAATTATTCTAGTTAAATTAGAATTAATAATGTTATAAACGTTACCATTTTGGAAAAACTTAACTACCATTGGTATGCCATATATACCAAAGCAAACGGAGAAAAAAGGCTTTTTGACCATTTGCAGGTAAAAAACATCGAATGTTATTTACCAACAAGAAAGGTATTAAAAACTTGGAGCGACCGTAAAAAATGGGTTGAAGAACCTTTATTTAAATGCTATATTTTCGTAAAGGTAAGTTTCAAAGAGTTCTTTAATGCCCTAAACACTCCAGGAGCTATTTGCTATATAAGTTTTGGTGGACGAGCGCAATCCATCCCAGAATTTCAAATTACAAATGTTAGAAACTTCCTTCATCAATGTGATCAAGAGGTTTCCCTAACTTATGAGCATATTCAAAAGGGTGCTATTGTTGAGGTCTTGAATGGATCATTAAAAGGTATAAAAGGTGAAGTTGCCAACATTTATGGACAAGTGAGACTTTTGATACGGGTTAACTCACTAAATTGTAGCCTTTATGCTAACATTTCCAGAGAAGACGTAAAATTAATTGAAGAAAATTCAGCTCAAAGATTCTCGTGTTGAGAATGTTAATCTGGAAAAAATGAAATTTATTTTTTTCATTTTAATTTACTAATTTAAAGTATACTCTTCATCAAAATTTGTTTGGCTACCTGACATGTTTTTTTTATTGTGCTATTTAAAGAATTGATAGAACGGCTAACAAATTTAATTGCAAAATCTTTTTCTTTCATTTTTACATAACAACAAAATACCATGCTTAAAGAAAGAGAACCAGTTCTTGAAAAATTAAATGTAGTTTTTCAGGTAATTTTGACCATTTTATGTTTTGATGGTGCAAAATGGTTGACACATGAGTTTTTTGTACCTGTACAAAGTGATCTAACGCAATATAAAACCTTACTTTTCATTATTGTTCCACTTTGGTTATTAATACTAAACCAGTCGAATTTAGGTAGAATTGGTCGTTTGAAGATGTATTCAGTATTATTTATCGAATACTTAACCTCGATAATTATTGGAAATGTTTTACTTTATGTCGCCATTGTTTTTTTAGATCTTAATGGAGTATCCAGATTAGTATTAGGTATTTTTGCCATATTAAATTTAATTGTATTATATTCTTATAAGTTCATTTTATCAGCAACAATGAAATACCTTCGGAGAGAAGGGTTAAATAGCAGATTAATTTTGATTATTGCAGATGAAGATTCAAGTTATTTTATTGACCGATTGGTTGAAACTAAAGATTGGGGATATCGGATATGGGCAATTATGACTGATGATGAAGTAATTAAATCTAAATATGGTCAGGAATTTCATATTATACCTTGTGTCAGTGATCTTTCTGAAGTAATTGACAACAAGTCAATTGATGAAGTATTCTACTGCAAAAGCTCATTAGAACAAAATGAAATTCAAAAGTATATCTATTCATGTGCAGAAGTCGGAGTTGTTTTTCGAATGCAATCGTTATTACTTAACTACATAAAGATGCAATCGACACTCTCATTTTTAAATCAAATGCCATTTTTAACCTTTCGAAATACACCCGATAATTATCTGGCGCTCAAATTTAAAGTACTGCTAGACTATATAATCTCCATTTCGGTTCTCATTATTTTATCACCAATCATTTTAATTATAGCATTTTTGATTAAGCTTGATGGAGGACCAGTCTTTTTTATGCAGAAAAGGATGGGTCTAAATGGGAGGCAGTTTTTTTGTTACAAATTTAGAACAATGGTTGTTAATGCGGAAAGCTTAAAGGAATCTCTGCAAGCACAAAATGAGCAGGAAGGTCCTGTTTTCAAGATAAAAAATGACCCGAGAGTAACTAAAATCGGTCAGTTTTTACGTAAAACATCTTTGGATGAATTACCGCAATTTATTAATGTTTTGAAAGGCGAAATGGCGGTAGTTGGTCCACGTCCACCAATTCCGTCTGAAGTAAAACAATACATACGATGGCAAAATAGGAGATTAAGTATGAAGCCTGGAATAACTTGTATCTGGCAGGTATCTGGAAGAAACAATATCCCATTTGATCAATGGATGAAGATGGATATGCAATACATCGACACATGGTCGTTAAAATTAGATTTAATTATTCTTTTAAAGACTGTTCGCGTTGTATTAACTGGGAATGGCCAATAACTGCAAAGTCCGAAAACAAATGCATTCTTGCTCTACTTATTAATTATTTAATGATCAGAATAAGATTCTGATACTGTTTCAGTATTTTATTCTATAATTGCATTTTAAGTGAGAATAAACGAAACATATAGAAAATCAATATTAAAAAAAAAACATACAAAACATCAATTTAACAACTAATACTTTATCAATGGGCTCAATACAATCAAAACTAAGTATCAAATATATTTCATCGCTCGTTCTAATTATTTTCATGACTACATTGTTCTCCTGCCGTAGTAGTAAGGATTTAATTTTTCTGAAAGATGTCACCAACAATGAAATTAATCGTGGTTTGCCAGCAGAATATATTTTGAAAACAGGAGATATTTTATATGTTAGTATCAAGTCCATGAATCCCGAAGTAAACCTACTGTACAATCCTGAATCAAACATGGAAACCAGTTATGGACAGGGGTATATGAAGTATACGACTCCTAGTGGAGCTTATCTTTATGGATTTGAAGTTGATCAGGAAGAAAACATTAAACTTCCCATGTTAGGAAAAATTAATGTATCAGGAATCCCGCTCTCACAAATTGAATCGGTGGTTCAAAAAAAAGCCGATGAATTTTTAAAGGACGCAATTGTTAAAGTGAAACTATTGAATTTTAAGATTACTGTTTCGGGGGAGGTCCGAAATCCTGGGGATTATTATAATTACAACAATTCAATTACCATTCTGGAAGCTTTGGCCTTAGCCAACGGAAATACTGATTTTGCCACTATAAAAAGTGTTATGGTTGTTCGAACTGTACCTGAAGGCAGAAAAACATATATGCTCGATTTGAGTTCAAAAAATGTGTATCTTTCAGATGCATTTTATCTGCAGCCAAACGATTTTGTAATTGTTCAACCTGACAAATACAAAAACTTTCAATTAAATAGTCAGGCCTATTCACTCGTTTTATCTTCGCTATCCGTGCTAATCGCAGTACTTGGATTTGTTATACCCAAATTATAATTATTTCATTGTTATAAGCGCATAAGTAATATCAATGAAAAAAAATTAAAGAAAACAAGAGAAAATAAATCAGGAAGCGCTTAAACAACCTTTGAAAATAATCATCAAGCATCTACTACAAAAACAATAACATAAATGAACGAAAATCTAACAAATTTCACTGAGAGTGGAAATCAAGAAGAAGAATTTGATATCAAAAAAATCATCTATCTGATGCGTCGTCAGTGGCATTGGCTTGCCCTTTTTGGCGCCTTAGGTCTAATACTTGCATTTGTATATACCAAAATAACGAAACCAAAATACCAGATCAGTACTTCAGTATTGGTTCCTGAAAAGTCGGACGCATTAAACATGAAAAGTATATTTCAGGGCGTTGTAGATTTGCCTAAAAACAACATTTATAATCAGTTAGAAATCATCAATTCATATTACAACATCAATCAAGCTCTTTTAAACCTGAACTGGAGAACAACTTGGTACTCCAAAGATTTGTTTGTCTGGAGAGATATATACAAACAAGAACCTTTTGATGTCCAAGAGGCTCAAAATTTTATTAATACAACGGGAATTGCGATATACATTACCCCTACTTCCGGTGACAATTACAACGTATCAGTAAATGGCAAGATTGAAAAAGGTCAACAAATTACAAATATTAAACAGGAGGGATCAGGAACTTTTGGCCAACCATTTGTAAACAAATACTTCAATTTTACATTATTAAAAAAGGCAAATAATTTCGAGACGATTTCAGGAAAATATTATTTTGTATTTAATGATTTAAATGATGCAACACTAGCCTATCAGAAAATGCTCAAGACAACTTTGAAAGATAAAAAGGGGGATATCATTGAATGCTCTATTGAAGGAGAAGATCCTTATCGACAAGGTGATTTTTTGAATGAAGTGATCAAAGTGTACATTGAAGGGAAAATGAATTTTCAAAGTGAAGCACAACGCCGCTCTCTTAATTTTATCAATACCCAATTAGAAGGCATTTCTGATTCTCTAAATACTGCAGGAACAAAGTTCAGCAATTTTCGGTCTCAAAATAACATCATCGATTTGGGTGCAGAGGGTAAATTAGTGATGGATAACCTAAAAGAAATTGAATCAGAACAGGCAAAAAGTAAAATGCAACTGGACTATTTTCAAAATTTACTTAAATATTTGAAAGATAATAGCGATCTCAAGGAAATAGTTTCTCCTTCAGTAGTTGGCATACAGGATGCTTCGCTCAATGCGTTGGTTCTTAAGTTGGGCGAGTTATACAACCGTCGTCAGGTACTTTCATTCAGCGCCAAGGAAAACAATCCTACTTTAATCATGATCGATAAAGAATTGAATCAAGTTCGTAATCAGTTAAATGAGAATCTCCGCAACCTGATCGATAATGCCACGGCAAATATCAACAGCCAAAAGGAAAGACAAGATAAAATCAGCTTTCAGATGAATAAGTTGCCTCAGAAAGAACAAAAAATGGTTAATATTCAACGTCAGTTTAACCTGACCAACGAGGTATATACCTTCATGTTGCAAAAACGGGCTGAAACAAACATTGCCTTGGCATCAACCATGCCCGACGTACAGGTGATTGACGTCGCACGCCCTGAAACAGCGAAACAAATTAGTCTTAATTCAAAAGTTATATTGGGTCTTGGATTTATTTTGGGCACTGGAATGCCTATCGCACTTCTCCTGCTTATTAATTTCTTTGATGATCGCATCAGAACCCAACTGGACTTGGAGAGAAACACCAGTATTCCGATTTTAGGTAATATCATGCATAGTCAGACCAAATCTGATTTAGTCGTTCATGAAAATCCAAAATCAAACATTGCAGAGTCTTTCCGCGCTTTACGTACTAATCTGCAGTTCATGTTATCAGAACCTATTGGGAAGGTGTTATCCATTCATTCGACCAACCCTGGTGAAGGGAAATCTTTCTCATCAGTCAATCTGGCAACCATCCTTGCCATGAATAATAAAAAAGTATTGATTATTGGCGCTGATATGCGTAAACCAAGATTGCATAAAATTTTTAATCTTCCAAACGAAAATGGTCTAAGTAATTACCTCATTGGAGTTAATTCGATTGATCAGATTATATTTCCTACAACAATTGAAAATCTTTCATTTTTACCGTCAGGGCCAATTCCTCCGAATCCTGCTGAAATATTGGGGAAACCTGAAATGAAAATTCTGATTGATTCACTTCGCTCCCGGTTTGATTACATCGTCATTGACAATGCTCCAACAGCAATGGTGACCGACGGTCATATCATAAGTCAATTATCAGACCTCAATGTGTTCATCCTTCGATATGGATTTTCACGCAAGCATGAGATCGAAATGATCAACCAATATGCCAACAAGAAGACCATCGAAAACATTACAATTGTTGTAAATGACATCAAGCCAAATGCATTCGGAAATGCCTATTACAAGTATTATCAATACGAAGCCGACCAAAGTAGTTATTATTCCGACGAGGAAGATGGGAAAAAGCATCGCAGAAAAAAGAAAGAAAAAGTTTAATCTGAACCTTCAACCATATAACCATCAAACCATTTATCAATTCAACCATTTGACTATTAAACCATTTAATCGTTCAGCCCCAATTACAACATGGACTTTAGAACATCCTTCCGGCGTTCATTAATCATTGCAGTCGATTTCGACGGCACCATTGTTGAGCATCGATATCCTTCCATCGGACGTACTCGTCCCTTGGCTTTCGAAACACTGAGTAAGCTTCAGGCAAAGGGTCACCGGTTAATTTTATGGAGCCATCGGGCTGGTCAAAAACTCGACGATGCTGTAACGTTTTGTCTTTCAAATGGTATTGATTTTTATGCGGTCAATAAAAATTTTCCCGAAGAAGTCTGGGACGAAAATGATAGTCGTAAGATTTTAGCTGATATTTATATCGACGACCGAAACTTAGGCGGGATACCTTCCTGGGAAGAAATTTTTAAAATGATTTGCCCGGAAGAAGAAATACCTCAAGAAATTGTTAAAAAATCATGGTGGAAATAAGGGATAACTTAACCTATTAATTTGTTAAGCTCCTAATGATGAAAAATCACTCCGAACTTGTTTCGGAATCAGTTATCTGAGAATAGATGGTGAAATAAATTCAGAATGACAATAATTATTCCAAGCTTAAAACAACACTAGTAAATTAACACCTAAGTATTTGAAAAAAGACACCCCATAAATCAATCAAATTATAATTCTTTAAACATTATGAATAACGCTTCATTACTTCTAGAAAAAATTGACAACAATACTGAAATCGTTGGAATAATCGGTTTAGGTTATGTCGGACTTCCGCTTGCGGTTAGCTTTGCTCAAGCCGGAGTGAATGTTATTGGATTCGATAAATCACAAGAAAAAGTTGAAAAAATCAATCGTGGAGACAATTACATCAAAGATATCCGGGACGCTGTTTTGCGAGAAGTGGTCGAAACCATTAAACTTCGCGCAACAACTGATTTCAAGAGAATTAAAGATTGCGATGCTCTGCTAATCTGTGTGCCTACACCTTTAGATCGATTTCGCAAACCTGACATGAGTTATATTGAAACAGCATGTATGGCAATTGGACAAAACATGAAGCCAGGTACTTTTATTAGTCTCGAAAGTACTACCTACCCCACCACGACTGAAGATTTCATGCTTCCTATAATTGAAAATGAATCAGGGTTGAAGCATGGACCTGATTTTTGGCTGGCCTATTCGCCTGAACGCGTAGATCCTGGCAATGAAAGTTTTCATACAAAAAATACACCTAAAGTATTAGGAGCCATCACAAAGGATGGTCTTGAAATTGGAGAGCGCATTTACTCTAAAGCTATTGATAAACTCCATTTGGTAAGCTCGCCCAAAGTTGCTGAAATGGTTAAAATATTAGAAAACACATACCGCTTGGTTAACATTAGTCTAATAAACGAACTAGCCCTTTTATCCAACAAAATGGGAATTGATATTTGGGAAGTGATTGAAGCTGCCAAAACAAAACCTTTTGGATTTCAGGCCTTCTATCCGGGACCAGGCATAGGCGGACACTGTATTCCACTTGATCCTTTTTATCTCGAACACATCGCAAAAAAATATGATTTCGATTTAAGCATGATACATGCAGCTGGACATATCAATATGCGCATGCCAAACTATATGTATATAAAAATCGCTACCGCTCTAAATAAACAAAAGAAACCAGTAAATGGAAGTAAAATTCTATTCCTTGGTGTTGCTTATAAACCCAATATCGATGACGCACGCGAATCACCGGCTCTGCAGATTATAGATCTCGTTATAAAAAAAGGTGGGGAAGTAAATTATCACGATCCGTATATTTCATCTGTCAAAACACCTAATGGCAATTTTTTCAGATCAGTTGAATTAACTGAAGAAACGATACGAAATGCCGATTGCATCGTAGTAGCAACCAATCACAATGAATTTAATCCTGAAATGATTATTAAAAATGCAAAACTTATAGTTGATTTAAGGAATGTAATCAGGAATGCATCAGATTCCACATTTAAACTCTGAAAATAAAAGATCTAACGATTAGGTATTGGTAGGATAAACAAAATAAATACGACTTGAATTGATAATTATTTTATAATTAACAATATACATGAATAGGTATATCCAGATCATTTTAAATTTTTTTACAAAAGGCCACGAACGAAGCATTAAAGCCAAGAAAAACATTTTGGCTTCGTTTTTAGTCAAAGGTTTAAGTATTGCAATAAGTTTAGTTTTAGTTCCTTTAACCATCAATTACATAAATCCATCCCGTTATGGTATTTGGCTAACCGTCAGCTCTATAGTGGGGTGGTTTGTTTTTTTTGATATTGGCTTAACACAAGGATTACGCAATAAATTTGCTGAAGCAAAAGCAAAAGACAATAATGAACTTGCCCAAATTTATGTAAGTACTACTTATGCAATACTGGCAATAATATTTTTTATTGTCTGGATTATTTTTTTAATTGTCAACCATTTTTTGAATTGGGCGAATATTTTGAATATTTCGGAAAGTATGCGGTCGGAGGTTTCAATTTTAGTAATAATTGTATTTACATATTTTTGTTTACAGTTTGTTTTAAAAATAATCTCGACACTATTTTTAGCAAATCAACAACCGGCAAAATCATCATTAATTGATGTTATAGGACAGCTTTTCTCTTTAATTTTTATTTTTATTCTGATAAAAACAACGGAAGGATCCTTAATAAATTTAGGAGTCGCGCTTTGTGCTTCACCTATCTTGGTTTTAGTTGGAGCAAATGTATTTTTTTTTAACGGTGAATTTAAAAAATACCGTCCCAGTTTCACAAAAATCAAATTCTCGTATGCTAAAGATCTTTTTAATTTAGGTCTGATATTTTTTGTAATCCAGATTGCAGGTATTATACAATTTCAAACAGCAAATATTATCATTGCGCGGAATTTTGGCACTGCTGATGTAACATCATATAATATTGTCTTAAAATATTTTGGCGTTTTAGATATGATATCAGTAATATTTTTAATGCCATTTTGGTCCGCATCTACTGAGGCCTATTTAAAAAACGATATTAAATGGATAAAAAATGCGGTAAAAAATTATAATCGATTAAATATCATTTGGGTTATAATTAGTTGTGTAATGTTCATCCTTTCGGAAAATGTATATCGTCTTTGGCTCGGAGAAGGGAAAGTAATTATTGGTTTCTATCTTTCATTTTGGGGATTCTTATTTATCAATGTAAAAATGTTTTATGGAAAATATGTTTATCTTTTAAATGGAATAAATGCATTAAGATTACAATTCTGGGCATGTTTAATAAGTCCACTAATATATATAGCAGTGGCGATTATGTTAATAACATATTTTAAAATGGGTGTTTATGCTCTTTTTGTTGCTTCCATCATAGCGAACTTTAATGGTTACTTTTTAGCGCCCTTACAATATCATATGGTGATTAATAAAAATAAAAAAGGGATTTGGATTAAATAATTAAAGTAGTTCAATTACAAAACATCCTAGGGAATCTGCCGAAAGATATCCCACCAAACAATATGTGATAACGAAAATTTTAAGAATTTGCAAATTGATTACATCTAATGTATTCGATAAAATTCCCTTAATATTAATATCTATTTGATGACAAAGCAACTTAAGGTATTGTTCGTGTTTTTATTAGTGCTTATTGCTTTTAATTTTTTTGAAGCACGATTTTTAAGTAAAAATATTAATATTTATTTTTGGTTCTTATATATTGCTTTTTCTATTGCATTATCTCTGCCTTTTATTTTTCGTAAACGTCAAGGCTTTGTATTACCAATACAGTTGATTTTTTTATCCATGCTGATTTCTATATTTATGGCATATATTTCATGGGGCCAAAGTATAATGAATAGTATTTTAGCAACAGTTCCTTATATGTTATGGATTTTCTTTTTTTATTTGTTAGAGATAAAAATTCCAATTAAAACTATCGAAAAGATCATTCTTATTTATGGGATAATATATATTATTCTTTATTTCTATCAATTCACCCATCCTGATCCAATACTTTTTGGATATGGTGATGAGTTTTCAGAAGAAGGCAGGGGGATAATAAGAATAAGATTTCCGGGAGGTGGGATATTCTATTTAGCTTCATTTATGGCAATAAACAAACTAACTACGCAAAAAGATAAAAGATGGTTGTGGTTTCTACTCTCAATTTTAGGTGTAGTTGTTTGTGTAATGCAGGTTAACCGGCAGGACATTTTCACATTATCACTACTATTTTTTTATCATCTGGTAAAAAATTTAGCTATTTTCAAAAAAATTATTGTTATTATTTCTTTTATAGGGTTGCTGTTTTTTTTAAAATTTTTATATAATTCAAACAACCCCATAGTTAATGGAATAGTTGAACAACAGAAAAGTGATATACAAGCGGGTGAGAATAATATTCGGGTTATAGAAGGCATCTACTTTCTTACAGAGTTTTCTCCAAACAATATCAGTAGAATATTTGGAAATGGTGTACCATACGCTTTAGAAACAGAATATGGTCTTTTTGTGGACAAATTAACCAATGAACAAGGGTTTTATTTTTCAGATGTTGGAATTATCGGAATGTACGCCATGTTTGGGATTTTATCAGTATTCGCATATATTCTTATTTGGATCAAAAGTTTCACGTTACCGATACCTAAAGAATTTAATTATGTAAAGTATTATTTGTGGTATCTTTTAATAACAAGTTTAACTTCTTATTACGTTTTTCATTCGCGATATTTAATTGCCACAGTTTTTGCCTTATATATTTATCAAACTATTTATGAAAAGGAGAAAAAAACACTAATTCTAAATCATCGGAGCACTGGAAATATATAATATGGGGGAAAATGAAATTATTATTTATTAGATCAAGAGATTAACGAAAAGTCACATGGTGGCTTCCAGTGTCCGAATTGAATTTATTCGTCGTTTGTTAAATTACTGGGATACGATAATGTAAAGGTGTATAATTTATGGCTAGATGGTAAAAATTCACTTTTTCATAAAATAATTAAGAGCTTAGTACATGACAAAAACATAAACAATTGATTATCAACAAAATAAGCATTAAAATATTTGCATAAAACCCTGAATATCATTATCTTACAAGGGATTACCACATCACTTAGTAAGAAATATGACACCCAGGGTAGATGCTAAAAGTAGTGAATTAGTTTCCATTTTCCATAAGCAATCAGGTTGGAATCTGGCACGAGTAAAGTTCTTTGTTTTCATGATCAGTGCACTATGTAAGGTGCAAACAGTTGGTTTTGAGAAGTTGGCTACAGCTTTTGACAGTAATGCCAGTACCAGTTCCTCTCTGAGGAGAATACAGCGGTTTATGTCTGAATATCTACTTGATACAGATTTGATCGCCAAATTAATATTCAGACTATTACCTCATGAACCACCTTTCCGTCTGGCAATGGATAGGACAAATTGGAAGTTTGGACAGCAGAATATCAATGTATTGGTAATTGCAGTTGTTTATCATGGAGTTGCTTTTCCGCTGTTGTTTAAGTTGTTGCCCAAGTTTGGTAATTCAAACACCAATGAACGCATTGAATTGATTGAACGGTTTATCCGTCTTTTTGGATCTGCTTCGTTGGATTGTTTGACCGCAGATCGGGAGTTTGTTGGAGAACGATGGATCAAGTATCTGAATGAGAACCGGATTCGTTACTATATCCGCATCCGCGAAAACTTTTGGGTTTTGCAACCTCACAATGGCAAACGAGTTAAAGCCAGTTGGCTGTTTGCCGATTTGCCGCTAAATGGTTGCCGAGTGAACCACCGTATTATTTATCTGAACGATCAACTGTGTTATCTGTCAGCCTCTAAAGTAAAGAACAAAGATGGAAAGCCTGAATTGCAGATTGTTATCTCATTCAACAAGCCAGAAGATGCACTTTGTATTTACAAAGAACGATGGCAGATTGAAACTGCTTTTAGAGCTTTAAAAACAAGTGGCTTTAATATTGAAGATACACACTTGACTGAGATTGGAAGAATTGAAAAACTGTTTGCATTGGTGATAGTAGCTTTTACATGGGCATACCTTGTCGGTGATTATTTGCACAGATACATCAAACCAATCCCGATCAAGAAACATGGAAACAAAACTAAAAGTCTATTCAAATATGGTCTAACATATATTGCAACTGTTCTTTTAAACGCTTTCTTTCAAGATGATATCGATATTTTTAAATTTTTGTCATGTACTTAGAATTAAGAGAGTAAATTATTTATTGGTATGTATTCGGAATTACCTCATGAAAAATTAAGAGAAATAATAAAGTTATCTTCAGAATTTGATTTGGGTTTTTAGATAGTTCATGTATTGGAATAATACCTATAATTAAAAAAAAATGGATATAATGGAAAGATAATAACTTTCTTTCATAATGTAGAATACAAAATACAACTTCAAAAAAGTAAAAAAATCCATTTTATTTATTGATGTTTTTTATTCTATAATTTCAGTCATTAGTGTCCATTAAAAATTAGAAATCGTTCTTTGAAAACATTGTATATCTATTAGTTGCGAGCTCCTTTCGTGCGTGACGATTTGAATTGGTAGTTTTACTCTAATCAAGAATAAAATGATGATTCAAGGCAAATATGTTTTCGCACAATTGATAGAATTTCTGCCAAGTAGGTTTTTTGACGGCATAGTTGAGAAGTACAAAGGCAACAGATATGTCAAGCATTTTACTTGCTGGAACCAACTTTTGGTGATGATCTTCGGACAACTTTCAAACCGGGACAGTCTCAGAGAACTGATCATTTCGTTGGATGCCCACAGTCAAAAAAGTTACCATCTTGGATTCGGTAAAAGTGTCACGCGAAGCAACCTTGCAAAGGCAAATGAATCACGTGACTATCGCATTTTTGAGGAACTTGCCTATTACCTGATCGGTAATGCCAGAAAAAAACTTTCGAACGATAATTTTGAAGTGAAGGGCAAAGTTTACGCCTTCGACTCAACAACTATCGATCTTTGCCTGAGCTTATTCTGGTGGGCTAATTTCCGCAAAACAAAAGGAGGCATCAAGATTCACACGCTTTACGATATCACCACTCAAATACCAGCATTTGTACACATTACTGATGCAAAAGTGCATGACGTGAAGGCGATGGACTTGATTCCCTACGAGAGCGGTGCCTATTACATTTTCGACCGTGGATATGTCGATTTTGAAAGACTTTACAGAATAACTCAACTTGGCTCTTACTTTGTAATCAGGTCAAAAAAGAACATGCAATTTGAATGCTCTGAATACAGGCCTGTCAATGCAAGTACGGGTGTTATGAGTGACCAGGTCGGTGTCCTTATCGGATTCTATACCTTAAAGCATTACCCGAAAAAGCTCAGAAAAGTGGTTTTTTACGATGCAGAAATGGACAGGACTTTCATCTTCCTTTCCAACAACCTCGAACTTCCACCCGAGCAAATTGCATTGCTTTATAAGAATCGTTGGCAGATCGAACTATTTTTCAAATGGATTAAACAACACCTCAAAATAAAGTCATTCTGGGGGACAACAGAGAATGCTGTTCGTATCCAGATTTACACGGCTATTATTACCTACTGTATGGTAGCAATAGTGTGCCATGACCTCAAACTTGATCATTCAACCTACGAGATTTTAACAGTTCTGGGAATATCCCTTCTTGATAAAACTCCTATAAAAGAGCTCTTTAGCAAAATAGATAACAACGATGTCAAAGAACTAAATTGTAACCAACTGTCCCTCAATTTATTTTAAGTGGACAGCAATGAATTTCAGTGATATTTATGCCTGTAAGTTTTCGAATATTGTTGTAGTTCCATTAACTCAAAAAATACAAATCAAGAGACATTCTATGCCCCAAAGGCAAGAAATGCAAAATATTTTTGACAGGAGTTAAACCAAATTGGCCGCTTTAAAATAACTTTTGTCTTATTGCCAGAATTAAAACCGGCACAAAATACCAATTTGGATTTTTAAGTAAAATAATTAAACCCATTTCTATGTCCAGAATCTATTTTTTCCCAAAATCCGATACAAAATTGAATCCTTTTGCTAATCCCTATACTTTTAATTTTGAGAAATCGTTATTGAAAAAACATACCATTGTCAATAGATCTACTAATAAAAATGGAATACTTGAATTTTTCAAATATTTGTTCAGCAGTGATATATTTCTGTTTAATTGGATTGAAAATACAACACGATATAGAAATGCGAAAATAAAGGTCATCATTTTTTTTCTTTTTTTATTATTAGCAAAAATTTTGAAAAAAAAAATAGTTTGGATATTACATAATAAGCGTCCTCATGATTTTAAAATTAATCACCTGACCAACTTCATGTACTGGTTATTGATGAAATATTCCGATTTAATCATTACACACTCCTTAAGTGGAATTGATTTTGCTAAAAGTAATTATTCAAAATATTCCATAAAGGTAAAATACCTGATACATCCTGTTCAGGAAATAATACCAGCCATTGCAGACTTACAAAAAAAATACGATATACTTATTTGGGGAGACATTCATCCATATAAAGGAATTGTTGAATTTTTAAAATATTTGAAAGATTCAAATAAATCTGAAATATTTAAAATATTAATAGTAGGCAAATGTGCAGACGATGAATATAAAAAAAACTTAAATCAATACTTGTCAGAATATATTATTCATTTGGATGATTCTTATGAACTTGGAGATATTTCCAGATTGGCAAATCAAGCAAGTTATATTTTATTTACTTATAAATCTGAATCTGTTTTAAGTTCCGGATCTTTAATGGATTCAATAAGAATGGGCTCAAATATAATTGGACCTAATATTGGTGCATTTAAAGACATAAGCTCTTACGGTTTTATACGGACCTATAATAATTATGACGAAATAATTAAAATTCTCAGAGATAAAAAATATGATATGAAATCTAATCACCTTAAAATTCAAAACTTTTGTTTTGAGAATAATTGGGATACTTTTATTGGTAAATTTAATAAAGAGCTAAATCGAATTTGTCAATAAAATATAGTATTCTATTGAAGATTTAGTGACTGTTTAAATTTTAATTTTTGATTCTATTAAGCATTAGTCTTATCATTGCAATCTGAATCATTACCTGGCTAGTGTTGGTCAGGTATTCGAAGTCTTTACTGAGTCTTCGGTAACTTTCAAACCAGGCAAACGTTCTTTCGACAACCCATCTTTTGGGAATAACGGTAAATTTACTGGAATGGTCTGATCTCAAAACGATTTCAAGTATCCAGCCGAATGTGGTTTTGGTCTTCTCTATGAGTTCTCCACGATAACCACCATCAGCAACGATCTTGACCAGCCTTTCGAACCTACCTTTCAGTAAGGCAATTACATCACTTGCTCCCTTGCTGTCATGCACATTTGCAGCATGTACAACAACGGCCAGCAGCAAACCCATTGTATCTGTAACAATATGGCGTTTGCGGCCTTTGATCATTTTGCCTCCATCAAAACCGCGAGATTCGCCGCCCAATCTGGTTGTCTTAATAGACTGGCTATCAATACAAGCCAAACTGGGAGATTCATATTTCCCTGCTTTCTTGCGTATTTTGTCGCGAAGCAGTTCATGTACTTGTTCTATGACACCGTTGTTCTTCCATCTAGTGAAATAGTAATAAACTAGTTCCCAATTGGGAAAACAGCCAGGTATCATACGCCATTGACAACCTGTTTTAATCAAATAGAAAATGGCATTGAAAATATCCCGTAAAGAATGTTTTCTCTTACGGTTGTCGTTTAAAATGCCACTTAATAGCATCCATTGGCTATCGGTGAGATTGGTTGGATAGTGTTTCATGTGTTCTTAACAGTTTGGTAACCAATAAGATAGCTAAACAAAACCAATTAATCAACTGATAGTCAGTGTTTTATTTACAAATATTCTAAATTTAAACAGTCTCTTACAAGATTATATATTTAAAAGTATCTTAAAACTCAAAATGAACCGTCTTTTCAAACCACAAATGAATACTCACAATTATAAAAAGTAGTATTTCTGACCACATAACTTTTAAAAATGAATTATAAAAAATCTAATATATTTATAACCATAGATTATGAACTTTTTATGGGTGAAAGGACAGGTTCAGTTATCAACTGTATGATTCGACCTTTAGATAAATTAATAGAGATTTTGAACAAGTACAATGTTAAAATGACAATTTATGTTGATTCTGCTTATCTCTTAAAAGTATATGAATTAAAATCTAGACACAAGTCTTTGGAAATTGATTATGAACTAATTACAAGTCAAATTCGAAGTTTATCAGAAAATGGGCACGATATTCAGTTACATATTCATCCTCAATGGTTACATTCAGACTATTCTGAAAATGTGTGGAAAGTTAATCCGAAACATTATAAACTTAGTGATCTTGAACCAACGGAATCAAAAACATTATTTGCTAACGCAAAATTGTTATTAGAACAAATTATAAACATGCCGGTTAATTCATTTAGAGCAGGCGGTTATTCTATACAAACTTATACCAATTATACAGAGTTATTTTCTGATAATGGCATAGTAATCGATTCTTCTGTTTTGGTTGAAGCATATGCCGATAGTGATTTCCAAAAATATGATTACAGACTATGTCCTTGTTATGAAAGGTATAAGTTTAAAAAAGATTTAATGATTGAAGATAATTGTGGAAAGTTTGTGGAGTTACCAATATCTCGACATAAAGTTAGCTTATTCTATGATATTTATAAAAGGTTAAAATTAACAAAACAATTTGATCAAAATAAATATGGAGATGGCATAGCATCCGCAAGCTATATTCCGAATAATGAATCACTATATCATAAATTATTTCGTCTTTTCACTAATAATTTTAAAACAGCATCTATTGATAATTATTCTCCAATATATCTTCCTTATTTGCATAGAAAACACAGAAAAACAAATAATCAGGATTTCGTGATAATTGGTCATCCAAAAAACTTTAGTGAACTATCTCTCTATTATCTGGAACAATTTATAAAAAAAGAAAAAGAAAATAGCAGATTTTTAACAGTTTCATCAATTGCTAAGTCAAATCTGCTACAGAATTGAAATAGCTCAATTATTTAATTTTTAGCTTATTTGTCTCAGCGAAAAACAGGAAAAAATGAAAATTCAATTGCTTTACATTTGTAAGATAATCAATGAATCTCCCACCGGAGGTACACGAAGAATATTAGGAACAATTAATTTTCTAAAAACATTTGAAGATTTAAAATGCTCAGTTTTAACAGAAAGCAAACTACAAATCGATAATGTGGAAGTTCTTAGATCAAAAAAGATTTTATCAGAGAGAAAAATTATTTTATCTCCAAAAAATTTTCATTCGAGAAGTAATATTAAATTAATTAATAAAGATCATTTTTCTTTTTTGCCAATGGGGTTTTTAAAAATTGTTTTTAGAAAATTTGATATACTATATTGTACTTGCCCAAAATATACTAATTTACAGATTGGATTACTATACAAAATATTTCACCCAAAGAGCCAGTTTATAGTTGAATATAGGGATTTAAATTCATTCAACCCACAATTTAAGAAAAACTTATTTTCAAAACTTGCAAGATATTTTGAAATCAAAGTGCTTAAAAAAGCAGATAAAATCATCACAACGACTAACGGGATGAAAAATAAACTGATTAAATATGTTGACATTAATAAAATAGAAGTTGTTCATAATTACATTTCTGCTATTGACTATAAAGATGGGATGAGCTGTAAAAAATTAGATTTAAGTCCAGAATTTTACAATATTGGATATATTGGAACTTTAAATACAGGACGAGATCCAAAGATCATATTAGATCTATTAAAAATGAAAATTGAAAATAAATTTACTATGTTACATATTGCAGGCTCCTCAAATCTTCAAAACGAATATATTCTTGATAATTGTGACGTAGAATTCCACAATAGAATCAAATTTTATGGGATCGTAGACCGCATGACTTCTCTAATAATAATGAAAAGTATGGATTCTTTATTCGTTTTAGTAAATCCTGATTACGAAATATCTGAAGGTTATGGAATGCCAGGCAAGCTTTTTGATTATATTGCAATGAAAAATAATCTCCTAACAGATACTCACACTTTCAAAAGTCTGTATAATGAACTCTATATTGAAAAAACATTATCTTTTGGAAATTATATACAGTTTCGCTCATTAAAAAGTGATTTTTTAGATGTGGCGTTAACCCAAATTTTTAATCGTGAGTCCTTATTAAAAAGCTGACTGGCAATAATAATTGATTATCAATAAATTGTAAATGTATCTAAAATAAAATTGCTTTTTCTCAACCCAAAATTGAATATAGACATAAAAATTGCTTCAAAATTTCATTCTTATTTGTGTAGATTAATTCCTTCTTATTTTTAGAATTTGAATTTTGAGGCCACTCCGAAAAGTGAAAGCGTTTCTGCTGGGTTATAGAGTTTATTTTATCACCATATACGGACAACACAACTGCGTGAATCAAACAGCACAGCGAACGCTGCGATAGATAGAACTGAGGTTTGAAAAATATATTCTGGCAATCAGTGATGAATTTGGCTATTTCTCTTATTTGACAAAGAAGGAGTAGAATGGCTCTTTAATAATTTCTCCTTACAGGCGATCTCTAGTCAACAATTGTATCCACCAACCTGGGTTTTGACCAATTGAATGAAATTATGGCAATCCGTTATTCACTGAGCATTATTACACCGTTTGACCTACAAGCCGAATCTCGTAAGCATGAATGGAGAATCCTACCGGTTAAGTGAAACAAAAGAAATGATGAAAAATGAAAAATAAACCGCGAAAAATTCGGTCTCCAGTACACTTATGAACGGGGTACGCCGTTCATAAGTGTACTAGTATTTTATTTATTTAAAATAGCATACTTTTGAAGTGAACTACTGTTATACTTTTCGATTGAAATAAACAGCTTGTTATTGCTAACAATATTGCATTATGGCTAATAAAGAATATTCAAAAAACATTATAGTAAATGCTGATGATTTTGGATTAAAATCATCAGTAAATAAAGCAATTGTTGAATCATTTAATAAAAATCTTATTAATAGTACAACAATAATGGCTAATATGCCTGGGTTTGAGGAAGCAGTTGAACTTGCATTTAAACATAAATTTAATGATAGATTGGGAGTTCATCTAAATCTGGATGCAGGTTATCATCTGACATCACACAGTGAAATCACAAGAATATTAGATCGAAATAATCATTTTAAGTTTAAAGATGTAAGAATGATTTTTTTCTTTTTATCAGGATACGAAAAGAAATTAATACATCAAGAATTTGTTGCTCAAATAGAGAGAGTAATAAAAACTGGGATTAAGATAACTCATATTGATACACATCATCATATCCATGAAATATTTCCAATAACAAAAATTATTTTTCCGTTATTAAAAACATACAATATATCTTCAATTAGAATTCTTAATAACATAAATAAATCAACAGCATTTTATAAAATAGGTTATCGTAGATTAGTTAATAATCGAATTAAAATTAATAATCGTAATCTAACAGATTATTTTGGAAATCAATTGGATGTATCATCACTTCTGCAAAAATATCCCTCTTTGTGTGAAAATAAAAAAATTGAAGTTATGGTACATCCGGACTATGATAAAAATGGAAAGCTCATTGACTGGCTCGGTGGCAAGGAACATAATTTTGATTCATTAATGAACATAAAAAGCACTCAAGATTAACTTCAATTATGCCAATAATAATGAATCTATTTCCAATTTCAGGACTTCTGAATCAAAATACTTAAATGAAAATATTAATAGTTCAGAGAATTTTTACTTATTATAGAAAAGAAGTATTAGATGAACTTCATAAAGAAATCGATTTTGTGCTTTTACATTCTGCAAATAAGTCTAGTATAAATCAAGTTTCCTCTAGTTATTCTATGAAAGTAAGTAGTTTTCAATATTCAAAAAAAGAAACTAATGTATTCTTAAATGTATTTCCTTATATATTTAAGAACAGACCAGAAATAATAATACATGAATTTTCAATAGGTATTGCATCACTTATTCCTACTTTCATGCTAGCAAGATTCTTGGGGATAAAATTTATTCTTTGGGGACATGGATATGATAGAACAAAAGGGTTTTATCCTAATAAATCATTAAATGATAAATTAAGATTATATTTTATAAAAAAAGCAGATGCTGTAATTTTTTATGGAAACGAAGCTAAAATATTATTTTCAGAGTATATCAATTGTGATAAACTATTCACAGCACCCAATTGCTTGAACACCAATATATTAAATTCATTTAGAGATAATTTTGAAAAGGAAGGAAAGGAAAAAATAAAAAATAAAATTGGCTTTAAACATAAATACAATTTAATATTTATTGGAAGAATATTAGAATTTAAACAACCCCAAATACTTCTTGATATATATGAATTTTTGTATAAAATATATGGAAATATCATATGCATTCATTTTGTGGGCGATGGTAATTTTTTAAATCAATTAGAGGATTTAGTAAAACATAAAGGAATTGAAAATAATATTAAGTTTTATGGCGCAATCCATGATGACATTATAAATGGTGAATTGTTATATTGTTCTGATTTAATGGTAATGCCCGGTCTTGTAGGTCTTTCAGTTAATCATGCCTTTAATTTCGATTGTCCGGTTGTGACCTTTGAGCAAGATGGTCATGGTCCTGAAATAGAATATTTAATTAATCAAAAAACTGGTTATATAGTTGAAGCACATACAACAGAAGCAATGGCTTTTATAATCAGTCAATATTTGAAAAGTAAAGACGTTCAATACCAAATGAAAATAAATATACGTAAAATGCTTGAGACAAAATGTTCTATAAATTCTTTTATTAAAGGATTTGTGGATGCAATAGAATTTGTACGGAGCTAAAAAAAATAATCGATGAATACAAAAAGAATTCTATGCATTTTGCAATTGCCTCCACCTTTACATGGGGTAAGTTTAATGAATAATTACATTTTAAACAGTAAATTAATTAAAAGTAATTTTCACATAGAAATAGTTGATTTTAGATTTGCTAAATCGATGAAAGATCTACAAAAGTTTTCTTTTTCAAAAATTTTTAAAGCAATCGTTTACGTATACAAGATTGCAAAAAAAGTTCTAATAAAGAAGCCTGATATGGTCTATTTTACCCTTTGCCCTACTGGTTTAGGATTTTATCGTGATGCATTTTATGTCTTCATATTAAAATTATTTGGTTCAAAAATTGTATTTCATTTACATGGTAAGGGTATCAAACAAAGTGCGCAAAAGAACTTTCTAAGAAAATGGTTATATACATGGTTATTTAAAAATACTTTTGTTATATGCTTATCAAAGAAACTTGCAGATGATATTTCTGATGTGTATAAAAACACTCCTTATATTGTACCTAATGGTATAGAAGTGCAGCCCAAATTTAATAGAAACGTAAATCAATTAAACCGATCTGTTCCACAAATTCTTTATTTATCAAATTATATACGCAATAAAGGTATTTTAATATTGTTAGAAGCTTTGGAAATTCTTAAAGATCAAGGATATCAATTTAAAGCAAGGTTAGTTGGAGCGCCTACAGATTTAACAATTGAATTTTTGGAAAATAAAATCACTAATCAAAACTTAACAGAGGTAGTAAAAATAATAGGCCCTCGTTATGGCGATAATAAATTTGTTGAATTTCAAGAAGCAGATATATTTGTTTTTCCAACTTATAATGATGCATTTCCTTTAGTTACAATAGAAGCAATGCAATATTGCTTACCCGTAATTTCAACATTTGAAGGTAGTATTCCGGATATTGTAATTGATAATGAAACAGGGTTTTTAGTTAAAACTCAGGATCCTCAAATGCTTGCAGAAAAAATAGCCATATTATTGAACGATAAAGATTTGGGAATAGAAATGGGAAAGAGAGGATATGAAAGGTTTATGAATAATTTTACATTAAATCACTTTGAAAATAAAATTAATGAGATATTTTATGAAATATTAGGAACTCATTAAATCCTTACAATAAATTATTGTTAGCATAAAGTTATGAATTCATCAAAAAACTTAAAGTTTAAGAATGACAAATCTTGTACAGCTTAGAAACCTGAAAGGTTTCAACATACTCGATGTTAAGCAGTTTGAAAATAAAGATCGGGATAGACCAAATTTTAGTAATAAATATTTCAAGTTATTATATTTTTTTAGATTTGAAGGAGTAGGTAGGACTTTACGTAAATATTTTGCTCACAAAAATAAGCAAATAAGATACTTAACCTTTCTTACTATTGATTTTCAATCTTCAAAGTATATCAATATCTCAACACAATACCAGACTGATCACCATAATTTTGTTATCCGAAATCAATTCTTCAAATGCGTAGATATTGATTTTACTAAAATAGCATCTAAGCTGGAGTATTATCTAAGTAATTTTAATCAATTTGCTGAAATTGAATCGTATGAACTGTTTAATTTAGATATTTCTAACTACATTACCTTAGATACTCTTCAGCAGAATTTTCCACAAACGAAGTATGATAATGGTCTATTCATTTACGGATTAGGTGGCTATGTTAGAATGTTTATTATTCATCATTTTAAAAAGATAACTAAAGTTGCATGTATTGATTATAAAGCAGAAACAGCTGAAGATTTTAAAATGAAATATGGTTTTCACTATAGTTTTCTTACACCAAATGATTCCTTTCCTCTATTGGAAAACATTAAAAAACCTGTTGCTATTATTGCCACTTATCATTCTGATCATGCTTCTATTGCATTTAAAATATTTGATTCTAATCCTAACACTTTTATTTTTATTGAAAAGCCACCAATTGTGGCTCTTGAAGACCTTGATAAACTGATTGAAATTTATAATAAAGGAGCCAAAATTGAAATTGGATTCAATAGGCGATTTATAAATCATAGCAGATATGTTCGACAAGTTGTACAGAATAAAATAATTATTGTTACCTGCTCAATTAAAGAAGTAAACATAAACAAAAACCATTGGTATCTATGGAAAAATCAGGGAACAAGAATAACCGGAAATGTTGTACATTGGTTTGACCTCGCAAATTTCTGGATTGGCAGTATTCCAATCGAGATTAATTTAATTTCGAATCCAAATGATCATGAGTCATCCTCTATTTCAGTATTATATAAAAATGGCTCCATTCTAAATATCACCGTTTCTGATATGGGAAATTCACTTCGTGGTGTTCAGGAAAAAATTGAAGTTAGATTCGACAATGAAACGATTCTTATAGATGATTTTCTTTCTTTAACTCATATTAAAAATAATGGTTTAAAGTTTAAGAAATTTAATTTTTTGAGAGAGAAAGGGCATAACGCGATGTATAAAAACTTCATTAGAATTATTTATAAAGTTAAATCCTCGGATTATTCGGTTATAGACCTTATCAATTCATCAGTAGTTACATTCTATTCTTCTTATATGTTGCAAAACAATATAAGAAATATGCACATCGAAGATGAAATTGAGAAATATACGTCACTTGTTAATGAGGAATTGGTTGTTCAATTCAAAAGACATTGTAATTATTTTTAAAGACATGTCATTTTTCTAATTAGTTGTTTACTAGGGATAAACAACTAATTTTTTGAATACAATTAAATAAAAACAATTCAATCAAAATTTCAAGACAAGAGAATTGTATAATGACGAAATACCAATGCCTTATTTTTCAAGTAATCTGGTCTTCATCGAAAATGAATATTCGTTAATCAGAACTGGTAAAGAAGGGGATCAATTGTAAACCATAAAATCGAAGTTAAACAAAATCAATTAATTGAAGACTTAAAGAATGTAAGATCGGGTAAAAAAGCGGTCGAAGTAATTTACAAATTAAAGAAATACAAAATAATCCTCTATTATGCAACAACTTACCCAAAAACTAAACAATGGCGAAATGCTAGTCCAGGAAGTGCCAGCACCGCAATTAGGAAAAAGTATGGTATTAGTTAAAAACCATTATTCACTAATAAGTGCGGGTACTGAGAGTTCAACAGTGCAAGCAGCCCGAAAAAGTTTGATTGGTAAAGCTAAAGAACGACCACAACAAGTCAAACAGGTTATTGACACATTAATACAACAAGGTCCGATACAAACATACAGAGCCGTTTCAAAGAAGTTGGAGGCATATTCTCCACTGGGTTATTCGAGTGCAGGTGAAATTCTTGAAGTTGGAGAAGGGATTACCGAATTTTCAAAAGGCGACTGGGTTGCTTGTGCCGGAGTTGGTTATGCAGTTCATGCCGAGATAATTTCAGTTCCTGGCAACTTAGTGGTGAAACTAAATAAAAAGGCCGATTTAAAAAACGCAGCATATAACACACTAGGAGCCATTGCTATGCAAGGAATCCGACAAGCGGATTTAAGACTAGGAGAAACCTGTGCAGTAATTGGATTAGGCCTACTGGGTCAATTAACTTGTCTCATGTTAAAGGCTTCAGGAGTGAGAGTTATAGGGATCGATGTGAATCGTTCAGCTATTGAATCAGCAAAATTACATTGCACTGATTTAGCTCTTGAAAGAAATTCAGCGGGCATTGAAGACCAAATTCATCAATTTACCAATGGAATTGGTGTTGATGCTGTGATCATAGCTGCTGCAACGGATAGTCTCGATCCGGTAAATTTTGCTGGTGCCATTGCCAGAAAGAAAGGAAAAGTTATTATACTTGGAGCTGTACCAACTGGTTTTGAACGTGATCCATTTTGGTATCGCAAAGAGCTGGAGCTAAAAATGTCATGCTCATATGGTCCTGGCCGTTATGATTTTAATTACGAAGAAAAAGGAATCGATTATCCGGTTGCCTATGTACGATGGACCGAAAAACGCAACATGGAAGCTTTTCAACAATTAATTTCAGACGGAATAATCAATATTGACTATCTCACTACACACACATTTGATTTCGATAAATCACATGAGGCTTATGATATGATTCTGAATAAAGCAGAGCCTTATCTTGGGATCATACTAAAATACAACATTGAAAAAGAGCAGATATTACATCAAAAAATATACACTAATAAAACTTCTCCAATTGCTAAAGTAAACATTGCTTTTGTAGGTGCCGGAAGTTATGCTCAAGGTAATCTGTTACCTAATATTCCAAAAAACAATCAGGTTTCTCGAAAAGGAATCCTTACAAACACAGGAGCTACATCAAAAAGAGTAGCCGAACGATTTGGCTTTGACTATTGTACATCGGATGAAAAAACTATTTTACAAGTTGATGAAATTAATACCATATTTATAGCGACTCGTCACGATTCTCATGCGGAATATGTATTAAAAGCATTAAAGAATGGCAAAAATGTTTTTGTTGAAAAGCCGATATGTCTTACATATGATGAATTATCGCAAATTACTATCGAATATAACGGAGAACAACACTTGTTAGTAGGATTCAATCGTCGATTCAGTAAGCTTTCTATTCAATTGAAGGAAAGAATGGGAAAAGGAGCTATGTCCATGAATTATCGGATCAATGCTGGGAAGATTCCAAATGATTCATGGATTCAAGATTTGGAAGTTGGGGGAGGACGAATAATTGGTGAAGTTTGTCATTTTATTGATTATTTAACTTATTTAAATGGAAGTTTGCCAATAGGTGTATTTGCCAAGGCATTACCTGATCCGGAAGATAATAATGATACATTGAGTATTCAACTTACTTTTGCCAACGGCTCCATTGGAGTTGTTTCATATTATGCCAATGGTCCAAAATCATTACCCAAAGAATACATCGAAGTTTTTAATGCCGGCAGTGCTGGAATTCTCAACAATTTCAAAGAGTTACAAGTCTTTGGTAAGAAGAAATTTAAAACTAAACTATTTAATCAGGATAAAGGTCAGGCGAAAATGGTGAATGATTTTATTTATTCAATTATAAATGGGGACCCATCTCCAATTTCATTTGAAGAGATAATTGCAGTTACGAAAGCTAGTTTTGCCGTATTGGAATCATTGAAAAATGGATTATTTGTTAAAATCTGATTTGGATGGAAGACAAAATGATCAAGGAAAGGTTTGACAAATTAGAAGAATATTGCAAATCCGAAGCCTTTAAAGGTTATGATCCATATGATGGATTAAACAGTCGTTTTTTTGACATCATTCCACTATTTAGAAAAAGCAGAATTTTCAAACTGGCTTGGATTCAATTTTTCAAACGGTCACCTGTTAATTTCAGAAAAATTGCAGGAATAAAGAAAGAATACAATCCTAAGGCACTTGGTCTGTTTCTATCGGCCTATTGCAATTTGTATAAAAAAAAACCCAACCAGGAAAATCTAACCCAAATTCTTTTTTTTATTGAAGAATTAAAGCTTTGTCAATCAAGGGGATATTCTGGAACTTGTTGGGGGTACAACTTTGACTGGCAGGCAAAAGCTTTTTTTCAACCTAAAAACACGCCAACAATAGTTGCGACAACTTTTATCAGCAATGCGTTGCTCGATGCTTTTGAAATTAATGGAGAGGAACAATTGCTTGATATAGCTCGAAGCGCCTGCGATTTTATTATTAAAGATCTAAACCGAACTTATGATGAAAAAGGAAATTTCGCATTTTCCTATTCCCCATTAGATAAAACCGTCGTTTTTAACGCTTCTTTGCTTGGCAGTCGACTCTTATCCAGAGTTTATAGTTTTACTCACGAAAATGAATTGTTGGAATCTGCAAAGAAATCGGTAATATTTTGTTGCGATTACCAAAAAAATGATGGTTCCTGGAGTTATGGAACATTAGGTTTTCATCAATGGATAGATAACTTCCATACCGGATACAATCTGGAATGTATATCAGATTACATGAAGTACTCTGGTGATAATAATTTTAAAGATCATTTAAATATAGGTTTTGATTATTACATTAAAACATTTTTTACACATGAAGGAATATCCAAATATTACAATAATTCTATTTACCCCATAGATATTCATGCACCTGCTCAGGTGATAATCACATTATCCAAACTTGGAAAGTTTCAGGAATACAAAAGTCTTGCAAAAAATATTATTTCATGGACGCTTGAAAATATGCAATCGGATAAAGGGTATTTTTTTTATCAGGCAAATAAATATTTTCCTTCCAGAATTCCTTATATGCGTTGGGCACAGGCATGGATGTTTTATGCTTTGAGTGAATATTTATTACTGACCGACAATCATTAGCAGAGGTTATTGACTCGATAAATAATTTCATTATCAAACACTTAATTATAAATACACATACATATTTATTAAACTTAAATAAAGCTATGAAGATTCTATCAGTTGTGGGTGCCCGCCCAAATTTCATGAAAATCGCCCCTTTTATTAGAGCAATAGAAATGTATAATTTGACAAATCAAGTCTCCATACAACATATTTTGGTACATACAGGTCAACATTATGATGTTAGAATGTCAGAAGCATTTTTTAAGGAGCTCGGTATTCCAAACCCGGATATAAATCTTGAAATTGGCTCTGGCAGCGATGCTGAGCAATTGGGATACACTATGATTGCATTTGAAAAGGTATTGGTTAAACATAAACCGGATTGGGTAATAGTTGTCGGTGATGTGAATGCCACTTTATCATGTTCTGTAATTGCTAAAAGACTTAATTTTAAGGTATGTCACATTGAAGCAGGCCTCCGTTCAGGTGATATGACTATGCCAGAGGAGATAAATCGCTTGGTCACAGACCGGCTATCAGATCTTTTGCTTACTCCGGATAAATTATCTTCGGAAAATCTCAGAAATGAAGGGACTCCGGAAGCAAAAATACATTTTGTTGGAAACATCATGATTGATACTCTTGAAGCCAACAAAGGCAAGGCTCAAAAGCTAACTATAGAGAAAATTATACAAAGTAATCTGATTCCTGAAACCATTTTCTCACCTAAAATACCAAATGACGGAGAATTCGCATTGATGACCCTTCACCGTCCATCGAATGTTGATTCAGAAAAAACATTTGTCCCAATAGTAAATTTTCTGACAAATCAAGTTACAAAGAATCATATTCTAATTTGGCCAATTCACCCCCGAGCGCGAAAACAATTATTATTTTATGATTTGTGGGATAAAGTAAAAAATCATCCCTCACTCATTCTTTTAGAGCCATTGGGATATCATGAAATGCTCCGTCTGAATATGGGCGCGAATATCATGCTAACTGATTCGGGTGGACTTCAGGAAGAATGCTGTGTATTGGGAACTCCTTGCCTGACTTTGCGCTGGAATACAGAAAGGCCTATAACGTTGAGAAAACATGGCGGAGCAAGTGTCCTTGTTGGAAACAATATTGAAAGAATTCGAGAAGAGTATTTTCACACACTTAAACTAAACAGATATCCCTCAAGACCGGAATTATGGGATGGTCACACAGCCGAACGAATCGTTAAAAAATTGGTGGAGATGAATGAATCTAAAACAATTTAGCGTATGAAAATTGACTTTTTAGGCATTCCTGTTGACGCTATTACTATGTCGGAAACTGTTTCTCTGGTTGATGAAACGATTAGTCAAAATAAAAAGATTAACCATGTCGTCATCAATGCAGGAAAAGTTGTCTCCATGCAAAAAGATAAAAAATTGTTCGAAAGTGTAGTGTCTTGCGATGTGATTAATGCCGATGGTCAGAGCATTGTTTGGGCTGCACGTTTTCTTGGCAAGAAAATACCTGAAAGAGTTGCCGGTATTGATTTGATGCAACAGCTTGTTCATTTGTCTTACGAGAAAGGCTATAAATGTTTTTTCTTTGGAGCAAAAGAAGAAGTGATTAAAAAAGTTGTAACTATTTATACTGAAAAATACGGATCGAGATTAATTGCAGGTTACCGTAATGGATATTTTACTAAAAATGAAGAACCTGAAGTTGCAAGGCAAATAGCTGATAGTGGAGCGCAATTGCTTTTTGTTGCCATTACGTCTCCGAGAAAAGAAAATTTTTTGTATGAATACCGTGATGTACTTTCAAATGTCAACTTTACCATGGGAGTTGGAGGTACTTTTGATGTCATTGCAGGTTTCACAAAAAGAGCTCCCTATTGGATGCAAAATATTGGTTTAGAATGGTTCTATCGGTTTATTCAGGAACCCAGAAGAATGTGGTATCGCTATCTGGTTGGTAATTCGAAATTTACATGGGCAGTATTAAAAGAGAAAGTAAAAGGTTGAATTATTTATAATACTCCCCAACATTTCATACCGTCATCGTTAACAAAAAGTTGGAAAAGCTACTTTCATTACAAAATTTATAGTTAGTCAATCCTTAAAAAGTCATTTTAAAATATTCTCAGTTGTCTTTTGCTCATTAATTCATGTCGTTAATTAAAAGCCAGATTCATTGTTTTTAATTTCGTCACGATAAAACAGTATGGTTCGGCTCTCATTAGCCTATAAATTACCCAATCGGGCAAGAATTTGAGCAAAAGTTTAACTTTTCGCATACATCTACGAAAGTTAAATACAGAAGCGGACATCAGGGCATTGATCTGGTCTCCTGCAAATCCTTTTAGGAAGTTCCTTGCCATGCGATGATCATGTTTGGCATGTGAGAAGATTGGTTCAATTGCCGCCCTGAGCCTATCCGGTTACGAAAATGAACAAGATCGCTCGGATCACAGGGCATTGTCCATTGAAAATGTGTTTCGCCACTAAAATATTGGTAATACGGATTTTCCACCCACTTCGAAACAATAGATTCGTCACTCAGATAATCCAATTGTTTTAATATCACAAGTGATACCATCAATCGAATTGGTCTGGCCGGACGACCAAAATCAATGTAATACCCCGAAAAATCATCCTCAATTGATTTCCAGTTGATCGTATTGGAAGTTTATAAAGTGGATGCTTGGGATTAAGCTGATCTTGTAGAGCTTGATATAAAAAACTCATTTGTCCGTTTTGCTTGTTTTTCCCAATCATATTTCTGCAAGGTTATCTACTAAATTGCAAAAAATCCTGCAAATAAAATCATATCCGATAGGTGCGAAATAAACAAAATGCTGTTAACAATCAACACCTTCGCTCGTTTTTAAGGGCTTACTAGTTAACATTAAGGTAATCTATCGAAAAAAATAGAAAAATTATGGATGGTATTATTATTAATATGCTAAATGCACTAGGTCATAGTACATTTTTTTTTACGAAAATTGTGTTACTAATAGTAAGTAATAACCTTGTAAAGGGAGGAGCGATTGTAGCAGTCCTTTGGTATCTTTGGTTTAACGAGAAAAGTAAAAACTCACATAGCCGTGCAAAAATTATTATTACTTTATATGGTTGCATTATTGCAATAGTTGTTGGTCGAGGTTTGGCTAAATTATTTCCTTTTAGAGCTAGGCCTATGCTTAATCCAGAATTCGATTTCACTTTTCAAATAGCTCCATTATCTGACCTAGCCACATGGAGTTCCTTTCCAAGTGATCATGCCGTTCTTTTCTTCTCACTAGCAACTGGAATTTTTCTTGTTTCTAAAAAGTGGGGTATAATTTCATATGCATATGTTTTTTTCATTATCTGTTTTCCCAGAATTTATTTAGGGTTTCATTATCCTACAGATATATTAGCTGGTGCTGCAATCGGAATCTTTATAATTTGGGGAATTTCTGTTTTAAAAATATTTAAAATATTTTCAGAGAAAACATTAGCGCTTTCCCTCAAATTTCCAGGTATATTTTATGCTTGTTTTTTTATTCTCAGTTATCAAATAGCCACATTATTCGAGGCGAGTCGTGATTTAATTAGTGGAGTATTTCATTACATTTTTCAATAATTTCAAATGGAAATTTCAATTATTAAAAAACTAATTGTTGTTTGCTGGTTCCCTGAGATTTCATGAGAAAGAAGTAGTTTTTTCTGCTTTGTTTCCGACTGGTCTGTCATATTATTTTCCAGGATGTTCAGGATAAATCGGCACGAGTAGTTTTGGTGCGGAATAGTAAACTTCTCCATGTTTGATGAGCTTGTCGAATCTGGAGAATCTGACCTGTCGGGCAGGGGTTGGGGATGAGGACGTCATTACTACAACCAAATTCTTTCAGAAATGAATTAAAAATGAGTTAAAAACTTATAAACAATCGTCTCTTTACAAACGAGTCCCTATGTTTGTAATATACGATTTTGCTAAAGTAGCATAAGTCAAAAGAGTATTATTTTTAGTTACGCTATTAACTAATAAAACTCAAAGACTTATGCAAACACAAAAGACGGAATTAGATTTTAAAGGACAAAATTTTTTTGTCGGGATTGATGTTCACCTGAAAAGCTGGACAGTGACAATTTTAACAGAAGAGCTGTTACATAAAACATTCACCCAGCCTGCCAGTGCAGTAATATTGTGCAACTACCTGAAGCGTAATTTTCCCGGTGGCAATTACAATTCGGTATATGAAGCTGGTTTTAGTGGTTTTTGGACTCATTACAGGTTAAAGGAAATGGGAATAAACAATGTCGTTATCAACCCGGCAGATGTTCCGACCTCACAGAAGGAGCAATTGCAGAAAGATGACCCGACTGACAGCCGAAAACTAGCACGGTCATTACGTTCAGGTGATTTAAAGTCTATATACATTCCAAGTTCATCAACGTTGGAAGACAGGTCCTTGGTTCGTATGCGGGCAACTTTGGTCAAAGACATGGTTCGGTTCAAGCAACGGATTAAATCGTTTCTGTACTTCTATGGAATCGATTATCCACCGGAATTTGAAAAATCTGGGTCCCATTGGTCAAAGAGATTTATGAAATGGCTCGGTGAAGTTTCATTGCAACACGGATCCGGGACACAGGCGTTAAAAATATTGGTGCAAGAGGCCGAACAACAACGGAAACTATTGCTGGAAGTGCTTAGAGAGATCAGGTTATTGTCGCGCAGTGAAAGATATGCTGGAAATATCGCTTTGCTGCGAACTATACCTGGAATTGGGCTAATAACTGCCATCACGTTCTTGACAGAGATCGAAAATATTGAACGGTTTGAAAACACTGATCATTTTGCCGGGTTTGTAGGACTGGTTCCCAATTATCACTCTTCCGGGGAAAAAGCCAATAACGGGGAAATGACGTTTCGGGGACATAATACTCTCAGAAGATCATTAATTGAGAGTTCCTGGTTTGCCGCAAGGTTTGATCCTGCCCTGACGATGAGCTATCATAGTTATATCAAGAGAATGGACCCAAACAAAGCGATTGTCAGAATTGCAAGAAAAGTATTGAACCGAATGTATTATGTACTCAAAAACAAAGTGGAATATGTTCCGGGAGTTGTCAAATGAATCCTTAAAAACAATCAGTATATCAAAGTGACCGCTAACTGCCCCTTGCAGCTTAGTCTGCTTAACGAGAATGCGGCTCTTTACTTGTAAAAACTGAAACAGGGAAATGTAGCATTAATTTGTCTACTGATAGAAGGTTGTTTTTATGAGATGTTTATCGTCCATCGGCTTAAAACTTAAAACATTGGGTTTTTCTTAGCCATATCTGGATTCCTGTATAAGTAAAAGGAAGGTTCGAAAACCTTCCCTTATACAGTGTATCCGTAAAGAGTATTGCTGACAGGTTGCTCCCCAGCAGAGCCTGTGTCCCCTTCCTCTTTACTAAAAGCAAAGATAATCTATTGGGACCAAGCGATTTGAAAAACAGAAAAAAATAGTCAGAAAAAATAATGCTCAAAGAATTTGGATTACAACATAGAAGGGGTAAAGCAGGTACACGTAAGCTGCCTTAGGCAGGCAATGACGATGATTGTACTCATAAAAATCCCCGGAACATTAACGAACCGGGGATTCCAAATCGAACCAAAACTATTTATTAACGATCAACTTTTGTACATATTCATTTTTACCCAAGATCGATTTTACCAGATATAATCCGGGCGTGAACGAGTCTAAATTAATTTCTTCTGTATTTCCTGAAATAGGCTTGGCAATAAGTTTTCGTCCTGATATATCCGAAATCTCAATTCGGCTATCGACTTCAGGAATTTTAGAAAAACGAATAGTAACCTGATCTTGACATGGATTTGGAAATACATCAATTTTTACAGCATCATTTAAATTAGTTATTGCAGTTGCAATTGTTGCTGACTTCATCTTGACTAACACAGTAGCATTTTTTTCATATTTCATCTGTCCTGTAATAACTTCAGTGTTGACTTTTGATTCATCACCGCTAAGTTTACTCCATGTCGAGATTTGAATTTGATCTCCAACCTTAAAACCATCTGGATTTTGGTTATTGGTTGAAAAAGATGATGCTAAACTAACTGAACCACTCAAAACATTTGCTTCCGTGATTTTAGTAGTTGCAACGCAAAGTTCTCCATCAAAGGCGGCGATTTCATCACCTACTGAAATACCGATAGTATTTAGACCTGTGATATTAATGTTCATGTGATCAGTTCCATTTCCTTCAACTAACGAATGATAATATTCTGTTTCTTCTGCTTTTGCTAAAACAACAGCAGATTTTGGGTAGCTCTCTTGAAATGTAAGTATTGCATCAGCACTGATTTTAACCTTATAGGCTTTACCAGGAATTAGATTACCAATACCATTTTTCCAACCTCCAAATAGACCCCAGTTCTCGATTGAATTACCAACTTCATCCTGAACTTTAACTAATTTATTCTGATCAATCAAGGTTTGAAAGACATTCATTGCATTGACCACATCAGTACGTGGATATGAAATAATATTCCAACCTGTTTTCAGTGAAATATCAAAAGGCATTGCGATTGATCTTCCTGTTACCTGCAAGGTGCAATTATTAGCAACTTGAATTTTATAGCCTTCTGTTTCTTCCATTGAGCCAAGCTGATTGATCCAACCTCCGAAATCGCCCCAATTCTCTAATGAATTGCCGGTTTCATCCTGCATCTTAATCAAACTACCTTGATCCTGAAGACTTTTGGTAACAGCGCTAACGTTAGGGTTCTGAACAGAAACATAAGTAGAAATCATGTTGTATCCTTTCAGCAATTCGATACTTTGAGTAATTACATTATAAGAAGCAATTTCAACGACAGCAGTAGCTGCAGGAGAATATTTTCCGTTTGTTTTCCAGGTAGAAACATCGCTGCGATAAACAACTCCATTTACCTGCAATTCGCTTTGGGTTTTACTATCCCAAATTTTAAAGACAATAGTATCATTATCGCTAAAACCATTACCTGAGCCATCATCTTGTGATGCCAAAATGGAAAGGAATGTAGTATTATCAGAAGAAACAATCGTTTTGGTTAATTTTGTAGTACCTACACATTTAGAACCACTAAATACGGCTATTTCATCATCAACTGATAATGGAACATCTTCCAAAGTAGCTGATACAACATTGATATTCATATGGTTCAAGCCATTTAATCCTTCCCATACGGTTTTAAAATGTGAAGGGACAATATCACCCTGCTTTGTAATCACATCGGCAACTTTTGGTGTTATCGAATTTGAAGCTATTGAAGCAACAGAGCTTCCAACAGAATTGTTCGCTTTAACTGTAAAAGTATAGGAAGTGCCATTGGTTAATCCCCCAATAGAATGTGTCAGAGAAGTTGATCCTGCATTGGTATCGACTCCTCCTGCAGGAATTGAAGTCACAGTATAACCTGTAATAGCCGAACCTCCTGTATTTGTTGGAGCTATAAATGTAACTAATGCGCTAGCGTCTCCAGCAGTGGCAACAACTGAGGTTGGAGCATTCGGCAAAATAGCATTTGCAGTATAGATCAATTTGGTTGGATTAGTTAATGTACCATTATTGGTTGGTGTTAAAGTAATACTTCCCGCAACAGTCGGTGTGATTGAAAATGTTTGTGCAGTCGAAGAATTGGAAAATGTAAGCACTTTAGCTGAAAGTCCAACACTACCTGTACCTGATGGCGTAATAGTTATTGTTCCAGTATAAACATTATTAGGTGTAACTGTAAAATTAGCAGAAGGACTGTTTACATTACCCGACGAAGTACCGGTAAATGTGAAAGTACTGGCTACAGGAGCAGAAATCGTTACACTTGCCGATTTTGATGCCGAAACATTTCCTGCTGCATCTTTTGCCCATGCATAAAGTGTCTTTGTTCCAATAGATGAAAAAGCATAAATTGTAGGTTTTGTCGATGACCAGCCAATGGCTCCTACTAAAGGCGTAGTGGATGTTTCGGTTAATAAATATCCTGTGACTCCGATATTGTCAGTTGCTGAAAAAGATGTTATTGAAATTGTTTGAGAAATGGATGACACTGGAATTGCAAATCCAGTAATTGTAGGTTTTTCAGTATCAATAGTAGTAGAACCGTATTCATAAGCACCTATATCAGGATTTCCTACTATCGAATTTCCAGCATAATCAGTTGTTAGTCCAACACCTACTCCGGCATTAATAGCCGGAGAACCAAGCTGTAACTGAAAATCAGAGGTTGACACAAATTTGGGATTGGCATTTATTCCATTGGTATCAAACCCATATCCTTGCCATGTAGCCCAAGATATGCCCGAGCCATTATATTTAATGAAATTACCTGATGCTATATAAACACAATTGTTATTTATGGTCGCATTGCCTTGAGTAGCTATATCAAAAGCATATCGTCCAGTTGTAGCGTAAAAAATATTATTTTTAACAATTAAATAACCGTTCACATTATTCAAAACTTGTAATTCTTCAGGGTAAGCGTCTTCAGTAGTATTATTATTGAGGTAAAAAGTATTGTTTAATATACTTATTTTTAAAATCCCGGTTCCCTGTTGTAGTTCTAATATTCCTGTTCTATTTCCTGTAAGAATATTGTTGTATATAACCATTGTGGAACTGTCGGATGTAACCTTTCCTCCAACTTCCATACCACTCCATCGTGAACTACTTATGAAATTATTATAAATACTTCCACTTGCTGCATATTTAATTCCACTGCCCTTACTTGAATTGGTAATCGTATTATGATGTACCTTACAGTTAGTTACTTTTATGTCCACATATATTCCATGACAATTTGCGTTCAGACCTACACCTCCATTATCATGTATAGTGTTATAAGCTATTTCTGTACCATCGTCGGCGACCGTTGCAGCAGCTACATGTATTCCTGCTCCCCAACCAGTATAGGCAGCATTTGTATAACTTATATCATTGTAAGTAACAAGATTGTGCCCACCTGACAATTCTATACCAACCGCCGATATATTTGTAATAGTGCAATTGGTTATTATCGTATATCCGCCAGTGTAGGTAACTGCAGTCGTAAAGGCATTTGTTGTTCCCATATTACTCATTGTTAAATTCTGAATAGTAATATGAGTAGAGTTGCTTCCGGATATACCGTAATCAGTAGCATTCTTTAAATCAATACCATCAATTGTAATATAATTCCTATCGCTAGTTGAAATACACCTTGCATCAACGTTATTGGCATTAATGATTGGGTTTGCACCTGTTCCATAATTTCCTAAAGTAATGGGATTACCAGCAGAACCAGACGAAGGAACATTTAATCGACCTACAAAAACATCGCCCTTTTTAAATAAAATTGCATCACCCGGATTAAATGTTTTATTATTAACCATGGATATAGTTTTCCAAGGGAATGCTGATGTAAGTCCAGAATTGGAATCACTACCCGCATTGCTTACATAGTAAGTTGCAGCATTGCTTAATATAAATAAATGGATAATCAGAATGGATAGTAATGTTCTTTTTGCAAATCTCTCATAAATACTTTTCATCGCTGTCGTTTTTTAAAAATTACTGAGTAAATCATCTCCTTCGTACTTTCATCTCCACCTTATCTATCCATACATTAATCAATAATTAGTATGAATACATTCAGTAAATAAAGGACCGTGTCTTTAACGAGTCAACAAATTCAAATGGTATTCCAAAGATTAAATAAAATAAAAAAACATAATTATAAAGATGACAACATATTGTATTTCAAATACATAAGCTCAAAATAATAATTCACTTTTTTTAATATAAATCAGGAATAAAAAATTTGATGATTTTTAACTTATTTTATACGCACAACTGTGCGTATAAAATCTAATTGAACCAATCATAATAACGCGATCCAAAACAATATGACATTCATTTCATTTCATTATTTTTTTCTATTAAGTATTTCTTTGATTGTTTATTATGCAATAAATAGCAAATATAAATATTGGGTTATATTTATCGCTAGTATCTTTTTTATTTATTCTATATCTGTAAATGTGCTGTTATTTTCATTCACATTTACAGCTTTAAATTATTTTGGAGGACTTAATCTCTACAAATGCCTAAAGAATACCAAGCTGAGAAAAATCACATTCTGGTCGTTGATTGGATTAGACATAGGAATATTGATTTTTTTTAAATACATTAATTTTATTTTTGAGAGTATTAATTCATTTTTCCAAATTGCTCAAATACCCGTAGAAATCGGTCTTCTAAAATTGATTCTACCTATTGGAATATCCTATTATACCTTTCAATCAATTGGATATTTAATCCGAATTAATAGAGGTTTTGAAATGCCAGAGAGAAATTTTATTCGATTCTCAAGTTTCCTTTTATTTTTCCCAAAATTTCTTTCTGGCCCAGTTGAACGTTCCGATCATTTTTTTCCACAGATTAGTAATCTGAAAAATTTTAATCAAACTCTCTTTTCAAGCGGATTGAGGCTTATTTTATTTGGGGCATTCAAAAAAATGGTCATTGCTGACAACTTGCATGAACCTCTTGAAATGGTCTATAATAATGTATATCAATATTCAGGGACTCCGCTCATTTCAGTACTATTTATACAACTAATTTATGTTTACTATAACTTTTCAGGTTATACTGATATTGCATTAGGTTCAGCAAAATTATTTGGAATAGAAATTATAGATAATTTTAACCGTCCATTTTTGTCCAAAAGCATTACCGAATTTTGGAAGAGATGGCATATTTCCTTATCATCCTGGTGTAATGAATTCATCTATTTCCCATTCATCATAAAATATAGAAAATTAGGTAATATAGCTTCTGTTCTTGGAATATTTGTTACCTTTCTAATAATTGGAATCTGGCACGGAGCCAATTGGACTTTTGTTATACTTGGGTTACTTCAAGCTTTAGCCATTATCTATGAATTTTATACTAAAAGATATCGGCTAAAATTAGCATCCGGATTTCCATTGTGGTTTAGCAATACAATATCCAGAATATTGGTCTATATATTTATGAGTTTTTCGATAGTTTTCTTCTTTTCCAATTCGTTAGTAGACGCCGTTTATTTTATAACCAACTTGTTTAAGAATATTGATATCCGATTTTCTGGTTTCCATTTGCTTACTGACTCATTCAAATTTAAAATGGCTCTTTGCTATTTTATAATTCTATTGTGCTATGAAATATTAATTGAAAAGGGATATGATTTGCAATCTTTATTTTTTAATCAGCCAAGATGGGTTCGTTGGTCTTTATATTATTTAGTAATCATCCTAATATATTTTCAAAATTCAGAAATTTCCACCTTTGTGTATATGAAGTTTTAATTTTTATTGGAATCACGAAATCAATTACATTCATCAAATAATGAAACGAGCCATGAGAGCGATACTCTCATACACGAGGATGCCTAATATGGCGAGTTCCATCTGGCAATTAAAAAACAAATTATAGACAGATGAAAAAAAATTTAATCCAAATATTCATTTTTAGTAGTCCAATTTTGCTCACTTGGCTAATCATATTTCTGATTAATCCCTATAATTTCTACGATATCCCAGGAATAGTTGACAATAATTCAAAGTTGAAAATAATTAATCGTTCCTATGAGGTACAAATGCGAGGAAATGTGTTATGGAAAATATTTGAATTTAGACGAAAGCCATGCAAAAATATAATCATAGGAGATTCTCAGTCCTACCATATGAATGAAGAACTGATTACTGATCTCACTGGAAATAAATTCTATAATTTAAGTATTCCAGGTGCGAACATGGAAACTAAGTTCAATATCTTTTGGTTCGCTATAGCTCAATCAAAACTAGATAATGTAATAATCCAATTATCATTTCCGAATTTAGTAATAAACCCAAAAAAGAATTTGTTTCAATTTGCAAAGGACAATATGGATAAGCCCTACCAATACCTATTCAATTCGGCAACCATAATTGATACCTACCAAAATATTAAATTTAAGATTACAAAGAATTTTCAAACAGAAATAAGTCCTTTTTCATTTCCTTTGACAACCTCAATTAGTAAATCGTTCGTATCAAGTTTAGATGGAATGTATATAAATTATTTATACAATACGAACTATATTGATGAGTTAAGAAAGATAGTAACTTATTGTAAATCAAAAGACATTAAAATTGAGTTTCTAATTCTTCCAATGTATTATGAATACTATAATTATCTTACTACACATAATTTAATGAGGTTTTATGACCAATTCATTTCCAATATCACGGCACTTGGAACAACCTACGATTATTCAAGGGATAGCAACATAATCTATAATGAAAAAAACTTCCGAGACTTTTTTCATCAAAATCAATGTATTACAGACAGTATCACTCGATTGATATGGAAAAAAAAGTAACCAGTTGAGCCTCTCGATTAATTCGTTATCACAAAAATGAATAATCATCCAATTCTCAGAACCAGAATTTGACGAAACAAAGAAAAAATTTCAATAAACCCGTTGTGCGATTAAGATGCGAGAGCATACTTAAGTTTATTCAAGGGTTTGTTGTTTAAAAAGTTAAAATATTGAAGCACTGTCACTGCTGTAATTTTTGATAAAATACGAACCGAAATGCCCAGGTTTGATTTTGCATAGTTACGCTTGAGCATAAATTGATCGCATAGTTGAGAGAATAGTGTTTCGATTCGTTTTCTTGACTTTTTAAAAATGTACGCAAAAGGTTCTTTGCCTTTTTGATTGCTTCTTTTGGGTGTTTCTAATCGAATATTGCACGATGAAAACAAATCCAATTGATGTTCTTTTGATAGATATCCTTTGTCTCCAATGAGCCTGCAATTGCTTAATAGAGAGTGTTTAACATCAGTCAAATAATAAACATCGTGAACGCTTGCTTTACTCATGTCCATGCTTGAAAATACACCTCGAACAGAAGTTACAAGATGTAATTTGTAGCCGTAATAATAGGACTTGCTAACAGCAGAATAACCTTTATCTGGTGCTGTTTCAAAGTTCTCCCTGCAAATTTTGCTTCGTTTCTCCCGGGCTATTTGACAAACTGGAACAGGAATAGAATCAACAATGTAAGTATCTTCTCCTTGGTTTAGAATGTTTGATAAGCCCTGATTAAAGGCAGAAATCCAGGGATAAAGCCGCTTATGTCTGCGATTAAAATTAGAACGGTCGATCAGGTTTGGAAAATCGCTGGTATAATCTGACTTAAGTTTACCAAAGAAGTAACTTTCAGAGTCAATGCCAATAGATTCTGCAGTTAGAGCTAATGCAATTATTTGACAATCTGACATTTTTGGATTTCTTGGGTAGTTTTGAAAGTTGTCAAACTCATTAATCCGATCAGAAAAGAACGATTTGGTTAAACCAATAAACTTGTCGAAATTTGCCTTCAGGTTGTGCATAAGTAGAATAATGAATTGGCGTTTGTTTTCTACTAATATATTGAATATCAATATAATGCACAACTTTTTTGACAATGTTTTATTAATTATTTTCAATCGCACAACGAGTTTCAATAAATAATTCCAAATGATTTATTGATCTAAATGGATCAGTAAATCAAGAATAACAATCGAAAATATTAAACTTTTAAATTTGCTTAATTGATGGCGTTTCTATAACTTCGGGCAGGAAATAGTTCTTTTATGTGCTGACAACATCCAAAAAAGAGGGAAGTAGTTAGCGCTACTCCCCTCCTACTTATGAATCATGCAACTCCTAATCCTGATAAGATAGGCTTTGGGTAGTTACATTTCCTGGCAAATCAGTTGCAGTAATGTCAAATCTGGTTTCAGAGACCAAATTTGACGAATTCTGAACCTGATAAGTTCATGTTTGATTGTCGATGCCTAAAACACCGTTTCCAGACTCAAGCACCGAGCCATCAGGAGCATTAACCGAGATTGTTACCGATTTTACCCTAAGGTAATCGACTACAACCACTTCAACGATTACGATTCCCGATTGATCGGTGCTTATTTTTGCATTCATTATTTCCGGAGAACGGAAATAATCAGCAATAGCAGCCGCACTTGCAGAGGGCAATTTCTTCACTTTCGCCACAAGCTCATATTCAACTCGCAACTCCGGATCATTAAATGCACGTTTGGCATAGAGGGAAGCCAATCGAAACCGCTCTCGCTGCATCACCTGGCCTTCAGAAGATTTTTTACTACTGGGAACCGGAGCCGCAGCTACAACGGTTTCCCCATTTAATCTGCGAAACACTAAAGTTCCGCCCACTGTGCCTCTAAGGCCAGCAGTCAACAGGCTTTTTGTCTTTGCCATGTTAAAAAAAAATTAAAAATGAATAAATAAAAAAACAAGACCATTATCTCACTGCAAAAACGTTGCTCGGGCTTGGATTTTAATGCCATTAATTGCGATCTCATCATGTTATAAAATTAAAAATCCAAATCAACAGATTAACACAAAATTATAAATTAAGGAGGCTATACAGCAACCTGTTACGAAATAGTTATCAACATGATATTTAATAAAACTTGTTCAAAATTTCTGCTTATTCGATTATTTATGATCTTATTTTTAATCCCAAAGTTTGTATCTTTGCGAACGCTAAGATTTCATTGAAGACCACACGAACACCTCTGACATAAGAACAGTCAATCGATTGATTATCAGCATACAATCCAAATCTCTATTCCATACAACATAAAAATTCACAATTCGCGTTACACAGCGATTTGTAAAAAACATTTCAACAAATGTGAATGATTATGAACACCTACTCATTAAAGCAATTAAATAAGAATTTGCATAACAATAGATTCTGACAACATTTTTGTTCTTTGCCGTTGGCTTCAGCCAACGGTTAGAATACAGATAATAAAATTGTCAGCGTGAATTCGTTTTTCAGGGCAAAAGCCATTAACCCACTAATTTGAAAAACTATCCTTCGCCTTTGGCTTCAGTCAACGGTTAGAATTTAGATAATAAATTCGTCCGCGTGAAATCGTTTTTCAAGGCATAAACCACCTCTCGGTGGAATTGAAAATCCGACCATACAATTTTAGTATTATTTTCAAATATTTATTTGCCTTAATTACTAAAATTCCATCACGATGCTTATACAATGCCTGTACAGTAGCTGTACACTTTAGGGCTTTTCAAACAATACAAATCAAATGAACGCTAATCAAAAAAAACAATTAAATACAATGGAACCAAGAATAACAATTCCATTTTCAAAAGACATATTAAAATTTGAGAATGTGGAAGCTGAAGCAGATCGAATCTCCAGAAGATTAAAAGATGATATCCTGGTAGTACTAAAACGTAAGGGTGCCGTTATTGGAATCAGTGGAGGAATTGACTCGTCGGTAACTCTGGCATTGACAGTAAAAGCAATCGGTTCAGAAAATGTTATAGGTATTATGCTGCCAGAAAAAGACTCAAGTCCTGAAAGCAAAGAATTTGCCTTAAAACTGGCAGGTAAATTAAATATTAAAACTTTGGAGGAAGAGATAACCAGAGCTTTAGACGGATTCGGATGTTATCGTCGAAGAGATGAAGCTGTAACTGCTATTTTTCCAGAATATAATCCCAACGATTTTAAAATGAAAATAGGAATCAACCAAAGTGGATTGAATCAATTTTTACCGCCTGTTTTTTCGCTTACAATCATAGGTTCAGATGGAAAAGCAAAAAGCAAAATATTACCAATTAAGGAATATCTACAAATTGTTGCAGCATCCAATTTCAAGCAACGCTGCCGGATGTCAATGCTCTATTACCATGCTGAACGATTGCATTTTGCCATGATTGGCACACCAAACAAACATGAAGTTGAACAAGGTTTTTTTGTTAAGAATGGAGATGGTGGAGCTGACATAATGCCTATTGCACATCTCTACAAATCTCAAGTTTACCAATTAGCTGAACATTTAGGAATTCCTGAAGAAATCATTAAACGCACACCTACTTCCGACACCTATTCTGCTGAACAAACTCAGGAAGAGTTCTTCTTTCAAATGCCATATCTTGAAATGGATCTCATATGGTATGGATTAGAAAATGGAGTTCCAGAAGAAGAAGTCGGAAAGGTCTTGGGAAAAACGAAAGAAGAAATCAGACATATTTACAATAATTTAATCCGAAAGAAAAAAACAACAGAATATTTAAGAATGGCTCCAATAACTTATTGATAATTTAACAAGTAAAAAGGGTTGAAACGATTTAATTTCAGTAATTAAATTTAAATTTGACAATAATAGATTTGCTCGATTTCGTATTATTATTCCATATGAATAAGACTTAAGTTCTGCAAAATCTATATTGTCGTCTTTCTTTTCACCCCAAACCCCTGAAGGGGCTTTGATCACAAACATCGCAATCGACTGTAGCTGAGACAAGTCCCCTTTAGGGGATTTAGGGGTTGTTAATAAAGCGAACACGACATTGTTTCTTTCTCATTACTTAATAATTGGAAAAGCAAAAACATTTTCAGGCAAAAAATTGTTAAATTAAATAAAAGGATTTATGGTAGATATTTTTCAAATTCAGGAACAAATTAAACAGTTTATTCTTAAAACTTCATACGTTTCAACTGATCAAGTTAATAATGACACACTCATTTTTGCTCAGGGGATAATGGATTCAATGGGTTTTATTTCGATCATTGGTTTTATTGAAGATAATTTCTCAATCACGACAGACGACAATGAGCTCCTTGAAGCAAACTTTGAGTCAATTAATGCAATTTCAGATTTTGTTTTCCGGAAATTAAATACGAATGCCAATAAATAGTTTTCTAGTTATTTGGTATCCGGTTATTGACTGATCTGTTTCAGCGTACTCTGATATTAGATACTACCTCAATAAAGCTTGGAATGATTATAGATTGCGAAACCAATTCGATACAGCAAGATTATTACATTTAAAACTTAATTGCCAATCTTATGAATTCAAGACCACAACGTTTATTAGGAGAGGCCTTGGAGTTCTCCTGTTTAAATCACCCTTTAAAAACAGCAGCTATTTTTAAAGAGAAGGAGTATTCGTACGAGGAATTAACTGAGTGTGCAAAAAACTTGGCATTTCATTTGGTAAATACGGGGATTGAAAAAGGCGACCGTATTGCGATATACATGAATAACTCATGGCAATCTATCGTTTCAATATACGGTATAACTCTTGCTGGTGGCGTTTTTCTGGTCATAAATCCCCAAACAAAAGCAAATAAACTCAATTACATTTTAAAAGATAGTGGTTCTAAAATTGTAATCTCTAGTGGTAATCTCCATCCCGAATTATTTCTTGCAATTAAAGAATTAAATGAGATAAATGAATTAATCTTGACAGAAGGTGAGGTCCTTACAAATGATTCAGCATTTGAGTTTACAAACTTTGAAGAAATCATTTCCAGTAGTGAAATTGCAAATCTACCAAAGATAATTCCAAATGATCTGGCAGCGCTGATCTACACCTCGGGTAGTACCGGATTTCCAAAAGGCGTAATGATGACGCATCAGTCTATGGTTTTCACATCATGGAGTCTAATCGAATATTTAAGATTAACTGAAAACGAACGAATTATGCTTGTTTTACCATTGGCATTCGATTATGGACTTTATCAGCTAATTATGGCAATCACTATTGGTGGAACATTAATTATTGAACACTCATTCAATTTTCCACCAACAATATTCAGGCAGATAGAAAAACTAAAACCGACAGTCTTTCCTGGAGTTCCATCAATTTATGCGATGATGATTGCAACTCATAAAAAAACAGGACTAACTTTCGACTGTGTCGAAAAGATCACAAATACAGCAGCTGCACTTCCTGAAGAATTTATTGCCGACCTGAAGAAAATATTCCCCAATGCTCTCATCTTTAAAATGTACGGGCTAACTGAATGTAAAAGGGTTTGCTATTTGGAGCCTGAATTAAACGATGAAAAGCCAAATTCTGTTGGCAAAGCGATACCTGGCACCGAGGTTTTTCTTTTATCTCCTGAAGGGAATCGGGTTGGTCCAGGAGAGACTGGAATTCTGCATGTGCGTGGTCCTCATGTAATGGCTGGTTATTGGAATAATGAAGAGTTAAGCAATATGATGCTGAAGCCCGGATTAATCCCAGGCGAACGGGTTTTATGTGCGCATGATTTGTTTAAGATGGATGAGGAAGGATTTTTATATTTTCTTGGAAGAAATGATGACATTATCAAAACAAGAGGTGAAAAAGTAAGTCCTGTTGAAGTTGAAAATATCATATACAAAATAGCTGGAATAAAAGAAGTTGTGGTACTGGGATTTCCAGATGTGATTTTAGGTGAATCTATCGTTGCTTTCATAACCACGCACGATCAAATAACAATTCAAGAAAGGGAGATCCAACAGGAATGTATGGCTCAACTTGAACCTTTTATGGTACCACAGAAAATTATTTTACTCTCAGAGATGCCCAAAAGCAGCAATGGAAAGTTTGACAAATCAGAATTAAAAAAGCTCATAAGTCAATAAATTGTAGTTTTAAATCAAGGAAAATGAATCTTTCAAAGACTGAAGCAGTGACCCTTTTTAATGAATGGCTCATGGCATGGAATGACCATGACCTAGAAAGAGTTATGAATTTATTTCATGAAGATGTTATTTTTGAAAATTGGACGGGTGCAACGGTTATTGGTAAAAGAGCACTGAAAAAGGCTTGGATGTTGTGGTTTATTAATCATGGAAATTTCATATTTACTGAGGAAGGCGTTTCCTTTGATGCGGAAGAGCAAAGAATGATATTTATGTGGAAGTTGGAATGGCCATCCCACTTGACTAACTACAAGGGGAAGAATGAAATAAGACATGGAGTTGATATTTTGTACTTTAAGGATGGGAAGCTTATTCAAAAGCATACCTATTCAAAAACAACAGTACAAATAGAGGGCTTGCCAATATCATTGGAAAATTAAAGAGATATAGAGATGAAACAAGAAGTCCTATTTCAAAAATATTTAACTGAACTTGAGAGCCAATTAAGCATTCTGACTGATAAAAGTGAGGAAAATGCTTTAAATACTCTATACGCGTTGTGGCATACTGTAGCTGGGAATAGAGTTTCACCAATTAAAGCCATTAAACTTGACTTACCAATTCTGGAGCCTAATCAAATTAGTGATCTTGATGAGTTAATTAAGTGCAGATTACAAGGAGTTCCACTTGCTCATTTGACCGAAAGACAGAATTTCATGGGCTTGGATTATATTGTAAACAAAGGGCTTTATATTCCCAGAAAAGAAACTGAGCTTTTAGCTGAAACGGCAATCAAATTAGTATTAAAAGATTATTCAACGCAATCAAAAGTCAGTGTAATTGATTTATGCACCGGAATTGGAACCGTTGCCCTTGCTATTGCGAATTACTGTAAAGACACAATAATATTAGGATCAGACATTTACAAGCCAGCAATTGAAGCTGCGATTATAAATGCAAAACATTTTAAACTGGAGAGTCGGGTTTCCTTTTACAATTCTGATATGTTTGACCCCTTTGAATCGATGGAAATAAAAAATAAGGTAGATATTATAGTTAGCGCTCCACCATACATTTCAACAGTAAAAGTAAAGCAAATGGCAAAAGAAATCGCTGAACATGAGCCATCAGAAGCATTTGATGCAGGACCATTTGGATTATCAATTTTCAACAAACTTATTTCAATCTCTCCGGAATATTTGTGCAACAATGGATACCTTATTTTTGAATGTGGATTAGGACAGGGCGAATATCTAGGCAAAAAACTTCGTTCAAATGTTAACTATGGAGAGGTCACTGAAATCTGCGATGAGCATGGAAATATTCGGGTATTAAAAGCTAGAAGGGTCAGTGCAAACCGTTAAACAATAAATCTAAACTCATTTTCAATGTGCGGAATTGCCGGAATATATAATTACCATTCATCAAAAGAGCCTTCTACAGAGCAAAACGTAAAGAAGATGCTTTCGATGATAAACCACAGAGGACCTGATGAAAGTGGAGTTTATCTCGATGAAAATCTGGGAATTGGAAATGTTCGTTTAAGCATTATTGACCTTTCGTCAGGACAACAACCCATGTGCGATGAAACAGGAAGATATTGGATCGTTTATAATGGCGAAATATTTAATTATCTTGAATTAAAGTTAAAGCTAGAGAGCACTGGAGTCAGGTTTAAAACCAACTGTGATACTGAAGTTGTAATTCAGATGTATGCCAAATATGGCTCAGAATGCCTGACACAATTTAATGGTCAATTTGCTTTCTGCATTTGGGATAGGAATAAAAAAGAAATGTTTTTGGCTCGTGACAGAGTTGGAATCCGGCCATTATTCTATTGGTCACAAAATAAAACCTTTGCATTTTGTTCTGAAATTAAAGGACTTTTTACGCTTAACCAGATTGAAAGATCCCTTGATCAGGAAAGTCTCGCCCAGATTTTTACATTCTGGACCACACTTGCGCCTAAAACTCCATTCAAAAATATCGTTGAGCTGCAGCCAGGTCATTTCATGAAAGTAAATTCAAATGGTATTCAAATTCAAAAGTATTGGAACATGAATTTTACTTCCGGTAAGGAAGCTCAAGACAGAAGTTTCTCCGAATCAATTGAAGAACTTGATGAATTACTACATGACGCAGTAAAGATTAGACTGAGAGCTGATGTTCCGGTAGGTGCATATTTAAGTGGTGGCCTGGATTCAAGCGTTACAACTGCTTACATTAAGGATATTGACTCAAATATTTTAAACACTTTTTCGATTGGATTTACCGATAAAACATACGATGAAACAGCATTTCAGCTAGAGGCGGCTAAGTTTTTTGGAACAAATCATACTGCATTTTCGTGTACTTCGGAAGAACTGGCCGAAAATTTTGCAGAAACAATCTGGCATACTGAATTTCCGATTCTGAGAACCTCTCCTACCCCAATGTTTTTGTTGTCAAAAAAGGTAAGGGAAAGCAACATTAAAGTCGTAATAACCGGCGAGGGTGCTGATGAATTCTTAGGTGGTTACAATATATTCAAGGAAGCAAAAATCAGAAGGTTTTGGGCAAACGAACCGAATTCGACTGCCCGACCAAAACTCCTGACAAAACTTTATCCGTATATTCCACTCTTGAAAGATTCTCCAGATCTGGCTTTAAAAATGTTTTTTGGATATAAATTGAAAGAAACAGAAGATCCACTTTATTCTCATCTACTCCGTTGGCACAATACCAGTAGACTAAAATCATTTTTTACAGACGATTTTGCCCCGTCTTTGGATAAGAGCGATCCAATAAACATTGTCTATAATAATCTCCCTGAAAATTTCGGAACTTGGAGTGATCTCTCAAAGTCTCAATTTCTTGAAGCTAATATTTTCATGTCCGGATATTTGTTATCCTCTCAAGGCGATCGGATGGCAATGGGGAATTCAGTAGAAGGACGCTATCCATTTTTAGATTATCGGGTTATCGAATTCTGCAATCAGCTGCCAGATAATTACAAACTTAATGGCTTAAATGAAAAATTTATTCTTAAGAAATTAAGCATTGGTAAGATTCCAGACTCCATTACGAGTAGGTCAAAACAAGCATATCGTGCACCAATTAGCAACCTTATTACTCAGAAGTCAACAAGCTATTTAAAAGATATGCTTTCAGACGAATCATTAAGGACATATGGCATTTTCAATCCTGAAAAAGTAAAAAACTTACTTGCAAAAATTGAAACCCATGGATTAATATCCGAAATTGATCAGATGGCAATTGTTGGAATTCTTTCGACCCAAATTCTATATAAAAAGTTCATTCAGGAACCAGTAATTGCAAATGTTGAAAACCTAAAGAATTATAGGATTATTGATCAATCAAAACTTTAGAAATTCGGGTAATTATTTCTGCCTATTTTGTATCACAAATCTTTCAATCTAGAGTATTGGTGGTATCATTTCCTTATTTTGTAAACATTCAGCAAAAAAATCCTCTTCATGGCAATTACGGAAAGATAAACTAAATCTATTCACACTTATCCTTCAATTTTCTGATTTTCAATATCAAACATTTTTTAGTGTCAAGAGTTATTTAATCATGTTAGGTGAATCTATTTTACAAAACTGGCGTATTAAAAACAAAAGCTCATAAAACGAGTCCTGAGGAAACATACTTGGCGCTAGATGATGTCCATTTGGGCAAGTTTCATATGGTTATTGAAAAACGAATAATTGACAGATGAAAAAGACAGAGTCAAAGTCATCAATTTCCAATATTATCAATGAAGAATTGAATGATCCCTATGAAATTATATATGCATATCCACGGGATGAAGAAATCCATTTAAAATTTCTGGAAAGGGCACAGATCAATGCTCACATGGCTCGGTGGTTTCTCGACCATGAATACAATAAACTCATATGGTCGGATGAAATATTTGAAACTCTTGAGCTTGATGCGAGAAAATATGGCGCCAGTTTTTCAAATTATCTCGAAGTTGTGCATCCAGACGACCGCCAAATAAAGATTCGGGCACAGGAAGAATTAAAAACAAGCAGAAAACCTATTGAAATCAACTATCGGCTACGTTTCAATGATGGGCGAATTAAATGGATCAATGAAATTTGTAGTAGCGATTTTGACATTGAGGGCAATCCGATTCGGTCATACGGAACAATTCAAGATATCACAAGATATAAACTTGCTGAAGAAAACTTCAAACAAAAAGAAGAACAATTCGCCAGTTTGATAGAAAGCTATCCTTCATTAATTGCTATAATTCAAAACAACAGATTTGAATTTATAAATCAGGCAGGTCGTCAAATGCTTGAAGAAAAATCACCACTTCAAGTTAAAGGAATGAGGATTAACAAGATTATACCACCAAGATCGCGGAAGAATTATATAAAAAAAAATAAATCGGTTACGCTTGGTCAAATTGAAACGACATTTGAAGAAAAGTTGCTTCGAACAAATGGTCATGAATTTGATGCTGAAATTAAATTAATCAGAACTACGCACAACGGTTTCCCGGCAGTTCAAATGATTATTAATGATATAACATCCCGCAAGAAAGCGGAAGAAACCGTGATCGTAGGCGAAGAAAGATTCCAAAAGTTAGTAGTCAATTTGTCTGAAAAAGAAAATAAATTGAAAGAATTAATTGAAACCAAGAACAAATTCTTTTCTATTATTGCCCATGATTTGCGAAGTCCATTCAACAGCATTATCGAATTTTTAGACATATTACTAATTCAATATGAGGAATTTAGTGACAGTGAAAGAAAAAACTATTTAAGTCTCATTGAGGACGATGCGAATAGAACACTTAAATTATTAGATGATTTATTGGAATGGTCAAAAGTGCAAACTGGCACAATACCTTTTCAACCAAAACAACAAAAACTATGTCCAATTATTAATTATGTTTCAGAAAATTTAGAATCGGTTCTATTTCTTAAACAATTAAAGCTAAATTGCGCTATACCAAGCGAATTTGAGATATTTGCGGATACAAAAATGCTGACCTCAATCTTTAGGAATTTAATAAGTAACGCAATCAAATATTCAAACCCTCAAGGAATCATAACCATAAGTGCTCATTCATTAAACAATCAAACTGAAATCATTATTGCCGATAATGGCATAGGTATGAATTCAGAAACGAAAAGAAAACTCTTCCATATAAATCAAAAAGTCTCAATTCCAGGCACCGCCAACGAAAAAGGAAGTGGATTGGGATTAATCTTGTGTAACGATTTTATAGAAATGCATAAGGGAAAAATTTGGGTTGAAAGCGAACCAGGAAAAGGAAGTAAGTTCTTTTTTTCGCTGCCAAATGAAAATTGACAAATGTATCACACGAGTTCTTCTGTGCATTCATAAATAATTGAGTCTATTTCATCTTTTGAAATAATTTGCGATAATATTTATATATTTTTACAAATGAGACTTCTCCCACTCAATCAATATCATGTTAAATAACGAAATTTCGAAAATTTTAATAGTCGACGACAACTCCTTTTATTTATCGGTATTAAAAACGATATTGAAAGATGTTGATGCCAATATTTACCTTGCAACTTCGGGGAAAGAAGCTCTTTCACTTTTAAATGAAAATAATTTTGCGCTGGCCGTTCTTGATATACAAATGCCAGAAATGGATGGTTTTGAACTTGCTGGTAACATAAGGAATTTACCGAACAGAGATTTATTACCTATAATCTTTCTGACAGCATATTCTTCAGATGAAATTCAGATGTTTAAAGGCTATGATAATGGAGCCATCGATTATCTTACAAAGCCAGTAAATAAAACGATATTCATCAGCAAGGTGAGAATATTTCTTGAACTGGACCGACAAAAAAGGAACCTGATAGCAAGCAAAGAATCATTGCAAGAATCTAAAATTGAACTTGAGAAGAAACAGATTGAAATGAAGTTGCAGAATGAGGCTTTACGGCTTGCTCAAACTGAAACAGAAGAATCAAGAAAAAAATATTTCAAACTATATGATTTAGCGCCAATTGGCTATTGCACAATAAATGTTAAAGGAAGTATTCTGGAAATAAACCTTATAGGTTCAAAGCTTTTGGGAAATGAATTTAATAAGTTAATTGATCTTAACTTAAAAGAATTCGTAGCAAGAGAATCGCATAGCACGCTGAAGAAATTTCTAGGTAATGTATTTGAAAATAAAGAACATACTGGATGTGAAGTAAAGCTAAAGCCAACTTCAGGAAAATCGGTTTATGTATATCTTAAAGGTGCAATGATTGATGAAAATCAAAAATGTTTGCTCTCAATGACTGATATTACTGAACTGAAAGAAGCTCAAATGGCTCTGATCGAGTCTGAGGAATTGTATCACTCATTGCTAAAGACTTCTCCGGATGGAATAATCATTACTGACTTAGAGGGAAAGATAATAGAGGCCTCAGATGTAGCAAAAGAATTAGCTGGTTGTAAAACTGTAATTGAAGGTATGCATTTTATGAATTTTATTCCAGAAAAGTCGCAAGATGATTTAACAAAAATCTGTAAAACAACATTGACGCATGGAATGATTCAGAATTTTGAAATCGCACTAAAAAGGATTGATCAGACCGAGTTTTTTGGAGAAATAAGCACAACACAGATAAAAGGGAATGACGGTGAAATAAAAGCATTTATGTCAGTCATCAGAGATATTTCGGAAAGGAAACTAATCGAAAAACAGTTACGACATACAGAACGAATGACTGGAATCGGAGAATTAGCAACTGGAATGGCACATGAAATAAACCAGCCGCTAAATACCATTTCATTGATTATTGACAACATTGTTTATTCTATTGATGCCAAAACAATAACCGAAGATTATCTTAAAACAAAAATTAATAAGGTTTTTGACAACATCACCAGGATCAGGAAAATAATAGATCATGTGAGAACTTTTTCCAGAGATCAGGATGACTTTGTTCAAGCAGATTTTGAAATCAATGCAAGCATTCAAAACTGTATATCAATGATTTCCGAGCAATTCTCGCATAAAGAAATTGATCTGACTTTTCATCCATTCAAAAATATACCAACTTTATCCGGAAATGCATACCGGTTCGAACAAGTTATACTAAACATGCTTGTCAATGCGAAAGATGCAATAGAAGAGAAGAAAAAAAGAAATTGCGGCAAATTCAAAAAGCGAGTTGAGATTTCAACCGCTTTACAGAACAATATTATTCTCGTTGAGATTAAAGATAATGGAATAGGCATTTCTCAGGAAAATATTGATAAAGTATTGCTACCATTCTTTACAACCAAAGAGCCCGGGAAAGGTACCGGCTTGGGATTATCAATTTCATATGGCATTATAAAGGAATTAGGTGGCGAAATTGAAATTCAAAGCAATCCTAAAACAGGAACAATCATAGCATTGAAAATTCCAATTCAAGATTTCATGAATAAAAAAAACACTTTCAGTCATGTTTAATACTACTGGAAAACCCGAAAATCATCAATTAAATGCTCAAATGAAAGTGCTTGTTATTGATGACGAGATCAATTTCACTGAAGAGATTGAAGAATTTCTTCTCAATCAGGGATACATCTCATTTACAGCCAACAATGTACACAAAGGCCGGGCAATATTGAAAAGTCAGGATATTGACTTGCTTATTCTGGATGTTCGGTTAAAAGGAATCAGCGGGCTGGATATTTTAAAAGAGGTTAAGCAAAGTTATCCTAAATTGGAAGTCATTATTGTTTCTGCTCATGGCGACATGGAAACCGTAATTACAGCATTAAGAAACGGAGCCATTGATTACCTTAAAAAGCCATTTCGACATACTGACATACAAATAGCCATCCAAAGAACTCGCAAATTTTTAGATCTTCAACGAGTCATAAAAAATATGGAGGAAAAGACCTCGCTTATTTCAAAAACCTGCAAGAAAAGATCAAGCGCGATTTCATTGGCGAAAGTCAACAAATCAAGGATATTCTGGAATTGGCCATGACTGCCTCTAAATACAGAGATACAAGTGTACTAATTACCGGAGAAAGTGGAACTGGCAAGGAAAATGTTGCGCGCATCATTCATTACGAAAGTAGCAGGAAAGACAATATTTTCTGCGCAGTAAACAGCAGTGCCATAACAGATTCTCTTTTAGAAAGTGAATTCTTTGGCCATAAGAAAGGTTCATTTACTGGAGCAATTGTCGACAAAAAAGGATTTTTTGAGGTTAGTAATCAAGGCACTCTATTCCTGGATGAAATCGCCGATATGCCGATTAATCTTCAGGCCAAAATATTAAGAGCCATCGAAGAAAAAACGATAACCCGGGTAGGCGAAACAGAACCAATTGCTACCGATTTTAGAATAATCGCCGCGACAAACCACGACATTAACCAATTAATCGAAGAAAAAAAGTTCAGGTTAGACCTGTTACATCGGCTAAACACGATTCACATCAAAATTCCACCATTGCGCGAGCGAATTGAAGATATTGAACCGCTTCTCAATCATTTTGCTTCGGAGTTTGCCCGAAAACTAAATAAACCTACACCTAAAATAGAAAAGACGACCATTAGCTTTTTAAAGAATTATTCTTTCCCTGGAAATGTAAGAGAGTTAAAAAATATGGTTGAAAGAGCCCTGATCTTATGCAAAAATGAATACTTGTCGGAAAGTGATTTCATGACTAATACCTCCAATAAGACAGATTCGCCGCAGGCAAAAATCAATTATAACTTGGAAGAAAATGAATTAAATCTAATTCGTCTGGCACTTATAGAAAAAAACTACAATCAAAATAAAACAGCCGAATTATTAGGAATCACGCGAGATTCATTGATAAGAAGATTAAAAAAATATGGCATTCAGGTATCGAGAAGTGGGAACTTTGAAGCTTAACTAAATGCTAAATTTTAGAAAATATCATTTAAAAATTGGGAGTCCTTGGATTCCCTTTTTTTTGCGTGTTTTCGATCGATTAACAGCTTTGTCCCTGAAAAATAAGATCACAAGCCGCAACATCAAATGATTGTTGTATTTACAACTCAAGAGATGGTAACACCATTTTAAATAGTACCTTTGATTTTTTACAACTTTTCTGAAGTTTTCACGTTTGTGCATATAGATCTTAATACGTGGTCTTTTCTAAAAGATAAATAATCCGTTTTATACCAGCAAAAATGAGATCAGGCCTTATTTCCCAGGTACTGATACCAGAATAGGTTTATTCTAAATGTGTGTAGTATTCATTAATAGAAAGAAATTAAAATGTTCGAAAAGAAACAACCGAGTTTTACTACTCCTGATTTGACCAAGTTACAAGAAGTAATTATTGATGTCAAAACAAGAATTTATATCGCAGTCGGAGCTGACCCTAAAGAAGCTAGAAGTCGTTATTTTGCAAGGATTGGCGCAAAAAAAATATAAAATATCGATTGCAACATTTTCAACATGAGCGTAAAACTTTAAAATTCAAGTATCATTTGAATTGTTTCTGAGATTATCGACTACAATTTCGATCCTGCTATTTGAATTAGTTTTACTCGTCATGTTTAATCGATTTTTCGCTACGATCTAACCCGAATTTGAAAGTTTATTGGCAATTATTTCTACTGAATGTCCTTCTCAACAAATCGAGTAACTCATCCACCCGAACTAGAATAAACGATCAGTCTATTTTTTCCTGATTACCTGATTTCATTTCAACATCACTAGCCTTATCTTTCATCAAAGGATAAAAAAAAACATCCGCTGATGAATATGAATTCTTTATCAATTTTACTTACTCCCATCGTATTTCCACATCCAGGATCAGGCACAATCTTTTCGAATAATTATATTTGTGGTCGGCAATGAGGTCTGCCTTTAACCGCCGTAACGCAAGTTCAGGCTGATGACATCTACCAATGAATAAGTTATTTAGAACGTAATTTTATGGTAAAATCTATTTTGATTGTTGGACTAGGTGGATTCATCGGTACGGTTGCTCGTTTTCTCATTTCCCGCTACTTTCAAGTTAATGTTACTTCTGTTTTCCCATGGAGTACGTTTATCGTTAATATTGTTGGATGTCTGCTTATTGGTTTAATTTATGGCATTTCCGAAAAAGGCGATTTCTTAAGCGCCGACATCCGACTGTTCCTTGCAGTAGGAATATGTGGCGGCTTTACCACATTCTCAAGCTTTTCAAATGATGCCTTTTTGTTAGGTCGCGAGCAGGAATGGATTCGTTTTGCATTATATACTTCGCTCAGTGTATTTATTGGATTAATGGCTGTTTACGCCGGACGTTTCATCATTAAACTAACCTAATATGGAAAACAATACAGTAGCATGTGTATTAAAGTTTTTTATTGGTTCAACCGACCAGATCAATCAAGAGCCTTTATATGAATACATAGTATTTCAGGCGAAAAAGAAAGGAATTGCCGGAGCTACCGTAACAAAAGGTATTATGGGTTTCGGGGCAAGTTCAGTCATCCATTCCTACAAATTCTGGGAAGTGAGCGACAAAGTGCCATTGGTAGTTGAATTGGTTGACGAAGAAGATAAAATCAATTCGTTTTACGAAACAATCCGTCCACAGCTCGAAACGATGAAATACGGATGTTTGGTAACGCTGGAAAAGACGAATGTATTGCTGTATAAAACAGGAGAAAAAAGGATGTTCGGGATGTAGAGTAATCAGTCGCAATTTTCAGTAAAAAGCTGTTGCAAGCGTTAAACTACAATCGAAGTGTTATCCTTTGCCGTCTGCTTTAGCTGACGGACATGAATTATAAGTATTAATAAAAAATTGAGTTCTCAATATATTTCAAATTAAAAATTAGACTATATGAGTTTTACACATGAAGTTGCAGGCATGATTTGTGTCGCTCAGGGAGCGAATCATGGCCCGGCTCCAATTCCTGAAGAAGGACGTTGGGTAAAAGCCAAAGAAGTAAAAGACATCTCGGGATTGACCCACGGAGTTGGCTGGTGTGCACCTCAACAAGGAGCTTGCAAGCTGACACTGAACGTGAAAGAAGGTATCATTCAGGAAGCATTGGTTGAAACAATCGGTTGTACCGGTATGACCCACTCGGCTGCTATGGCTTCTGAAATCCTTCCCGGAAAAACCATTCTGGAAGCGTTGAACACCGACTTGGTTTGCGACGCGATCAACACCGCTATGCGCGAATTGTTCTTACAAATTGTTTACGGACGTACCCAAACAGCTTTTTCTGAAGGCGGTCTGCCAATTGGCGCCGGCCTGGAAGATTTAGGTAAAGGTTTGCGCGGTGTAACCGGTACTTTGTACGGAACTGTTGCAAAAGGCCCTCGTTACCTCGAAATGGCTGAAGGTTACATCACTAAAATCGGTTTGAGCGAATCAAGCGAGATCATTGGTTACGAATTCGTAAGCCTTGGCCGCATGATGGACATGATCAAAACCGGTATGGATGCCAACGAGGCTTTAACAAAAGCTTCAGGCAAATATGGCCGTATGGAAGATGCAGTGAAAGTAATTGACCCACGTAAAGAATAAGGAGAAACAGATATGCCATTATTTGAAAGTTACGACAGAAGGATCAACCAGATCAATAAAGTGTTGAATTCTTACGGCATTTCTTCATGTGAAGAAGCCAGAAAAATTTGCGAAGACAAAGGCGTGGATGTTTACAAAATTGTAAAAGACATTCAACCAATCGCTTTCGAAAACGCCATGTGGGCTTACATCGTGGGCGGCGCTATCGCTATCAAAAAAGGACAAACCAATGCTGCTGACATTGCCGCTACTTTGGGCGAAGGCTTGCAGGCTTTCTGCATTCCCGGATCGGTTGCCGACGATCGTAAAGTAGGTATCGGTCACGGAAACCTGGCTGCCATGTTGCTGAAAGAAGAAACCAAATGTTTCGCTTTCTTAGCTGGTCACGAATCGTTTGCTGCCGCTGAAGGCGCAATTGGTCTTGCCAAATCTGCCAACCGCGTTCGCAAAGAACCATTGCGCGTTATCCTGAACGGATTGGGAAAAGATGCCGCTAAAATCATCGCCCGTATCAATGGTTTCACTTATGTGCAAACAGATTTTGACTATTTCACCAGCGAATTGAAAGTAGTTGAACGTATCGCTTACTCAAAAGGTGATAAAGCCAAAGTAAATTGTTACGGAGCCAACGATGTTCGCGAAGGTGTTGCTATTCTTCATAGCGAAGGCGTTGACGTTTCTATCACCGGAAACTCAACCAACCCTACCCGTTTCCAACACCCTGTTGCAGGTACTTACAAAAAAGAATGTATCGAACAAGGAAAGAAATATTTCTCGGTAGCATCAGGCGGCGGAACAGGCCGTACGTTGCATCCCGACAACATGGCTGCTGGTCCTGCGTCTTACGGTATGACCGACACCATGGGACGTATGCACTCTGATGCTCAGTTTGCAGGCTCTTCTTCAGTTCCTGCTCACGTTGAAATGATGGGATTGATCGGAATGGGTAACAACCCAATGGTTGGCGCCAGTGTAGCAGTTGCTGTTGCTATTTCTCAGGCATAATTCAACTGAAAATATAAAAAAGCCCCGCCTCGAAAGAGGTCGGGGCTTTTTTATGACCATATTTATAGCTTAGCTTTTTGTAGAAAATTCCAAACAAAACTATAATACTTATGATAGCAGTCTCCCATGCATCATTATCTTTGTTATAGGCTTCAAAACTTAATTTGAATTACAACAACAAAACCAACGGTATGAAAGCTGCTGTTTTAACAGAATACAATAAGGTGGAATGGTTAGATGTGAAAAAACCGACCTGTAAACCCGGAGAAGTTTTGATTGAGGTTACTTATGGATGTATTTGCGGAAGCGATCAGCACATCCACAAAGGCGAATTTCACCCGCGAACCAAAACACCGATGATCATGGGACATGAATTTGGTGGATTGGTTGTTGAAGTAGCCAATGGTGTTGAAGGCTGGGCTGTTGGCGACAAGGTAGCTCCAGATCCGATCATCTGGTGTGGGAAATGCCCTGCCTGTTTAAAAGGTCATTATCCGGCATGTACAAGCCTAAAACTCATTGGCATTGATTCGGATGGCGGATTTGCCCAATTCATTTCTCTACCGCCATCCATGTTGTATAAAGTTCCGGCGAATATTCCGGATGAACATGTGGCACTGGTCGAAGTTCTAAGCATCGGCTGTCATGCAAAAAACCGCGCCAATGTAAAGGAAGGCGATACCATTGTAATCTGGGGGTCAGGAAAAGTTGGCCTTTGCATTCTGGAAGCGGTGCGCACGGTTACCGACAATACTGTTTTTATGGTCGATATTTTAGAATCGCGTTTGGCTATTGGCCCAAAATATTACAAGAATGTCATTGCAATTAATGCTTCCAAAGAAAATCCGGTGGAACGTATTAAAGCTGAAACCGAAGGCAAAGGAGTTGACATTGCTTTTGAGGCAGTTGGACATGCCCATGATATTGATGGCTTGATCAATCCGGTTCGCGGATGTATTCAAAGTGTCTGCGGAGGCGGAACAGTCTGCGTTCTTGGTCTGGGTAACGAACCAGCTCCAATCGTATTCAAAGAGCTAATCTGGAAAGAAGCAAAAATTGTATCGTCGCGGGTTAGCCACGGCGAGTTTGCTGAAGCAATTGAACACCTAAAAAATGGCAGGTTTAAACCCGAAGCATTAATTTCACAAATCCTGCATGGCTCGCAAACCCAGCGTGGATTTGAAATACTTGACGAGAATCCAGCCGAAAACATTAAGATATTACTCGATTTCAGATCGGATGGCATGAACTAAAAAATTATGACAAAGGAAAACACTATCTCTAAAGCCCTATCCTACTTCGACGAAGGATATGCCTGCTCGCAATCGGTACTTCTGGCATTTTCCGAAGAATTAGATTTAAACGAAAATACGGCAAAACTCATTTCTTCGACCTTTGGCGGCGGAATGGGGCGGTTGCGCCAGAAATGTGGTGCAGTAACTGGCGGATTTATGGTACTTGGTTTAACTTACGGCAATTCGGATCCAAAAGACTTGGATACCAAACTGGCCTCGTACAAAAAGGTTCGTGAATTAAATCATTTATTTGAAGATATTCACGGAACTACTATTTGTGCTGAATTATTAAAAAAACACGCCTCTGAAGCCGATGTAGCCGAGCGGAAACACCACAAAATTATTTGCCGAAAAGTCGTCAACGATGTTGTTGACATTTTATATGATCTGACCCGGCGACCTGAATAACCGGATTCAATTGCGCTTTTCATATTTTGCGAGCAGAATCAACATTACAAGCTTAAAGATAAAACAAGATGGAATACCTGAAACAATTAGATACTCAATTATTTATGCTGATCAACGGAAGCCACAATGCTTTTTTTGATCCAATGATGTATTGGCTAAGCGATAAATTGATTTGGATCCCGATGTACCTGCTGATTATTTTCCTGATGATCAGACGGTACAAAATGCAGGGAGTTCTGATGCTTGTCTTTGTGGCTCTGACGATTACTCTTTGCGACCAAACGGCCTCGGGTTTGCTGAAAAATACCGTTCAACGCTTACGTCCTTCGCATGAGCCGTCGCTATCCGGATTAATTTACCTAAGCAAAGCCGGCCCGGGCGGATTGTATGGTTTTGCGTCCTCACATGCAGCTAATGTTTTTGGGTTGGCAACTTTTCTTTGTTTTGTACTCGATTCAAAATTCAGATATTTAAAATACGGACTATTCCTTTGGGCATTTCTTGTGGCATATAGCCGCATTTACAATGGAGTGCACTATCCGGGTGATGTTTTGGCTGGCTCATTAATCGGTATTACTTTCGGCTATTTGATGGCAAAAGCCTATTTCAGCACCAACGAATACCTTAAAAAAAAGGCCAAACCGGACAGTCAAACTAATATATAATTAAACGATTAACTAAATGCTTCAATCAATTAAAGTTATTGGATTCGATGCCGACGACACGCTATGGATAAACGAACCTTTTTATCAGGATGTAGAAAGGGAGTTTTGCCAGATTATGAAATGCTATCTTGATGAAGCTGAAACATCGAAGGAGTTGTTCAAAACTGAAATGCAGAACCTTGAAATCTATGGTTACGGCGCCAAAGGATTCATTTTAGCAATGGTCGAAACTGCAATCAGAATAACAGATGCTAAAATTACTTCAGAAGAAATAAACCGCATTATAGATATAGGCAAAACCCTTTTAAATATGCCTATTCAATTACTCGACGGTGTTGAGAATGTGCTGCAAAAACTTCGGAGAAAATACAAGTTGATACTCGCTACCAAAGGCGATTTGCTCGATCAGGAGCGGAAGTTGCAAAAATCGGAGTTGATTAATTATTTCCACCACATCGAAATCATGAGCGACAAACACGAGAACAATTACAGAAAGCTCCTCTCCCACCTCGACATTCAGCCCAGCGAATTTTTGATGGTAGGTAATTCTGTAAAATCCGATATTCTACCAGTTCTCAATATCGGAGCAAGCGCCATTCATGTTCCATTTGAAGTAATATGGCAACACGAAACCCATCATGATTCAACAGGAACAACCGATTTCAGTACCGTTTCATCGATTTCAGAAATTTTGGAATTACTATAACAACCTAAACATTTAATCTAATGAACGAAGTAGTATATCAACTCGCCAAAATGATAGATCATTCGATCCTTCATCCAACAATGACCGATGTCGATTTAAAACGGGAATGTGAAGTCGCCCGAAAATACGATGTAGCCTCAGTGTGTGTAAAACCTTACGCCGTAAAACAAGCCGTTGAATTCTTGAAAGCAAGCGATGTATTGGTTGGCTGTGTCATTGGGTTTCCGGCCGGAAATTCGGCAATTGAGGTAAAAGTTTTTGAAGCCGAAACTGCCTGCAAAGACGGAGCAGTTGAAATTGATATGGTCATCAACATTGGCAAGGCTTTGCTGGGCGATTGGACCTATATTACTGATGAAATTAAATCGGTTACTAATGCTTGTCACCGCAACGGGGCAATTGTAAAAGTGATCTTCGAAACCGACTACGTGACCAAAGAAACTGACATTGTTAAACTTTGCCAGATTTGTACCGAAGTGGGCGCCGACTATGTGAAAACCTCGTCAGGATTTGGATTTGTGAAACAGGCCAATGGCGATTACAACTATGTTGGAGCGACTGTTCCAATTTTGGAACTCATGAAAAAAAGTGTTGGCCCAAAGGTAAAAGTAAAAGCTGCCGGTGGTGTTCGCACGTTGGATCAATTGCTTGCCGTTCAGGCTGCCGGATGCTCCAGATGCGGTGCAACTGCAACAATCACTATAATAGAAGATGCGATCAAACGTTTCGGGAAACAATAAATAGCGATTCGCCAGAGAATTTTTCAAATTCTGGCATGAAATGTGAAACAACGCATACAACTTTAAAAAGGGAAACTTATGAAAACTTCAAGTATCTGGATTATTTCAATTGCGCTTATCGTCAGTTTTGGTATTAGTGCTCTATTTATTGGAAGATCGCTGCAACGTTTTAAGGCGGAAGACCGGAGTGTTAGCGTTAAAGGTTTCGCTGAACGGGAAGTTAAAGCCGACCTTGCAGTCTGGATCATTCAGACCCGAATGGCAAATAACGATTTGATGGAAGGAAGCAAAGCTGTTGATGAGGCCAAAAATAAAGTAATTGCCTTTATGCTTCAGAACCAGATTAAACAAGAAGAAATTGTGGTTGAAGGAATTGTGGTAACCGATAAAAAGGCGCAACAGTACGATAATTTCCAGCAAGGCAATGCTTTCAGATATTTGATAACACAGAATTTTCAGATCAGGAGTAACAATGTTGACTTATTGCAAAAAGTGAGCAGAATGACAGGTGAATTGCTTCAGGTTGGCGTATTTTTATCGAACAGCGATTATGGAAATCCACTTCAATTTTATTTCACCAAGCTGAACGAAATTAAACCTGAAATGATTACCGAAGCCACGCAAAATGCGCGTAAAGCAGCTCAACAATTTGCAAACGAAAACGATTCGAAATTGGGTAGTTTGAAAAAAGCCAATCAGGGTTTGTTTACCATTGTTGATCGTACTGCATCACTTTCAGGAGGCGAAGGCGGATTTGCCTCAGGAACCAACGATTTATACAAAAAAGTAAGAGTGGTAATTTCTGCTGAATATTCAATCAACTAAACGTTTAATCTATTTCTACATACAATTGGGCCGCTTCCACTTTGGTGACCACGATGTTTGTTCCCTTGTCAATCATTCCCGACACGGCCATGGCATCGTAGGTTTGGCCATCAATATCTATTTTTCCTGAAGGTCGTAGAGTCGTAACTGCCATGCCGCTCTTTCCTTTCAGCAAAAGCAGTTCCGGGTCAACACCCAGATAACCACTTTCAAGACTCATCACTTCTTTAAGCGACATGTGAGAAAACCGTCCGGTTTCGGCGGTAAACATTTTTTGACTCAGATAAATAGCCAGACTAATCCCACCAACTGACCCGAGAAAAACAGTTCCCAAAGCAATAAGCAAGTCGTTGCCTTGTACTTCGTCAAACGAAAAATTGACATTCTTGATCAGGCTCAAAACCAATCCTGAAAAGGTTAATGTAATTCCAGAAATGCCTGTAATTCCAAAGCCAGGAACGACGAATATTTCAAGCGCTATCAGGATTAAACCAACAATGAACATCAGAATTTCCCAGTTGGCAGCCAAACCTTCGAGGTACAACGGCGAGAAATATAAGACCGCTGACACAACGGCAACTCCAAGCGGAAACCCGATTCCGGGTGCCTGCATTTCAAAATAAATTCCGCCCAAAATCAGCATGATCAAAATTCCGGAAACAACCGGGTTAACCATGAACCCCAGGAAAATCTCGAGCTTGGTTGGCTTGTACTCCACAATACGGGCATTCTCCATCTGATTCAACTTCAGCACTTCTTCAACACTTTCGCAGATCCCCTCGCAATAGCCGTTTTTCATGGCTTCGGCAGGAGTGAAAGTCAATATTTTGCCAGTGTCGATTACCCCTTTTATATATACCCGCTCATCAACCATCGCTTCAGCAATTAGCGGATCGCGCTTCCATCGGTAGGTAGTATCTTGTCCCGAAATGATTGTATCTTTCCCGTGCGATTCAGCTGTTGCACGCATCGTAGCGCGCATATAAGATTGGTATTTGTCGGGCATTTTCTCACCCGTCTGATTCACAACAGTTGCTGCACCTAACGAAGCTCCAGTACGCATATAAATCCGGTCGCAGGCCAGTGAAATGAGAGCGCCAGCCGATGCGGCATTGTTATCGACAAAAACTACCACCGGGATTTTGCTGTTCAGAATGCGGGTACGGATAGAATCGGCATCAACCACCGTTCCGCCATAAGTATTCATGTGAATCAGGATCAAATCGGCTTTCAAACTATTGGCTTCAGCAAAAGCCTGCTTGGTTTGCCGCCATATGGCAGGCGCAATGTTCTCCTTGATGTTGAACTTGTAAACAAGCTTTTCACTATTCTTCTTTGAATCCTGAGCGAATCCAAATGAAAAATTCAGTATCAAACTGAAAACAAGTACAACTACAACAATTGATTTCATAAGTAATTGTATTACTATAAATAGATTTAATTCTCTTTCTGAGAAACTTTCACCAACTTATCCAGATTATATCCACGTTTGCGGGCTTTTTCTAAAAGCATTTCATAAGTTTCAGGAGACATTTGCGGAGTCCGGCTCAAAATCCAGAAGTATTTATCCGTTGAACTGCCAATCATCACGTACTGATAATTTTCATCCAATTCCAGCACATTGTAATCGCCATAGAAAATCCAGAAAAAAGAAACCTTCAACTTTCCCGGCTCAGATGGATCTGGAATTTTAGCTTTGCCTTCAGCAACCGAAAGTTCTCCATTCAGAGTGTTTTTATAACCTTGATTCAAAACTCTGATTTTGCCATCATCCCTCAAACTGTAAGTGGCTGTAACACCAACCATATTTTTCTCGAATGAATGCGGGAAACGGGCAATTTCGTACCAGGTTCCGAGGTAACGGTTCAGGTCAAGTTCTTTAACGGTAGTCTTATCAAGCATTTGACTATTGGTATTTGTACAACTAAAAGTGAAGAATAAACTCAGTAACAGCAACAAACGGATTTTTGACATGGTTATCCAATTAGATATGTTCAAATTTACTTAATAAACAGTACATCGTGTATGTTTGCTGAAATAATCTTCAGTCATCTCTCTTCCTAAAACTTTGAATTATCCCATGAACAAAACGATCACTTCTACCCAATCACAAATTTTCATACCTTTACGCCGCGAAAATAAAATGAAAACATGGAATTAAGCTTACTCACTGCTATATCGCCTATTGATGGCCGTTACCGTTCAAAAGTTGAAAATCTTCAGCTCTATTTTTCTGAATTCGCTTTAATCAAATACCGCGTACTGGTTGAAGTTGAATACTTTATTGCACTTTGCGAACTGCCATTGCCTCAATTGGCTTCATTCGATAAAAGTCAGTTTGAATCGCTCCGCAAAATAGTAGCTAACTTTTCGCTGGAAGATGCCCAACGCATTAAAGACATCGAAAAAGTAACCAACCATGACGTTAAAGCTGTTGAGTATTTCCTGAAAGAAGAATTCGACAAGCTGAATATTCGGGCATATAAAGAGTTTATCCATTTCGGATTGACTTCGCAGGACATCAACAACACAGCCGTTCCAAAATCAATTCAGGATGCATTGGATAACGAGTATTACCCATCGATCAACGATTTAGTCGACAAACTCGACGAAATGGCTGATGAGTGGAAAAATATTCCGATGCTGGCCAAAACGCATGGTCAACCGGCTTCTCCAACCAATTTGGGTAAGGAAATCCGCGTATTTTCGGAACGTCTGAAAGGCCAGTTAGATCAGTTAAAAGACATTTCGTGCGATGCCAAATTTGGTGGCGCTACCGGGAATTTTAATGCGCACCATATCGCTTATCCTGAAATTAGCTGGAAAGCATTCGGGAACCATTTCCTGAAAAAATACCTGGGTCTCGAACGTTCGCAGTACACCACACAGATTGCCAATTACGACAATCATGCTGCCATTTTCGATGCCATGAAGCGCATCAACAACATCATCATGGATTTGAACCGCGACATGTGGACCTATGTTTCGATGGAGTACTTCAAGCAAAAAATTAAAGCGGGCGAAGTGGGTTCATCAGCTATGCCGCACAAAGTAAACCCAATCGACTTCGAAAACTCGGAAGGAAATATCGGTTTGGCTAATGCCATTTTTGAACATCTGTCGGCGAAACTACCTGTTTCACGTTTGCAGCGCGACCTCACCGATTCGACAGTATTACGCAATATTGGCGTCCCATTTGCCCATTCGCTGATTTCGATCAACTCAACCATGCGCGGGCTGAATAAACTGCTGATTAATACGGATGCCATCAATGCCGATCTGGAAAAGAACTGGCCAGTTGTTGCAGAAGCCATTCAAACCATTCTTCGCCGCGAAGGCTACCCAAATCCATACGAAGCGCTACGCAATCTGACCCGCGTCAATCGAAAAATCGACCAGAAAGTGATTCATGAATTTATCGATTCGCTTGAAATTACTGATGCGCTGAAGACCGAATTAAAGAAGATTACGCCACAAAATTATACCGGGATCTTCTAGCACAATAAATCGTTATTATTTAAAGTTTTACACACAAGTATCTCTACTGAATATTTACACCCATGAGGGATTTTTTCAAGATTTTAAAGCGGTTCATTCCACCCTATAAAAAACAGTTAATTCTCAATTTCCTGTTCAATTTGCTTTCAGCTTTGTTCACTGTTTTTTCAGTGACCATGATGATCCCAATCCTGGACATCCTTTTCGATCAGAAAAAGAATGTATACGACATGATGCCCTGGGCAATGAATCTGGATGCAGTAAAGCACAACTTGTATTATTACATTACCATATTTAAAGACGAGAATGGAGCTGGTCTTACACTTTTGCTGATTGGCGCTTTTGTTATTATTGCCACATTACTGAAAGTTGGCTTTTATTACCTGGGAGCTTATGAGGCTATTTACATCCGGAATGGAGTGGTGAAAGATATGCGTGAACAGATTTACCAGAAAATGCTTAAGCTGGCTCTTCCTTTCTTTTCTGAAGAACGAAAAGGTGACATTATTTCGCGCATAACAGGCGATGTTACCGAAGTGGAAAACTCGATCATGTCGTCGCTGGATATGTTCCTGAAAAATCCGATTATCATCATCGTATTGCTTGCCTCGATGCTGGTTATGAGCCCACGAATGACACTTTTTATCTTTATCGTTTTGCCAGTTGCTGGTTATATTATTGGTCGTGTTGGAAAATCGTTGAAAAAGGTATCGCGCGAAGGTCAGGACAAAATGGGCGAAATACTTACAGTTGTTGAAGAAACTCTAGGCGGACTGCGGATCATTAAAGCGTTCAATGCCGAAAAGAAAATGAATGCCCGCTTTAGCTCAGAACTTCATGATTACAAATCAATCATGAACCGACTGATGCGACGCCGCGAACTGGCTCATCCGCTGAGCGAATTACTTGGAACCGTGGTAATTATTATCGTTGTTTGGTATGGCGGAACTTTAATTTTAAGCAACAACAGCGAATTGACTGGTACCGAATTCATCGCCTATCTGGCCATTTTCTACCAGATCATCAACCCTGCAAAAGCATTCACCACAGCACTTTATAGCATTCAGAAAGGGTTAGCCTCGATGGACCGAATCGACAAAATCCTTTATGCCGATGTTACTATTCCTCAAGCTACGGATGCAAAATCGGTTAGTACGTTGAAAGATTCCATCGAATATCGGAATGTTACTTTCGCCTACGATGATAAAGTGGTGTTAAACAATGTTTCACTCACAATTCCGAAAGGAAAAACAATTGCGTTGGTTGGTCAATCCGGAAGTGGTAAAACCACTTTTGTTGACCTTCTTCCCCGATTCTACGATGTGAATGAAGGACAGATTCTGATTGACGGTGCTGATCTCCGTGATCTGAAACTTCACGATTTACGCGATCTGATGGGAAATGTGAATCAGGAAGCTATTTTGTTCAACGATACCATTTTCAACAATATCGCTTTTGGAGTTGATAATGCTTCAATGCCTGAAGTAATTGCGGCCGCTAAAGTGGCCAATGCGCACGACTTCATTATAGAGACAGAACATGGTTACGACACGGTAATTGGTGACCGGGGAAGTAAACTTTCAGGCGGACAACGGCAACGTTTGAGCATCGCCCGTGCGATCCTGAAAAATCCACCTGTACTGATCTTGGATGAAGCCACTTCAGCCCTCGATACCGAATCGGAACGTCTGGTTCAGGATGCGTTGGAAAATCTGATGAAAAACCGTACTTCAGTGGTTATTGCCCACCGCTTATCAACTGTTCGCAATGCCGATCTGATTTGCGTATTCCACGAAGGAGAAATCATCGAACGTGGAACTCATGACGAATTGATTAAACTGAATGGTCGCTACAAACACCTGCACAGCATGCAAATGTTTTAAAATCAAGCTAAAAGGCAAAAGCAACGGGGCGAAGTAATTGATTGCAGATTAATTTGTGTTCTCGTATTCAGGCCTACAAAAAAAACTAAATCACTTTCAATATTTTATTACATTTACCGCGTTTGAAAAACCTTTGGTCGATTAGAACTGGCGCGGTTTACAGCAGAATTTGATGATTCATCATATTTCATTAATCCTGTGAACCAAACCTACTTTATCTAATCGAAATTTCCAGATTCGGGTTTTTCACGCGAAATCAGGAGTAAAATGTCTTTTTAAACAATAATAATAGAGTATAAACAAATAATTAACTTTTCCTTAATGAGAAAATGGCGCATCGAAGACTCTGCTGAACTCTACAACATCAATGGGTGGGGTATCAACTTTTTTTCCATCAACGAAAAAGGTCATGTAACTGTAACTCCGAAAAAAGACGGAATTCAGGTCGACCTGCACGAATTGGTTGAAGAACTTCAGCTTCGCGACGTTTCGGCCCCTATGCTGCTGCGTTTCCCCGACATTCTGGACAACCGGATTGAAAAAATGGCGAGTTGCTTTAAAACAGCTGCCGAAGAGTATAATTACAAAGCTCAAAACTTTATTATATACCCGATTAAGGTTAACCAGATGCGTCCCGTTGTTGAAGAAATTGTGGGACATGGGAAAAAATTCAACATCGGTCTGGAAGCAGGATCCAAGCCTGAATTACATGCTGTAATCGCCATCAATACCGATAACGATTCGCTGATTATCTGTAACGGGTACAAAGACGAAAGTTACATCGAACTGGCTCTGCTGGCTCAAAAAATGGGACGCCGCATTTACCTGGTTGTTGAGAAACTCAATGAATTAAAGTTGATCATCAAAACCGCCAACCGATTGAAAGTTAAGCCGAACCTAGGCATTCGCATTAAGCTGGCCAGTTCAGGAAGTGGCAAATGGGAAGACTCTGGCGGCGATGCCAGCAAGTTTGGTCTAACTTCAAGTGAATTGCTCGAAGCCCTTGATATTCTGGAGAAAAAAGAAATGCAGGATTGCCTGAAACTGGTGCATTTTCACATCGGTAGTCAGGTCACTAAAATACGGCGCATTAAAATTGCGATGCGCGAAGCTTCTCAGTTTTACGTACAACTTCGGATGAAAGGATTCAAGGTTGAATTCGTGGATATTGGAGGTGGTTTGGGAGTGGATTACGACGGAACCCGATCATCGAGCAGCGAAAGCAGCGTGAATTACAGTATTCAGGAATATGTAAATGATGCCATTGCTACCGTGGTCGACGCCAGCGATAAAAACGAAATTCCCCATCCAAATATTATTACTGAATCAGGCCGGTCGCTTACAGCCCACCATTCCGTATTGGTCTTTGAAGTTCTTGAAACTGCAAGCGTGCCTACAATGAGGGAAGAAGAAGAGCCTCAGGAAGATGACCATGAATTGGTGAAAGAATTATTTTCACTCTGGGAACAAATTAACCAGTCGCGCATGCTTGAAAGCTGGCACGATGCACAGCAAATCAGGGAAGAAGCGCTTGATTTATTCAGTCTTGGTATGCTCGACCTAAAAACCCGTGCACAAATTGAACGTCTGTTCTGGTCAATTGCTAAAGAAATCCATCAGATGACAGGCGAATTAAAACATGTTCCAGAAGAGCTTACCTATTTGCCAAAAATGTTGTCAGATAAATATTTTTGCAATTTTTCATTGTTCCAGTCGTTACCTGACTCATGGGCCATCGATCAGATTTTCCCGATTATACCGATTCAAAGACTCGATGAAAAACCAGATCGCTCGGCAACCATCCAGGACATTACCTGCGACTCGGACGGAAAGATTGACAATTTTATCTCAACCCGGAATTTCTCCTATTATTTGCCCGTTCACTCGTTGAAAGCCAAAGAGCCTTACTACATGGGCGTATTTCTGGTTGGCGCTTATCAGGAAATTTTAGGCGATTTGCACAACCTGTTTGGCGACACCAATGCCGTACATATTTCGGTCGATAACAAAGGATATAGCATCGATCAGATTATCGATGGTGAAACCGTTGCCGAAGTATTGGACTACGTTCAGTACAACGCCAAGAAGCTGGTCCGCACAGTTGAAACCTGGGTGACTTCATCTGTCAAATCAGGAATCATTACCGCCGAAGAAGGAAAAGAGTTTTTATCAAACTACCGCTCAGGTCTTTACGGCTACACGTATCTCGAATAAGATTTCGAAAGATCTATATAACTGAAAAGCAAATACTTCGGACGAGGTATTTGCTTTTTCCGTTTTAATAATAGTATCGATTTAAACTCCGGTTATAAAACAATCTTAATTGTTCGAAGTCTTCACTAACCCGGCGATCACGCCAAACATCATCATCGCCACAACCGCTCCGGCAATAAACGAAGCCTGTAGGTTTCCTATGGCATAGAAAATGCCTATCAGCAAAGGGCCAATGGTTTGACCAATCCGCAGAACCATGCTATTGACTGACATAAATGCAGCACGTTCTTTAATCGAAGTAAAACCGACCAGTAAATTTTGAATGGAAGGAACCAGCAAGCCATGACCAAGTCCGAAGACAATCACCGAAACAACAATCTGAATCCAACTCTGGCTAATCAGCAACGAAAGCATGGAAAGAAAATAGAAACTTGCTCCAAATAAAAGAATTGTCTTAGACTGAAACCGTTTGTTGATACGCCCCAATTGCGAAGAAGTAGTTGCTGTAACAAGCGACATAATTGACATCATCAGGCCAATACGAACAGACGATGCCTGTAACCGCTCGGAAAGTAAAATCGGGAAATAGGTCAGGTAGGAACCGTAAAGCAAAACAAACACCAGCATATTGACCAGAAAAAGTCCCCAGACACTGCGCTGATTGATATTTTTCCAAATCCGGCGAAAATACTCACCAATACCCTGATGATCTTTCGGTTCAGGATTATTCAGTCCAAAAATGACGAAGATGCCCAACGGAAGAGCAAGCAGCGGAAGATAAAAAATGTAGTGCCAGCCAAAAGCTGCAATAAATCCACCCAAAGCCGGATAAGCTGCAGTTCCGATACTTAAAATACTGGCATTGTAGCCCATCAGCGCCGTTCGCTTTTCGCCTGAATATAAATCGCCGATCAGGGTAATGTTGATGCTCGAAAGTCCGGCAGCGCCAATTCCTTCAATAAATAAAAGGGCCAGCAGCGAATGAAAATCGCGCATAAAAGAACAGAGAAAACCGGCTATCCCGAAAATAAAAAGCGAAGGAACCAGCACGAGTTTACGCCCCAAACGATCGGCCAGAATTCCGGAAACGGGAGTTAAAAATATACCGGGAAGCGTGAAAGCTGCAATCAGCCAGCCCACTTGCTGGGTCGAAATGCCGAAATATTTAATAATTCCGGGAAAAGCCGGGGTAATACTGGCAATTCCCATAACGGCGATGAGCGTGACACCAAAAATAATAATCATATTCTTTTCGATGCCGGGAGAATTGGGCTTGGACATAATTTCAGGACTAGTGAATTGATACGACTAAAGTAGCAATTTACCGGCTTATCATCCTCTTTTTTATCTCCTGAAGCACTTTTTTGCGCAATTCAGCCTCCGTTTGGTAAAGTTTAATGATTTGTTGCGGTGCAAGTACCGTTCTAAATTCTTTATAATATTTTTCACGGATATGAATTAGTTTCTTCGAAGTTTCCAATTGACTAACAATCAACTGATCAGCATCTTCGGCCGATAAACTGTCAGCATTTACTTTCATTAACCGGGCCAGGTTCCGAAAATCGATCCCCGAAATTTCTTGTTCATATTTCAGATAAATGGGGCGAAACTGCTCAAAAGTAGTCTGATCGAGCTTCAACTGAAGCCTGATTTCTCGCAATTTGGCCTGAGCAATGCGTTCCCGAAGTCTGGGAAAACGATCAGCATTCTGCGATTCAGCACTAAAACTAATGCACAGCGTAAAAACTAAAAGTAAGGTTGATAGTATCGTTTTCATTCGTCTTTAATTTGTTTTTTAGTTGCCGAATGGAATTCGCATGATAGGAAACATTCATTACTGTTGATGTTTCCGAGAATCATGCTCATTTCATCTCGATTAATTTTAACAGTTATTGTTCTGATTCGCTCATAAAAGGATCAGTTTTGTACATCGCGGCCAATTGCAGCAATTCTTCGTCAGACAGGTCGGCTAAAAGATCGCCTATCTCCTCCGTGTCCTTTTCTTCTGCTACAAACTTCTCCGGCACTTTTTCAGTAGCCTTTTTCTTGATTTCGGTCCCGATTTCAGGTTGTTTTGCAATTTCCGGTTCTTTAATTAACGGTTGTTCAACCGGTTGTTTTTCCTGAACAATCTGGGGAGATTCCGCCAATTCCGTTTCAAACATAAAATAACCAAGCAACGCTAAGGCAGAAACGGATGCGGCCACCGCCACAGTGCGCCAAAGAACCAAACTTCTTTTGCGATTTTGTTCCCTTAATTTTGCCTGCTGAAGTGTTTTTTCCGAAAACCTCTCAAAAAATCCGACAGGCTCACGGAAAGGTAATTTTTTACCTATTCCTGGAAATTCATCCAATTGCTTCATATCGTTGGTGTCTTTGTTCATTGTTAAGCTTGTTCAATCAAACATTGCCTGATTTTTTCAGAAGCATAATGATAATTCGTTTTCAGCGTATTCACCGAAGAATCAAGAATCTGGCTGATTTCCTCGTAGCTTAGTTCTTCGTAATACCGCAGGTTAAAAACCATCCGTTGTTTGTCCGGAAGTTTCAGTATTGCCTGCTGAAACTTTATCAGCATGGCTTCGCTGTCGTCAGAATCATTTCCGGAAAGATCACTCATCATTTTGTCGGTAATCAACTCCGCATTTTTCAGCCAGTTTTTATTTTTCCTGAAATGTTTGGTGCATTCGTTGGTTGCAATGCGGTACAGCCAGGTAAACACTTTGCTTTCGCCTTTAAACGAATCGGCAAAGCGGTAAACATTAATAAACGTTTCCTGCAAAATATCTTCCGCATCTTCGTGCGATACCACCAACCTCCGGATATGCCAGTAAAGTGGCTTTTTATAGGTATCCATCAGTTGCAAAAAGACTTTATCTTTCGAAGCAGGGTTTTTGATCAGGGAAAACAAATATGCGTCAGACGTTTCGTTCATTAATCAGATTCAGGAATGACCGGTTTACGCTTTAGATGTTAAAAGTAGCTGAAAGTTAAATCCACCACCAGATTATTTTCAGAAAATGTATTTTTCCTTTTCTCAGAAAAAAAACATCTTCCAATTTAACTTTTCAATGACAACCGCTTCTTAAGGGTATATCAATTAATTTCTAAAAATTTTGCCTTATGAAACGAGCATGTAAAATACTTACATTAATATGAAAATATCGACATGCGAGTTCCATACGACAATTAAACAAACAAATTATTCACGTATGAAACGATTAAAAATGATTTTCGCTTTAAGCCTGATGTATCTGGCATTCCATTCATGCCAAAAAGATGAAGTTGCTGCAGTTTTTGATGAGATTCAATTAAGTCAGCAGGAAACACAAGCTGAAGAAATGGTTGCAGATGTTGATCTTATGGTTGACGAAGCTCTGGACCTGAACTTCGGTTCACTCAAATCTGCCAGTACAGAGGGTTCGTTTTATCTTAGCGATTGTCCGGTAATTACTGTCAACAAAACAGCACCACCACAGGTTATGACCATCGATTTTGGAACTGCCTGCACCGGGAAAGACGGAAAAATCCGTTCAGGAAAAATCATCGTGACTTCTACTTCATTTACAACTTTCCCGTCAGTCAGGGACAAATCATTCGACAATTACTTTGTTGACGGTAAAAAGATGGAAGGAAGCGTAACCAAAACCATTTCGAAAGATCAGGAAAACAACATCCGCACCGCAGTAATCAAGGAGAATATCAGCATTACTTTTCCCGACGGAGAAGGAAAAGCGACCCGGGTGGCAAACCTAACCCGCCAATACCAGCGTAACATCTTGGCAAACCGTGAAGATAACCAGGTAGTAAGCTGGGGGACAGTTGAATTTACAAGGGTTTCAGAAGTTAAAGTAACCAAAATCGTTACGGCAGAAAATCCACTGGTTTTTAAGACTGCCTGTCACCATATCGTAAGTGGAATCGTTTTATTTACTTCCAGTAACGACAAAAGCTGGGCCATCGACTTCGGAAATGGTGAATGCGACAACAAAGCTACACTAACCATTGGCGATAAAACCAAAGAAATCAGAATCCGCTAGGCGGTCATTGTAAGTGCGACACTTTGTAAATAAAGCTAAAATGTAGTTTAACTTTTTTGACAAATTATAGGTCCAATAATAAATTTAATATATGCGAAATTTGACACTCTATTTACTGCTTTTCTTATCAATTGTAAGTTGCAGTAAAAATGACGATGAAATCCAACCAACACCAACAGAATCTATGTATTTCCCTTCCAATACAGGTTCTATCTGGGAAACCAAATCTCTTTCGAGTTTGGGCTGGAATCAAAACGCTATTCAACCATTGAAAGATTTTCTTATTCAAAAAAACACAAAATCTTTTATGATTCTTGTCAATGGTAGAATTGTAATGGAAGAGTATTTCAATGGTCACACAGCAACCAATACCTGGGAATGGAATAGTGCTGGTAAAACCTTAGTAGCCACAATAACAGGAATTGCTCAACAAGAGAATTTATTGAACATTAATAATAAAGCATCTGATTATTTGGGGGCAGAATGGACGAGTATGCCATTGCCTAAAGAAAACCTAATTACCGTAAAACATTTGCTAACAATGACTTCAGGCAATGATGACACAAAACAATTGGTTATAAAACCGAATCTGACTTATGTGGCTGATGCTGGGACTAGATGGGCTTATAGTAATATTTTCCAAAAATTAACTGATGTAGTTGCTAATGCAAGTGGCAAACCATTTGAAACCTATTTCAATGAAAAATTAAAGAGTAAAATAGGAATGGATGGATATTGGAATTTTGGATTAATTTTCACCATTTACCACAGCACTACAAAAAGTATGGCAAGATTTGGACTTTTAGCATTGAATAAGGGAAAATGGAATAACGAACAGATAGTAAATGAATCATTTTTTAATGAGAGTATAACTACTTCACAAAATATTAATCCTTCATATGGATACTTATGGTGGTTAAACGGAAAAACAAATTTTATGATTCCTAACGAGCAAGCAGTTTATCAAGGCTTTTTAGTACCAAATGCACCAGTGGATATGTATGCTGCAATGGGTGCAAACGACCAACGAATTTATGTAATCCCAAGTAAAAAAATGGTGGTAATAAGAATGGGAGATGCGTCTGACCCAACAAATTCAAATTTTGCTGTATCAGGTTTTGATAATGCACTTTGGGAGAAAATAAATGCAGTAATAAACTAATTGAACAAATAACGTCGAACCGCCAACAAGGATTATTCACACTTTAGTTGCCATTTGGAATGTTCCAAATGGCATTTTTTTTATTCGTGGTTTTATCGTTGACAATTTTTTAGGAAACAGGAATCACTTTATCGGGTTGATTATGAAAAAGTCAGACTCCATTTGCCTTCGAAAAGCTTGAAATCGGGTATATTTTTTATGCCGGGAGTGTTATTTTCTCTAGGTTGTGAAAAACTAATTATTATATTTGCACTCGCAAAACGGATACGGGTGTAGCTCAGTTGGTAGAGCACTGGTCTCCAAAACCAGGTGTCGGGCGTTCGAGTCGCTCCTCCCGTGCAAAGCTGCTCTTTCGGGCAGCTTTTTTGTTTTAAGGAAAGTCTTTGGTAACTTGAACCCAAATTCAAACAGATATGGCTGTCGATCTTTTTATACCGTGTTTTATCGATCAAATTTATCCTGACACGGCGTTTAATGTGGTTAAAATCCTCCGGAAAGCCGGACTGGAAGTAAACTACAATCCGGAGCAAACATGCTGCGGACAACCAGCTTTTAACAGCGGCTACTGGGACGAAACCAAGACACTGGCTAAAAAATTCATCCTCGATTTCCCGAATGACCGGCACATTGTAAGTCCTTCGGCCTCGTGTACCGGATTTATCAAAAATTATTATCCCGATTTGTTTAAAACAGGTCAGGCTGGCTTTGAAGATTACCAGCGACTAAATCGGAATTTGTTTGAGCTAACCGATTATTTGGTGAATCATTTAAAGTTCACCGATTTTGGCGCCGAATTTCCGCATAAAGTTTGTTATCACGATGCCTGCACAGCTTTACGCGAATACGGAATCCGACAGGAACCACGCCTTTTGCTCTCGAAGGTGAAAGGATTGGAACTGGTTGAAATGGAAGATACCGAAACCTGCTGCGGATTTGGTGGAACTTTCTCTGCAAAATTCACAGCCATTTCATCGGCCATGACCGAACAGAAAGTAGAAAATGCCCTGAAAACCGGAGCAGAATACATCATTTCAACCGAATCGTCGTGTATTATGAACCTGGAAGGATACATTCTGAAAAATAATTTACCGATCAAACCAATCCATATTGCCGATATTCTGGCTTCAGGATGGGAATAGATTAGTCATTAGAAAAGAGTCATTAGAAAACGAAAAGCCAAGCACAGTTTACAAACTTCCAATGACTATTGACTAATGACCAGACAAACAATACAAATCATGCAATACTAGGCACAACTATGACTGAAATAGGAAAAATAAATCATTTAGAGGTAGTTAAAGAAGTAGATTTTGGTATTTACCTCGATGGTGGCGATCTGGGCGAAATCCTGATGCCCAAACGCTATGTTCCGGAAGGAACCATGCCAGGCGATACGCTTGAAACATTCATATACCTTGACTCCGAAGACCGTTTGGTGGCAACCACCGAAAAACCGTTGGCCATGGTTGAAGAATTTGCCTTGCTTCAGGTGGTTTCGGTTACTCCTGTTGGCGCTTTCCTGAATTGGGGATTGCCCAAAGATTTGTTTGTTCCGTTCCGCGAGCAGCGTCAACCCATGGAAGAAGGCAAAAAATACCTGGTTTATGTGTATGTGGATACCAATACCAAACGTATTGCAGCCTCTTCAAAAATTGAGCAATACCTCGACAACATTCCGGTTGACTATGACCTCGATGAGGAAGTTGACCTCATCATTGTGAACGAAACCGACCTGGGATACAATGCCATTATCGACAACAGCCACTTCGGTATCCTCTATAAAAACGAAGTCTTCCAGCCATTAAATCCGGGCGACAAAGTTCAGGGATTTATTAAAAAAATCCGGACCGATGGCAAAATCGACCTCTGTCTGCAAAAATCAGGATACGAAAAAATCAGTTCATTTGTCGACCGCATCATCGCTGAGCTTCAGAAAAACAAAGGATTTTTACCGCTAACAGATAAAAGCTCACCTGAAGAAATCTACAAGACCTTTAAAATCAGCAAAAAGAATTTCAAGGCAGCTATTGGTGCGCTGTATAAGAAAAGGTTTATCGCGATCGAAGAAAATGGCATCCGACTGTTAGATATAAAATAAATATCTGAACAGTTTACTCATCGGGTGACTTTGAGTCACCCGATGAGTAAAACAGTCAAAAGAATCCAACGCCCAATATTCTATAACCAATATCCAATTTTAAAGCAAACCCGGAACCCGCCTCTCGGAACCCGGAACCCACAAAATGAAAGTTTGTATTGCCGAAAAGCCCAGCGTGGCCAAAGAACTTGCTCAGATCATTGGCGCAACCAGCCGTCGCGATGGTTATTTTGAAGGAAATGGATACCAGGTGACCTGGACATTCGGGCATTTGTGTACCCTCAAAGAACCCAACGATTACACCCCGCAATGGAAAGCATGGAATTTCCGTTCACTGCCAATGATTCCGCAAAAATTCGGGATCAAGCTCATTGAAGACGATGGCGTTAAAAAGCAGTTTGCCACCATCGAAAAACTGATGCAGGCTGCCGAAGAGGTGATCAACTGCGGTGATGCGGGTCAGGAAGGAGAATTGATTCAACGCTGGGTCATGTCGAAAGCTAAATGCACAGCTCCAGTGAAACGCCTCTGGATTTCGTCGCTCACCGAAGAAGCCATCCGCGAGGGTTTTTCTCATTTACAGTCCGGGAAAAAATTTGACAATCTCTATGCCGCCGGAAGCGCCCGTGCCATCGGTGACTGGTTGCTAGGGATGAATGCCACACGACTTTACACCCTGAAATACGGCCAGAACAAACAGGTTTTGTCCATCGGAAGAGTACAAACCCCTACCCTTGCCATCATTGTCAACCGGCAAAAGGAAATCGACGCATTTAAGCCTGAACCGTATTTCGAGATCAAAACCATATACCGCGAAGCCACATTCTCGGCGGCTTCTGGTCGTTTCCAGAATCGCGAAGATGCGGCGCAGGTTCTGGAAGAAATAAGTAAAGATGAGCTTGTTGTTGGTAAAATTGAAACTAAAAACAGCATTGAACAGCCACTGAGATTGTTCGATTTAACATCGTTACAAGTCGATTGCAACCGCAAATTTGGCATGGGCGCTGAAGAGACGCTTCGAACCATTCAGTCGCTTTACGAAAAGAAACTGACCACTTATCCGCGTGTTGACACCACTTATCTTTCGGACGATATTTATCCAAAGATTCCCGGAATCCTAAAAAACCTGAAAGGGTACGAAACACTGACAGCGCCTTTACTTCAGGACAAAATACGCAAATCGAACAAGGTTTTCGACAATGCCAAGATTACCGATCACCATGCCATCATCCCAACCGGACAATATCGCGTCGATTTAAACCAGTCGGAAAAGCAAGTTTTTGACATGGTGGCCAAACGGTTTTTTTCGGTATTTTATCCTGATTGCAAAGTGGCCAACACTACCGTTGAAGCCAAAGTTGGCTCGCACGACTTCAAGGCAACCGGCAAACAAATCCTCTCGCCCGGATGGCGCACCGTTTACATGAATGAGAAAAATCCGGTTCAAAGCGACGAAAACCTTCTACCGATTTTTATGACAGGCGAACACGGTCCCCACGAACCCGGATTGCTCGAAAAATTCACCCAACCGCCCAAATACCTGACCGAAGCAACTTTGCTACGTGCCATGGAAACCGCAGGCAAAAGCGTTGACGATGAAGAGTTGCGCGAACTGATGAAAGACAACGGCATCGGTCGCCCATCAACCCGCGCCAACATTATCGAAACGCTCTTCCGGCGAAAATACGTGAAAAAAGAAGGCAAACGGTTGGTTGCCACTCAAACAGGAATCGACCTGATTGACAGCATTGAAAACGAACTCCTGAAATCAACCGAGTTAACAGGACAATGGGAAAAGAAACTGCGCCTGATCGAACTCGGACAGTACGATGTGACTCATTTCATGGACGAAATGAAGCAAATGGTAACCGAAGTGGTCGAGCAAGTGAAACGCTCGCCGCGAAAGGTGTTTGCCCTGGCTCCTGAAGAACCTGTCGTTCAGGTAAAAAAGGAAAAAGCTGCTCCGGCCGAACCAACCGAAACCACTTGTCCGGCTTGCAAAAAAGGAACATTGAAAAAAGGCAAGAATGCATGGGGTTGCTCCGATTGGAAAGAGGGCTGCCGTTTTATTATTCCTTTCGAATTTAGGAGCAAAAAACTCACCGATGCTCAAATCAAACGACTGGCCGAAAAGGGAAAAACCGCACTGATAAAGGGATTCAAGCAGGAAGACGATTCGGTGGATGGCTTTTTGGAATTGACTTCAGACTTCAAAATCAGTTTTTCTGAAGCTGAACCGGAGAAGCTGGTTTGTCCATCGTGCAAAACCGGGGAGATTGTGAAAGGCAACTCAGCCTGGGGATGTTCGAATTACAGAGGAGGCTGCAAACTTCGCATTCCGTTCGAACTTCAGGGTAAAACATTGACTGAAAACCAGGTTGCCCAACTGGTTTTAAAAGGACAAACCCGGCCATTCAGCCTGGATAATGCCGGAACAAAAACAAATGGAATATTCAGGTTTGATTCAGAATATCGGGTACAGTTTCAGGAGAAATAAACCCGCGGTAAAAGCACGAAGCCGCAAAAAATAAGTTCTTTGCGGCTTCGTGACATTACATTTAAACTATTGGACTATTTTAAACTCATATTTGCCGGCTTTCAGGTTTTGAATGAGTTGTTGATCATTTCTCACTGAAAGTTCCCTACCTTCCAGAATTATCCTCTTTCCTGAAAGTTTTAAAGTTGCTGTGCTGTTAGCAGGAACAACCACTTGGTAATTGATCGTATTTTTAACACGTTTCCAACTCGACTGGATCTTTCCGTAAGGACCGTCATGACTGGCTTCAAACGAATTCAATCCCTTAACAAAATGCGGTTCGAGCAGTACATTTTTAAACCCTGGGTTTTCCTGATCCGGCTTCATTCCGCCTAAAGCTTTGTAATACCACGCTCCTATTTCGCCAAACATGATGTGGTTAAGCGAAATATCACTTTTAGCATCAATCGGCCAGTTTTCGTAGAGCGAAGTAGCACCGTTTACAATCCACCAGCCCCACGATGGAAATGATTCCTGAGCCGCCACTTCGTATGCCAGATCGGAGTAGCCGTTTTCGCTCAGCGCATTTAAAATAGTTTTACAGCCAAGCAAGCCTACATCAATGTGTTTCCCGTCAGCAATTACCCGATTGGCGAGGTTTTCGGCCACTTTCGATTTCAGGGTTTCTGGAACTATTCCCCAGAAAAGCGGAGCGCTCAATTCGGTTTGCAAACCAGTTCCATACATTCCGCTTTCGGGATTCAGGTACTTGGCATTAATAGCTGAAGAAATCGTCGTGGCCAGTTCTGTATATTTCCTGAAATCATCTTCTTTTCCAAACAGTTTGGCGGCTTTGGCCAGAATAGTTGCATCCACATAGTAATAAATCGATGAAGTCAGTTCTTTTGGCGTAACCGATTTTACTGGCACCCAATCGCCCAGTCCCCAATCAGTAAGACCATTCGGACTTATGTCCGCAATATGATCGACATATCGTTTCAGATTGGGATAACAATCGGCCAGCAATTTCGAATCGCCGTAAAACAGGTAAATGTTCCACGGGATGATGGCAATCGTGCTTGTCCAGTCAGGACCATTGGCCCAGGTATAGCCCCATCCGCTGGTCGGAATGATGGCTGGGAAAACGCCATTGGGTTGCTGTTCGTCGCGGTGATCGGCCAACCATTTTTCGTAAATGGTTATGCCATCGAAATTATACAAACCCGTTTCGCTGGCAATGTGCGCATCGCCAGTCCAACCGTTCTTTTCGCGCTGTGGACAATCGGTTGGATAGCCAAACAAGTTCGATAAGTAGGAAACATTGGTAGCTTTCCAGATTTTATTCAGGGTTTCGTTCGAGCTGTTCACCTGTCCAACCGGAGGCACATCGCTGTGCATAAAAATTCCGGTCAGGCTTTGGATTTCAACCGGGCGATCACTCGCAACTTCTAAATACTGAAAACCTTTGTAATTAAAATGAGGCCAGAACGTTTCCACGCCATCGCCATTTAAAATGCAAATATCTGTTTGAAACGGATCTTTGTCGTCAGTTGGGCGGTAATGCACATTAATGTTCGACTGATCAACCGAACCATCCGGATTTAACCGTTCGCCATGTATTAATCTGATTTCAGTTCCCTTCTCACCTTTTACGCTGATGCGGCTAATTCCTGAAATATTCCGCCCCAGATTATATATGGTTTTTAGCTCATTTATTTTATTCACATTTGCCGGAGTAATTTCTTCCACAAAACGGATCGGTTGCAACTGTTGGGAAACAATATTTTGTGAAGGAGCATTGACTGGAATAGCATTTTTCCATTTCGAATCGTCGAAACCAGCACTATCCCAACCGGGCTGACTAATCCGAGCATCCTGATGTTCTGCCGTATAAATGCTATTGAAAATAATCGGGCTCAGCGAAGTTTTCCAATCGGTTCCTGAAGCAATAATTTCTTCGTGTCCATCCTGATAGGTGATTCGTAAATCGAGACAGAATTTGGGGCGGTCGCGCCATGGAGCCTGGTCGAAATACCAAACCGCGGTCGATTGGTGGTTATACCAACCGTTTCCAAGCAAAACACCCATCACCACATCTTTCGAATTCATGAGCGAAGTGACATCGTAAGTCACATACAACGTCCGGCGATCGAAACGAGTGTACATCGGGTCGAGCCGGTGATCGCCCACGCGCTGTCCGTTGATTGAAAGCTCGTACAAACCTGCCGCGGCCAAATAAACACGCGCACTTTTCACTTTTCCTGAAGGTTGAAACTGTTTCCGAAAATACGGCGCTGGCTTCAGGGCAATATCTTTCGAATCCGAAATCCACTCGCCTTTCCAATTGCTGATTTTCATCATTCCGGTTTCGAAACTGGCAACAGCCGATGGAGCTAACTTTTGCTGGCTGTTATCCCACAAAGCCACCTTCCAAAAATATTTGGTAAATGGCTGTAAAGCTTTTCCCTGATAAGAAATCAGCATTTCCGATCCTGAAACTTTTCCGGTATCCCAGCAATTACCATTTTCATTTGCTACCTGAAGCGAGTCGGTTCCAACAATCAGCTGATAAGCAGATTGCAATGCACCTTCACGATTGTCAATCATTTGCCAGTGCAGGCGAGGTGTCGTTGCGTCGATTCCAATTGGATTTACGAGATATTCGCATTGTAAATTGGAGACCTGACTTTGCTGAGCTTGTGTTTGAATAGTGATTAGTGCCAATAAAGAAAGGCCAATGAATCGGATTGATTTCATGAAATATTGGTTTAGGTTGAGATTCCAAAGATAATTAAACACAGATTATTGTTTAACTTTAAACCATCAATTTAACAACCCGCATCAATTTAAAACTTTTAAACCATCAAAATGGCACATCCGGAAATCGAAAAATTAATCTCAAGCATCGAAGAACTTGTTCCTGTTTACATGGCTATTCCCGAAGATTATGCGAAAGCAAATGGTGTAGCCTCGCTTTGTATCATTGATGAAGATGGCCTGATTTCCGGAAAAATATTTGGAACCGACAAACTTAGAGGTCGGGATTCGTTTCGTATTGCATGGACAAAAGCCAGCCAGGTATGGATTACAGGTATAAAAACTAACGAATACGAAAGATTGGTATTTGCTGATCAAATCGATCCGCAGCCGTTTGGAATTAAACTTCCTGATTTGGTTGGATGGCTCGGTGGGCAACCGGTTACTCTTCGCGACGGAACCAAACTTTCCGTTGGGTTTAGCGGATTTCGGGGTTCAAGCGATTTGGAGATTGTGCAAAAAGCGTTGGAGAAAGTAAACGGATGATTATAAAATCGGAAATATTGATCTGATGAACCAGTTATCAGATCAAACGCCCCCCTATTGCCAAACAGGATGATCGTTCGCATTTATAGTTTCATATCATACTATAAGATTTTTCAGACAAAATTCTTTCGTCATTCTTTTGTACTTTTGAATAGCAACAACCTTAAAACAAAAAACTTATGGAAAAATTAATTTCTTGCTGCGGATTAGACTGTGCCAGTTGCGATGCACGGATAGCCACCTTAGCCAATGACAATAAACTACGTACCCAAACCGCCGAAAAGTGGAAAGTTCAGTTCGGTGCCGACATTACACCCGAAATGATCAACTGTACCGGATGCCGTGAAGCCGGGGTTAAATTTGCCCATTGTGCCGAATGTGAAATCAGGAAGTGTGTAAACTCGAAAGGCTACGAAACCTGCGCCAATTGCGAAAAACTGGAAAATTGCGAAATTACCAAAAGCCTGCACCAATTTGTTCCGGAGGCTTTGCTAAATTTAAAATCGCTGAACTGATTTTTAAATAAAAAGAGGCTGTTTCTTTCGAAACAACCTCTGGTAATAAATGTCTTATATAGTTTAGACTAGGCTAGTCTAACGTTTACTGCATTTAATCCTTTACGTCCATCCTGGAGATCAAAAGTTACTTCGTCATTTTCTCTGATCTGATCGTTTAAACCTGATACATGTACAAAATACTCGTTTCTTGATTCACCATCGGTAATAAATCCAAAACCTTTAGATTCATTGAAAAACTTTACTGTTCCTTTATTCATAATAATTTTGATAAAATAATGTGGGCGCAAGCTACGCATTATATTTGACAACCTACAACTATCTGAAAAATAAATATTTTCCTCATTTTTTCAGTCTTCAGCTACAGCATGCGCTTCTCAAGCAACACCACATTCTCCACATGATGCGTGTGCGGAAACATATCGACTGGCTGAATGCGGGTTACTTTATACATTTCATCCATTAAGGCAAGATCTCGGGCTTGGGTTGCCGGGTTGCAACTGACGTAAACCACTTTTTCGGGCGCGGCTTCCAGAATGGTTTTTACCACATCTTCGTCCATTCCGGCGCGCGGCGGATCAGTAATAATCACATCGGGCTTGCCATTTTTAGCAATAAAATCGCTCGTCAGTATTTTCTTCATGTCACCGGCAAAAAAGCTGGTATTGCTGATACCGTTTAGTTCCGAATTTACATGCGCATCCAAAATTGCTTCAGGAACATACTCGACACCAACTACTTTTTGAGCATTCCGGGCAATAAAATTGGCGATGGTCCCGGTTCCGGTGTATAAATCGTAAACCACTTCGTTGCCTTTCAGTCCGGCAAACTCACGGGCTACCTTGTACAGTTCGTATGCTTGTTCTGAATTAGTCTGGTAAAAACTTTTGGGTCCAATTTTGAATTTCAGACCTTCCATTTCCTCCAGAATATGATCATTACCTTTGTAAACCAATATTTCCTGATCGGTAATGGTGTCGTTTCCTTTGCCATTGATCACATACATCAGCGAAGTAATCTGCGGGAATTCAGCAGCTATCGCATCCATCAGTCTAATGCGGTTTTCCTCTTCTTCGCGGAAGAAGCAAACAATCAGCATCAAATCACCGGTTGTCGAACTGCGGACAATAATGTTCCGGAGCAAACCATCCTGAATTTTCCGATCGAAAAATTCAAGGCCATTTTCGTCAGCATAGTCCTTAATGAAATTGCGGATTGCGTTCGAAGGATCAGCCTGCAACCAGCATTTATTGATGTTGATGATTTTATCGAACAGTCCCGGAATATGAAATCCAAGCGCATTTTTATTCATCGCATCGCCTTCTGTGCCAATTTCTTCGTAGGTCAGCCAGCGTTTATTAGAAAAACCAAATTCGAGTTTATTGCGGTAAAAAGTAGTTTTTGCTGAACCCATAATTGGGGTAATTTCAGGAAGTTCAACCCGGCCGATGCGTCGCAATTGATCGGCAACTTGCTTTTGTTTGTAAAAAAGCTGTTTTTCGTACGGGAGAAACTGCCATTTGCAGCCACCACACACTTCAAAATGTTCGCAAAAAGCCGGAACACGATCGGGAGATTCAGTGATTACCTTCGTAACGCGCGCTTCCATGAATTTAGTCCGCTTTTTAGTCACTTGTAAATCAACCACATCACCAGGGATAACATGTGTTGTAAACACCACCACATCGTTCACTCGTCCGATTGCTTTTCCTTCAGCACCAATATCGGTAATGATAACACCTTCCAACAACGGCTTTTCTTTCCGGCCTCTTCCCATGATTTTCAAATTTTCAGCAAAAGTAATTAAATCGTGCAAAGAATATGACATCGAAAAAACAACATTATTTTTCCACAAAGACTCAAAGAATCTATTAAAATTGAATTATAACCATTTCTAATTTGTCTCTTCACGTCATTGTGTCTATTTCAACTTCAATCATCCTGTAGAAAAAACAAGATCACTCCCATTTTTCAATTTTGAATATTTATCTTCGACTCAAATTAAACCTGACTATAAACCTAATCCACGCATTATGAAGCCATCAATCATTTTACTTTTCTGTATGCTGACAGTTAACTCATTTGCTCAGAAATCCATCGGTATCTTTCAATCGTGTAAAGATATTGGTTCTCCGAAGTTAACAGGTTCTGCTTCGTACGACGAAAGCACACAAACCTATACAATCAGGGGTTCCGGATACAACATCTGGTTCGAACGTGACGAATTTAATTACCTCTACAACAAGCTGAAAGGTGATTTTATCCTGACTGCCAACTTTGAATTTGTTGGTGCAGGGACAGACCCTCACCGAAAAATAGGTTGGATGGTTCGTGCCTCTGAAGATGCCAATGCTGTTCATTCTTCTGCCGTTTTACACGGCGATGGCATGACTGTTCTGCAATGGCGCGTTCTCAGAGGTGCTTTTATGCGCGATCCTGAAGATGAAATTTTTTCACCCAAGCCAAACTACTCCATCCTTCAGGTAGAGCGTTCAGGCAAAACAATTATTTTCAGGGCTGCTCATCCGGGCGAGCCTTTGCAGGTTATCGGAAGTCAGGTAATGGAAGGACTTCCTGAAGAAGTATTGGCCGGTTTATTTATTTGCTCGCACAATCCGGATGTGGTTGAAACCGCAAAAATTTGGAATGTTCGGATTGACCAGCCAGTAGCTACTTTGTATAATCCAGATAAACAAGGATGGTTAGGCTGTCGCATGGAAATCTTGAATGTATTCGATGGCAAACGGAAGATCATTCTTGAAAAAGATGGACGTTTTGAAGCGCCAAACTGGATGCCCGACGGAAAGAAACTACTTTTCAACATGGATGGAAACATCTACAAAATGCCCGTTGAAGGCGGTGAAATTGAAAAACTGAATATGGGGAATATCAACCGTAGCAACAACGACCATGTCATCTCGTTCGACGGAAAGATGCTTGGAATTAGCAGTCACCGCGAAGGGTTGAATGGAGGCGGTTCAACCGTTTATGTTTTACCTCTTGAAGGCGGAACTCCACAACTAGTTACAGAAGATACTCCATCATACCTTCATGGCTGGGCGCCAAACAACAAAGAAGTGGTTTATGTGGCGCAACGCAATGGCAGTAACATTTATAACATTTACAAAAATTCAATTAAAGGCGGAAATGAAGTCGCTTTAACTAACAATAAAAAAGGCGAACATGTAGATGGTTGTGAATATTCTCCTGATGGTAGATACATTTATTACAATGGCAGTCAATCCGGAACGATGCAATTGTGGCGAATGAAACCCGATGGAACTGAGAAAGAACAACTCACTTTCGACCAATACAATAACTGGTTTCCACACATTTCACCTGATGGTAAATGGATTGCATTTATCACCTTTGAAGCGGATATTGAATTTAATTCTCATCCTTCATACAAAAGGGTTATGCTGCGATTGATGCCTGTTTCGGGAGGCGCGCCTAAAGTAATTGCTTACCTTTACGGCGGACAAGGTACCATCAATGTACCGTCCTGGTCGCCCGACAGCAAGCACATCGCTTTTGTCAGCAATTCAGGAAAAAGTAAATAATTGTAGTTTTTAAAATTCTAGTAAATGAAATTTATTGTCTCTTTATCTTTTCTGCTTTTAGCAGTCATGCAATTTTCGAACGCCCAGAATAAAAGCGTTAAGCAGGAAAAACTGGTCAAATTTGAGTTACAATCGTCAGAGTTAATTGATGATTCAGGAGATCAGTTATCTTCAGCTGATTATCATTCCAATGTGTATTGGTTTCCGGTGAATGTTCCATCAACTGTGTTGACAGGACTTGTAGCAAACCGGGTTTACCCTGATCCATATTCAGGAATGAACAACATGCTGATTCCCGATGCTTCGGATGAATTCAATAAGCAGTACAACCTCGAACAGTACAGTCACATACCAAATGTGGGCAATCCATGGAAAAAACCTTATTGGTACCGCACAACATTTAAAGTTCCGGCAACCGATCAGGGACGCCACTTTCAGTTGATTTTTAAAGGAATCAATTACAGGGCTGCTGTTTGGGTAAACGGAAAACAAATTGCCGATTCGACCCAAATGGCCGGCATGTTTGCTGAATACAGTTTCGATATTAGTAAACTCGTTCAGGCCGGAAAAGAAAATGGACTGGCCGTAAAAATTTACCCGCTTGATGTACCTGGATTACCTGATACCGAACAATTAAAAGCCATGGGCGATTTTTTCCTGAATGGTGGCCCCACAGGCGATATTGGCAAAAATGTAACTATGCTTTGTTCGGTAGGCTGGGATTGGATGCCTCCGGTACGAGACCGGAACATTGGCATTTGGCAGCCGGTTATTTTGCGCACTTCGGGTGATATAACCCTGAAACAGCCACAATTGATCACCGAATTGCCCAACCTTCCGGATACATCGGTGGCCAAACTGTCGTTAAAACTTGCTCTGGCAAATCATGGAAGCGGATCATCCAAGGGAACTTTAAAAGTAGATATTCGTCCTGAAAACTTTGCCGGACCAGCTGTTCAATTCACTAAAGATTTGACCATCGAGGCCGGATCAAGTACCAATGTCGATCTGAATGCAGCGAATACGGCGCAACTCAACATGAAACAACCACATTTATGGTGGCCTGTTGGCTACGGGAAAGCCAACCTGTACCGCATTCAGCTGAAATACGAAGCCAACGGAGTACTTTCTGACGACACAACCTTTGTATTTGGAATCCGCACCGTTAGCTCAAAAGCAGTAGAAGTGCCCGGCAAAATGCTTCGTCGCGATTTTTACGTGAACGGCAACCGCATTCAACTGGTTGGAGGCGCCTGGGTACCCGATATGATGCTGAACCGCGACTCGCTCAGGTACGATGCCGAATTGAAACTTTGCCGCAATGCCAATATCAATCTGGTACGCATCTGGGGTGGTGGCATAACTCCTCCGGATGTATTCTTCGATTTGGCCGACCGCAACGGATTATTAATCTGGTCAGATTTCTGGGTAACCGGCGACACTCATGGTGAATTCAAAGGTTCGCTCGACAATCCGACTGAAGGCAATGTATTCGTTAACAATGTGGTCAGTACAATCAAACGTATCCGCAACCACCCAAGCCTTTTGGTTTGGACAGGTGGCAACGAAGGCCATATCCGGAAAGATTTATTCGACATCATGAGAGATAAAGTCATCACACTCGATGGAACCCGCCCATTCATTCCAAGTTCATCAGGATTCGCCAAACTTCCGGCTGGATGGAATGGCTCATGGCCCGACAATCTGGCTTCAGGTGTGTACAGTGGTGGCCCATATACCTGGCAAGACTCTAAGCAATATTACCGTTTGGCCGATGATGCCAAAGATTGGGTATTTAAAGATGAGACCGGAATCCCATCGCAACCAACCTACAACAGTCTGAAAAAAATAATTCCAAATCTGGTTTGGGATAAAACGCTTCCCTTCCCGTTGAATAATACCTGGGGATATCACGATGCTGCTACCGGAAACGGAAAGTACGACAAATATTACGAAACAATGGTCGAACGCTATGGCGCGCCAACTTCGATGGAAGATTTCTCGACTAAAATGCAGCTGATGAATGCTACCGGATATCAGGGAATTTTTGAATCAGCTGGACACAAGTTGAACGAAATCGGCGGCGTCATGCTTTGGAAAATCAATGCAGCATTTCCAAGCGTCATCTGGCAAATTTACGACTGGTATCTGTCACCCAACGCTGGCTATTATTTCGAGCAAAATGCGTGCGAACCAGTTCACGTGCAGCTAAATTCACTTGATTACAATGTTACAGTTATCAATAGAACTTATCATGCGAATTCGAATTTGACTGTTCAGGCTGATGTTTTCGGAATTGATTCGAAACTGATCTACCATCAGGAAGAAAAAGTAAGCCTTTCTGCCACCGATGTCAAAGAACCATTCTCTTTGTCGAAAGTTTTGACAGATGCTAAAGGGGTGAATTTTGTAGTCTTGAACCTGAAAGACGCCTCCGGGAAAGTCATTTCGCACAATACTTACTGGTTGGCTGCTGACAACAATTACAAGGCATTAAACACCATGTCAAAAACGCAGCTACAGGCAACTGTTTTGAAATCGGAACAACTGAAAACAGAAACTAAATGGACCGTTAAGTTCACCAACAACTCCAAAGTTCTGGCATTCTTTGTAAATCCACAATTGATGAGCAATGGCGAAGAAGTTCTACCGGCATTTTGGTCAGCCAATTATTTCTCATTGGCTCCGGGCGAATCAATCACTTTAACTGTCAGCGCTTCAATAAGTAAAACTAAAAACGCTGGTTTGGAAATTTTAACTGAAGGCTGGAACATTGAAAGACAAACTGTTCGCCTGCAATAACGCAACGTCATAAAAATCATTAGGAAATGGTCATTAGGAAAGAATGTTTTTCTAATGACCATTGTCTTTTTTCGGAAATGGTTTTGCTGAATTTTAAGGATTAATAATCAGATATTAGTATCGAATTTCAGCGAACCCTTTTTATATTTGCATCAAACATAACAGCCATGGCACGAGTTAAAAAAAGATACTTTGTTCTGGGAATTTTTGCTCTTCTGATCGTTTCCATTTTATTCTTTGCTTCAACTTTTACTAAAGATTACCTGGTTAAAAACAGCGAAAAACTTATTGGGCGAAAACTGACCATTGGCGAAATGCATTTCAACTACGCTAAAGTTGCTGTTCAGGTGAAAGATTTGGTTTTATTCGAAGCCAATAAAACTGATAGTTTTGCATCGTTTAGCGAATTTTACATCAATCTAAATCCATGGACCTTACTTTCAAGAGAATATTCTGTTTCAGAAATCAGGCTGACTAACCCGCGAATTCAGGTCATTCAGGATGGTGAAAAATTCAATTTCGACAGTCTAATGCCTAAAGAAGATAGCATTGCCGTTAAAGACACGACCCAAAAAGAATCGATTAAATTTACGATCAGGAATATTCAATTGATTGATGGAAAGGTAAAATACAACGACCTTCAAAAAAAGAATCAGGTTGAAATGGATAACCTAAACCTGGATCTGCCGCTGATTTCCTGGAATAACGAAAAATCGAACATGGGCATTGATTTCATGATGGGCAAAAACGGGAAGGTAAACATCCAGGCTACGGTTGATAACGTGAATAAAAAATATCAAATCGACCTCTCCACTCAAGACATTCAAATACAGCCGATAACAGGATACTTAACTGATTATTTTGACGTTAAATCGCTGAATGGATTACTTACCTCAAACCTGAAAATTGTGGGCGATATGAATGAAGTAATCAACATATCAATAACAGGAAAAGGTTCTGTTACCGCATTATCAGTCATTGATGGACAGTCGGAAGAAATCATTTCTTCGTCCAGACTTACAGCTAGCCTCAAGGACATTAACTTGAAAACGTTTCACTTCGGATTCGGAAAAATTGAAGCCAACGAGCCCCACATACTGGTCGTCCGCGAAAAGAAAATGATGAATCTGGAACGATTTCTCCTACCCTATTTCAGGAACGATTCCATCAGTTCTTCAGCAACAATAACAACAACAGCGGAATCAACGCCGGTAACTTACAGCATCGACACCATAAAAGTTAGCAACGGATTAGTTTCCATATCCGACAAAACGCTGAACAGACCTTTCTCTTACGAACTGAATGACTTAAGTATGACGATGTCGGGACTAACCGAAAGTGCCGACCGGATACCGGTTGAATTCAGCACCAAACTGAACAACAGGGGTGAACTTTCAGGAAAAACGGTTTGGAGTATGGTTGACATGATGAAACTGGAAATGGACGCGAAAATAAAACGAATGGATTTGATGAGCTTTTCGCCTTACACCGAATATTACGTTGCTTCGCCTGTTAAACAAGGATGGTTCAATTATGAACTTGGGTTGAAAATGTCGTCAACAAACCTTGTAAATACGAATAAAGTTAAAGTTGATGAACTTGAATTTGGTAAAAAAACAAAAGATACCACTGCGATGAAAGTCCCGGTACGACTGGGCCTGTATTTGATGAAAGATGCCAACGACGAAATTAAAATCGATCTGCCCGTTTCAGGAAATCCTTCAGAACCCAAATTCAAATTGGGCAGGCTTATCTGGAAAACCTTTGCCAACCTGATGGTTAAAACTGCGCTTTCGCCTTTTAAGGCATTGGGCGGATTAGCCGGAACAAATCCGGAATCGCTGGACAAACTATCTTATACTTTTGCACAGGATTCGCTCGATAAGGCACAACGCGATGAATTATCGCAACTGGCTGGAATTTTGAAAAAGAAACCAAATTTAATTTTAACACTGACTCAAACGGCTGATCCGGAGAAAGAGAAAAGCGAGATCGCTGTTCAGCTAACCAAAAGCGAATACCTGGCTACACAAGCCACCGATGCTGCTACACCAAAACTTAAAGCCGGCGAAATCAAAAATGACGATGCAAATTTACTGGCATTTATCCGGAAAACTATTCCGGCAGTTGACTCACTCGGAATTGAAAAAGCCTGCGAAAAAATAGTTGATGCTGGACGTATTGAAAGCCGGTTTCAGTCTTTACTTACTGAAAGAAATCGGTTGGTAAACGACTTTTTGACTGTAAATCAAGGTATACCCACTGAATCAATTCAGGTTACAACTGCCGATTTAAAAAACCTTGCGCAGGAATTAAAGGTTCCACAATTTAAGATTGAGGTTTCGATTAAATAAAAACCCCACCCAAACCCTCCCCAAAAGGGAGGGCTTAAAAAGCTAACTCGCATTCAAATTATCAAAAGAACGATCCCATTCTCCGGAGTCGGAAAAAGCCCCTCTCCGGGAGGGGTTGGGGAGGCTTTATTTTCATATCTTTGCACCCTCAATTTTATGATTTATGATTTCGGTTGATCAATTGGTTGTTAGTTTTGGTGGGTTCGAACTTTTCAAAGGAATTACATTACTGGTCAGTCCCAAAGACCGCATTGGATTAGTAGGGAAAAATGGTGCAGGAAAATCCACCCTACTCAAAATTCTGGCCGGACACCAGCAACCCAACGAAGGTGTTGTTTCTGTTCCATCTGATGTTCGTTTAGGTTATTTGCCCCAACACATGGAGGTTTTCGATGGCCGAACGGTTTTCGAAGAAGCGGTTACCTCATTCGAAGAAATTCTGGATTTGGAACGCCGCATCGAAGATCTAAACCACCAGATTTCAACACGAACCGACTACGAATCAGACGAATATCACCGTTTATTGGATCATGTAACCGAATTCAACGAACGTTTTCACATGTTGGGCGGCAACAATTTTGAGGCTGAAGTTGAGCGAACATTAATTGGCCTCGGATTTAAGCGAACTGATTTTACACGTCAAACTTCAGAATTCAGCGGCGGATGGCGCATGCGTATTGAACTAGCCAAGATCCTTCTGAAACGTCCGGATGTATTTTTGCTCGATGAGCCAACCAACCACCTTGATATTGAATCGATTCAATGGCTCGAAGATTTCCTACGGACATACAACGGAGCAGTGGTACTGGTTTCGCATGACAGGGCTTTTCTGGATGCCATAACCAACCGAACGGTTGAAATTACCCTCGGTCGTATATATGATTTCAAATCCAATTATTCTAAATATTTAATTCTTCGCAAAGAGCTGAAAGAAACTCAAATGGCAGCATACATCAATCAACAAAAAATGATTGCTGACACCGAAGAATTTATAGCCCGCTTCCGTTATCAGGCTACCAAAGCGGTTCAGGTGCAATCACGAATTAAAGCGTTAGATCGGCTCGAACGACTCGAAGTTGACGAGGAAGACAATTCAGCCTTGCGCATTAAATTTCCGCCCGCATTGCGCTCCGGAACAGTAGTTGCCGAAATCAGAGAACTGACCAAAAACTACGGAAAGCTCAATGTTTTGAAAGAAATTGATCTGACCATTGAACGTGGCGAAAAAGTGGCTTTTGTAGGCAAAAACGGTGAAGGGAAAACCACTCTGGCACGAATCATCATGAGCGAATTGGAATATGAGGGTGAAATGAAATTAGGGCACAATGTAAAAATTGGGTATTACGCACAAAATCAAGCCAATTTACTCGATCCTGAATTAACCGTTTTTGATACAATCGATCGCATTGCTGTGGGCGAGATCAGAACTAAAATCCGTAATATTTTAGGCGGATTTATGTTTTCGGGCGAAGATGCTGATAAAAAAGTCAAGGTGCTCTCCGGTGGAGAACGCTCGCGACTTGCTATGGTAAAACTGATGCTCGAACCGGTTAATCTGCTGGTACTCGATGAGCCTACCAATCACCTCGACATGCGATCAAAAGAGATACTTAAACAGGCTCTGATTGACTATGACGGAACAATCATCGTTGTATCGCACGACCGCGAATTCCTGGATGGACTTGTGAATTGCGTGTACGAATTCAAGGATAAAAAGGTAAAACAACATCTGGGTGGCATTTACGAATTCCTTCGGCGCAAGAAAATCGATTCGATGAAGGAATTGGAGAAAAAGGACTTACCTTTGAATCAGGAAGTTAAAATACAAAAAACTGAGGAAGCCGAGAAAGTAAGCTTTGATGAACGCAAGGAAATCAATAAAAACATCAATAAGCTTGAAAAAAGTATCGAAAAGAACGAATTGGAAATTTCCGGTCTCGAACAAAAAATAGCCGAAATGGATAAAACTCTGGCCGAAACCAATGGATCTGATCCTGAAATTTTCAAAAAATACGATCGATTGAAAAAAGAGCTCGAAAATAAAATGTACGAATGGGAAATTTTGCACGAGCAACTAGACGAGCTTAGTGCAAAGAAAACATGGTAAAAGAGTTGCGAGTTGCGGGATACGTGTTTCGGGAAATAACGTGCAACATAAATCATTAAATGATAATTCATCAATAATAACTAACAAATGTTCAAACGAGAAGATAAACCTGCCGACGATCTGGTATTTGGAATTCGTGCCGTAATCGAAGCCATTCAGGCCGGAAAAGAAATAGATAAAGTACTGATCAAAAAAGGATTGGTTGGCGATTTATTTAAGGAACTGTTCGACCTGATCCGCATTCGCCAGATTGCTTTTCAGTACGTTCCGATTGAAAAAATAAACCGGATTTCGCGTAAAAATCACCAAGGCGTGTTGGCATTTGTGTCGCCGGTGGCATTGCAACGAATCGAAGATATTATCCCAGCTATTTACGAAGCCGGTGAAACTCCATTTGTGTTGGTTCTCGATCAGGTAACCGATGTGCGTAACTTCGGCGCCATTGTGCGTTCTGCTGAATGTGCCGGAGTGAATGCCATTGTTATTCCCGATAAAGGTTCTGCCCGTATCAATGCCGATGCTGTAAAAACTTCAGCAGGTGCACTGCACTTAATTCCGGTGTGCCGCACCAGAAGCCTGAAGGAAACCGTTTCGTTCCTGAAAGAATCAGGACTAAAACTGGTAGCTGCCACGGAAAAAGCGACAGCAATTTATACCAATGTGAGCCTTACCGGACCAATCGCATTCATCATGGGTTCCGAAGATACCGGTATCGATCAGCGTCTGCTGGCTCTGGCCGACGAACAGGTTAAAATCCCAATATTGGGTAAAATCGAATCGCTCAACGTTTCGGTTGCGTCCGGATTGCTGATCTATGAAGTAATCAGACAGAGGGGATTGAATGAATAGCTCGATTTTAGTCATCCCGAATTTATTTCGGGATCTGATGTAAAATAAGTTAGATGCTGAAACAAGTTCAGCATGACAAGAATACAGTCACCCCGAATTTATTTCGGGGTCTGCTATTAATAGTTGATATCCTGAAACAAGTTCAGGATGACGAGTCAAGTTACATTTTACGCATCAGCAAGCTGATCTTTAAGAATTTATTAACCCGAAAAAATCCACAGGGCGGTAGAATATGCTACCTTTGTTGCCCTCAAATTTCAAGAATAAAAATATTTAGCGAATGATTACGGTTTCAAATTTGGCAATGCAATTCGGAAAAAAACCTTTGTTTTCGGATGTTAATTTAAAGTTTACCGCAGGTAACTGTTACGGTGTTATTGGTGCAAATGGCGCTGGAAAATCAACCTTTTTGAGAATAATATCCGGCGATTTAGATGCCACACGAGGCTCGGTTGTGATGGGTCCCGGCGAACGTCTTTCAGTATTGAACCAAAATCACCACGCATTTGACGAATATCCTGTTTTAGATACCGTTCTGATGGGTCACGCCGAACTTCTTCGCGTGCTAAAGGAAAAGGATGCACTGTATGCAAAAGAAGATTTTACCGAAGCCGACGGACTTTTAGCTGCTAAACTCGAAGACGATTTTGCTACCATGAACGGATGGAATGCTGAAAGTGATGCTGCCAGTCTGTTGAGTGGTTTGGGAATCAAGGAAGACATGCACTATACCTTAATGAAAGACCTGAACGGAAAAGAAAAGGTGCGTGTGTTGCTTGCTCAGGCTTTGTTTGGTAATCCTGATAATTTGCTGCTCGATGAGCCTACCAACGACCTTGACCTTGAAACCGTTCTATGGTTGGAAAATTACCTCTCGAACTGCCAGAATACAGTGATTGTTGTTTCGCATGACCGTCACTTCCTCGATAACGTGTGTACCGATGTGGTCGATATCGACTTCAATAAAATACGTGCTTTCTCCGGAAACTATACCTTCTGGTACGAATCGAGCCAATTGGCCTTGCGTCAGCAACAAAATCAGAATAAAAAAGCTGAGGAAAAGAAGAAAGAATTGCTTGAGTTCATTGCCCGTTTCAGCGCCAATGTGGCGAAGTCGAAACAAACGACCAGCCGCAAGAAGATGATCGAAAAGCTGAAAATCGAAGAGATTGAGCCTTCAACACGCCGTTACCCCGGAATCATTTTCCAACAGGAACGTGCAACCGGCGACCGCGTGCTAAACATCGAAAACCTCTCGTATGTTCAGGATGGTGAAGTGTTGTTTAAAGACATTTCGTTTACCATCGAACGCGGCGACAAAGTAGTGTTTTTGGCCAAGGAAGCCCGCGCGGTAACTGCATTCTTCAAAATCATCAGTGGCGAATTGGAGGCTACTACCGGAACTGTTGACTGGGGAGTTACAATTACCACTGCTTATTTGCCATCAGACAATACTGAATTCTTTACCAAGGACGAAACGCTTTACGAATGGTTGGGAAATTATTCAACCGATACCAGCGAAAACTTCCTGCGCCAATATCTGGGCAAAATGTTATTCTCAGGCGACGATCTTCAGAAGAGCGCTAAAGTCCTTTCAGGAGGGGAGAAAATGCGCTGTATGATCGCCCGTATGATGCTGGCGCATCCGAACACTGTTATTTTGGATCACCCAACCAACCATTTGGATATGGAATCGATTCAGGCTTTTAACAACAACATGAAAACATATCCCGGTCAGGTTTTAATGGCCGGACATGACCATGAGTTCATTGAATCGGTTTGTTCGCGCGTAATTGACCTGACGCCTAAAGGCGCTATCGACAAATACATGGATTTTGAAGATTACCTCACCGACGAAAAAATTAAAGCACAACGCGAAGAAAAATATAAATAACCTATTGTTTCTTTTACCAACAAAAGCCGTATCCGGAAATTTCCGATACGGCTTTTGTTTCATAGTTCTATCCCGATTTGAATTTTGATATCTGGAATTCCTTGTAAGTCCTGTTTTTCAACCAACGCCAAACTCAACTGATTATCAAAATATTACAAACCAAGTTCTAAACCGAAAATTTCAGATGTTATAAAATTATTATTCTGTTTAGAATAAAAAAAATCCTATTAATCTGACTATGTTTTACCTTTAAATAGTCGAACATAAAAATCATACTTAAACAATTTGAAAACGTCAAGTTTAAAGGGTAAAGAAATCGATGGTTATGTTTTACATTTGGGGTTCTAAAAAGCGATTCAAATTCCATAAATTACCAATTTTACTTCAAAGTCTTATTTTGCGATACTTCCAAAATATAGGTGAAAAATGGATTATATCTGAATTTTTCAAATATCTTACACATTAACATACAGGCATTTAAAAAAAATCACTTCGAAAATATCAAATTAGAGTATTCCAAGAATTGATATCTATACATTATTCTAATTATATTCTACTTTAAATGTGCATTAATGCATTTTCATGTTCAAAACCACTATTTGATCATTAGAAACACTCATTTGATAAATGGCTTGAATTCCAGGCATCTATCCTATCGATTTATTGTTTGGGTATTCATAACTTTATTTGCGAAGGTGATTTAATGCGTTGAAAACAAAGATATTCGCATTAATCATTTTTCAAATAATTAAAAAACCAAACAACTAATAAAGACAAGACAAACAAGCGAAAAACAACTATGCTAAACAAAACGAATTCTGAATATGGACGCATTGTGACCATATAAACTTCCAAAGCTTTTTGAATACGACCCCGGGGGAAACCCCAATACAACGAACCTGAAAGACAATCGGGTGACTACGAGCGATTACGATAAAAAATAGGTAGGAAATATAAGTTTAACTAAATCTAACATTTATGAAAAAACGTTTACTTCGATTAAAAAGCGTGCTTCTGCTCCCGATGCTCTTTTGGCTGCTGATGGCAATGAGTATGAATGGGATGGCGCAAGAGACACAAGACGAAATACCTCTTGTATTAGACGAATCCTCTGTTACTTATGAGCCGACAGTAATTACAAACAAGGCAGATTATGCACCAGGAGAAACAGTAACAATTTATGGAACTCATTTTGAAGCTGGAGAAACAGTTTCAATTGTTATTTCGCACATTGAGCCTAATATGCCATTAAGTTACCATTCACATGAATTGGCAACTGCAACTGCAGATGGCAATGGCAGTTTTACTGCGTATTGGTATGTAAACGACGTGGAACTCAACACCACACTACTTTTAATTGCAACTGGGGATAAAGAAAGTTTGGCAAGCACTGTATTTACTGATGCTGTTGACAGGCATGATATTTATTTTCAGGTTGACGGAATAGATGGTACATCTGTGACGGTTAATTGGTCAGGAACAAATCCTACTCCTAGTTCTTTTAGTGGCACAACAACATTTGTTGCGCCAGGACCGACCCAAAGTCCGCAAAAAGTTACCGTAGCAGCTAATACATCATTTTCATTTTCATTTCCTGAAATAACTGGATATACAATCAATACTTCATTACCAAGTCCATTTACAACAGGAGTTAAAAATGGCCATACAACTGTAATAGCAACTTATGTTGGATGTACACCGCCAACTATTAATTCATCTCTTAGTGGACAACCAGAAAACCAGTCAATCAATTATGGTGACAATGCAAGTTTTACCGTCGCTTCCAGTGGTACTACTCCGTTATCGTATAAATGGGAGATTAGTAAGAATAATGGAGTAAACTGGAGTAATGTTAGTGATGAAACATTTACAGGTTATGCAGGTATTACTGCTACCACTCTTAATATAACAAAGCCTGTTGTGCCCATGTCTGGTTATAAATACCGTTGTGTTGTTACCAATAGCTGCGGAAGTGCAACCAGTAATGGGAATGCTATGTTGACCATCAACGCCGCTGAACTGACCGTGACCGGCGCAAGCGTTACTACAAAATACTATGACGGAACTGCTGATGCTGCTATCACCGGAGCTACTTTAGCTGGTACAGTTTATAACAACGATGATGTCACCTTGGCAAATGCTACTTCTGGTACTTTTAATCAGATAACTCCAGGCTCAGGTATTTCGGTTGCAACTGCACCGATGACTCTGGCTGGTTTGACTGCCGGTAATTATCACCTGACTCAGCCAATCCTATCCGGTACCATCAACGCCGCTGAACTGACCGTGACCGGCGCAAGCGTTACTACAAAATACTATGACGGAACTGCTGATGCTGCTATCACCGGAGCTACTTTAGCTGGTACAGTTTATAACAACGATGATGTCACCTTGGCAAATGCTACTTCTGGTACTTTTAATCAGATAACTCCAGGCTCAGGTATTTCGGTTGCAACTGCACCGATGACTCTGGCTGGTTTGACTGCCGGTAATTATCACCTGACTCAGCCAATCCTATCCGGTACCATCAACGCCGCTGAACTGACCGTGACCGGCGCAAGCGTTACTACAAAATACTATGACGGAACTGCTGATGCTGCTATCACCGGAGCTACTTTAGCTGGTACAGTTTATAACAACGATGATGTCACCTTGGCAAATGCTACTTCTGGTACTTTTAATCAGATAACTCCAGGCTCAGGTATTTCGGTTGCAACTGCACCGATGACTCTGGCTGGTTTGACTGCCGGTAATTATCACCTGACTCAGCCAATCCTATCCGGTACCATCAACGCCGCTGAACTGACCGTGACCGGCGCAAGCGTTACTACAAAATACTATGACGGAACTGCTGATGCTGCTATCACCGGAGCTACTTTAGCTGGTACAATTTATAACAACGATGATGTCACCTTGGCAAATGCTACTTCTGGTACTTTTAATCAGATAACTCCAGGCTCAGGTATTTCGGTTGCAACTGCACCGATGACTCTGGCTGGTTTGACTGCCGGTAATTATCACCTGACTCAGCCAATCCTATCCGGTACCATCAACGCCGCTGAACTGACCGTGACCGGCGCAAGCGTTACTACAAAATACTATGACGGAACTGCTGATGCTGCTATCACCGGAGCTACTTTAGCTGGTACAATTTATAACAACGATGATGTCACCTTGGCAAATGCTACTTCTGGTACTTTTAATCAGATAACTCCAGGCTCAGGTATTTCGGTTGCAACTGCACCGATGACTCTGGCTGGTTTGACTGCCGGTAATTATCACCTGACTCAGCCAATCCTATCCGGTACCATCAACGCCGCTGAACTGACCGTGACCGGCGCAAGCGTTACTACAAAATACTATGACGGAACTGCTGATGCTGCTATCACCGGAGCTACTTTAGCTGGTACAATTTATAACAACGATGATGTCACCTTGGCAAATGCTACTTCTGGTACTTTTAATCAGATAACTCCAGGCTCAGGTATTTCGGTTGCAACTGCACCGATGACTCTGGCTGGTTTGACTGCCGGTAATTATCACCTGACTCAGCCAATCCTATCCGGTACCATCAACGCCGCTGAACTGACCGTGACCGGCGCAAGCGTTACTACAAAATACTATGACGGAACTGCTGATGCTGCTATCACCGGAGCTACTTTAGCTGGTACAGTTTATAACAACGATGATGTCACCTTGGCAAATGCTACTTCTGGTACTTTTAATCAGATAACTCCAGGCTCAGGTATTTCGGTTGCAACTGCACCGATGACTCTGGCTGGTTTGACTGCCGGTAATTATCACCTGACTCAGCCAATCCTATCCGGTACCATCAACGCCGCTGAACTGACCGTGACCGGCGCAAGCGTTACTACAAAATACTATGACGGAACTGCTGATGCTGCTATCACCGGAGCTACTTTAGCTGGTACAGTTTATAACAACGATGATGTCACCTTGGCAAATGCTACTTCTGGTACTTTTAATCAGATAACTCCAGGCTCAGGTATTTCGGTTGCAACTGCACCGATGACTCTGGCTGGTTTGACTGCCGGTAATTATCACCTGACTCAGCCAATCCTATCCGGTACCATCAACGCCGCTGAACTGACCGTGACCGGCGCAAGCGTTACTACAAAATACTATGACGGAACTGCTGATGCTGCTATCACCGGAGCTACTTTAGCTGGTACAATTTATAACAACGATGATGTCACCTTGGCAAATGCTACTTCTGGTACTTTTAATCAGATAACTCCAGGCTCAGGTATTTCGGTTGCAACTGCACCGATGACTCTGGCTGGTTTGACTGCCGGTAATTATCACCTGACTCAGCCAATCCTATCCGGTACCATTGAACAGAGACCTTTAACAGTAACTGCTATTGGAGTCTCCAAAATATACGATGGGAACACCAATGCAGCAGTGATGTTGAGTACTGATAAACTCAGTGCCGATGATGTAATAGCTGCATATACTTCAGCGTCATTTGATGATCCTAATGGTTCACTTGTAGGTACTAGTAAACCAATAACAGTATTTGGCATTTCAATTAGTGGCACTAAAGCATCAAATTATGCATTGCTAAATACTACAGCAACAACAAATGCCAACATTACAAAGGCTACCACTACGACCACACTTACTTTAAGTGCTCCAAGCGTTCGTTTTATGGATAATTTAACTATGACAGCACAAATAGTGCCAGCTGGATTCCATGTTCCTATGACAGCACTTACAGGTACAGTTCAATTCAAGATTGGCGGTGTTAATTATGGTGGTCCTATACCTGTAGTGCCAATTCCTGACGCTACTGACGGTTCGGTACAGGCTTCTTTGATACCTCAGGTTTCTAACTTACCTGGAAACTACACCGTTGAAGCAATATTTACCAGTACCAATCTAAACTATTCTGGTGATGATGATTCGAAATCACTTACAGTAAAGGCCAGAAATGCAAGTCCGTTTGAGGGAGATTTAGGTTTCTATACTGGAGATTTGTTTGTATGGACTACTGGACCAAACTCAAGTACAGGAACAATTCTTTTGGCAACTACAATAAAAGATTTGAATTCACCGAGAGGAGATTTAAGGGGCGCCAAAGTAACCTTCTATTTGGTTAACGGTTCTTCAATGACACCAATACCAAGTGCACAGAATATTCCGGTTGGTTTGGTTGATATCAATGATGGTTCAGTTGGAACTGCCAGTGCAATTATTCAATTGAATATAGGCTCTGCAAATGCTGCCAATTACCAGATTGCAGTGGGTATTTCAGGCGCATATTATAATGCTCCGGGAAGTTCAACAGCACAATCAATTGTTACTATATCAAAACCAGTTCCTGGCGGATATATGGTAACAGGAGGAAAGATTAAGAATCTGAATTCATCAGGATATATCAAAGGTCAAACAAATTTGTATACAGATTTTGAATCAGATATCCAATTTACGAAATCAGGTACCAATCCAAAAGGGAAAACTACTGTAATGATACGTAGCTATTATAAAACTGATGGGACATTGGATGCAACTCTGCATACTTATATAATCACAACGAATGCTATTGCTTCTTTGAACGTGGCAAATCCTCTTGCAACAGCTACATTCAGTGCAAAAGCAAACTTGGTAGAACAGCTGGAAGATGGCAGTACAATTAACATTGAAGGTGGAGCGGCATTCCAAATGGTTGCATTTCAAAATGCATGTGACAAACAAATTGCTATTACATTGAATCGTAAAGCAGGTGGTATATGGTTTTCAAGCAATTGGTCGGCTACTAAAACTGCTCTCCAACCGATATATGCTGGTGAGGTTTCAGTTGCAGGTGGTGGAACTTGTACAACTAATCTAAGTGCACCTGTATTAAAAGTAGCTGAAATCATACCTGAAGTTGTCCTAGAACCTACACTCAAAGTTTATCCAAATCCGTTTACCGAACGCTTAAACATTGAGTTTAGCTCGGCAAACGATACACAAGCCTTTTTGGAAATTTACAGCATTACCGGCGCTAAACTGGAAACACTGTTTAATGGCCCGGTAGAAGGTGGTGTATTCTACAAAGTTGAATACGTTCCAAATCTGGTAAGCAGCCAGATGGTACTTTACAAACTGACTATGGATGGAAAAACCCAGGTTGGTAAAATGATGTACAACGAACGAAGATAATCTCTAGCATTCGTGAAAAAGCAGTCCACAGATTAATTTCCAACGGACTGAAAATCAGGCAGGCGTCCAATCGGGCGCCTGCCTTTATTTTTATCGTCCTGCAAACATGCTTCACGGCCCGACGCAAGGGAAAAGTTCTGTACTGCTTTTTCATTATCCTGCATATGGAGAAAGCTATCTGCGCAACCTTTTGATTGGCCAACGAAGGTTTCTGTCCGTCTTGCTACAAAGGCAGTGCAAATTGGCAACAGGGTAATGAGAAATAATGAAGGATACCTGTTTTATATCTTCGACAAAGCCAAGCATATCCCCAAAAAGAAAGGCCGTCCCAAATTTCACTTGGTGACGGCCTTATATTTTAGACTCTAAAGTACAGGTAAACTATTTGGCATAGCTAATTGCACGCATTTCGCGAATAACCGTAATTTTAATCTGACCTGGATAAGTCATTTCATCCTGAATGCGTTTGGCAATATCGAATGATAATTGTTCTGAATCTTTATCGCTGATCTTATCGCTTCCAACAATGACGCGCAACTCGCGGCCCGCCTGAATTGCATAGGTTTTCAGTACTCCCGGATACGAAAGCGCCAATTCTTCCAATGTTTTCAGACGTTTGATGTACGATTCAACCACTTCGCGGCGGGCTCCCGGACGGGCTCCTGAAATGGCGTCACAAACCTGAACAATTGGTGAAAGCAATGAAGTCATTTCTACTTCATCGTGGTGAGCACCAATAGCGTTGCAAATGTCCGGTTTTTCCTTGAAACGTTCGGCCAGCTTCATACCTAAAACTGCGTGTGGTAATTCCGGTTCGTCATCGGGCACTTTACCAATATCGTGCAACAATCCGGCGCGTTTGGCTGCCTTGGCATTCAGGCCCAATTCTGTGGCCATAATGGCGCATAAGTTGGCAACCTCGCGTGAGTGCTGCAACAGGTTTTGTCCGTATGACGAACGATATTTCATTTTACCAATCAAGCGGATCAGTTCAGGATGCAATCCATGAATACCCAAATCGATGGTAGTGCGTTTACCGGTCTCTATAATTTCTTCTTCGACTTGTTTGCGTACCTTCTCAACCACTTCCTCGATACGGGCAGGGTGAATACGACCATCAGTAACTAATTGATGCAAAGCCAAACGGGCAATTTCGCGGCGTACCGGATCAAATCCAGAAAGAACAATGGCTTCAGGTGTATCATCTACAATAATTTCAATTCCGGTAGCTGCTTCCAGTGCACGGATATTACGACCTTCACGACCAATGATGCGACCTTTAATTTCGTCACTTTCGATGTGGAAAATGGTAACCGAGTTTTCAATGGCAGTTTCGGTAGCAACGCGCTGGATGGTCTTTACAACCACTTTCTTGGCTTCTTTGTTAGCCGAAAGTTTTGCTTCTTCCATGATCTCGTTGATGTACGACATCGCTTCGGTTTTAGCTTCGTTTTTCAACGAATCAACTAACTGAGCTTTTGCTTCTTCAGCCGACAATCCGGAAAGGACTTCCAGTTTTTCCAAATGCTGACGGTGAAGGCTCTCCACTTCATGCTCCTTCTTTTCCAGAAGCTCAAGCTGATTATTCAGATTCTCGCGAATAACATCAACTTCATGTTTCGAAGATTCGAAATCTTTAATTTCGCGGTTTAGTTCGTCTCTGCGTTGGTTGATAGAGGTTTCGCGCTGTTTCAGTTTTGCTTCAAAGTTGTTAACCTTACTGCTCTTCTCATTGATGTATTCTTCATGTTCAGATTTTAATTGAAGAAACTTCTCTTTGGCCTGTAAAATTTTATCTTTTTTTATGACCTCGCCTTCAGCAATAGCCTCGTTAACGATCTTCGATTTTTTACTTTTCAGGGCTTTGTCCCACATAAAATAGGAAAGGACTCCACCACCTAGTAAGCCAGATATGGCATATATTATCTCCATTTTTAGATATTGTTATTTATTAAACTTGTTTATACTAATAAACCCGCATTTTTAATTCAAAAGCCAGAAATCCATTAGAATTCCGGAATTTAAATAAAAAATGCGGGTTTTTGAATCTATGATAAAAATTATTCTCTCAATGACAAATAATCACCTAAGTCTTCGTCGAGTTTTTTCAACCCATCGAATAAAGGCGACTGATCAACTTTTTCTTCTAAATCAATATTTTTCACTACAAATTGGAAAGCGGCCATCGCTATAAAATCCTGTGAATCACTATTGACGTACTTTTGACGGTACTGCAGAACGATATCGTTTATTATTTTAGCAGCTTTCCGAAATTTCTCTTCATTCTCTTTTTCGACCTTCAACGGATAAGTACGTCCGTCGATCTTAATATTTATAGAAAGCTTCTCTGTCATTTATCTTTGTATTACTGGTTTAATAGAGCAATACATTTATCAATTTCCCGCACTAATTTTTGTATTCTGTTTTTTGCATCTTTACTTTCGTCATCCGATACAATCAACATTTTTGCAAGCTTCAAATTTTCGTATTTCTGTTCAAGGATTTGATTTTCCTTTCGAAGTTGATTTATTGATTCTTCCAAGTCTTCGGTTTTTGCCAGGAGTTGTTGTTTCTCCTGCTTCAACGCCTCGTGTTTAGCAATGATCTGCTTAACCTTATACTCGAAATTTATCAGCAAATTTTTCTCCTGATCAGTCATTTCATTTTACTTTCATGGACAAAATTAACATTTTTGACCAATACATGAAATCTACAGGCGTTTATTTCGTTTTAGCCTAATTGAAACAATACTGTTTACAGCTTTAATAAGTTTTATAATTTCGCAGACCAAATAACATACAATGAAACGAATTCTGAATACTATCCTTTTTATCATCATAGGTTTAGCCACATTTTCTCAACCTTTGAATAAAATTGATCCCTATTATTACACCGTCCCTGTAAAGATTCCGGTTTACCTGGCAGGAAATTTTGCCGAATTACGGCCCAATCACTTTCATGGAGGTATTGACATTAAAACACAGGGAAGAACAGGGCTCGAAGTTGATGCCGCTGCCGATGGTTTTATTTCCAGAATTACAGTTTCGCCAACCGGTTACGGCAGGGCTTTGTATATCGATCATCCCAACGGAACAACTACCGTATATGGGCATCTCGAAAGTTTCGCGCCCCAAATTGACGAGTATATCCGGAATATTCAGTACGAAAAGGAAACATTCACGATCGACCAAACTGTTCCGCCAGGATTATTCCCGGTAAAAAAAGGTGAACAGATTGCCAAAAGCGGAAACGCCGGAAGTTCAGCCGGGCCTCACCTTCATTTCGAAATCAGGAGAACAAAAGAGGAAATCATGCTAAATCCGTTAATGTTTAACATGCCGGTGAAAGACAAACTGAAACCAATTATTCAGGCATTAATGGTTTATCCAACATCCGACGAATCGAGTGTTGCGGGCAAACAAACACCCCAAAAATTTGAGATCATAAAAACGCCAAATAACGGGTACCAGTTAAAAGTGAATCAACCCATTTCAGTTTACGGAAAAATCGGGTTTGGTGTGCAGTCTGTGGATTTGTTGGATGGTAGCCCAAACCGGTGCGGAATTTATTCCATCAAACTTTCGGTTGACAATCAGTTGATTTATTCATTTACATTAGATGAAGTGCCAATTGGTGAAACGAAGTATGTGAATTCTCAAATGGATTATGCATTGGCCATGCGCTCCGGACAAAAGCTTTACCGGACATGGATGGAACCGGGAAACAAATTGCAAATTTACGACGCGGTTGAAAACAGAGGAATTTTTGATGCTACCGATGGAAAATCACACGTTGTGAAATACGACCTCTCCGATGTTTATGGTAATTCATCGAACCTCGCATTTAAAATTCAATCCAAAGAATTTAAGGTCAACCCAATACCAACTAAAGGCGAATTGTTTAAATACAATAAGCACAACCAAATTAAAGATGAGGGCATTAAATTTTCAATTCCGGAAGGTGCATTGTATAGCGATGTCGACTTTCAGTATAAAAAGCAACCTGCTCTTTCCAAATTTTATTCACCGGTTTTCCAACTGCACAACGGCCAGGTGCCGCTACATTTTGCCTGTCCACTGCGAATAAAAGCCGTAAATCTGCCTGAAAATCTGCAAAGCAAAGTAATGTTGGCTCAAATCAATCCTACCTCCGGAAGAATTTATTCGGCGACTGGTAAATACGACGATGGCTGGGTGGAAGGAAATATCCGTACACTTGGAAGCTATGCCCTGGCTGTTGACACGGAGGCTCCTAAAATTGTTTCGTTGAATGTGGCCGATAAAAATGGGAAGAAGGATACCAGCAGTTTGAGATTCAAAATTACCGACAACCTTTCGGGAATTGAAAACTTCAGGGGAACAATTGATGGCAAATGGGTTATGTTTGAATACGATTTGAAAAACAATTTACTTTCCTATACGTTTGATAAAACACGGTTCAAATTTGGCGGAAATCACCAATTAAATCTCGAAGTTACTGATTTTAAAGGCAACACGAGTACTTATAAGACAAACTTCAATAAATAATGGAAAGCTATGTCAGCATCGGTGTAATGTCAGGAACCTCGTTGGATGGTTTAGATTTGGTTGCTTGTCGGTTTACTTTCGACCAGTCGTGGAACTATGAGATTCTAAAATCGCTGACGATTCCATATTCGCACAAATGGGTTACCAAACTTTCGACTGCTACTGAATTAAACGCACTGGATTTTGCATTTCTGAATAACGATTTAGGCAAATTTATCGGGAAACAGGTCGCCGAATTCTGTGCTGATCTTCCTCAAAAACCCGATTTGGTTTCATCACACGGGCATACGATTTTTCATCAACCTGAAAACATGCTTACGGTCCAGATTGGCAGCGGAGCATCAATTGCAGCTTATTCAGGCTTGAGAACGGCCTGTGATTTCCGCACTCTTGATGTTGCACTCGAAGGTCAGGGCGCTCCCTTGGTGCCGGTTGGAGACGAACTTCTATTTGGCGACTTTGATTTTTGTTTAAATCTGGGTGGAATTGCCAATATTTCTTTTTCAGAAAATGGAGAAAGAAAAGCTTTTGACATTTGCCCTGCAAACATGGCTTTTAACCATTTCATCAAAGAATTAGGTTACGAATACGACCTCGACGGCAATTGCGGACGCACCGGTCAGGTTCAGGAAGAGTTACTTCGATTACTAAATGACCTTGAATTTTACCAACAGAAAGGGCCAAAATCACTTGGCCGCGAGTGGTTTGAAAACGATTTTCTGCCACTAATTAACTCGTTTCAGCTCGCTCCAAACGATGCACTCCGAACGCTTTACGAACATGTTTCTGACCAAATATGCCTTGCTGTTGACCAATATCCGAAAGGTAGAATGCTAATTACAGGTGGTGGCGCCCACAATGTGTTCCTGATTGAACTGTTCAGCGAAAAAACGAAGCACAAAACCATAGTGCCTTCATCGCAAATAATCGATTTCAAAGAAGCGATTATCTTCGCATTTTTGGGAGTCCTCCGTCTTAGGGAAGAAGCGAATTGCCTGAAATCAGTCACCGGAACCAATCACAATCATTCCGGAGGAGTGATCTATCTTCCCTGACTATAACTGGAAAAAGTCATTAGTCATTGGGAAATAGTTTAAAAGCAACTTTCCTGATGACTCATGACTTTTTCCATTGACATTCAGTCGAATACAGCTTCTTACCACCAAAGTTCGAACAGAATAACTAATGTGAAACTACTTGAATAAAATCATGAATTACTCTTTTCAGGAAGCCTAACTTTAGAGGGAAACTAAAACCTGACATTATGAAATTCGATCCGGCCTCAAACATTCAGCATCTTAAACAATTTGGCGAATTTGGCGACGTCAATCCTTCCATAACGGACTCATCGACCTACACCTTTTTAAAAGCCGGTGACATGGAAGAAACCTTCCTTGGACATACCGAAGGTTGTTTTCTCTACTCCCGACACTGGAATCCAACCAATAAATACCTTGCTGATGCACTGGCTGCAATGGAGGATACGGAATCGGCATGGATTACAGCTTCGGGAATGGCGGCCATTACATGTTCACTGCTCCAGGTTTGCAGTGCCGGTGACCACATCATCACTTCGGTAACTACTTATGGAGGAACTTATGCCTTCCTGAAAAACTACCTGCCAAAGTTCAATATTGAAGTTACTTTTGTTGACATTTCAAACCTTAAGCAAGTTGAAAACGCAATAAAACCAAACACCAAAGTCATTTATACCGAAAGTGTTACAAATCCACTTTTGCAGGTTTCTGATGTTCCTGAATTAGCAAAAATTGCACATCGGAATAATGCACTTTTGATGGTCGACAATACGTTTACGCCAATGATCATGTCGCCAGCCAGACTGGGTGCCGATATTGTGGTTTATAGCATGACCAAATTCATCAATGGTAAAAACGATTGTGTTGCCGGAGCTATCTGCGGAAGTCGCCAGTTTATTGACGATCTTTCGAATGTAAACAATGGGACAGCCATGTTACTCGGGCCAGTGCTCGATCCGCTTCGTTCGTCTTCCATACTTAAAAATTTGCATACTTTACATTTACGCATTCGTCAGCACAGCAAAAATGCCATGTTTTTGGCTCAGGAATTATCGAAGGCAGGCCTGAAGCTTTCGTATCCCGGACTTGAAAATCATCCACAGCATAAACTGCACAAATCGTTGATGAATGAAGAATATGGGTTCGGTGGAATGCTGGCCATCGATTTCGGCACAGTTGCCAAAGCCAATCAGGTGATGCAAAAAATGCAGCATGCCGATGTTGGTTATCTGGCGGTCAGTCTGGGCTATTTCAAAACGCTTTTCAGTTGTTCCGGCAAAAGCACTTCTTCGGAAATTCCGGATTCAGTTCAGCAACAAATGGGACTTTCTCAAGGCCTGGTTCGCTTCTCTGTTGGATTAGATAATGATATTTCGAACAGTCTGAATTCAATTCTGGATATTTGCCGGGAAGAAGGGGTGATTGGGTAAAAGGGTTGTCATTGTTAGATTTGTTGTAGCTGTTGTCTGAGACATTTGGGTTGTTCCGGATAACTCCGGAGGAGTGAAATATTTATAGAATTGTATTGAACAAGGGAAATCCGTTCGCGAAATTTTTCTATTCGAAGTGGATATCTTGTTGCGAACGGAATAACTTTTGGGTTTAAATGAGACTAAAACTTGTTTATTCGACATTTATAATCAAATTTCAATAACCGAAAAGTACTATATTTGCCGCCGATAAAAATTTAAAAACGACAATTGAAGTAATCAGGGTTTGAAAGTACTTAAGGCACTCCGAACTCTAGGCACTCCGAACTTTTAAAATTTATAAGTATGAAAGCATATGTATTTCCAGGACAGGGTGCACAATACCCGGGAATGGGTAAAGACTTGTACGAAAAATCGCCTTTAGCCAAAGAACTTTTCGAAAAAGCCAATGAAATTTTGGGCTTCCGTATTACAGACATCATGTTCGACGGAACTGACGAAGATTTAAGACAAACCAAAGTAACCCAACCCGCTATCTTTTTGCATTCGGTTTTACTGGCAAAAACGCTTGAAAACTTTCAGCCTGAAATGGTTGCCGGTCACTCACTGGGCGAATTTTCAGCCTTGGTTGCAAACGGCACTTTAAGTTTTGAAGATGGTCTTCGTCTGGTTTCGAAACGTGCTCAGGCCATGCAGAAAGCTTGCGAAGCAGAGCCATCGACTATGGCTGCAATTGTTGGTTTGGACGACGAGATTGTTGAAGAAGTTTGTGCTTCGATAGACGAAGTTGTTGTTCCTGCAAACTACAACTGCCCCGGACAATTGGTTATTTCAGGTTCGTTTGCCGGTATCGACAAGGCTTGCGAAGCTATGACTGCCCGTGGCGCAAAACGTGCTTTGAAATTAGCTGTTGGCGGTGCTTTCCACTCTCCGCTTATGGAACCGGCACGCGAAGAACTAGCTGCTGCCATTGAGGCAACACCTTTCACAACACCTGTTTGTCCGATTTACCAGAATGTAAATGCAGCCCCAACAAGCGATCCTGAAGTCATTAAAAAGAACCTGATTGCACAGTTGACAGCTCCTGTGAAATGGACGCAAACTGCAAAAAACATGATTGAAGGTGGCGCAACTTTATTTACCGAAATCGGCCCGGGAAAAGTACTTCAGGGATTGATCAAAAAAGTTGACAAGGCTGCTGAAGTGGCCGGAGTGCAAAGCTTCGAATAGTCATTCGAAAAGAGTCATTTGTCATTAGAGAAATAGGGAACTGCTGGCTGAATGCCGTCAGTTTTTGTTTGGGGCATATTTAGTCAGGGTTTCACTTAAAGTGAAGCCCTGACTAGTTTAATCAAATCGATGTTGTTTTAGAATCTCGGTTTTAAATTCCTCCAAAATCTGTTGGTGATCAAAAGCCAATTCAGGAAGTTGATTGAGTGGAAACCATTGTGCTTTGGCGGCATCATCACCAGCATTGGCTATCAATTCATCCTCAGTAAAAGCATAAAAAAGCACTGAAATGGTGCGATGACGCGGATCTCGGTTTACTCCACCGTAGGCGCGGAATTGTTTCATCTCCCCCACCCTCAAACCGGTTTCTTCTTCCAGCTCACGACGACAGGCAGTTTCAAGTTCTTCGTCCATTTCGATGAACCCACCGGGGAGCGCCCATTTGCCTTTGAATGGATCGCGGCCGCGTTCAATCAACAGAACAGTATTTCGGTTACTGATTAAAATGGCATCAACGGTAACCGCAGGACGGGGATAATTGTAGGTGAACATGCTAAAGAGTGATTAGTTGTAAATGGTGAATGACTAATGAGAAAAAAGTCATTAGTCATTCGAAATATTTTATTACTTTTTTCTAATGACGAATGACATTTCTCTTAGTCTTTGATAATCCGTTTCATCACCCTCATTTGGTGGGTATATCGCTTGGTATCGACATTGAATATCCCAAACTGATCAACATTATCGATTCGCACCTGACCAGAAGCATGAATAATCTTATTCTTCTCCCAGATAATTCCCACATGGACAATCTGACCCTCTTCATTGTCAAAAAAAGCAAGATCGCCAGGTTTGGTTTCCTCAACAAAACTAAGCGCCTTTCCGCAGTGTACCTGCTGACTGGCATCACGAGGAATTTTGAATCCGGCCATTTTATAAATAATTTGTGTCAAACCCGAACAATCGATGCCAAATGGAGAGCGCCCTCCCCACAAATACGGTGCGTTGTAATATTTCAACGCCTGATCAATAATAACCTTTCGGATATTTGCGGGTTTCTTGTATGTAAAATTACCAGTATGGCGATAAACGTCGTATTGTATCGAAAACTCCTTCAGGTAAGGCCGCCAGCAGGGCAAGGTACTACCTGCAACAATCATCATGGTTTGTTCGGCATTTATCGGAATAATGTTAAAAATGTCGGTACTAACTGCAAAAGGCGAATGATCAATTTTCTGGTACGATTTTTCAGGAAGCGGGGTGATCATTTTCATATCGATCCAACCTTCGCAACCATCGAATGCAAGCTTTATATTAGCCCAGCCAAGCATAATTTCGTTGACGATAAAATGTTCGCCATATAAAATCTGGGTTATCATTTCGCTTTGCTCGGAGGGTTCCCTGCGAACAGGTATAATACTCAAACCTGAAATGCCATAATTCATAATGCAAAATATTACTGGAGCGTTCAATCTGGCGAATTAACAAAACCTCTTCAAACGATTCCTTTTGCCCGAAAATTCGAAGATTTTATTAATTTTTAGTTGATCAAAGATAAAACTTAACAGTTACTTTCTAAATTGCAATGGTTTTCAAATTCCAGAACTTATGAAAAAGTTATTAACCCAACTGAATCATTCTTATCATCTTTTCTACCTGGCGATGGTATTTATTGCCGGTATTGGCTTAATTTTTTTGGTATTTCCTGGAGAAAGCCGCTTTAAATACGAATTTCAGAAAGGAAGTCCCTGGAGACACGAAACACTGATTGCTCCTTTCAACTTTGCCATTTTGAAAACAGATGCTGAGGTAAAAGCAGAAACAGACTCGATACGGAACACTTACATTCCATACTTTGCACTAGACTCTTTGGTTGGAACCAACAAAACCAAAGAATTCTCAACCAACCTGACTAAATTAATCCTTGAAAATCCTGAATTTAAATCCATAAAGTCAATTTCAACTTTTCCGGAAATTCTGCGAAACATTTACAATTCCGGAATTCTACCTCGGTCAATAAGCACCTATGCTGAACTGAATGGGAAATCAGAAATCAGACAAATCAGAGGAAACAAAGCCATTAAATTACCGCTAGAAAAGATACGCTCCATCAAATCGGCTTATTTAGAATTGAATGACACCATTAGAAAGTTAGCAGGCAAATATTATCCGGAATTAATTCAAAAAATTAACCTGAGCGATTTTATTGCAGAGAACCTGAGTTTTGACGAAAAAATGAATCAGAACGAACAAAAACAGCTTCTCGACGAACTTTCATCAACAAAAGGAATGGTTCAGGCAGGCGAACGAATCATTTTTCAGGGCGATTTGGTTGGACCCGAAAAGTATATTATTCTCGAATCGCTAAAAAAAACCTACGAAACAAAGCGAGGCGACAACATCGAATATTTTCTTGTCATTGCAGGTCGAATTGTCATTATTGCCACGCTGATCGCTCTGATGTTCCTGTATTTGATTTTCTATCGCCGCGAACTTTTCGAACATAAACGCAAGCTAACCTTCATCATTATGATGATTGTAATCATGGTATTCTTGGCAGCCATTGCCACGAAAGTGAACGCTATTGATATTTATATGGTGCCCATGGCCATATTACCCATTTTAGTCAGGATATTTTTCGATTCGCGAACCGCTATTTTTTCACTGATGATCACCACGTTGCTAATTGGCTATTTCGCACCAAACAGTTACGAATTTATCATTATACAAATGATTGCCGGTATAATTGCCGTATTCAGCCTAAACAGATTACATAAACGGTCGCACATTGTATTTTCAGCGCTTTGGGTATTTTTATCTTACTCAATCGTTTATATTGCACTGGCCCTGGTTCAGGAAGGAAGCCTGAAAACCATCAACTGGACAACCCTCAAATGGTTTGGATTCAGCAGTCTGTTCATTTTTATTACTTATCCGCTCATTTATATATTCGAAAAAGTATTCGGGTTTGTGTCGGATGTTACGTTAATTGAGCTTTCAAACACCAATCAACCTTTATTGCGCAAGCTGGCTGAGGAAGCTCCCGGAACTTTTCAACATTCACTTCAGGTGGCAAATCTTGCTGAGGCAGTAATTCATAAAATCGGCGGAAACCCTTATCTGGTATATGCAGGAGCGCTTTATCACGACATCGGAAAAACCCACAAATCGGAGTATTTCATCGAGAATCAGGTCGCAGGAATGAATCCTCATGATAGTCTTGATTATTTGAAAAGTGCTGTTATCATTATCGACCATGTAACATACGGCGTACAGCTTGCCCGAAAATATAAATTACCCGAAGTATTGATTTCATTCATTACCACACACCATGGCACAACTCAGTCCAATTATTTCTACAAAAAATATCAAATAGAAAATCCGGGAATGGAAGTTGACACCACACTTTTCTCGTACCCTGGACCATTGCCACATAACAAAGAAATGGCTGTATTGATGCTTGTCGACGGAATTGAAGCAACAGCACACAGTCTAAAAGAAAAATCGGCTGCTGCTTTTAGCGAGATGATCGACTATATTGTGGATCAAAAAATCAAATCTGATCAGCTAATCGATGCCGACCTGACTTTACGTGATATTACTATCCTGAAAAGCACGCTGCTCGAAAAACTGGTCAGCATCTATCATGTTCGCATTGAGTATCCGAAGTAGAGCTATAAATTATGAGTTATAAGTTATGAATATGAACCCCACGAACCATTTAACAGTTTAATCATTCAACAATTGAACTATGTTTTACACCAGTATTGCTCCTCACTATCAACATATTTTCCCATTTAATCCGGCACAAATCGAATTTCTGAAACATGTGCTTCCATACAATGGAGCCCGGGTATTAGATGTTGGTTGCGCCACCGGCGATTTGGCTTTTGCGCTTACCCATTTTGGATTTCCTACCTGGGCCTTCGATTTCGATGTTCAGATGGTTCAGATTGCTAAACAAACCAAAACAGAAGAAGCCATGTTTCCGGTATTTGAACAAATGGATATGCGGCAAATCGATGAACGTTTTCCTGAATCCTATTTCGATACGGTTATTTGCTTCGGAAACACACTGGTTCATCTGTTAAATGACGATGATATTCGCAAATTCATCCGGTCGGCTTTTAAAGTTCTTTTGCCTGAAGGAAAACTAGCCATTCAGATTTTAAATTATCAGTACATCTTCGAAAATCAGATCAAATCGCTTCCGTTGATTGATAATGAATACGTTCGATTCGAGCGTAACTACGAATTTGAAAGTGATTCGGAGTTAATTGATTTCAACACCAAACTGACCATTAAATCAACTGGTCAGGAAATTATAAACTCGGCTAAACTTTATGCCATCCGACAAAGCAAACTTCAGAATATCTTAGAAGAAGCCGGATTCTCAGCCATTCAATTTTTCGGGAATTTTAATCGCGAGCCTTTAACAGCCTGCAGTTTGCCATTGGTTTTAACTTGTCAGAAAGAAAAATAGCGTGAAATTTCAGGAATTGAAAAAAGTGTAGTAAAATCTGATTGATGACATTAGCAACGGAATTCCCATCGTTACATATACCAGCGCAAGGTTCGCCGGAGAAACTAGCCCGGTTAACCGTAGCGTTACGCCCATCGTTATCATCGAAAACATCATGACGTAGCTTTTCAGGTTAAAAAACGAAAAAACTACGGGTCGCTCGGTTTCCATTGATTTGATGCGTTTGACGTGTTTTCCTGACTTGTGACACTTTTGATTTTTCCACAGAGATCAATTTTTAAATTCCACATTATTAACAATTTAGCAATTAATATTTATTGATTTCACCGCACTAACGCCTAATTTTGCGGTATGTATTCAGTACGAAAAGTCAAAACTAAGTCGGGATCTGTTGCGGTTCAGGTTGTCAGGTATGTTGGTCACAGATCGATTGTAGGCAAACATATTGGTAGCGCCAAAGACCAGATAGAAGAGGCTGTTTTGAGGCAAAGGGCATTGGAATGGATCGATGAACAAACCGCCCAGTTATCGTTGTTCCCTGCCCAAAAACAAAAACTTTTAGTTGTAGACAGGGGCGAATGCATTGGGGTGACGCACCACTTTGCTTTTCGGTTCTTCATGGGCTGTTTCGATGAATGCGGTTTATCCCATCTTCCCCGCCTGTTGCTTGATCTGGCCATTATGCGCCTTATCGAGCCTGCTTCAAAACTCCGCTCTGTTGAACTGCTGGGATATTACTTCGGCATTAAATATTCTCAACGGATTTACCGCAATATTCCAAAGTTGTCAGCATACAAGGCAGATATTGAGCAATGTGCTTACAGGGTGGCACAACAGAAGTTCAATGAACCTTTCTATTTTGTGCTGTACGATGTTACCACATTGTATTTCGAGTCGTTTAAGGCCGATGAGTTTAAAATACAAGGGTTCTCAAAGGACAACAAGTCACAGCAACCCCAAATTGTCATCGGGCTGCTGGTAACACAAACAGGGTTTCCACTGTCGTATCAGGTTTTTGCAGGCAACACATTCGAAGGAAAGACAATGCTCCCGGTTGTGGAAACGTTTACCTCAGCCCACCCGCAGACACGGCCAATTATTGTAGCCGATGCCGCAATGCTGGATGAAGAAAGGCTTGCCGAACTCAGGGAAAAGAAACTATCGTACATTGTTGGTGCACGGCTGGCCAATGCGGAACTTGGATTGGTAAAACAAATCCATGCAACATTGAACGGGAAACACGGTGCCATAGCCCGCTTTCCATCGCGATACGGTTATTTGGTGTGCGATTTTTCACTCAAACGGTATAAAAAGGAATTGAACGAGCTAAACAAGCTTGTTCAAAAAGCCGAAGAGCTGGTGGCAAAGCAGTCACTGAAAGTGAAGGCTCAATTTGTCAGGAAGGTTACTAAAGAAAAAATAGAACTCAACACGACATTGATAGAAAAAAGGAGGCTGTTGCTTGGAATTAAGGGGTATTGCACCAACTTGCCCGAACAACAACTGTCCAACCAAATGGTCATAGACCGTTACCACCAGCTCTGGCACATTGAACAATCGTTCCGCATGAGTAAGTTTGATTTGCAAACCCGCCCAATATACCATCAAAAACAAGAAGCGATCAAGGCTCACGTACTGATTTGTTTTGTCGCTCTGATAGCAGAAAAATACCTGGAAATAATCACCAAATTATCATTGAGGGAAATCCGGTTCCTTGTCTGGAACATAACAGAAACCCATATTCAAGACCGATTGACCAAACAAACATTTGTCTTCCGATCCCCCACAAAGGAAATCATGAATAGCCAACTTGCAAACCTTATTACCAAATGGAATCTGCTACCGCACTAAATGTCACAAGTCAGGACGTGTTTTGACGAAATGCGATCGAACATTACTTTGTAAAAGAGCAACCCTCCGGCAAGACAGAAAATAATTTTTAATGTCCAGTTTGTTTCACCCGAGTGGTCGGTTGAAAATCCCCGATACAACAGCATTCCTCCGGCAAAAGTCCACACCAAAGCGGCCACCAGCAACAGGTAATGTTTCGAAACACGTAGAGTTAAACGATCTAAAATCATTGGTCAAATATTTATCGTCAAAGAAAATGATTTTACTGACAAAATACAGTATCAATTAGAAACTGTTATTTCCAACAATTTTTCGAGTTGCCGATAAACATCTGGATTGCCAGTTTTTAGTTTCATTTTGACATTTTTTCCATCCAAACGCCTTCAAATCTTAAATAAAATTGTGATCTTTGTCATACTTTTACGATATAAAAGACCAAAAACAGATCATTCATAAAATCTCAATCGTATGTATAAAATTCAGACTTTGAACAAGATCGATCCTGAAGGATTGAAGATATTTCCACTTGACCAATACGAAATTGCCAGTGAATTTTCGGCTCCTGATGCGATTATTGTGCGTAGTCAGGCCATGCACGATTTGGAATTACCATCCAGCTTGCTTGCCATCGCACGTGCGGGCGCCGGGGTTAATAACATTCCAATTGAGAAGTGTACCGAAAAAGGAATCGTAGTTTACAATACTCCCGGAGCTAATGCACATGCCGTAAAAGAAATCGTTCTGGCTGCCATGTTCCTTGCTTCGCGCGATATCGCCGGATCAATTGAGTGGGCCAAAGGGTTAAAAGGAAAAGGCGCTGAAGTTGCAGGCCTGGTTGAAAAAGGAAAATCTAATTTTGGTGGAACCGAAATCCGGGGGAAAACCCTTGCTGTTATTGGTTTAGGCGCTATTGGTGTTTTGGTTGCCAATGCAGCTCAGGCCTTGGGAATGAACGTTCTGGGTTACGATCCTTATATCTCGGTTAATTATGCCTGGAAACTCAGCCGCAATGTAAAAAAGGCTGAAGGAGTTGAATCATTACTTGCCAGTGCTGATTTTGTTACCATACACATCCCTCAGTTGCCTGAAACCAAAGGATTCATCAATAAAGACAAGCTTAAGATGATGAAAAAAGGCGTAAAAATTCTGAATTTTGCGCGTGGAGGTCTGGTAAATAATGCCGATATGCTCGAAGCTATCGAATCTGGAATAGTTGGAAAATATGTAACCGATTTCCCTGAAGATGAATTAATCAACGTAAAAAATATCATTGCAATCCCTCATCTTGGCGCTTCAACTGAAGAATCGGAAACCAATTGCGCCATTATGGCCGTAAATCAGGTCATCGATTATCTTGAAAATGGGAACATTGTTAACTCAGTAAATTTCCCATCTGCTGAAATGGAACGCAATGGCGGAACACGCATCGTGGTTGCCAACAAAAACATTCCTAAAATGGTGAGCCAGATTTCAGCCTTGCTCGCACACGAAGGACTCAACATTTCGAACATGCTGAACCGTAACAAGGATGAAATTGCTTACAACATCATTGACATCGACGGATCAGTTCCTTCCGGAGTTAAGGATATGATCTCCGCAATCGAAGGAGTTATCATGGTTCGGATACTTCCTCCAAAATAATATTAATTTTTCAACCATTTATAACATAAATACCCGGTAAAGTTAGTGTAATTGCTATATTTGCCGGGTATTATCTTGTATATACAAGTTGCCAGTTCTATTTTCTGAATCAGGCATTTGATCACAACTAACTAAAATATTTATTCGTCAAAATAATAAAAATGGAAAAAAATCTTGTAACAAAAGCCGCCGATAATGTGAGAATCCTTTCGGCTTCTATGGTTGAAAAAGCCAAATCAGGTCATCCTGGCGGTGCCATGGGTGGTGCCGACTTTATAACAGTATTGTATTCAGAATTTCTGAATTACGATCCAAGTGACATGACATGGATCAACCGCGACCGGTTCTTCCTCGATCCGGGCCATATGTCTCCAATGTTGTATTCAATCCTGTCGATGACCGGAAACTACACCATGGAAGAACTCTCCAATTTTCGTCAATGGGGAAGCCCAACACCTGGCCATCCTGAAGTTGAACCTGCACGCGGAGTTGAAAACACATCAGGTCCTCTCGGGCAAGGACACGTAATGGCCATCGGTGCTGCTATTGCCGAACGTTTCATGGTTCAGCGCTTTGGAGAAGTGATGGCTCACAAAACGTACGCTTTTATTTCTGATGGTGGCGTTCAGGAAGAAATTTCACAAGGTGGCGGACGTATTGCCGGATTCCTTGGATTGAGCAACCTGATCATGTTCTACGACTCGAACGACATCCAGCTTTCGACTGAAACAAAAGATGTGACCAATGAAGACACTGCAAAAAAATATGAAGCATGGGGATGGAAAGTAGTTACCATCGAAGGTAATAATGCCGATGCTATCCGTGCTGCACTAAAAGAAGCTCAGGCTGAGAAAGAAAAACCAAACCTGATTATTGGTAAAACCATCATGGGTAAAGGCGCTCTGAAAGAAGACGGCTCAAGTTTCGAACGCCAGTGTGCTACTCATGGAATGCCTTTGGGCGAAGCTGGTGCTTCCTATGAAAAATCGATCCTGAACTTGGGTGGCGATCCGAAGAACCCATTCGTTATTTTCGACGATGTTCAGGCCATGTTTGCTGCCCGTAAAGCAGAACTGATTGCTGCTGCAGCTCAGAAAAAAGCGGCTCAGCAAGTCTGGGAAAAAGCAAATCCTGAACTGGCTGCCAAACTGGCTAAATTCTTCAGCAAATCAGCTCCTGAATTTGATTTCAGCAAAATTGTACAGAAAGCTGGTTCTGCAACACGCGCCGCTTCAAGCACTGTTTTGGCTGCTTTTGCAGGTGAAGTTGAAAATATGGTTGTTTCTTCAGCCGACCTTTCAAACTCCGATAAAACCGACGGCTTCCTGAAAAAGACAAAAGCTTTCACCAAAGGCGATTTCTCTGGTTCATTCTTTCAGGCTGGCGTTTGCGAATTAACAATGGCTTGTATTATGAACGGGATGGCACTGCATGGCGGTATTATTCCGGTTTGTGGAACATTCTTCGTATTCTCCGACTACATGAAACCAGCAGTTCGTATGGCTGCACTGATGCAGTTGCCGGTGAAATATGTTTGGACTCACGATGCGTTCCGCGTCGGTGAAGATGGACCAACTCACCAACCCGTTGAACAGGAAGCTCAAATCCGTCTGATGGAAAAACTGAAAAACCACCACGGCAAAAACTCAACATTGGTACTTCGTCCGGCTGATGCTGAAGAAGCTACTGTTGCATGGAAATTGGCTCTTGAAAATATTGATACTCCAACTGCGTTGATCCTTTCACGTCAGAACATCAAAAATCTGCCTTCAAAAGGCGATCGTTATGCTGAAGCACAGCAGGCGGCTAAAGGTGCTTACATCGTTACCGATTCTGAAGGTACTCCTAATGTAATCCTTTTGGCCAGCGGTTCAGAAGTGGCTACTTTGGTCGAAGGACAGGTATTACTCGAAAAAGAAGGCATCAAATGCCGCATCGTTTCTGTTCCTTCCGAAGGTTTATTCCGCAGCCAAAGCAAAGAATATCAGCAAAGTGTATTGCCAGCAGGAATTAAAAAATTCGGTATGACTGCCGGCTTGCCTGTTAACCTTGAAGGATTGGTTGGCGCCGACGGAAAAGTATTCGGATTGGAATCATTCGGATTCTCCGCTCCTTACACTGTTCTGGACGAAAAATTGGGATTCACGGCTGTTAATGTTTACAATCAGGTAAAAGAAATTCTGGCATAGAACAGGATTTTTAGATATTGAAAAAGGCAGCTCAAACGGGCTGCCTTTTTACTTTTATAGAAAAAGTCAATAGTCATTGGGAAAAGTTTATGTGGAATATATTCTAATGACTAATGACTTTTTCCTGATATTATTTTCTTATCACTTCCAGTGCTTTACCGTCATAAGTTACCGTTTCATCAGCTTTCCGGCTTAAGTCGAAAGCCACAGGTTTCTGCTTACCTACCCAAACGATATTGAATTTGCGTGATTTCAGCATTCCATCGAACGATCCGGTTGCATCTCCAATGGTCAATTTTCCTGAAGTTTCATCGTATTTGAACTGTATGGTACTGAATGATCCCTTTTCATAATTGTAGTTAATGCCTTCATCTTCATATAGCGTAAACTCCGCATTTTTACCAGTATAAACATACAAGGTAATTACATCAGCTTGTTTCTCACTTGCATACTGAATTTCAGGTCCAAAAGGTACAATGGAACCTTCTTTCACAAACAAAGGCATCCGTTCGTATGGTGCGTCAACACTGATTTTCTGCCCGCCTTCGGTATATTTCCCGGAATATAAATCGTACCAACCGTTGGCTGCCGGGAAATAAACTTCGCGGCTACGGGCCTTGTACTGGTAAACCGGGGCAACCATCAGCGATGGTCCAAACATGTATTGATCGCCAACATTCTCTACTTGTTTATCACCGTTGAAATCCATTACCAATGCTCGCATGATGGTATAATCTTCGAAATGCGTTTTTCCGGCAAGCGAATAAATGTAGGGCATCAAACGGTAGCGAAGTTTATTCACATAAACCATGCTTTTGTATGCCGGATGAGTTTCAGGAGCCATGTTGTAAATTTCGCGGTAAGGGAACTGTCCATGACTACGGAAAAGTGGACAAAACGCACCAAACTGGTACCAACGGGAATTCAATTCGCGCCACTCGTCCAAATCGGCCGATCCTTCTTTGGCCCGTTCGTAACGTTTTTCTACACAAAAACCGCCAATATCCATGGTCCAGTATGGAATTCCGGAGATTGCAAAATTCAATCCGGCTGAAATCTGGGCTTTCATATCTTCCCAACGGGTACCAATATCGCCACTCCAGGTAGCGGTTGAATAACGTTGCAATCCAGCAAATCCGGAGCGGGTCAACAGGAAAACACGTTTATTCGGATCGACACCACGTTGGCCATCGTAAATGGCTTCAGCATTCATCAGGGCATAAGCATTGAAATATTTGGTCGATGGTCCGAGTGCAGTCGGTGTCATCAATTCTTTGCGGTATTCCATGCTGGCATTCGAGAGAATATCTGGTTCTGAAGCATCCATCCACCAGGCATCAAAGCCTTTGCTGTAGAGCTTTTCTTTCATCTGGTTCCAAAATAACTTCCGGGCATCAGGATTGTAGGCATCGTAAAACGAACCAATGTAGCCTTTACCAATCCAGTCGCGGATACTGTCCTTTACTGCACGTTGATACATCCAGCCTTTGCTGTCGAAATCCTTATAATTTTGAGTAGTGTGGTAAAATTTGGGCCATACCGAAATCATGATGTGTGCATTCATGTCGTGAACTTTCTGAACCATCGCGGCAGGATCAGGGAAACGGGCCACATCAAAATCGTGCGAACCCCAATCTGTTACAGGCCAATAACTCCAATCGAGTACAATATTATCAAGTGGAATCTTGCGCTTGCGATACTCCTGAACAACACTAGTCAACTCGTCAGCAGTTTTATAGCGTTCACGGCTCTGCCAGTAGCCCATAGCCCATTTGGGCATAATCTGCGCTTTGCCAGTTACCGTGCGGTATCCACTGATTACCTCATCCAGATTATTTCCCCGAATAAAATAGTAGTCGATCTGATCGCCCATTTCTGATGTCAGCGTCAGTGCATCCTGATCTGCTTTTGGCCTTGGACTTAAAGCTTTCAGGCTTAGGTATGAAACGCCTCCATCGGGTTTCCATTCCAGACGAATCGAATATTTTTTACCCTGTTCGAGTTGTTTGGTGAATTTGTAGGTATTCGGATTCCAGGCAGTACGCCAGCGTTCAGGAACAACCAATTCGTCGTTGATGTAAACTTTGGTATATCCGGCATAATACAGTTTGAAATGGAATTCGCCTGATTCGTTAGGCTCAATCTGGCCTTTCCATACGATCATTGAATTGTTGAACTGAAAGCCTTCAGGAAATTTCTTGATGGTCGTCAGGTTTTCGTAATCAATAGCGGATTCGTTGCGGTTAACAAACACCTGATTGGTATCTGAATTGGTATAATAAATTCCAGATAAACCGCCCTCCTCGCCTTTTGCGTTGTAAAGTTTGAACAGATCCATGTCGGAATAATCTCGTGGATCGCCAAATTTGGTCACCGAATAATTGTCCCACAAAAGACCATAATTTTTATTCGAAACTACAAATGGAACCGATACTTTGGTATTGTACTGGTATAAAATCTCGTTGCGACCTTTGTAGTTAAACTCGTCCGATTGATGCTGACCTAATCCGTAGAAAGCCTCATCGTCGGGCGATTCAAAAATCTGCGAAAAGCTGTATCCTTTGGTGCCTTCAACAGTAATGGGGGTAAATGTTTTACCACCAGTTGCCCTTTCCGGAAGAAGTTTCCGGCCATTTTCGTCATAGAAAACAACAGCTCCAGAAGATAGAGAAACCGCAGCTTTTACTTTTGTGGTTGTTAAAATCAGGCTGTCGTTCTGTTCTGTGACATTAAATGGAATTGTATTTGTTGGCTGTTCAACCACACACAAACTTTTTGTCGCCGAGAACTGATCGGTTGGTGAAGCCAAAACGTGAATAATCTCATCGTTCACAACTTCAAGACTAACGGTACGCGCACTACTTTCTGTTTTCGATTTAGGGTGAACAACTACTCCTTTCGTAGTTTTCTCCCAAACCTGCTGAGAACAGGCTGATAAAAAAAGAGTAGCAAAAGTGAAATATAAAATTCGCTTCATGATATTTGGTTTAAGTTAAATCAGAATAAGCAATAAAGACACATGCTAGGCCTATATTGTACAAATAACAATTTGATACAAAAATAAGCTTTTATTTCATTTCTACAAGATACTATTAATGAACACCATCTCAGATTTGTTCGAATTCTGAAATGAAAAAGCGGTGATTAAAAGTACACTTGTACCAGAAATATGAGGTCTCGGTTTATTGCAAACTATTAAATTATGATATAGCTTAGAGCCACAATAAAACAAATTATTGAAGCGACCGTTTTCTATATCACCACCAATTCAAAGGCAATTAGAATGGCAAACAATACATCACAACATATACTGAATACTTCGGCAAATCTTTTAGGATTTTGTCTGTTCGTGATCACCTCATTGCACATAGCCGATAAAATTGAATCGCACCTGATTGATGAATTTACTTCTGTTATTGCTCTGTTACTCACAATCTCCTGCGTATTTTCATTTATCTCTATAAAGACTAAATCAGCTCAGAAGGAAGTTAAACTGGAAACAATTGCAGATTATTTTTTCATGAGCTCACTCATCGGTATTTTTATTATTATTTTACTCATCACCCTAAATTTCATTAAATAACAGGTATGAAAACTTTCCGAAGTGACATTTCGAACGAAGAATTTCAGATTGCTGATAAAGTCTCGGCTAAAACAATCCGGCATTCCATTTTAAACTTGATACAAAAAGAACATCCTCTTTTTTCGCATGATAGTCATTTGTCCATCAGCGAATTAAACCTTTTCAGAAAAAAACACATCTCGGAATACCTGTCAAAAGAACTTGGGAAACTGACCGATCCTGAAAAGAAGGTATTAACTTCAATAACCGAGAACACCACTTTATCAGATAAGATTGATGGGGAAGATCAGCAGATTCTAACTTTTGGTCAAAAGATTGCTGATAAAGTCGCTTCATTTGGTGGTAGCTGGACATTTATTATCTCATTCGGGATATTTATTTCTCTATGGATTAGCCTGAATATCTTTTGGTTGGTCAACAAAGGTTTCGACCCCTACCCTTTTATTCTTTTGAATTTAATATTGTCGTGTTTGGCTGCACTTCAGGCTCCTGTAATAATGATGAGCCAAAACCGTCAGGAAGAAAAAGACCGGGAAAGGGCCAAAAACGACTACATGATCAACCTGAAATCAGAATTGGAAATCAGAACGCTACACGAAAAAATCGATCATTTCGTCATGGATCAACAGCAAGAGCTTTTGGATATTCAAAAAACTCAAATTGAGATGTTGACTGATATACTTAAACATGTTGAAAAAAGTGGGCAATAACAATGAATACGACAGATATTTCAACCCTCCGTCTCCAAAACCAGCAAGTTGCCGCAACAAAATTTAAATCAGCAAAAGAACTCGTGGGCTGGATGGGCGCTATGCAGGCACAAGATTACAATCAGGCCAAATGGGCTATTGGCGTACGGTTGCCGCATTTAACCGAAGAGCAAATCGAATCAGCATTCAACCAAGGTGAAATTTTACGCACCCATTTGATGCGCCCCACCTGGCATTTTGTTTCGGCCGAAGATATTTATTGGCTTTTAGAACTTACCGCCAAACAAATTAAATCAACTACCAAATCAAGGAACCGTGATTTGGGACTTACTGAAAGTGACCTTCAAAAGAGCAAGGAGGTTTTCATAAAATCGCTGGAAGGAAATCGATCACTTACCCGCGAAGAATTAAGCGATCAATTCAATAGCGCTGGAATAAACACCTACGAACAACGATTGCCGCACATCCTGATGGAAGCAGAAATTGATGGAATTATATGCAGTGGTAGCATCCGGGCCAAAAAGCAAACTTATGCTTTGCTGGCGGAAAGAGTTCCGGTAAAGAAAAACTTATCAAAAGACGAAGCTTTGTCATTGCTGGCTAAGAAGTACTTTACCAGTCACGGCCCAGCCACCTTGCCCGATTTTGTGTGGTGGTCGGGCCTGCCGGTTGCTGAAGCTCGCAAAGCGCTGGAGATGAACAAATCGACTTTGATTTCGGAAACTATAAACAACGAAACATATTGGCTTGTCGAATCGGTCGCTCAGGCAACTTCTTTATCTGACTCGGTTTACTTGCTCCCAGCTTTCGACGAATACCTTATAAGTTACAAAGACCGAAGTTCGGCTATTACGTTGAAAAATCACTCCAAAGCCATTTCGAACAATGGTATTTTCAGGCCAATAATAGTTGTGAATGGGCAGATTTCAGGATTGTGGAAAAGAACGATCAAAAAAGACTCGGTGCTGATAGAACTTGACCATTTCAGGCCACACAGCAAAAAAGAAATTGGGTTAATTGAAAACGCTGCCAAAATGTTTGGGCATTTTTCCGGGAGGAAGGTAGAAGTAAAAATTCAGCAATAGATAAATCTATGAAACATATTTTAATCAGTTTACTGTTTGTATTTTCAATCGCAACGATCATAGCAAACGATGCCTTTCTGGGATCAAGAGGCGGAAATGTATTTCCCATTATCCGAAATGAAAGCATCCGAATGGTTAAGGAAGAAATAAGGGTTGTTATGGAAAAGGATAGCTGTAGAGTGTATTGCAAGTTTTGGTTCAAAAATCTGGGGACCAAAGCTGAGAATGTATTCATGGGATTTCCTGACTATTTCGAAAATATGACTGAGATTTCAAATCCACTCAGAGGCTTTACCTGTGCTGTAAACGGCCATATAACGGCATTTGACAAACGGACTCAAACCACCGAAGTTGATAAAATCCCTGAATTAAAACGCTACGAGAAATGGTTTTGCTGGAATGTAAACTTCAAACCCGGAGAAACAGTTTTGATTGAAAACAATTACAACGGCGATCTAGGTGGCTCTGCGGATGGGACTTGCAGTTTCAGTTATTTGATTGGAACTGCACAAACCTGGAGCAGTACTATCGCCAATGGAAAGGTCATTTTCGACTACTCAAAAATTGCTTCAAAAGCATTTGTTGATACCACTTTCTATTCAGACAGAACCTTACCAAAGGGGCTTGAACGGAGCATTTATAACGACAGCATTGTGTTTTCGTACAATAACTACCTACCAAAATGGAACGAGACTTTAAAAGTAAACTTGCTCTGTTATTGGAAATGTCCGTATGGCGGATCACAGGAAGTATTTACAGAATCTCCAATCTTAGGCAATATAATGGTTAAGACGCTTAACCAACAAACGCTTAGGTTAATGAGAAATGAAATGTTTGCCAGGCATGGATACATTTTTAATGATACCGAGTTGAAGAATTATTTTATGTCCCAATCCTGGTATAAGCCTAATCCTACTTTCAATCCAAATCAGCTGAATGAATTTGAACAGTTGTTTTTAAAATACCTGAAAAATTTAGAAGAAGACAAGCACGTAAAATAACAGGTATTCAAATACTTAACCTAACAAACCAACAAACCTGGTTATTTCTACCTAAGATAATTCAAGCTTGCTATAGCAGCTCTCCTTTTTCAAACTTTTCAATCATCTCGCCGGCAATGCTTATGGTTGACGGATGGCTCGGGAGATTTCCCCTCGAAAACCACAAAGCATCGGTTATCTCTTTTCCATCAATGCAAATCGGTTGATTTGCGTCGGCTTCGGCAATAAAACCAATCATCATCGAACCCGAAAGCGCCCAGGGTTGACTTTTATAATACCGAATATTCCAAACATCCAGCCCAACCTCTTCTTTAACCTCGCGAACCAGAGTTTCTTCGAGGGTTTCGCCTACATCAACAAAACCGGCAATTAACGAATACCAATTGCCGACGAAATTCGCATTGTGAGCCAGTAAAATTTTATCGTCACTGATAATGGCCACAATAATAGCCGGTGAAATTTTGGGGTAAACAACTGTGTTGCACGAAGGACAAACTATTGCCCGCTCGTCATTCTTGTGTTGCGTTTTGGAGCCGCATTTTCCGCAGAATTTGTTTTGAAGATACCAGTTCCTCAAATGAAGACCAACAACGCTAATCCAGGCAATTTCTTTCTGGTTGGTTGTCCGAAAAAAACTAATGTCCTTGTACTCAAACCGCGATTCGTCCGCTTTTAGGTCGTCCCAAACCAGGAAACAAGAAACCTCATTCAGGCTGAATAAAAACACCGATTCCATTTCACCAGAAATCTCCGGAAAATCCTTTTTCTGCGGTATCGCTAATTCTTCGCCGTTTGCTTTGAGCAATAAAGTGTTTCCCTGATAATGAAAAATATAATCAGTCTCTCCTATCGCCTTATTGGCAAGATATTGATTACTGAAACGGTGCGGGTGAATATCCTGAATCATGGAATGTACGAATTGATTTGCGCTTGTAAAGATAGGTTTTGAAACGACGAAGAGCACAAAGGTTTCGCTAAGTTACAGAAGAATTAAGAAAGATTTGAAAGGAAAATTTCATTCACAATATCTATAAATTAAAGTTTATAATTATCAATAACAATTGAAAACGTATCATATTGGCGGTAACTTTACCAACACCGCTCATCAGACAGACCTACTTGACTTTGACAATAACTTTTCCTTTGGCACGTCCACTTGCGACATAAGACATTGCTTCGTTCGTTTGCTCAAACGGGAAAACTTTATCAACCACGGGACGAATGACACCTGCTTCAATCAGCGAACCAATTTCAGATAATTGTTTGCCGTTGGCTTTCATAAACAAAAACGAATAATCAACATTGAGTTTCTTTGCTTGATTTCTGACCTTTTTACTCAAAAAGAAAATGGCAGTTTTCATAAACCACGATAATCCGATTTCTTTTGCAAAGGCCGTATCAGGCGGACCGGAAATAGAAATGACTTTTCCGCCTTTTTTGAGAGTTCGTAAGGACTTTTCAAGCGTTTTTTCGTCTTGGCTGTTCAACACCAAATCGTAATCTTTCAAAATGGTTTCAAAATCTTGCGTTTTGTAATCAATCACGACATCAGCGCCCAAACTTTTGACCAATTCAAAATTATTGGCACTTGTGGTTGTGGCCACAGTTGCACCCAAATGTTTTGCCAACTGAATAGCAATCGTTCCGACACCGCCCGAACCTGCTTGAATAAACACTTTCTGACCTTTTTTGAGTTTTGCCTTTTCTACAAATGCTTGCCAAACAGTTAATGCAACCAAAGGAATAGAAGCTGCTTCTTCCATTGAAATGTGTTTTGGTTTCAAGGCGACATCATTTTCATTGACGGCAATGTATTCAGCAAATGTGCCAATCCGAAAATCGGCAGGACGAGCAAACACTTCATCGCCAACCTTGAAATGACTGACTTTTGAGCCGACTTTGGTTACGACACCAGCCACATCATGTCCTAAAATCAAAGGAAATTTGTAAGGCATCAGCAATTTAAACTCACCACTTTTTAGTTTGTCATCTAACTGATTGATACTTGCAGAGTGGACTTGAATCAATACATCATTTTCTTTAACAGCAGGTTCGGAAACTTCAACCAATTGAAGCTTATCTTTCTTACTGTAACGGTTTATTGTAAATGCTTTCATCAGAAGATAATTTGTTTTTAATTGCCTTATGGAGCTCACATGTTGCTGAAGATTATCTTCATTGGTGTTTGTGTTCGCAGCAACATGTTCGTTTCATGTCTATTCTTGTCTATGAAATTGTTATTGCAAAAATTTGTCTGCTTCCCTTGGATTAACCAATCGGAAAGCCAATTTTGGGAAAAGGCGATTAAGCATATAAATTGCTGTTGTATAGCCAATACGAATGGTGTATTGGTCATTTTGTAATCCAGCAATCAATCCTTTTATCAATTTTTCGGTGCTCATTTTTTTGACTTTTCTGTGTGCTATTAGTTCTGTTTCTACCGCAGGTGGTAACAACTCAAACACTTTCACAGGACTGTTTGCAATTCGCAAGTGTTCACGAAGTGATTTTGTATAAAACGCTAATGCTGTTTTTGTCGCCGAGTATGTTGCTTCAAGCATCGAAGGCACATAACTCAAAACAGATGTGGTGTTGATTATGGCACTCTCTTTTCTTGATTTCAACATATCCAAAAAAAGATTGTTCAGCCGAATAACCGCTAGGTAATTGATGTTCATTTCGTAGGTCGCACCTTCAAAATGTTTGTCGCTGGCAACACCCAAATTTGAAGGCATTACGCCAACACCTGCGTTATTATAAAGAATATCAATTCCGCCTAATTCCTTAACCTGATTGAACAGAGAAATTGCATCTTCTTCGTTGGCAACATCACTTTTTATAGCAATCAAATTCGGATACAGTTTTTTGGCGGCATCTAATTTTTCCTGGCTTCTGCCTGTGATGATAACCTTTGCACCAATTTCAAAAAACTGTTTGGCGGCTTCAAGTCCAATGCCGGCACTTCCACCGGTAATCAATATTGTTTTATTTTTTAAGTCCATATTTTTTGTATTTATAAAATTCGTAAATTTGCTTGCAAATTGCAAGTGCAAATGTAATAAACAACTTTTAATTTGCAAGTGGTTTGAAAAAATAATTTTATGGCAGACAGAAAAAAAAGGTCAGATTGTCCCGTTAGTTGTTCCCTCGACATTTGGGGAGACAAATGGTCGTTGCTTATTGTGCGGGATTTAATGTTCTCAAAAAAATGTACTTATGGTGACTTTCTGAAATCAGGCGAAAAAATAGCGACTAACATTTTGGCTTCACGACTTCAAACACTTGAAGAAAACGGAATCATTACAAAATCAGGCCACCCAGACAGTAAAGCGAAAGTTTTATACAAACTCACTCAAAAAGGAATTGATTTACTGCCTTTGATGATTGAAATAAACTTATGGGCTGAAAAGTATTATACCATACCAGCCGAACGAAAAGCAATGCTGATAGAAGTAAAAAAAGACAAGGAAGCATTTATTAAAACAGCGACAAAGGAATTGAAGAGCGAAACCTAATAAAAAAGGCAGCGCCAATCGAATAGTCAACTCCGCCAGTAATTAGCTGACGGAACGCAGCTCTCACACACTGTACATACAAATAATAAAACCCAATCTCTCGACCGGGTTTTATAGTTTTCAGGAGTATTCCTTTTACTTCGCCATTTTCCACACTTCGCTGCCAGCCAGCAGGAAACAGCCGAGGCCGTAGTCCTCAAAGTCGGGTTTGCTGTCGTAGGTTAAGAAAATTCAAAAATCTTTACATATCAGGATTTAAATGTAAAGAAAATTGAATTTTATTTACACAATAGACTATATTTGTAAAGAGAATTCAAAAATCTTTACAATATGAGTCAGCAAGAAAACTGGAAATTAAGCGAACTTCCCTTGACCATTGAGGTTGAAACGAAAGCCGTTCTTAAAAGCTTGCCTGCTACTCATGCGGCATTGGCCGAATTAAAAGGAATTGCATCCACTATTCCTAACCAGATTATTTTGATTAACACGCTGGGGCTTCAGGAAGCAAAAGACAGTTCTGCCATTGAGAATATTATAACCACGCATGATGAACTCTACAAATCAGAATTAAACATTGACTCTTATAAATCGCTTGAAGCGAAAGAGGTTCAAAACTACATTTCAGCATTGAAAAAAGGGTTTGAACTGACTCAGAATAAAGGTTTTATTACCAGCGGTATAATAATCGAGATACAAAAAGAACTGGAAGGGAATAATGCCGGTTTTAGAAGGCTGCCCGGTACTGCACTTAAAAATTCGTCAACCGGAGAGACCATTTATACACCACCACAAGACATTGACGAGATCAACCGATTAATGTCGAATCTTGAGCGATTCATCAATGATCCGTCGATGTGCGACTACGATCCGCTTGTAAAAATGGCAATTATCCATTATCAGTTTGAAAGCATCCACCCATTTTACGACGGGAATGGTCGTACGGGAAGAATAATCAACATACTTTATCTCATCCTGGAAAAGCTTTTAAACGTACCTATTCTCTACATGAGCAAATCCATTATAGAAAATAAATCGAACTACTACCGTTTGCTGCAACAGCTTCGGGATGATGAAAATTGGGAAGAATGGATTTTGTTTATGGTTCAGGCGGTCGAAAAAACGTCCAGGGAAACCATTGAACTGATCATTCAAATCAGGGAGTTGATGATGAATTATAAGCACAAGCTGAGAGATAATTACAAATTCTACAGCCAGGATTTGTTGAATAATTTATTCAAACATCCATATACAAAAATTGAATTTGTAGTGAGTGATTTGAAAGTTTCAAGGATAACCGCAGCAAACTACCTGAATAAGCTTGCGAAAGACGGACTTTTAAGGAAAGAGCGAATTGGAACTGGAAACTATTACGTGAATGAACCTTTATTTAAGTTACTCTCGACCCGCCCCAGCCAGCGGCAATCAGAGCAATAAAATTCTTTTAATCAAACAATTGAGGGCTTCACCCCAGTGAAACCCTCAATATAATTTGTCTTTTACTTCGCCATTTTCCAGACTTCGCTGCCGGCCAGCAGAAAACAGCCGAGGCCATAATCCTCAAAATCGGGTTTGCTGTCGTAAGTTACTGGCTGGCCATCGGATGGTTGTTTACCGGTTCCCTGTACAAAACCTAAAAACCCATCGGCATGAACAGCTTCGGAGGCCATTGCATTCCAGCCTTTCACAATAGCAGGCATGTATTTCTTGGCGCTCAACAAGCCGTGGTTCACACCCCAGGCCATGCCGTACACAAACAGGCCGCTTCCAGAGGTTTCCTTGCCGTCAAAGTTGGTTGGGTCGTGCAAGCTCGCATTCCAGAAACCGTCGGCGCGCTGAATCGGCAACAAGGCTTTCATCATGGCGAGGTAAGTCTTTTTGTATTCCTTGTAATGCGGGTCTTTCGGCGCAATTTCCATCACGCGAACCAGGGCAGCCACCACCCAGCCGTTTCCGCGCGACCAGTAGCAATCTTCGCCATTCGGCTCTTTGTACGGAGGACGGAAATCCTTGTCACGCCACCACAAACCATCGGCCGAGTTGTAAAATCCCTGGCGAACCTTCGAGTCCATGTACATCTGGTACATCCGTTCGGAGTATTTTTTGTCGCCGGTAATCACACCTAGTTTGGCATACACCGGCATCGCCATTTGCAACGCGTCGATCCAGGTCCAGTCGTCAATTTTATCCGATGCGATCATCGCATCAATCGACTCTTTCAGGTCTTTAATCATTTCCGGCTTTTTCTCATTTTCGTACAAATCAAGGTAAGTCTGGCCGCAGCAATGGTTGTCGGCATTACGGGTTTTCACGCCGCCATTGAGGCCCCATTTATGCGCCTCGCCCCACGACATCGCGTAATCGTAATAGGCCTTATCCGGATTGACCGAGTACAAAGCCATCAGTCCTTCGTAATACACGGCGCGTGTCCAGATGTTGCTCTGACGTTCCTTGTTGGTGATAATCGTCTTGCCTGTGTCTGGCCATTTGTTCATAAAATAGGCATTAGTGATCACCATTTTATCCATCACTTCCTTTTTCGCCGGAAGGTTCTGCGCTTCGGCAAGCCCTGTCGCGACTATCAGCAGGGCCATGATTAGTGTTACTTTTTTCATCGATTTTGAATTTATATGTGATTGAATTTATTCTTTCTCCAGTACCTGTCATCCCGAATTTATTTCGGGATCTGACAATCATAGATCCTGAAACAAGTTCAGGATGACACGTTGACTCTTTTACCCCTCCAAACCTCCCCTAAAGGGGCGGCTTTAAAGTCCCCTTCAGGGGATTTAGGGGTTTTCATTCTCTACATACTTTTCTCCACTTCCTTTGCCAGCTGCACATCACCCACCGGGCGGCAATCCTTGATACGCAAGTCTTCCACATTTTTCAAGATCAGCGAAGGGACATCGCCCACTTTGGTGGTTTTCACGTTGGTCAGGCTGGCTCCTGAAACATCATCCAGCAAAATGGCCGGACGGAAATCGTCGTTTTCGAGCTTCAGTTCCACATGATCGAGTTCCACATTTTTGGCATGACGAATAAAAAAACCGTACACCGGCATGGCACCAAATTCCTGCGGATCGGGGTAATTCTTCTCGTGCTCACCCACCTCGTTTAGCGCCTGTTCTTTGGGTGCGCCGCCTTTGATGCGGATGTAGATGTTGCTCATTTTCACATCCTCCACCGGATGACCGGGCAAACCGGCAATCATCGACGCGTAGAACGGATTTTCGGCATAAACCACCACATTGCTGATGTTGATGCGGCGAAGCACACCCACAGGAACGCCCTCGGGACCGCGCATACGGGCTCCAAGTCGCAGGAAGAACGGCGCTCCCTGAACGTCTTTCATGGTAATGTTATCTATCGTCACATCTTCAAGAATTCCGCCATCAACAGTTTCCAATGCCAATCCACGACAAAACTCAAAAGTACAGTTGCTGATGGTAATGTTTTTAAATCCGCCATTCGACTCGGTTCCAAATTTAATACGGCCAGTCACTACGCCATGATCAGGAACAGTATTGGCTTCGTCTTTTTTGTAGGTCCCATCAAGGAAGGACTTGCGGTCGAAGCCACTTACTGAGCAATTGGTGATGGTCACATTTTCAGTGGCACGGGCAAAACCCAAAGCAAATGAACTTTTCAGGCAAATGGCATCGTCGTATGGTGAGTTCACCGTGCAGTTCGAAATCCGCACGTGGCGGCAGCAATCCACGTCGAACGCGTCGCGGTTGGTATCCACCTTCAGGTTATCGAGTGTTATGTTATCGACTCCGGTAGCCAGAATCGCGAAATGCCCGCCCATCAGAATTGAAATGTCCTTGATCACCACATTGCGGCACAGTTTCAGGGCAATTGCCTTGTTGGCCATGCCGGGAGTCTTGAAACCTTCGCGGGTGAGCCCGCTGCCAAAAATGGTCCCCAACCCAGTGATAGCAATGTTTTGAAGGTTTTCACCATAGATGAGGCTGTTGCGCCAGTGGCTGTGCCCGAAATCCTGGTACATATCCCATGGATTCGGCTCGGCAGGATCGTAGCCCAGTCCAAACTTTTTCACATCGGCGGCCTCCAAAGTGGCGTCATTATCAAGGTGCAGCGTGATGAAACTTTTCAGGTGAATGGTGAAATTCTGGTAGTTTCCGGCGGGGAAAAACACGGTTCCGCCACCCTTCGCAGCGGCGGCGTCGATGGCCGCCTCAATGGCTTTGGTGTCGATGGTTTGCCCGTCGCCTTTGGCACCATAGTCTTTCACATTGTAAAAAACGCCAGTCTGGGCAAAAAGGCTGCCGGTAAGCAACAGAGCGATCAGTAAGATTTTAAGCTTTTTCATTATTGGTTGTGTTATTATTTATCAAATGATATTCCATTTGTCATCCTGAACTTGTTTCAGGATCTGTTCTGCATAGAGACCCCGAAATAAATTCGGGGTGACGAGACGCGATGAATCAATTTCCATCCGGTTTCAATAAATTCACTGCTGGACTATCGTACCAACGGAACTGGGTCTCCGGATCGGGTGTTGCCGGATCAAAGGCTTTCCAATCGTCGCGAACATATTTGGCCAGATCGGGAATGGTTTGCAAAACGGCCTGCGTCACGCATTTGGCCAGTTCGTAAGCGCCATACGGGTTAAAATGCGTATCGTCGGCCAGCGGTTTGTCCTGCCCCGGATAACTGTTAGCCGGGTAATGCACAAACGCTTTCCTAGAGTTTTCAACGCCCAGCGTTTCGTACAGCGTTTTGCTCATTGCATTCAGGTCGATCAGCGGAATATTTTGCTCTTCGACCAGTTGGCGCATGGCCTCCGGAAATTCTTCCAGCGTATTGATGATCTTTCCGTTCTCATCAAACCGGCGGCGATTGGTTGAAGTCACCAACACGGGTTTTCCGTCTTTTTTGCGGGTCTCGGCAATGTAGTAGCGCAATTCGTCTTTGTAGGTGGTCATCGCGTCGAGGTGATTGCCTCCAGGCTTCTGGTCGTTGTGCGCGAATTCCATCAGCAGGTAATCGCCGGTTTTCATCTGGCTCAAAATCTTTTGCAGTCGGTTTTCGCGCTTAAAAGCCAGTAGCGTTTCGCCCGACTCGGCGTAATTGGCCACCACCACTTCCGGCTTCAGAAAGTTAGGAAACATTTGTCCCCACGAGGCCCACGGCTCATTCTCCTGATCGGTCACCGTAGAATTTCCGGCCAGAAAAACAGTTGGCAATTCGTCGGCCTTGCGGATCTCGATTGCCTTCACACACGGATGTTCACCGTTGAATTCGAGTGTGAGTTTGTGATCCCAATTTTGGTAATTCAGTTCACGTTCCTTGAGTTTAATTCCTTCCTGATTTTTCATCTGTGGATAACGCACATCCACCACCACCGTTTTCTGCACCGTTTCGCCGAAAGCCGTTTTCACATTCTCGAACAATAAGCGGCGCGACTCCGCTTTCAAAGTGGTTGAAGAACCTTCGGCTCCACCCAATGTTACCAGCAAACGATAATGTCCTTCAGGTAAATCGACAGTGAAATAAAACGGTTTCTTGCTGCCCAGAAAATCGTCAAATGGGTTTACCTTTCCGGCCGATTCACCGGTTTCTATTTCTCCTGAAGGAATCAGTCCAAAACCCTTTTCAGTAGAATAAAGAGATTTTGGGGTCACAGCTGTCCAACCGGCAAAGGTTTGTTCCGAACCAAAATCGAACCGAAACAGGGTTAGCGACTGGAATTTTTCGGCCTGAATCTGCGGATTCTTAAGCAGAAAACGATTCAACCCTGTTTTTTTGTTGGCTTTAATACCTTCCACAACAAGCGATGCAGCCATCAACGCTCCTTTAGTGGATGTATGCGTATGATCGGTGGCGTAAAAATACCTACCGGTGACTTTTGCCTCGCCAATCCCATCCAGTTTTTCCGACATTCGTTTATTCAAATCGATGAACTCAATTTTTTCCTGACGGGCAATTTCCATCGCCCAATCGGGATAGCTGGCTGGCGTGCATTTTATCTTCCCGTTTTCCCAATCGTTACGCGGAATAGGTGTAACTATGATCGGTGTTGCACCTTTGGCTTTAGCCTCGCGAACCATCTTCCGGAGATACCAGCCGTAGCTATGTACGATTTCGTGCTGTTTGGTAATCAGGTTGTCGATTTCTTCGGTTTCTTCGCCAACGCCTTTGATGGTTCCACGGGCGCGAAGCGTGTCGTTGATGGCTCCGCCGTCGTTGTGGCCAAACTGCATCAGCACAAAATCGCCTTTTTTAAGTTCCTTAAGTACCGCATTCCACAAACCTTTGGTCTGAAATGTTCGGCTGCTGGTTCCGCCCAATGCCCGATTTTTGACAAAAACTTTCGTTGTATCGAAATAATGAGCAATCGGATCGCCCCAACCCCATTGGCCTCCAGAGCCATCGCCCTTACCATTTTTTACGGTTGAATCGCCAATGGTAAAAACGGTAGGTTTTTGTTTGGCCTGAAGGCTGATTTGTAGGATCAAGCCAAAAAACGCAATCAATAATATCTTCTTCATTTTATACTTTTTTTATCACAGAGAACAATGAGGGAACACTGAGTTTCACCGAGAATATTATTCCGAAGTGTTCTTTGTGTCTATGTGGTTCTAAATTCTATTTTACTTCAAAAACAAAGGCCGATGAAGTCATGTACTTTCCACCTTGAGTAGCCACAAATAAATGCGTGGGGTGCCCATTTTGCATCAGGATTTGAGGACGTTCGAAGCGACCATATTTTTTCAGATTCGATGGTGCAGACGGTTGCTGCAAATAATGACTGTACCCGAAATAACTGATCTTTGGTTCCGACCAGTGAATGCCATCCTTCGATTCGAGAATAATGCCAACTTCGTGATCGAAGCGGCCCATATCGCGTGCCAGCATGTAAAAGCGGCCGTTTTCCATAAATACATTGCCATCTTCCAACTGCCGGTTATTTCCCAATTTCGAATAATCCAAAATCGGGTTTCCGGAGTATTTCACATACGGGCCTTCGAGTTTTTCGGCAATAGCCAACCCATATTTGCGGTTGCCACGAATGGTCAGATCGACCGGATGCACGTATTCTTCTGTATTCCATGACTTATAATAGAGCCAGTACTGCCCATTTGGATGCTTTAGAAAGGCCGGATTCGAGGTGCAATGATCGTCCCACGAACCTGATTTTCCCACATCGAGCAATGGTTTGTCCGAACGTTTCCATGGGCCATTCAGCGAATCTGAAGTGGCCAATCCAATCCGTTTGGTATCTGTCTTTTTATTCGAATTACCGATGTAAAACAAGCAATACTTGTCATCAACTAGTTGAATGTGCGGATTGTGGCAGGTGGTTCCGTCGAAATAGCCATCGCCACGCGGAGCCAGAATGGTTTCGATATCGGAATACGGTCCTTCAGGCTGATCGGCTACCGCATGGGCAATCTCCGAACCTTTGATCCAGCCGCCCATTCCCTTTTTAGCGTCCCAACGCGAGAAGAACACGTGGATCTTGCCGTCGGGCGCCACAATAGGACTTGTTCCCCATACATAATAGCCTTCCAGTTCCAGAATACGACCAAGTGGCTTTAGCCGTTTGGCGAAGGACGAAATGTCCTTTTTGCTGTAGCCTTTTTCAGGAGCAGCCGCAAAACTGGTCATTCCTGAAGCCAGAAAAACACCTCCGGCAAACAGACTATTCTGGATAAATTTTCGTCTTGATGTCATTGCATTTTCATTGCGGCGCATACAGTGTTTTGTTTCAATCTTCATTAGCTAATGCGCCTTGTTTTATTTTTCACGTGTCCGTTGTCTAAAGGCGAACGGCAAAGGATATTGCACAACTAATCATCAGAGCGATATTCTTTGCCGTCTGCTTTAGCTGACGGTTTTGATATTAATTCAATAGTCCAAAATAAAAATACAGTGTCCGTTTTACGGGCTTGTCCATCTTATTGAGTTCGCCCATTGGACCAAGATTCCAGGTATCGTTGCTGATGCCCATGGCCAGTTTGGTACCAATCGGCGGAATTGCATCCAGAAACGAGATGTCGCCAACAGGCAATACCGGATAGTTCCTCGGCCCCGAAATTCCATAGAAATTGAATAGCCGTACAAATAAATCGTCGTCCTGAGCAACCACAGTAAACTTGCCGTCAACCGTATTAAACTCTATCCACGAAACTTCAGGATAATAGCCTTTAAATTGAGGCAATCCCCATGTATTATCGGCAGGTAATTTGTTGTTATACATACGCTGATAAACATCAAGTACACCGCCAGCCGTACGATTTTTCCAAACATTTGCAGGGCCTTTGCCCAACCATTTGGCACCAATCACATCCGACTCCGGAAAATCAAAACTGACACCAGTAAACATCTGCTCTCCGAAAACCTGATATTCGTAATCCATCGCCAGCCAGCCACTGCTGAACATAGTCCAGATCACTTTCTTCAAGTCGCCGGAATAGATCATTTCCAGCGAATAACTTTTATCGCCTTTTATTGGGTTAATACGTTCAAGCTGTGCATTTCCACTCACTAAAACCGGTCCGTTACTGAATGGGATTGGCAAACCCAAATCATTGGTTACTTTCCGGATTTTACCATCTTTTTGGCTGAAAGTTACAGCTATTCCGGAGGCTTTCAGGGTATATAAACTGTCGTTTTCAATCAGTTCAGCAACACCTTTTTCTTTTGAAAGATCGGCCGATTGCTGCTCAATTGGAAGAATATTGTCTTCCTGAATTCCGGCGGCTTTCAGTTTTTCACGTTGCTGCTTTTCCTGATCGCTCATGTCCATCTTCACCAGTTGTGAAACAGCACGGAGGTTACCACCAATTTTCCAACTGTAGCAATAAATTTCATCTCCTGAAGGATCAAACACTTTCAGATAAAGGGCATCGTATTTTTTATAGTCGGAAGGAAGTATAGAGGCAGAAGACCGAAGACCGAAGTCAAGCAATCCATATTCCAGAGGTTTGACATCAGGACTGGCCAGAATGCCATTCTTCATTACGTGATGTGCAGCCTGACGGTCAATAACTGTGCTGAAATTCACCAACTGCCATTCGAAACGGCAATCTTTCAGGTTTGTAAAATGATATCGGTTTTCAACCTGAATGGTTCCGTCAAATTGCTCCGGAAGCTCTTTTAGCTTGATTTTTACCGGGCAATATATTTCACGGATCGCATAATAGCTACCTTCTTTTTCGCGGTGTGGACCAACGATGCCGTCGGGCGCATTTACGCGGTTGACATCAATAAAACCGTTGAGATCGGTGCGCACAATACCTTCATCCAAAAGCGCCAAAATAAAGCCACCGCCCGCATTTGGTGTATTCCAAAAAAGTTCCCAGAAATCTTCCAGACCAGCGGCGCCACCACCATCATCCTGCGAATGCAAAAACTCGGTTGGCATGTAAATTTTACCTTCAGTAAATATCCTTTTCGAGCTGTAATAATTTTCGTAATGGTTGCAATCAATACCATTAAAATCGTTGCCCGGCTTGTGATGCGGATGAATTACCGGACGACTGGACTTGTCGTAAAATCCGAAATCGTCGTCCAACTCTTTATTGGTTCCGCCTTCGTTTCCGTTGACCCAGAAAATTATGGAAGGATGATTCACATCACGAATTACCAACTCTTTCACCAGTTTCGCGCCAGGAGCCGTTGCATAGGCATTTTGCCAACCGGCCAGTTCGTCGAGCACATACAATCCCAGCGAATCGCAGTAATTCAGAAAACTCTGGTCAGGCGGATAATGCGAACACCGCACGGCGTTCATGTTCATCGATTTGATCAGCTTCACATCGTCCAGATTAATCTGATTATTCAGGCAACGACCAGTTTCGGGCCAAAACGCGTGACGGTTGATGCCTTTCATCTTGATTTTAACGCCATTCAGGTAAATGCCATCGCCCTGCCGGATTTCGATGGTGCGGAACCCAAATTTTTCAGTAACCGAGTACAATTCAGTCTTTCCATTTTTCAGCGAAACCCGAACTGAATAACGATTTGGCGTTTCGGCTGTCCACAATTCAGGATTGGAAACTTTACAGCTTAAAGTTACCAGCGAATCCTTGCCAATAGAGTTGCAGGTGGCGATGACTTTATTTTTTGAATCAATGATTTCTGCGGAAACAGTTCTGCTACCTTTCAAATTCTGGGTGAAAACATCCATTGCAAATGAGCCATCAGCTTTAGCATCTATGGCAACGCGTTCGATGTGTTCTTCTGGAAATGATTCAAGGTAAACCGGACGAAAAATCCCTCCAAACACCCAATAATCAGCAAATCGTTCAGCATTGTTCACCGAATGATCGGAAGACATTTTACTTACAGTTGCTTCCAATAAATTAAATTGTCCAAACTTTAACTTATCAGTAATGTCGTATCGGAATTGGTAAAATGCTCCCTGATGAATCGCACCCGCCAATTGCCCGTTGATCTTCACTTCGGTGTCGGTCATCGAACCTTCGAAAACGATGAAAACCTTTCTGTTTTTCCAGTCAGCCGGTACCTGAAAGGTGTATTTGTACATTCCTTTTTCGTTGGCAAACTTAAATTTCTTGCCATATGTGCGGTAATCGCGACCATAATCGTACTCTCCAAATCCCTGCTGCTCCCAATGCGATGGCACTTCAATTTTCGACCAGACGCCACTATTTCGTCCCGAAGTACAGAAAAACTCCCAGGTTTTAGTGTGGGTGTTATCGGTTCCGGTGAGGAAAAGGGTTTGCTTTTGAGTTGGAGTAGCAAAAGAAAGGAAACAGGAAAAAGCAAGGAGAAAAGTGATGTAAATTAATTTCATAACTTAGGTTTTATGTCTCCAAATGTCTTCCTCAATGGAGATCATCTGGTCGGTTCAGATTCAGTTTAGTTGTTCTTTTAAATAAAGACGATTTTAAGCTTTACTACCCTAACATCATTTGGACAACATGAGGTTAAAAGGGCAATTCCATGCGGCGCATACGGCGCTTGTGTTCCAAACTTGATTAGTGGATGCGCCTTGGTTCTTTTCTTATGTCCGTTGCCTAAAGGCGAACGGCAAAGTATATTGCACAACTAATGATCAGAGCGATATTCCTTGCCGTCTGCTTTAGCTGACGGTTATGATTTATTAAAAATCTTTCGTCAATCCTTCCCATTTCACGTTCCATTTGCCGTCTTTCGGAAAGCCTGGATTTTCAACCGTACAGCCTTCCCATCCGGCACACATCAGCGCAATGGTTTTCAGGAAACCGCCATTGCCAGGCAAATAAATACGCAAACGTGGGCTTTGGTAATTGTGTCCGTTTTTCAGGTAGGTGTTCTTCTGAACATCTTTCAGCAAAGCTTCCAAAGCAATTTCAGGTTCGTTCAAACGGGTGGCGCACATGGCAACCATAGGGTAATCCCAGCCCCAGGTCGTTGGCCAGTCCCAGTTGCTCATTACCTTTTTCAGAGTAGCGCGCATCACTTCAGCATCAACTTTATCCCACATCGGAAGCATCCCAACAGTTCCGATAACCATCGGATGGTCGGTTATGGCTTTCGGATTGGTGTACGAATCTGTTGCTTTAGCAATTCCGAGATACACACCGTTTTCCTGATAAGGTGCGGGCAATCCGTTTAAAACTTCGTCGTAATGTGCATCAACAGGCTGATTTAGTCGTTTATGCCATTCCTGTGCAATGCCTAAGGCCCAATGCCAATAAGCCAATTCGAAAGGCGGATTCATGGTTGTTTCGCGTTTCCAATGTTCCTGCGCCGGAATGAGCGGCGGAAGCAAATTATATACTTTTCCGGTTGAATCGGGTACAGCAAAGTCGGCCATAAAATCGGCTGTTGCGAAAATCAAATCTTTGTATTTGTTGAGTATTTCAGGCGAAGGATTGCTGCGGTACAACTGTTCGGCCATGTAAATAATATGTGGCTGTTGCCAGATCAGATAACTGCCCACGCCCGACGGACTGTTCTGACCTTCCGGACCAACCATTTTGGGCCAGCGAACTCCTTTGAATCCCTGCATCTGCGCGGTTTCGAGCGCTTTTTGATAGATCGTGTGATACCATTCCAACTGTTTATCCAATACCTCAGGATGACCCCAATTGGCAAAATGAGCCGAATGCCACCAGTGCATTTCGAGGTGTGCCTTGCCGTACCAACTGTTGTAAACCAATCCGGTTTCCTGCGGAGGTATTGAGCCTGAATTTTGAATTTTTGTGAGGTACTGCGACAATACAAACCGTCGTTCCAATTCTTTGGCGCGAGGATCGGTACAAGCCGAGAAATCAACAGCACCACTGGTTTTCCAGAATTTTTTCCAGCTTTCCAGATTGTTGGTTTCGGTTTCGGCAAATGCTGGAAGTGGTTCATTTGTGACCTCAGGAGCAAACAAACAGCTAAATTCCAGCAAATTGCCTGACTTCGAAGAAAGTACAAAATGATGTTTTTCAGTTTCTGCAAGTTCAGCCTGACCGACCCAATCCATTTTAACCTGATAATGATCGTTATCGAGTGTCCGAAGGATTTTTGCGCTGTTCTCCCCTACCTTTTCAAGCTTCGACTGATGTTTATCCGGAGAAGCAAAATCGTAACCAGAGTGTGTATTGACAGCCACAGCATACGGGAAAATCCATTCCACTTTCAGTTGCCCTTTTTTAATTAACGGAGAACTAATTTTGGCCGAAACCATATCTTTTTTTTGATGGCAGAATACCTCAACTTTTACAGGCTGACCTTCAACGGAAAATTCGCTACTGATGCGGCCTTCCCAAAGATTGAGCTGATGTTTAGGATTTTGAATATCAACCAGCTTCACCTCAGTTCCATCTGCTTTCTTCAGGACTAAACGAATAACCCCAAGTTGCAAACGTTGCGGATTTTCGCGAAAATAATCGATGGCCCTGGCGTCATTTTCATTTTTAGGACTTTGAGCCAAATATGGAACTTTTCTGCCACGATATTCGGAATACAAAGCACTCTGCATAACATTGTAATTTTCCGTATTCGGAAACGTGTGCCATCCCCAATTCGACTGGATTCCGAGTGTTACGCCATTTTCGTATTCCTTGTAAAAGGTTTGCAAACCAGTAACATCCGTGGTAAAGGCAAAGTCGCCATTTCCAACCGAAAGACTGGCCAAAGTATCGGGTTGCTCAATTGTTATGTTGTGACGGTTGACCAATGCAAACCGATCAATTTTTGAAGACTTCGGTTGTGATTGACATGCTGTGAACGCAAGAGCGATTAGAAGAAGTTTAGTTTTAGAACCACATAGGCACATAGATTTCAGTTTTAAAAATTGTTACGGGTTACGGGTTACGGGTTTTAATCCCTCCCTTGCGGGAAGGGTTTGGGTGAGGCTTTATTGCATTGGTTGCATTGGAGTTAAAGTTACCGGTCCGATTAACCCGGATTCCTGAGGTTTCCAGCCAAGCGTGGTAAACAATCCGTCAGCTCCACGGTTCCGCGGTTCTTTCGACGGAAAGTTGACGTTGTAGAAAATCTTGTACTTCTGCCCTTTTCGCTCCATGTCTGCAATGCGGTTACCCATCAGATTGGTCACCGAAATTTCGAACGTATTTTCAGCCTTCAAATCAGCTTCCGAAATATAGAAGGTAAATGGAGCGCTAATCAAGGTCACCAGCTCTTTGCCGTTCAGGCTGATTCGGGCACTGTGAGCCACTTTCCCTAAATCGATCCGGTAAGTTTTAGCAGTTCCTGAAGGTTTTGCAAAGGTGGTTTTGTAAACCGCAGTTCCTGAAAACGCTTTGTAGCCGTCACCTTCAATTTCAGTCCACGAACCTAATTTCGAAAGTTTTACCGGTTTTGGAAGTTCAGGACCTCCATTTAGAAATGTCAAAGTCCAATCAGATCCAAATTCAATTTTATCTCCTGAAGTCTTCCAGTAAGCGTATTCCGGAGCATTCACTTTACCCGGGAAAATCTGCACCAGGCAACTTTCACCCGGTTTTAGCTGAAGATAGACTTCGCCAAAATTAGCATCAGATTTGGTCTGCGCTTTGCCAAAACTCCCATTCATCGGATTGTATAAAACAGCCGATCCAATTCTAGTTTCGAGAGCAACCATGCCGTCGATAATTTCGGCGCCGCGATTGGCGATGAAATAAGTTGTGTTAGCGCCATCAACCCGACGAATACATTGCAAACCACGCTCTGCCATAATTTCGTGCCGTATTTTACCCTGAAGAAGCAATTCAGATAAGTTACCAACCAAAATCTGGCCTTTACCCACCTTGGCCTTTTGAATAGTGCTTCCGGCTTGTTTAACCAAATACAAAGATTTTTTCAATGTCTGAAGTTTAACTTGCCGTTCGGACAATCTTCCCAATCCGGGAACATCAACCGGTAGTTCTTCCATCAGAACGGTGGCACCTTCTTTGGCCAAAGCAATTATTTTCTCGAATGTTTCAAGTGGAATCAACTTCACCGGAGGAAGCAAAACCGTTTGATAATTGGTTCCGCCAGTCTGTATTTTTCCTGATTTTGTTTCGAGCTGAGCGATCTGACGATCAGAAATATAATCGAAAGCATATCCTTTTTTAAAGAGGTACTCGGCTGCATTGCGAACCGACGAACCTTTGGCTGCACCATCAAAATGAAGCAACATCGATTTTCCGCGAACGGCATATTCATCAGAAATTGGATAATAAAGCAAAATGTCGTTATCGGGTTTTCCGGCCTGAAGAAACGATTGCGAGCGGGCAATGTATGTATTTAATGTTCCAAAGTCGTTCCAGAACGTATTGCTTGGCGCAAAATTTACTGCCGCATAAAACATCCAACCCGGCCACGAAGCATCTTGTGGCGAAAAGGTTGTTCCATGGTAAAAAACATGGTTGATACCGGCCAGTAAAAATAAATCAATCGCCTGTTTCACATCCGATAACGAAGCTTCGAAATGATCTTTCAACCAGGTTGCCGATTCGGACGAAGCCAACCTTTTGCCCATCACATGAGCTACCGATGACGCCGTTTTTACTTTCACAATATCTTCACCTTCAGTCTCGGGAATATCGGCAGCAGCATACAAATCCAGAATATTGGCCGGCGCGCCGTGAGCCTGGTTGCGGATTATTTTTCCACCTTTTGCCGCCCAATCGTGCCAGCGTTGCGTGTATTTTTCAAGGATCAAATCCGAAATTGTTTCGCGGTAATCAGACAAAACACGTTGATTGTATTCAGCATTATCCTGTCCCAATAATGCCGGAAGGTATTCGCGCAGGTCGTAGCCACGTCGTTTCTGAAATTCGTCGAACATCAGCGGTGTAAAGTTGGCTTCGCCACGCGCATCATCCACTTCGTACGAATCATTAAAATAAGCCCTCAAACCACTAATATCGTGTCCGGCAAACGAAGTTGTAAAATGGCCCAGATAATTATCAATGGCTTTATCCGAGAAGTGATCGATTACATCGCCTTCGCCACCAGGACCAGCGCGTTCGACCATTTTGCCATGCCAACCTTCAAAAACAGCAAACAATTTCCAGAGACCTGCCGGAGCAGTCCAATTGAGTTTTCCTTCTGCATCAACTCTTGATGTCAGGTTCAGGATTGCGCCTTTATCGGAATAAGCCATTAAGGCTTGCAATGGCATTGGTCTTGAATATCGCACCTGTTCGATTGCCCAGTTCTGAAGGCTGTCTTCGTTGGCGCTAACCGGATATTTTAATTGCGAAAGCTCCAATTTAGGCCGACTTATTGTGCGAAGCATCGGCTCTTGTTCCATGGTTACTTTTTCCTGAAGCCGACCGCCTTCTTTAATTAGTGCATACGATTGCACAGACATGTATTTGCAAGCATCATCAGGTGTTACCCACAAACCTCCAAAAGGCCAGCCCGAAGCCATTGCCAAATCGATACCCATATCGAGTTGTTTGCCTTCCAGAAGGGTGTATTCCAGATTTTTAACCCATTCCGGTGAAAGAAATTTGATGAACCGATTTTCGTAGCCGTGAACACCGTAAATCGGAGTGATTTCCAATCCGCCTAATCCGGCTTTGGAATAGGCTTCCATCGTGGCTTTCAGATTGGTTGGATCGACAGCGCTTCCCATCCACCACCAACGACTCCAGGGTTTTGCTTCTTTGGTAATTTGCGGCCAACCCGGATTTGGTTGATTTTTTTGCCCCGAAGCACTTGTAACTGATAATATTGTAAAAACAAGCAACGATGACAAAAACAACAATGTTGAATTTCGGAATGTATTCAGTTTCATTATTAGAAATTTTATTTATTCAGTCTTAACAAGCAATTTCTTCTCTTAAAATCATATTGACCGCAAGGTAAATCTAAATGAGAACTTGCAAAAGTTTTAAAAACTCAATTTAGATTAATAAACCTTAATTGGATGATTTTTCAATCTCAACAGCATAAATATTCGATTGTCCTTCAAAATTAGCCCTAAAAATAATCCATTTATCATCGGGAGTAAAATGCACGTTTGGTTCGAGCTTGTAATTGTGGTGTTTCATGTTTACAAGGCGCTCCGATTTGAAACGATCACCATCAGGCGTAAACAAATAAATCCATTGTCCGTCGGGAGCCTTGGCAACCGCACCCGGGTCGCCGCCATCGCCCGCAAACAGAGTTTCGGTAGAATTTGAATTGTAATGTACACTCCATTCGTTTCTTTCCAAACTGTATTTTATTTCCTTGCCCGAAGCAACATTGTAACCACCAACAAAAAATAGTTCGCCCCTTGGCTGTTGTAGGTCGAACCAGATGGTTTTTCCGCTTTTGCCAAACCATTCGTGCCCCCAGATTTCCTGATCGATGGTACGATGATGAATCTGGGTTACCTGCTTCGTATTTACATCGATGGTCCAAACCCGGTCGACTTTATGCCAGGGACCTTCGTGGCAAAACATTAATAAATTGGGGTTTACCGAAGAGAATTGCACATGATTGAGCCATGCGTTATCAGTAAATATTTTATTGAGTTGACCGGTTTGTATATTTATCGTAAATAAGGTTTTCGGAAGTTTTGCTTCGTAAATCAGATTAAAGAAATCGCTCTTGTTCGGATTATTTTTCAAAATTTTATTCTCTTCTTCTGTAGCTCTCGAACCGGCCAGTAAAGTGCCATCAGCATTTACCGTGGTAATCGAAGCTTTAAAATCTTCAGGAAAAACATAGACCAACTTTACTTTTTTAGTTGCAGGCTGCAATGAAAATATACTGTCGTTTATTTGGTAAAACACAGTTTTTGTTTTCTCCGAAACAATTTCGCCATTCATGGGAGATGAACAAAAAGTAAGCTGATTAATTTCTTTTGTGTTGATATTGATGGAGTAGAGTTGTTTATTCTTAATATTCGAGTTGTATGTTTCTTCTTTTTTCATGTCAGTTACCTCATCCGGATTCTGTTTGCTGCTGTTATAAAATACCATATCAGTGCCGATAAACGGATTGTTATGAAAGTAGAAACTGAGGCTGTTTCCATCCATCTGTGAAGTTAACTTAACAACTTTATGATGCGTGTCCTTGTCGATCCACTCGTTGGGCATTGGAGTAACCGAACCGGTTTCAATTACAGGTGGTTTTTGCGAATGACAAGCAGAAACCAGGATTAAAAGAAAAATCGGAAATATGTTTAGTGGTCTCATTGGTTTATTCGTTTATTGGTTGGTTTTGGGGGTTGATCAAATATACAATTAGCAAATTTGGAAGGCATCCTGCCTTATCTGGTAATTTTCGGAAATTAGTTTTTAGCTGTTCTACAGTCAGTTTGAATATCTACTTCTCAACTGAAGTTCCTGTCGTTGGAAATCGACTGTGCTTTTGAAGGTTTAAAAAGGTGGGCTGCAACACCCACCTTTTATCAGTCAATTCTTGCAAAATTTGAGTCGCTCAAGTAGATTTCAAAAACCTGACTAAAGATTAGTAACCTGCATTCTGCGTATAAAGTCCGCCTTTTACATCAATCTCTGATTGAGGAATTGGATAAATAATATAATTCGTCTGGAACGGCTGGATCTGTTTTTGAATATCTTCAGCTGTGATCCAGTCAGGCATAATTGTTTCAACTAAACCAGACCGTACTAAATCGTTCCAACGTAATCCTTCGCCCATAAATTCTTTTTGTCTTTCAGCCATCAATTGAGGTAAAGTTACATTTGCAACAGGCGTGGTCAAACCGGCACGAGTACGAACCTGATTCACAATTGCATCAACTTCGGCTTGTGTTCCTGAAGCTCCATGCAAAATACATTCTGCTTTCAACATCAGAATATCGGTATAACGTTGTGCAATAAAGTTGATTGGCCAGTCTAAACGGTTTGTCGGAACTTTTGTCAAATCAACATACTTCACGAAAAACGAACGAGGTTCAGAAACTCCGTTGTACACGTATCCGGATTGAATTGAGAATGTTTTTCGAACATCTCCGGGCTCGAAGGAATTAATTAATGTTTCGGCTACCGGACGAATAGTTAAACCTCCCTGAATAGCTTTCCCTTTTGATTGAAAGTAGGCATCAGGAACTAAAAGCCACGCAAAAGTTGACCCAAGTACCGGACTTAAACCTGTAATATACTGAATATCAAAAATAACCTCGGGATTATTCTCATTGGTATACGAAAAAATGTTCGAGTAACTTGGAAGGAACGAATATTTTTTACTGTCGATAATCGAATTGAGCAACGTAATTGCCTGAGACCATTCATTTAAGCCTAAGCCCGGACCATCAATGTTGTATGTTGGGCCCGAACGGGTCATATAAACCAGGGCTAACAAACCTTTGGCACTGTATTTCGTTGCCCTTCCTTTATCAGCTGCAGCATTCGTTTCCGACAAATTTTCGGTAGCAAATTGCAAATCCGAAAGAATAAGGGCATAAATATCGGTTACCGGACTCTGCGGAATTGATAATGCTTCAGAAACACTTATTGGAGTGATGATAAGGGGAACTTTTCCGAACGAACGAACCAAATCAAAATAATAAGTTGCACGAAGGAATTTTGCTTCGGCTTCCAATCTTTTGCGCAGAGTTACGTCTGTTATAATAGTACCGTTTTTAACAAGCTGGTCGAGAACAACGTTTGCACGGTATATCCCATTGTAGTTAGTAAGCCACGCTTCAGTAATGTATGGATTAGCGGCAATGGTTTTGTGAAAACTGTTAATTCCTTCCCAATCGCGTACTCCACCGTCGGATACAGCATACAAGTTATCAGATCTCGTTTCTGAAAGGTTTAACTGACGATCAGGATAGGCCCTTAAGTCAGCATAAACGGCATTGACACCTTGTAAAAAATCATTGGTCGATTTATAGAATGTCTCGGTTGTGGCGCTCGAAATTGGCAATTGGTTCAATTCGTCTGAGCATGAAGAAAACACAGCCAATAGTATGATGAAATAAAATATCTTTTTCATTTTTCGTAGATTTTAAACGGTTAGAAGGTTAAGTTAAGTCCAAGGATTAAGGATTTTGCCAGAGGTAAACCACCGTAATCTCCCGCTTCGGGGAATGAAGAGTTTCCTGACAGGTCAGTATTTGTTGCTTCAGGATTAAAGCCTCCATAATACTTATCCTTTCCAAACCAGTTTTCGGCTGTTACATAAACACGCGCACCAGTCAGAATTTTATTGTGAAGTTTCTGACCTAAATCATAGCCAAGCGTGATATTACGAATTCGCCAGTAATCGGATGAATACATCCAGTCTGTATTTTTAATACGCCCGAAAGTTGAATATGCTTTACCAACAGTTCCAGCGCCAGGATCTTCTGCAGAACGCCAGCGATCGCGATAAAAACCAAGTGCATTGTCAACAACTCCCTGACCGGTACGACCTAAAGCACGACCAAGCAACGAGTAGATTGAGCCACCACTTTGACCCTGAACCAAAATTGACAAATCAAATCCTTTGTATTTGAATGTGTTTGTAATACCCCAATTGTACGATGGGTTTGGATGACCAACAATAATACGGTCATTAGCATCAATCAGCCCGTCGTTATTTGCATCGAAGTACTTTGGGTCGCCAACGGTTTCAGTACCATACCGAGCTACTTTATTATCGATGTCAGCCTGAGATAATATACCAATTTGTTTTACGACATAGATGCTATTCATTTGTTCGCCAACTTTCAGAATGGAGTGCGAAATGTCGAACAATGAAGGAATCAGGATTTGAGTTTGTCCTGAAGCCAATTCAACAACTTTGTTGGCATTGTGACTTAAATTAGCCATTGTGGTCCATTGAAATTTTCCAGTCATGTTTCTGGAAATCAATTCAATTTCCCAACCCTGATTCCGAACTTTACCTACATTGTTGAGTGAGGTTGAAAAACCTGTGCTCTGAGGAATAGGAACATTCAATAAAAGGTTATAATTCAATTTATTATAATAATCGAATGAACCGGTAATTCGCGATCCAAACAATCCGATATCGAAACCAACATCATAGGTTTTCGATTCTTCCCAGGTAATATCCGGATTGGTAATAGCACTTGGAGCTTGTCCGGTAGCCTGACCCGAATTAAATGTGTAGTTGTAATTTGCCAACACCGGAATACTACTGTAATCACCAATGTTGTAATTACCCGACTTACCCCAGCTTCCTCTTAATTTTAGGTCATTTATTACTTTAATACTTTTCATAAAATTTTCTTCAGATATTCTCCAACCGACTGATGCTGAAGGGAAAATTCCCCATTTGGAGTTAGAGCCAAATCTGGAAGAACCATCGCGGCGGATACTGGCAGATAAAAGATATTTATCTTTATAGCTGTACTGCGCTCTACCAAAGTATGAAAGCAAAACATTTTTAGTTTCGCTTGAATTTCCGGTTATACCATTAGCGGCATTGAGGGTTGTAATAACGTAACTGTTAAAACCACCATTCGAACTCATGTTGCTGACATCCAGCTTATCGCTGTTATATGATGCTCCGGCTAAAAGATTTATATTATGATCTTCAAACAATGTTTTGCTATATGAAAGGGTATTTTCATTCACAAAAGTTTGCTTTTTATAACTATTCAGCGATCCTGAAGTAAGAACTGTTAACTGCGATAACCGAGCTGATAACGAACTGGCAATGGAATATGGAACGTAGCTTTTTGCAGTATTATCTGTATTGTCGAAGTTCAGAGTCGATTTGAAAAACAGATTCTTAATGATTTCGTATTCGCCAAAAATAGAAGTAAGTGTGCGGAAGCGTTTGGTTAACCCAATTTTGTTTTCAAGCTTCGCAATCGGGCTATTAGCCGATGTACTCCATTTATACTGTCCGTATTCGAATGAATTTGGGTATAGTTTCATGGTATCTTCCTGAACCGGTGAATAGCTAACCAACTGGTGCAGAATATTATCTTTACCTTCAACGCCCGGATCATTCGTTTCAGAATAAGTTGGTGTTAAATTAATCCCGAACTTTAATTTGTCGTTTGCTTTAACTTCAACGTTTGCTCTGGCTGAATAACTTTTGTGGTTCATTCCGATAACCATACCTTCCTGTCCAACAGTATTTACTGAAACGTAGTATTTTACAACTTCGTTTCCACCATTGGCAGATACCTGATAATTTTGAACCAAGCCCTTACGGAATGCTTCATTCTGCCAATCAATGTAATTCAGACCCGGATGACCAGGCATATTCCAGCGATCGTCAATCATGTAATTGGTATTATAAGCATTGCCGGAAAGTCCCAAAATCTGGCGTCTTTCAGCAGTCGATTGCGAAGCCAAACGACCTGTTCCTGAAGCAACCCACTGTGCATTAATCATTTCAGTTGCACGATCAACCCATTCTTCAGCATTCAACATATCCAGTTTGCGGTTTGCCTGATTGTAACCAACGTAGCTGTTGAGTGTAATTTGAGGCTTTCCGCTTTTCCCATGTTTAGTTGTGATTAAAACCACACCGTTTGCTGCACGCGATCCGTAAATGGCAGCTGATGCAGCATCTTTCAGAACCTGTATTGATTCAATGTCGTTTGGATTAATGTTATCCAATGGATTGCCATTGGCATAATTTCCGGAGCTGTTTGGGTTAGCCGCTGCAAGAGGAAATCCATCAATTACATACAAAGGTTCGTTTCCGGCAGAAATAGAACCTGTGCCACGAACCTGAATACTGAATGCTTTACCAAGCGCTCCTGAGGTTTGTTTAACCTGAACACCTGCCATTTGGCCAACTAATGCCTGATCGATCCGCACCAAAGGTCTTTCATCTATTTTATCGGCCTTAAATGAAGCCGACGCTCCAACGACATCGCGCTTCTTTTGAGTACCATATCCAACTGCAACCACTTCTTCGATGCCAATTGATTCATCTTCCATGGTCACATTAATAACTGTTTGATTCGTAACAACAATTTCCTGGCTTCTCATTCCAACAAATGAAAACGAAACAGTAGCTCCTGCCGGAACGTTTGATAAATTATACTGTCCATTCATGTCAGTAATCACACCATTCGTTGTTTTTTTTACAACAACAGATACTCCGGGCAACGGTAATCCGGCAGAATCGATCACTTTCCCGGAAATCTTATTTGTTTGCTGACCAGAAAAAACGTTATCGTTTTCTCCTTGTTTATGGATAACAATCAACTTGTTATTCACTGTGTAAGTTAATCCGGTACCTGCCAAAATCTGGTCCAGAACTTTATTTATTTGTTGATCCTCAGCATCAATACTCATTCGTCTTGTCAAATCAATCTGATTGGCATTAAAGAAAAACGAGAACTCAGACTGATTTTCAATCCGCTCCATAATTTCACCAAGTGTAAGATTTTGGCCAACAATTTTAAGTTTAGTCGTTTGCGAATAGCTTGCTGCGGAAACATGCATCACTGCAACAAACAAAAAAAGCGTTATTAGTTTCATAATACGTACAATTAAAGGGACGTCAATAAGAGACATTCCCTTCGGGTGAATCCATTTTTTTTTCATAGTTTTGAAATGTTTAGACAATTAATGTAAAAATGATTGTTTTTTGGAAGGCGGATTGTTGTGGCGACAATTCGTCTTCTTTGTTTAATTAATTATATTTTAATGGTTTATATATGATAGTGAATTCTCTGAAAGTAGTTTTCTGGTAATCAATTGGCGACGTAAGTTTCAACGCATCCAACACTTGCCAAATGGTCTCCTGATTTTTAAACTTTCCGGTAAAAGCATAGTTTTGAAGCTTTTGATCGGAAAAATTCAATTTTACATCATACCAACGTTCGAGGCGTTTGGCGAGTTCCGAATATGGAATATTCTTAAAAATGAACTGATCGTCCTTCCAGGCAATTTCAGATTCTACATCAGCCTGATCTAATGAATGCATCAGGGTTTTGCGATCGAGTTGAAATTTCTCGCCCGGTTCAACTTTTAAGGTTGTTGAGTTATCTTTTAACTGAAGACTGATTTTTCCCTCTTCCAATGTTGCAGTTGAGTATTTATTATCAGCATACGAACAGACGTTAAACTTGGTACCGGTAACCTTTATATCAAAATCAGAAGTTTTTACAGTGAACGGATGTTCCTTATCGGTTTTCACTTTAAAGAAAGCCTCTCCAGTTAGGCTCACCACCCTATTCTGTGATGAGAAACCAGACGAATATTTCAATTCGCTTCCTGAATTCAAGCTTACTTCCGACCCGTCGGCAAGAATCACTTTTGATCGCGATCCCATAGGTACTGAAAATACCTGAACGCTTTCAGATGAATTTGCGGTATTTGTCGGAACTAAAACAGAAAATATCAACCCAATAATCAGTATTGCAGCTATGGCCGAAAAAGTACGAATCCATACAATTCGTGATTTTTTACTTTTTTCATATTGATTTTTATAAAAAAGTGCAAGTTGTTCGGCCGTACTTTCTTTTGGAGAGTTTATTGAGTCCCAAATATCTTTTATAGAAAGATATTCTCTCTTAGTATCATTAGATTCTTCAATCCAGTCTTTTAATTCTGCTTGTTCTTCCGGGGTACAATTCCCATTCAAGTAACGAACAATCAGGTTTTCGGTATATTCTTTGTCTTTCATTCAGCTGTATCTTTTCTTTTGACAATACTAAGACAACTGAACAGTTTATTCTACGTCAGAAAAATCACCTTTTCTTCACAAATAATTCACATTCTATTGTAACCATCTTAAGGACAAGAGAATAAAAAATGATTTTCGCGATATCTTCTCTCTTAATGCAGATAAAGCCCTAAAAACACGGGTCTCAACCGTTCTAATCGGTAAATGAAGTTGGGTCGCAATTTCATCGTTTTTGAGGCCTTCAACCCGGCTAAGCACAATAATTTCTTTATAAATAGCTGGCAATGAATCAATAGCATCATTTATCTGCTTCAGATTTTCTCGTTCGATGAGTGATTTTTCACCTGATTGGTAATATACTGCTTCCATTTCCAACAACTGAAATGAAGTTTCATTTTCGAACTTTTGCACAATCTTTTGGTGTTTCAGGTAATTCAGGCAACCGTTCTTAATGGAATTAAACAGATAAGCCTGAACCAATTCTTCCTTTTGTTTATATTTCCCATTTTCCCATATGGCAACGAAAACGTTTTGTACAATATCAAGGGCATCGCTTTCACGTTCTACAAACTTTAGAGTATAGAGTAAAAGTCGACGGTGGTATTTACGAAACAAATAATCGAATTCTGTCATCAATATCACAATAAGGAAATACAAAGAAAGTATATTTCAGTTTATCTTATACCATCGTTGCAAACCAATCGGACACTTGTTACATATTGGCAGGGAAACAAAAATGAACTTATCGATTCACTTTCGATCTGCGAAAATTGAAGTTTACCATATAAGTCGTATTCATTCCAGATTAAATTAATTAATTCACTCAAAATCAAATAATCATTTCCTTTTAAAAGACAATTTTATTTATTTATATTGTCGATTCTTATTTCTATTATGTTCGAGTAAAATTTTTGATGTAGTATTCCCAGTTCGGTTCTTCTAATTATGAAAAATGTCGGCAATGATGACTAAGTTCCAGGAACCAATTCATGGAAATCCGGGATTAATTGATATTTTCAGACAGTCTCCTATTTCAATTGAATTGTACGATAAAGATGGATTTTTATTGGACGCTAATCAGGCCTGTTTTGATTTGTTTGGTCTCAAAAACATTAGTGATATAAAAGGATTAGATTTATTTACAAATCCACATCTGTCAGAACAAAAAATAGCTGATATTAAAGCAGGGAAATCGATAAAATATGAATTAGTTTACGACTTCGATGCAATAAAGAGCCACAACCTGTATCAAACAACTTGTAATGGCATTCGTTATCTCGAATGCTTTATCAATCCAACGTTCAATCAATCCAACGAAATTTCAGGATATATCGTTCATATCACTGAAATATCTGAAAGAAGAAATGCTCAGGAATTATTGGCAAAACAAGCTAAGGAACTTCAGGAAGTGAATGACACCAGGGACAAATTCATGTCAATCATTGCACACGATCTTAAAAGTCCATTTAATGCAATACTCGGATTCACCGATTTAATGCTCAGTAATTTCGATCAACTTGACAAAAAAACTCTTCTCACCGGGTTGAAAACAATCGAAAGCGCATCGAAGCATGCCTACCAATTACTCGAAAACTTATTGACCTGGACACGAAATCAAATAGGCGGAAGCCAATTTAATCCTGAAACATTAAATCTTAAAGCACAAGTAAATGAATCATTAAGTATGATTGAAAGTGCTGCTTTTAACAAAAACATTAAAATATCAGTTTCGGTAAGTAAAGACCTTTATGTTTTTGCTGACAAAAACATGCTCGATTCAATTCTTAGAAATCTAATTTCAAATGCTATAAAATTCTCATTTAAAGGTGGAAAAATTAAAATTTCAGCTACCCGGCTTGAAACCGAAATACAAATTTCAGTATCAGATCATGGAATTGGCATTTCTTCCGAAAGACTTTCTTCAATTTTTAGAATTGATAAACATACCAATACCACTGGTACCGAAAACGAACTTGGAACTGGCCTGGGATTGATCTTGTGTAAAGATTTTATATCTCAACATGATGGTAAAATATGGATAGAAAGCACAACACAAGAGGGGACTACGGTTTTCATCAGTTTGCCATTAAACTAAAATTCATATTCAAGAACTAATTCAAAATGAGCAAATATATCGTTGTTAGCAAATCAGATGTAAGTGCTTCTGCAATAAAGTCACTAATCATGAAGGTGGATACAAATCCTGAAATCCGCTTCAATTCTCCTGAAAATGATTTATTTCCGTTGGTTACATCAGAACAACCTGATATTGTTTTCCTGAATATCGAACTGCCCAATCAAAGTGGTATTGAAGTATGTAAAAAACTCAAGGTCAACCCGTCCTTCATTAAAATATCTGTGATTCTTTATAGCACTCAAACAACTCTACAGTATTCGACTGATGAGATAATTGAATCAGGTGCTGACGCTTATATTCAATATCCATTCGATGAATTAAGCTTCAGCCTCCAGCTACGTACCTTATTAAAAATCAATCGTTCCTATCCAGATAAAACAACTGTACCTGAATTTTCGGAAAGACAGGAATCACTTCAGGCAAAAGACCACAGCACTCTAGCAAAAATGGAGGCCGAATTACTTGAAAGTGAAAAGGTATATAAAAATCTGGTTGAGCGGTTGCCCGATGGAGTTTATAAGAGTACACATCAAGGGAAATTTGTCGAAGTGAACAAAGCAATGGTCGAGATGCTTGGATATGCTTCGAAAGAAGAATTGTTGGCTATTGACATAAAAACAGAACTGTATTTTCATGCTGAAGACCGCGAAAGTATAATCTTACAGGAGAAGTATGAAGAAATGGGAATCTTCAGGCTAAAAAAGAAAGATGGATCTGGTATTTGGGTCGAAGATCACGGTTGGTATTCGTTGGATACTAATGGAGAAATTCTTTTTCATGAAGGGATTTTGCGTGACATTACCGAACGTAAAATAGCAGAGGAAGAACTTAGGGAAAGTGAAGAACGGTTTAAAATCTTGTACGAAGAAGCACCTATCGGATATCAATCGCTGGATGAGAACTGGCATGTGACAGATGTCAACCAAACCTGGCTAGAAATGACAGGCTATAAAAAAAATGAAGTTGTAGGATGTTGGTTTGGCGATTTTTTAATACCTGAATATGCAGAATCAATGCATAAACGATTTGCTATTTTTATGGCAACCGGGAAGGTTCAGTCTGATTTAGAAATGATAAAAAAGGACGGCTCAACAATTTTCATTCAGCTTGAAGGTCGAATTAGTCATACCACTGAAGGGAAATTTAAACAAACACTTTGTGTATTATCTGACATAACAGAACGCCAAAAAGCAGAAAAAGCAATTGCAGACGAACGCATCCTTTTACGAACATTAATCGATAACATACCGGATCCAATTTACGTGAAAGATACTCTTGGCCGGAAGTTAATTTCAAACATAGCTGATCTGGAGGTATTGGGTTTAGCAAGTGAAAGTGATGTCATTGGAAAAACGGACATGGAATCTTCCTATCCGGGAATTGCTTTAGATACTTTCAGAGACGACATGTCTGTTATTCATACAGCTCAGCCAATTTTAAATAAGCTTGAATTCTTTACCGATCGAAATGGCAAAAAAAAATATTATTTAACCAGCAAAAAGCCATTAACAAACGATTCCGGCGAGATAATCGGGTTAGTTGGCGTAGGTCATGACATTACCACCCAAAAACAAAGCGAGCAGAAAATCATTCAACTATCCAAAGGAATTGAACAGGGTCCGGCAAGTATAATCATTACTGATATTTCAGGAAATATTGAATATGTAAATTCCAAATTTACCGAAATTTCAGGCTACACATTGGATGAAATAAAAGGGCAAAATCCAAAAATCCTGCAATCAGGATACACTTCAACCAGTGAATACACGAAACTTTGGAATACCATTTCGTCTGGAAACGAATTCCATGCCGAACTCCAAAACAGGAAAAAGAATGGCGAACTTTATTGGGAATCCGTTTTAATATCACCAATCCGCGACGAAGCAGGGACAATAGTAAATTACATGGCTATTAAAGAGGATATTACAAATCGAAAAAAAGCAGATCTTGAAATTCTCAAACTTTCGGTTGCCATCGAACAGAATCCAGCCTCTGTTGTAATTACTGATACCAATGGAGTTATCGAATATGTTAATAAAAAATTCGAAGCAGTTACCGGATACCACAGTAAAGAATTAATTGGAAAAATAATTCGTATTTTAAAACCGGGACACACTTCAGATGAAGTCTATCTTGAAATCTGGAATAACCTATTTGCTGGAAAAATATGGAAAGGGGAACACCAAAACCGAACAAAAAACAACGAAATATACTGGGAATCAGTCCTAATTTCTCCGATTAAAAATCAGGAAGGCAAAGTAACAAACTTTGTTGTTTTGAGTGAGAACATTAGTGAACGTAAAAAAATGGAGAAAGACTTGGTAGCTGCAAAAGAAAAAGCAGAAGAGAGTGACCGTCTAAAGTCAGCCTTTCTGGCAAATATGTCACACGAGATACGCACTCCACTAAACAGCATTCTTGGCTTTTCTGATCTGCTAACTGCACACGATTTGGATGCTGATTCAAGAAGAGATTTTGCCAACCTGATTAACTCCAGTGGCAATAATCTGCTTTCAATTATCAACGACATACTTGATATCTCAAAGATTGAGGCAGGCCAGATCACATTGATAAAAAATGAGTTCTCGGCTTACCAACTCGCCTCTGAGATACATAAGGAATATTCATACAAAGCTATTTCAAAAGGAATTGAATTTAAACTGAAAACTCAATCACACATCCCTGAATTGATTATTCGGAGTGATGAAACAAGAATTAAGCAGGTATTAATCAATTTTGTGGGCAATGCACTAAAGTTTACCAGTAAGGGATACATCGAATTGGGAGTAGAACTTATCCAGAACAATATCCAATTCTATGTAAAAGATACAGGAATAGGCATTCCGAGAGAATACCACGAGAAGGTTTTCGACCGTTTCAGGCAAGTTGAAGCTTCACAAACCAGGAAATACGGCGGTAATGGGCTGGGACTCGCGATTACTAAAAATCTGGCCGAATTACTTGGCGGAAGAATTTGGCTCGAATCTGAGCAAAATATAGGATCGACTTTTTATTTTTCTTTACCCAAAAATTCAGTGTAAATTAAACAGGCAAAAGGGCATTAAACACGAATGGGAACAATCCGTTAAGGACAGTTCCCATTCACTTTTAGATCGCCCGAGGGTTCTCCTTAGTGCCAGACTACGGTTATTGCGACTGGCTGTTTGATCTGGCTTTTCAGCTTTTTCACTCAGCCTTGAACTTTCGATCTTGCTTGTTACAGCAAAATCTTCCAGTTGTCCGCCCGATCATTTCTTTCGATTTGATCTTCACGAACGAAGCTATCAGGTCAGTCGTCTGAAATCGATCTTTCGATCAGCTTTTCGATGAAAGGCTTCTGACTATCCGAAGATAATCTTCCACCTCGGCCAATTTTCCAAAACCGAAGTTTCTTCCAATCTTTCACCTTCCTGAATCAACTTTACAATGAACTTTTGACGGTAAATCGTTGGTTAATGAACTTCGAAAGCAAGCTTTCTGGTTCAGCTTCAGCTTTTCCCAAATGCAGATCCTAAAATCCGGATGATCAGGTTTTAAATTCGGTTAAAAATTCAACCCCTTCTCCATTCGTTCAAAGCAGCCTTTTATCGCTCGTCTGATGAAATAAAAATACAACATTAAAAGCATATCAGTCAAGCATTTTTACCGATTTAAACCAACCCGTTATCATTCATTGATATGAACAATTGTTAATAACGATTTTCAAAATACTTCTGGCGTCATGATTAGAATCTTAGAGACATAAGCACGTCGTTATCAGAGTTATTAACAAAAGCAGGTATTCGGAAAAGACAAAAATTCTTTCATTTCTGGCAAAGATTGATATTCAAACCGCCTGCATTTCAGCTTTCGGAAGATACAACGCAGGGAACTTATGATTCCTGATCAGAAAAAACTAATGAAAAGCAATACATTCAGGAAGGTAACAATGCTGCCTATCAGGAGCATTAGAACTGTGGTCGATTTTGAATTGACATACTTTCCCATCACTTTGGGAGAGGAGGTCAGATAAATTTGTAAAAAAATTGTGAAAGGAAGTTGAATACTCAAAATCATTTGCGAAATAATCAGTGCGTTAAACGGATTTCCAATGATAAAAATCAATACTAATGCAACAAGCAGAGACAAGCCTATTCCCAATCTGCTATGATTATCTTTAATATCGTAAGGTTCACTAAATAAACCGGCAAAAATACTTCCGCCAGCCATTCCTGAGGTAATTGAACTCGCTATTCCGGCAAAAAGCAAAGCAATAGCAAAAACTACTCCTGCATTGTTTCCAAGTAATGGCCCGAGCATCGACTGCGCTTGTTGCAATTCATCAACCTTCACGCCATGCGTATAAAAAGTTGTAGCTGCCAAAATAATCATGGCACTATTTATAGCCCATCCAATAAGCATCGAAACCAAGGTATCTACAAATTCATAATCAAGCTGCTTTTTGATCACATCATCATTTTCGAGGTTCCACTGGCGACTCTGAATAACCTCCGAATGCAAAAATAGATTGTGAGGCATCACTACCGCTCCTAAAACACTCATAACAATCAAGATTGATCCTTCAGGAATGGAAGGTACAAACCAACAAATTCCGGCTTGTCCCCAATCAATCTGAACGAGACTTAATTCGTATAAAAACGAAAGGCCAATGATTGAAACAAAGGCAATAATGATCTTTTCAATGAGCGCATAAGAATTGGTAAAGAGCATTACTCCAACAAACAAAACCACTATTATTGCTCCTGTAGGGATTGGAATTCCAAACAACATCTGGAGAGCAATAGCACCTCCCAAAATTTCGGCCAGAGAGGTTGAAACTGACGCAAACATTGCCGACCCTAGTATTGTTCTTGAAACGAAAGTTGGAGTATGCAAAGTGGCTGCTTCGGACAAACAAAGGCCTGTAGCAATACCCAAATGCGCCACATTATGCTGAAGAATAATAAGCATTATGGTTGACATGGTAACCATCCAGAGCAACGTGAATCCGAAATCGGCTCCAGCGGCAATGTTTGATGCCCAATTGCCCGGGTCAATAAAACCTACAGTAACCAACAGGCCTGGACCTATATATTTGAGGATTTTTAAAGCTCCAAATGTTGGTTTGTGATTTTTATTGTCAATGTTTTTAAATATGGACAGCATATTTGTCAGTTCGAAAAATTAAAGTGTATAAAATAGACAAACTAAACAATCAAATTGTTGAGTGTTTATGACAAATGATCCGTTCTTATGGGAAAAAATTGCTTTTAACCTCAAATATGCATATCAGAATATTTATCAGAACTATGTAGTTTGGCTTAGGTTGGATTTGCCCCTCCCCGATTTGGTTTTCCTCCTGTCGAAAATTTTCGTTTGCTCTGAGGACGACCACCACCTTTTCGCGGAGGACGAACTTTGTAGACCGGACCTTCTCCTAATTCGGAGGGAACGGGAATCTTCAAAACTTCCATTTCAATGAGCTTCTCGATCTTATCAAATTTATCCATATCGTGCTCATTAATCAGGCTAATAGCAATACCTGTTTTATCGGCACGAGCTGTTCTTCCTACACGATGCACATAATCTTCAGCCGATCCCGGAACATCAAAATTAATAATCAGATTGATGTCTTTAATGTCAATTCCACGGCTTAAAACATCGGTGGCCACTAAAACACGAGTTCGTCTCGAACGAAAACGCATCAATACATCTTCCCTCTCTTTTTGTTCCAGATCAGAAGAAATTCCTTCGGCTGCAATGCCCGTTTTTTTAAGGCTCCTAACTATTTCAGTAACCTTGCGCTTCGTTGAACTAAAAACCAGAATGCTGTCTAAATCTGGCTTATCCGAAATCAAACTATTGATTACCGGTATTTTTTGGTTTTCATGAACAACATACGCCGCTTGCAAAACGCCCTCTGCCGGTTTGGAAATTGCAGTACTAAATTCAACCGGATCTTTTAGAATTTTTGAAGCCAATTCGCGTATCTTTTGAGGCATTGTGGCCGAAAACATTAAAGTCTGCCTCGCTTCAGGAACATAGCTTAAAATGCGCATCAAATCATCATAAAAACCGATGTCTAACATCCGGTCGGCTTCATCCAACACCAAATGCTTAATTTTATCAAACTTAACATATCCCAAATTCAAATGCGAAATCAATTTTCCTGGAGTAGCAACAACAATATTGGTTCCTTTCGTAAGAGCTTTACTTTCGGCATCCCAATCGGAGCCATCGCGCCCACCATAAACCGTTACTGAATTGATATTCAGGAAATACGAAAAGCCTTGAATTTGCTGGTTAATCTGTATGGCAAGTTCTCTGGTCGGCACTATGATTAAGGTGCTTAAATCATGGTTCTCTTCAATCGAAATATGGTTTAGAATCGGCAGCATGAATGCTGCGGTTTTTCCAGTTCCGGTTTGTGCACATGCCAAAATATCTTTGCCTTCTAATATTGCTGGTACAGTAAGTTCTTGTATTTCAGAAGCTTTTTCGTAACCCATATACGAAATCGCTTCAAGTATTTTATCGTTTAATCCAAGTTCATCAAATCTCATTGGTATTCATATAATTAATTCGCATACAAAACTACTTATTCAACTTTGCTTAAACATTAATTGTTCATCATTTCCGATTGCGCCAAAATCATCAAAACAGATTATTGTTAATCGAAACTATACAAAATAGTGATTTGCATTTCTGATAAGATTCACAAAAGTACAAAAACTTTATCAACATTTTTTTCATCCATTTGCTAATGACCAGAATATTGGGCTTATCCGAGACAAAAAAAGACAGTTACTGATGTCAACTCAAATATTTCAATATTCGTTCGGGAAAAAGATTTGCAATTTGTATTTTTGCGGCGTTAAAAATTAGCTGAATTAACCAGTAACATAAATTAATACTGAATATGGGAAGAGCGTTCGAATACCGAAGAGCAACCAAAGAAAAGCGTTGGGATAAAATGTCACGGACATTTCCAAAATTGGGAAAAGCAATTACAGTTGCAGCCCGCGAAGGCGTACCTGATCCGGAGATGAATGCAAAACTACGCACCGCCATTCAAAATGCCAAGGCACAAAACATGCCAAAAGACAACATTGAAGCGGCTATTAAAAGAGCCTCAGGCAAAGATGCTGAGAATTTTGTGGAAGTTAATTATGAAGGCAAAGGCCCTCATGGAGTTTTAATTTTCATCGAATGTGCAACTGACAATCCAACCCGAACTGTGGCCAATGTTAAAATGTATTTCAATAAAGCTGGTGGATCATTGGTGCCAACTGGTTCGCTCGAATTTATGTTTTCGCGTAAAGCTGTTTTCGAATTTCAGAAAAAAGACGGAATGAATATTGAAGATCTGGAATTGGAGTTGATTGATGCCGGATTGGAAGAGATTGAAGAAGTGGATGGAGTTGTATACGCAAATGCTGATTACACCAATTTTGGATTAATGTCTCAAGCCCTCGAAGCATTGAAGATTGAAGTAACAAAAGCTAATCTTCAGCGCATCCCTAATACTCCGGTTGAATTCACTGAAGAACAATTGGTTGACATTGAAAAACTAATTGATAAAATTGAGGACGACGACGATATTCAGTCAGTCTTTAATAACATCGCTTAATTGAAGATCATTCATTCAGTTTAAGCTGAATATCATAAAATAGAAGTTCGTTGGTAGAATTTTGTCATTTGACAATATTTTCCGGCGAACTTTCTTATTTTTATATTTCCTGAAAAGTCTATCATTTCTGAAAATTAAAAACCTGCCTCATGAGCAAACGAGAACTCCGGAAATACTTAAAAGAACTGACCAAAGTACAACTGGAGGAACAACTAATAGACCTGTACGAAAGATTCAAACCGGTAAAAGAGTATTATGACTTTGCTTTCAATCCAAAAGAAAACGAATTAATTGAATTGTGCAGATTCCAAATCAGTAAGGAATATTATCCGGTTGGAAGCCGTAAGGCGAAAATGAGAAGATCTGTCGCCCAGAAATGGATTAAAAAACTGATCTTACTTGATGCAGAGGCCTCTCTGCTTGCCGATGTTATGTTATTCAATATCGAAATAGCCTTAGCATTTTCCGGAGAGCATATTATTCGGCAGGAATCATTTTTTACGAGTATCTACAAATCGTTTGACGAAACCCTTCGCTTTGTTTCTGAGAAAGGAATTCTTGCTGAATTTAAGGGACGAATTGAGAAGATTGCAGGAGACACCTGGGATCAACAATGGCCAAACAGAAACGCATTTGAAGATCTGGCGGATATGTATCTACAATAAACCTGCATCTAGTTTGAGCTTAAAAACCGAATGAGTCCGATTAAACTTTCCTGATCATCATACCTTACATCTTTTTCCTTGACATAGGCTTTAAACTGACTTGACTTTTCCTCGAATGACTTCGACAATTGCCGGATGCTAATGAACTTAATCAACAGACCATCCTTTTTTAACCAATAAATTGTAAATGGTTTTGTTTCAACACTCTCAGGTAATTTCATATCGTAAACCTTGCCACCTGAATAGTATGATGAGTAAGTACTTGTGGCAGACGTCTGAGATGATCCGCCATAACCAGATGGTTTCCCCGGATCTTTTATGCTGCATTTATGTTCAGCGTACAAATCATATTTTGAATGATAGAGCAACTCTAAAAATTTGCCATTCAAAAGAAAAAATTTCCTGTCTTTAACGAATATCGTATCGATATGTTCTAAAAGAGTAAGAGCCAATTTAACACCATTATTTTCAAATATCATCTCCTCAGTCAGCGCATTATAATTTAGTAATGCATCGTTCTTCACGCCAGTTTTCATCAAAACAACACCTTTCGTAAATTCAGGAAAAAGATAGTGAGTTATATTTTGCTTTTTATCCTGAGAATAGCAACTGAAAAATAAGAGGCTCAAAATCAACAAAAAAAACATCCGTTTCATAATAAAGTAGTCTTTGAATGAAAATGAGTTTAATAACTTGATAAATATGATAATCTCAAAGTTAGAATAAGTTTGAAATTATTCATAAATATATTGATGAGGTTTTAAGATTTTTTATAGTTTTGCAGTCACAAAATTGAAATGCCCAGATGGTGAAATTGGTAGACACGCCAGCTTGAGGGGCTGGTGCCGGTTACGGTGTGCAAGTTCGAGTCTTGTTCTGGGCACTGATAGAAGTATCAAAATGTATCAAAAGCGCTTAAATTCAATGATTTAAGCGCTTTTTCTTTTAGCGGATTTTTCAATAAAAGTCCTTTAAAATCAAAGAAAAAGCGACAAAATCGAGACCAAACTCAAATTCACTTTTTCTGGTCGCGGCAAATCACGCAACGAATTGATTCAAAACATTTTATTTGATTCTTTTTGACTCATTTTTGCACTTTTTTTATCGTGCAAAATGGGGTATTTTAGTTCGTCATCGAGACCAGATTTTTAATTTTGTTAATTGTCGTACCATGAAAATTGTTACTAATTTTTTATTGAGAAAAAACAGAAAAGCCGATGATGGTAAATCATCCGTTTGTGTAAGGATTACTTACCTCGGTAACCGTATTGAACTTGCAACTGGAATTTATTCATCAACAGATCATTGGGATATTGTCCGACAACGGATAAAAGATAAAGTCATTGGCGCAAGAGTGGACAATGAACGTCTTGATCGTATAAAAACTGAAATACAGGACATTTTTAACCAACTTCGGTCAACAAATGAAGATTTTGATGCTAATACAATTAAACGTAAACTTTTGAATATTCAGGAGTCAAAAGGGATTCTCGCTGTATTCGATTATTACCTGGATAGTATCCTTGCCAAGCTAAATAAAGGGTATTCAATGGAAACTTATAAGCATTATAAATCTTCCCGGAAGCGTCTGGCTGATTTTATGAATTCCAGTTTAAAAAGACCTGACATTTCAGTTCAGTGTATCGACTACAAATTTCTGGATGCGTTCGATGTTTTTATTAAAAAGGATTTCAACAATGTCCAAAATACGGCATGGAATTACCACAAGCATCTGAGACGGGTTTTAAATCTGGCCATTTCATTGGACTATATTGATAAGAACCCATATTCAAAATTTAAAGTTGGGTTGGATGAAACACACCGGGAAATCCTTTCCATGGAAGAGCTGAAACGGATTGAAGAAAAGCAAATTCAAATTGAACGTTTGTCCGTTGTTCGGGATATATTTGTTTTTGCCTGTTATACCGGACTTTCCTTTGCGGATATTTCAAAACTTAGCGACATTCATCTTCAACAAAAATCGGATGGCAAAGAATGGATTATAATAGACCGGTCAAAAACGAATAATAGATGCCGTATCCCTGTTTTACCCAAAGCAAAAGAAATATTGAAACGGTATGAGGACTATCCAAAAACTACAGGCAAGAGCCTTTTACTTCCTGTATTAACCAATCAAAAAATGAACAGCTATTTGAAAGAATTAGGGGACATCTGCACTATTAAAAAGAATATTACCATGCATATTGCCAGGCATACATTCGCCACAACGGTGACCCTTAGCAACGGGGTTCCAATAGAAACTGTTTCAAAATTACTTGGACATACATCTTTGAAAACAACACAGATATATGCAAAAGTATTGGATCAAAAGATATCAGAAGATATGGATGTATTGGAAGCTAAACTATGCAATGCATAAAACAATAGTAATTGATTAGCCAAGTTTTGGAGTTCGAATTGGTTGCCAATCATATGGGGTCTCGAAATAGTCTCTTCCAATTTGACCAAACATGAATGATTTGGTTATCCCAGATATTAAGAAGAAAGTGTATTTAAATTGATTTGATGTATTTTGATGCTTTTTAGGTCGGTAGTTTATGACCCAGCTGGAGTTTGAACGCATCCTTATTCCAAGCTGATTATCAATATTTTACAAAACGCTTATTTCAATAGGTCTCGATATAGTCTCGACTGATATTCAATTCATTACGATACAAATATATGCAAATAATATTGAAAATATTTTAAATATCTCCTAAATTTTACTCACAAAAGCTGTTATTTGTTATTAAAGCCATATTGACTTGCCATAAAATACAAATTAAGTTCCTTCCTGCTATTTTCATCAACGCCTTATTCAATAAGATGGGACTTTGGTATTACCTATTTATTTTGATGATAATTTTACTAATCCGCTATTTTCTTCTCTCCATCTTCTGCCATTAACTAGCTCTTCAAAATTTGCATTTTCAAGATCGAGATTATCGGCGTGGTCAGTAATTATTATTTGTGGTTTTATTCCTGTTTCGACCTCTGTTGAATAACAGAAAGCTACCAACTGGTCAAACAGATTGGTTACTGCCTTTAAGTCGTCATCAACACTCTTTTCTTTATTCTCAAACTTTTTGAGTGAATTTGGATCGAACTTAGTAGTATCAGTGTCAATGATCGTAGGAAAATAAACCTGGCTAGGTTGATCAAGAAATAAGATTGAAGGGATTTTACATCTATTCTTTAATGAACAAAAGTAACGGAGCAAGCTTGTGAAAAGGCAGACATGAGAATAAAGCCAATTGGCTCCACTACCCATCGATCTGAGGTAAACGGTTTTTTTATCCTTTTTCAAATGATAAAGTTCAAATGCTTCAACATCAAAATTTAAATTGATTGGTTGATAGGTTTTCTCAAATTCTAATTTTGACCCAAACAAATTCATTTGTTTGTTAATATATTTCTGAGCTTTTTCAAGTTTTGATTCGTAGTTATAGTTTTCAGCAATTTCTTTTTCAAGTTTATCTATTTTACGTTCAAGGTCTTTAACCTTTTGCTCTAAATTTTGTTTGTTAATATCGATGGCCTCTTCTAAGATATTCTCAATCTGTAGAATAATTTTGAAACCTTGCTCTTCGAGAGATTTGTTTCTTTTTAACTCGTCGTTTATTTTAAGTATTTCCTCAATTTCTTTGTTGAGTTTGAAGATGGTGCCATTTATGTCGGATATTTCCTTTTCAATTTTCCTTTTTTCCGGTTGGAGTGAATCAAGCAATAAAGGCGTTTTTCGTAGCTCGGAATTAAGCCAGTTTATTGCATTTGAAAGTTTATTGGATTCTTTTTCAAGTTCATTATAATTCTTTCGACAAAATGGACACTCTGAATTACTTTTTCTTGCATCCTCTATAGGTTTAATATTATCGATAGTATCAGAATACTTGTTTGCATATTGGATGGTCGAATCGATTTGATTTAAACGAATTGCCTTTTCTCTTTATTCCCTAATTCGGTATTTTTTTCTTCGTTTAATTTTTTTAATCTTTTTACAAATCCATCAGATTCATAATCAGGATCTATTTCATAGTCTTCAATATTATCCAGATACTGTTTGGGTGCTTTTAAAATATTTGATGCGAATTGATCAAACAATGGCTTGCCAACAATATAGTTATAGTCATTTAAATAATCCTGAAGCTTTATTGATAATTGATTTTTATAATCATTGTGAGATAGATTTAGCCTTTTCTCTCTTTCTAATTCAACCCTAAGTTCATTTAATGCCTGCTTCTTCAAATAGTATTCTTGATCTACAAAACCGCAGAATATCTTAAACTGATCTATCGTTTGTTCTCTTTTTTCTTTTTGATCAAATCGATAAAATAATGAATGTTTATTGGCAATCAGATTCTGATGTTGCAAAAAATATGAAGTCATATTGCGTACTGAGGGCCTTCCTTTACTTCTTTTCCTTAGTTTTTTTTGCTCTAAGTCTTCGTCGGTGTCAATTATGTCAATCCCTAAAAAATTGCCAAGTGTCGATTTGAAATCATTCAAGGATAGAAAATAGTCTTCCTCAAAATACTCTCTATCTATCAACAAATCGTTGTTAAACTTGAGGTCATATTTTAAAAAGACCTTTGTACTAATACTTGGATTTCTAGCCAGAACAAGAAAAGCCTTTTTGATGGAAAGAATAACAAAATAAATTTCAGCATTATCGGTAATAATTCCATCAGGAATAGTTTCTTCGGAACTGCCAAAGCAATAATCAAATATTTCAATTAATGCACTTTTCCCGGTTGATGATCTTCCGGTAATAACATTTATTCCCGGTTGTAATTCTACGGAATGTTCATTCCCTATTTTATCAAACAATCCTATTTTGGCAACATAGCTTCTCATAATTTTTTTATTCCAAATGCTTGGTAAATATTTATCACATTAATTTTTCTAAAGACTTTATAAAGTTTATTGGATAATTCTATGGCATCTTTAAGCAATGGGTCAACAAAGAAAACGTCCTCAGTAATTACTTTTACGCTCATATTTTTATCTACAAGGATATATTTACTATCGATAGCGTATTGTAAACATAGATTAGTAACACTCCTATATGTTTCTACTCGATCATAAAATCCAGAAATAAAATCTTTATCCTTTGTAAAACGACTTAGTGGCGTTTTTGAATTAATTCTTTTTATTTTTTGGATATGTTCTTGTTCCAAAACTATTGGGAAAATCAAATAAGCCAGTAATATATCGTTTTTTAGCCCAACATAGTTCTTGTAAAATGTTACTAGAACTGGAGTCAGAATAAATGGATTATTATAGATTGTATGTATGCTTTTGCTGAAATCACTCATTGTTTAGTTTCCACTCGATTTTATATTTTTCAATATCATTAGCCATATTTTGAATTAACCCTCTTCTGAAATATGGAGGTACGGTGTTGTATATGTAAAAAGTGTTAGGATCTTCTCCAATGAAATTATCATAAAAATCCTTTGAAGCATTAATGATATTGCTATTCTGGCTATTTCTTTTGGTTTGACGATATTTTATTGCATGAGCTTCATTTATACCGTCTTTATATTGTTCTAATTCTTTACAACGCGTACTAGACCAATTGTCTTGTAGTATTAACATATTGGTGTGAATATAATCTGAGATCGCAGATGGGATTACTTCGTTGTAGTCAATATCCTCAATTTTCTTAACAAAAGTAGAATTCAAGTGCTTCTTATCGTCAATGTTCTTTAATTCGATTTTTTGAGGGAATATAATTGAGTCCTTTTTTAAGATGGCTGTCAAATCCTCTACTTCCTTTGAAAATTTTTCATTTGTTATTTCCCATTTGTTTTCTGTAACATCTGGCGATATAATGAAACCTAATAATCCTCTTATGAATTGATCTTTACTTGACCTTGGAATTCCCTTTGCAAATCTATCTTTAATGCTGCTTTGGAGGCTTTGATAGTATTTTTGGGATGATTGAATTACTATTTTTGGAAGTATACTGTTTAGTTTTTCTCTTCGGGATTTATCAAAAATGTAATTCAATAGCTTTACCGTTGTTTCATCTCGTTTCTTTTGATTAAAATATTTGCAGCATACATCTGTCAAATCTTTTAATCTTATATCAAAACTATTTTCATTCCAGCTCCTAAAGACGCTTTGCGAACTTATTTCCTGTGTTGTGCATAAAATAAGAGTTTTAAATCGTTCATGGGGAAATTTGTCTTCCATCCAATTTTTAAGAGTATTCCAGAAATTATGATCGAGATTTGTTAATGTTCTTTGGAATTTTTTGACTTCAATCTGAGACTTACCATCAATAGAAACATCACCGTAATATTCAACATAAACAGATTCCCCTTCCTCTAATTCGAAACATTTTTCAAGTGCAACATAGAATTGATGCACTATAGCTTTTGTCGATTCTGATGCATTATTGGTGATTTTACCTGTCATAAAAGTGTCATTTCAGAATTATATTTTAGCGATTACAGGCTATGTGTCAATAGTTCATTAAAGCTTCAATTTTATTTTAAATAGCAATTTTAATTATTTTAGCTGACAAAAAGAACAACAATGTATTTTAAGTGATCTATTTTTTTCATTAGCTATTTAATCGTAAAGAGTTAAAGTATAGAGTTAAATAAATTTTGTATTAAAAACTCTCTTCCATAATTGCCATCTCAATCCGGCAGCGGGTGCGAGGGCAGATTGCAGCTCTTTTAAGCCTTTGAGTTGAACGTTGGCTTGTGAGGGCAGTTGAATTCAACAAAAATCTTTAAGCTTTAGCGACAAAAAAAAGAGGCGTTTCGCCTCTTTCCTTTTTCAAAATTTGATCTGGGTTTCAACTTCCTTGATCCGTTCATCCAGAGTCGTTTTGATTTCTTCCATCACAGCGGATACTACCGGAGTATTGGAGGTTTTAAACTCTTTTCCTGATGCGTCCCGCAGGAATACGGTTGCACCCAGGCCATCGGCACCCAAGGAGAAAGTTTGCAGGTTTCTGCGGGTTTCAGTGAGCTTGCGCCACTTCTCAATGAGCATGCTCAGGTCTTCAACTTTCTGGATGCGATGCTCCAAAGAAGGAATCTCCGGGGTAACTTTTTCTTCATTCTTTACCACTGCCAAAGAGGTTTTGGCTTGTTCATCACCTTCAGCATTGAGTTTTTTAGCTGCATTATTCATATTATTTTCCACTGCCCTGTGGCTTTATATTGGCATCTGGCACGCCGGTTAAAATTTCGGCATACCGGACATTGAGCTGTCACGGATCAGGTCAATGGGGTGCATGTCAGTTTCATGCCCGAAATGGGCAATCCATGAAACTGAACGCATCCGAAGGAAACGAGCCATGAAAAGCGAGTTCCCCTTTACCGTTCCGTGAAGCGTAAATATCTTTGCTTGCAATTTTAAATGGAGTGATTTTACCTATCAAAACATTGAATGAACAAAAAAGGGGCTTTTCAGCCCCTAGAATTCAAACAACAACTGCTGAAATACTCCCGCTGCCGAGATCTGTTTTTTGACGATTTCTTCCTTTTTCTCCGGCAATCTCAACACCAGATAGCTTTCTTCTTTGGTTATTTCCCTGATGTATGGGACTGCCTTCTCGGGGTGAAGTTCGACTCGCCAACCTCCGTAAAAACGATTCATCAGCGTATCCATCCAACAAACTTCTCCCAGAAGTCCATTAAGGCATAAGTTTATTAAACACATCATCGCACAGGTTCGGTCTATATCAGCTCCGAAAAACAACGAATTCCGGTTTATTTTTGCTGCTGCCAGCAACATCCGGCCAGAGCCACAACAACAATCAGCCACCCGCTCCCCAAAACCAGCAGGGTTTACTATCCGGGCCATCATATCGCATATCGGTTCTGGGGTGAAAAACTGCCCATTCCTGCCATAGCTTAGGTATTCCATGTAAAAATCACCAAAGCCATCTTTAAGCCCGTCGCCGTTATTGTCCATTTCGATGACCAGTGAACCAAAAGCTTCAGCCATCAGATAGGCATCCGGTTTTTCATAGTTTCGGACGATTTCATGGTAGCGATCTTCCTTTGCTCCCAATGATAAAGCACAAACTACCATTTCAAGGAAATCATCAAACACCGAATGCAAACCATATTTATAGCCGATTTGCAGGATATACTGGGAAAAACTTTTAAACTGTTCCATATCTTGAATCTTTAATTGTTTCTAACTGTGAAATTTTGAGATAAAAATGGCGAAGGCTAAACTGCCTCCGCCATTTGGTCAACCAAGTCAACCAAAGCGGCACTTGCCGCCTGGTTGGGATGAACCTGGTGTTCCAGTATGTAATCAACAGCCTTTTGTGCCTGTGAAGAAGCAATCAGCAACATCTTTTTATCTTCCTTGAATTTGCCAATCCAGCTTTTGATGTAGGCAGCACTGTTGTCTATTGTGGCATTTTGAATTCCGGTCATGTAACACAGGTATGCGGCTCCCAATTCGGCAACCAGTTCTTCCTGGCTATAATCCTGAGAACCGAACTTATGATCATGTAGCTTTTCATGTCGGCCAGTCCTGTTGATATGCCCTGTAGAATGGACTAGCTCGTGGTAAAGTGTCGAGTAATACTGTTCGTCCCTGAAGAAAGTCCGTGGGTTTGGCATTCCGACATAATCACCAGTAGGTGAATAGAAAGCGTGTGATTGGTCGAGCCTGATTTCAGGGCTATCGTACCAAAACTCGATTAACTGTTCAGCATTGCCAATCGGATCAAATACATGGTCATGCGCTTCAGTCGCTGGGACCTTGCTTTCATCAATACCTTCGGTTTGTTTCAGGTTAAAAACAGTGTAATACCGAAGGAAAGGGATGTGGTCAATGCTACCATCTTTTTCTTCCGTATCCAGCAACTTCCAAAACACGACAGGGAAACCTTTTTCACCTTTCAAAACGTGTCCACCTAATTCTTTGATCTGGTTGAAGGTGAGAAAGAACGGAGACCCGAACTTATCTGCTACAGTAAGCAGCAACCAGAAATTAAATCCCCGATAAGCCTTTTTGTGGACCATGTTCTGAGGGAATCCGATCTCTGCTTTCCAAGGCATTTGCCAAGGAACAACACCTGCTTCAAGGCGTTCAATAATCAGGTTGGTAACCATTTCATAAATATCAAACGAAGAATTCATGGGAAAGTGCCGATGCCTTTCGGACTTGTTTTGGCTCCCTACATTTTAACTAAGGAAATATCTGGCACGCCGTTAAACTTAAATTTTTGGCGTACCAACATTGAGCTGTCACGGATTAGGTCAACGGGGTGCATGTCAGTTTCATGCCCGAAATGGGCAATTAATGAAACTGAACGCATCCGAAGGAAACGAGCCACGAAAAGCGAGTTCCCCTTTACCGTTCCATGAAGCGATCAATAACTTTGCTGTAAATTTGAGTGTAACAATCACCTATCTATTAAGCAAGGATGGGAAAAGGAATTAAAATAAATAGATTGAAAATAAATTTAATAATAAACACGACACGGTTGAAACGAAGAGTCTTTTTGTCAAAATAGTTGGGATAATAACTAATTGGTTTTTAGCAATAAAAATGACAATATGCTATTTAAATTGTTTTCATTTAATAATGTATCATCAAGGCTTTTACAGGAGCATGAAAGCAAAATAATAATTACAGAGTGGATTATTTTTGCTAATAAGATGAAATCATATAATCTTATTGCGTTAATATAGTATTAATTGTTAAATTAGACAATTCTGCTTATTGACCTATAGATGGTCTATTCTCATTTTTAGTTTTGAAGGTTGAAATTAGTAACTAATTTATCTGTAAAATGGAATTGATAAAGACTTTTTCAATAAAAGACAATATAAACATAGACGTAATATCTCAATTTATTGAATTTTATAAGAATGAGGACAAAAGAAATTTCAATTCAATTAAGGTTGAAATCTCAAGAGAAATAAATAGTCCTAATAAAGTAATGGGAGAAATTGATCCTATTTTTCTCTCTTACATTACTTTATTCTTAAAAGATTATCCTTCTTATAAGGTACAATTCGCATTTATCGATATTGAATCAGCGGATAGAGCATTCAGCTTAAAAGACCAGTTAGAACAACTAAATTACCTCACAAAGCTGGACAATAAAATCTTTTTAGATGGAAATTATGTAAATAGAAATTCGGGAGAAGTAATTGCAATAAAATTAGATAATAAATTATCTCATTCCCAAAAATTTATTCCACCTCTATTAATTGAGAGTCAGTCTGATATTGATAATTATTTTTCAATAAAGCATGAAGCAAATAAGAATAATAAATTATGGGACTTATATTTTAACAAATTATCTCAAGATATAGAAGAAAGAACAAAGCAGTTAGGAGAGATAAGTAATACGTTTACCATTGATTTAAAAAAGTTAAGTTTTTTTGAAACTTGTTTGTTTAATCTTCTACTTTCTAATGAGATTTATGAAAAAAGGAATGTAAGCATATCAGAAAAAAAGTTGATTATTGAAAGAGATCGAAAAAAATAAATTATTATAGAAAATTTGTTTATGATATCTCTTTAGGAATATGTGAATTAGCCAAAAATATAATCGAGCATTCAACTGAAAAGAAAGGAGTTATAACTAGTAGATTTTACAGTAAGGAAAGATTGAAAGAACTTAAAGGCGACTCGGAAATAGAGTATTTACAACAAACTAGAGACGATTTCTTTCTTGATGTGAATGTAATTGATTTTGGAAAAACATCAATAAGAAATACCTATGTAAATAATCTGAAAGAGAATGAATATGATCTAATGAATTATCTAGGTGGATCATTAGAAGAAGATATAGAAATAATTGAAAAGATTTATGAGTATGAAGATTTCTTCGCAATTAATATTGATAGATTTATTTATTTAGAACACCAACAAAACAAATTGATAAGTCGGTATGGACTGCATTATTTCACTCATATAATAAAAGAAAATTATTCTGGATTTATTAAAACTTCCTCATTTAATGAAGGTGTATATTTATATAGAAAAACGGATAAATCCACTGTAAAAATCGGATTTGATAATTTTATAAAATATGGAACTGTATACAATTGCATAATACCACTAAATAGAGGAAACGAAGGTTATATTTTAAGTGTGGAACCTCCTACGCTCCCATCTAAGGAAACTCCAAGTTTTAATACATTTTTAATGCTTGATAAGTATAAAATTGTAAACTACAAAGAGGTACTCAGCGAAACGAAAAACTATAAATATATATATAGATATTCCGAAACATATGAACAAAGCAGTTCAATTCAACGAAAATATGAACGAATTAAAATGTTGTTTAAGGAATTTTCAGCCCTTCCAACTTTCTTGCATAATAGTATTTTTTTGCTTGATGCAACACATTTAAAATTAGCAGGTGAAAGTGAATGGGTACGATTACTTGCAAGTATCAGTTTGTATTTCAGTGATTTGATTGTCTTTAATATTGATGTAGATGTTGTTAGGAAAATAATAGATTTGAGAAGAAGTACCTCGCATAATCCTCTTCTTAAATTTTGGAATAATGAAAATCGAGTGCTATTTTATTCTTATAAATATAATAATGAGGATCATAACAGATCATACAAGAGATATGGTGCAACATTACTTTCAGGAGAAACGGAGAAAGATTTTGATTTAATAAATAAGAATATCTGGAGACATCATTATAGTTTTAGAAACGGAATTTTAAAAAATATTGAAGATTCCGACAACGCTAATACAAATTACATAACTCATGAATCTAAGCTCTTTAACGAGGGGAAACTCATGTATTTTGAATTATTATTAAAGAATGAGGATCCCTGGAAAGGAGTATTATCCTTATTTGAAGAATCCGTTCAGTACTCATTGAACAAAAGATTTGATGTATTAGGAAATTCAGAAACAAATAACAAAGGGTATAAGATTGCTAATACTCATTTCAGGCTGGGCTCAAAAATACATATACGTGATTTTTATTATGCAAAGAGGATGTTTCAAAATAGTTTTTTTACAATCCCATTGTCCTATCTACTTTCTAATATAATCTACGATCTTATTAAGGGAAAAGACGAGATAACAATTATCGGATATGAAGATTATTCTAATTTTTTAACTAGCTCAACAAGAAACATGCTTGAGAAGAAAATCAAAGAATCTAAACTTAAAATTACTGTAAATCATAATACTATAGATAAGGATGGAAAACTCTCAAAGGATGTTGCTTCAATCAAAAGGAATATTGTTATTATAGTTCCCATCGTTTCTAGTTTTTCAACTTCTGTCAAAATTAACAACCAGCTTGTTGAGATTTTTGAATCAAACAACCTTTATAGACATAAAAATAATTTTACTATTATACCTCCCACACTAAATGTTATCCTTGTTGGACACAAATCATTAACTACTGAATGCCATGAAACTTTTGAGGAAATCGCCAGTAAAGATATTGAGAGTATCAAGGAAGGGGATACAATTGAATTGTATAATATCTACAAGGATGAATTACTAAAAGGGGGTTATAACTGGCATTCGATTGATAAAACAAACAAAGTTGTAAGAGTTGAAACCTTTAATGCTGATAATCAATTAATAAAGCAAAAATACTTTATTCCGGTCTATACAGAATGGAATAATGCAGATAATTGCGCTCTATGTTATTCTCCTGATATCACAAATGAAAAGTGTTTAATTGAAACAGGCAAAGCATCAATAAGTCCAACCTTAATATTTGGTTATCCAAGGACAAAATCTCCAAATAAATTTGGGCGGCAGATATTAAATCTAAAGCAGTCATTACTTTACGGCAATCTTACAAGAGGAAATAGCAAGTACCTTTATTTTACACCTACTGGTAGAATAGTAAAGAATAACGATGAACAAATCATAATTTGGCTTAAAACCCTAAAAGACACTGTATTTAATAGCGAATTATTACAATATAAAAAAGTAGTTTTAGTTTCTCCTGTTACTGGCTCTAAGTCAAATTTTATTGACTTAGTTAATGAATATGTTTTTGAGTATACAGCGAATTGTTTATCTATTTCTTTAGAGGAAGACTACATTGAAAATGCAGAATCGTTGTATGCTGATGGGTTGCATCAAGCCGATATTGTCATATTTGTGGATGATGTTTTAGCAACAGTTAATTCATTTCTAGAAACAAATTACATTGTCAAGTTTATTAGAAATAAAATTAATACAGATAAAGGTATTGATTATTGTATTGCTTTAATAAATAGGATGTCATTTGACTGTGAAGACAACTTACTTCTTAAACTTCCAAAGGGAATTTTACCCTTTGTGAAGCAAGAGGATCGTTTATACTATTATACAAAAATCAACAACCCTTCAATTGAAGAACCCAATAATGAATTTCCACTGACAAAAGAAATGAAGAGGTACCAATATCTTGCAAGTACTTCTTCGTTAGATTCTACTAAAGTATTATTCCTCAATAAAATAAATAAATTAAAACCAGTTAATATCGGTTATAACGTTCCCAATAATATTAAAGATTATATAATCCACAATAACAAAAAGTTATTTCAATTATTGGTTTTAAATCAATTCTATAGATTATTTGAGATTGAACAAGTCATAACAACTGTTAATGGGAATACTAAATATATCTACGAGTATGATATTGATAATTATTTTAAGAAAGATACAAAAGCACTAATCCGATTAGAAAAAAAAATATTAAAAGAATTAGCTAGTGATATTGTCCATCAAGATATTATTGAAAAATATTCCCACAACCTGAAATATATAATTTTAAAAATTACGTGTAGTACTCCATTAATATATTATCAAGAAATCAGAGACTCTTCGTTTCATTGGATAATTGGAGAGCTGGAAGTCCTCCGAGAAGAAATTAACAAGTTAAATTCAGAAAATATTAATTCTCTTTTTTCTGTTAATACAGATAGTTATTTTTCAAAATTTCAAAAACTAAAATTTCTACTTAAAAGATCCGTTCAGCTCAAGAGCAATTATATTATTCATCCTGAGTTTTTCAAATCATTTAAGAAGATTATAAACTTAATTTATGCAGAGAAAGAAAATTTGGAGAAAACGTGTTCAAATAATAACAAGAGTATTATCAAAGAATTGATCAGACTGTATGATTCAACTAAATACATTCCTGGTAAAGTTTTGGTATATGACTACATACTAGAATTAAAGCATTTGATCTCAAATAAAGAATTTGATAATTATACTGATAATATTAGTTACTCTTCATTAAAAGAGGAAAGTAAGAAATATATTAAACCGTCCTTATATGAGGACTATGATGAGAACAAAAGTCAATTTGACAAGCGTTTTTCCGAGCTAAAACAATTAGACAAATTCGGATACATTTCTCCTAAAAAGTTAATTTACCAAATGATAGCCCTAATTCAAGAATTGATAAACGACCACGAAACCAAGGCTATCAAACTTGAAAAAAACATCAAAATATTTGATTATGATCCAAATGATAATGGTAATGGAAACTTTAATCATTATTTGAGATTACTAAAGCTGGAAAATACAGCTATAATAGAAAGATTTTGGGAATATTTTAAGATTCGTGAAACTGCGAATAATTTAAAGCCGATAGAAATAAAAAAATTTTCCAAAACGTTATGTAAATATGAAAATGATCCAAAATATATTGTTATTATTAAAGAGTTAGAGGCTGAATGTAAAGATTCATTTGATAAATTTATTGAATTGCAGAGCAGGCTAATTAATTGGAGTAGGCGAGAAATTATCAATAAGGATGATATTAAATCACAGGTTAAGATAATTCTTAGTTTTATAACTAATATTGTTGGACCCGAAGCTGAGTTGGCACTTTTAACAGTTAATTATAGCAACCTTATTGAACCAGATGAAACCCAATTGTATACATTTGAATCATTTAAAAGAAAAAAGAAAAAAGATCAATTACCGCTTCTATTGAACTCAAAGGAAAAACTAAAGAAATCTTTGACGGCAAAAATGTTTAATGTTAAAGTTGATAATAATGATGATGAGTTTTTATCTAATCTAGAAATTTTAAAAAATCAGAGTGGAATTCAAATAAGAAAAGACATTTTTGAATCTTCAATTGTCGAAGGATTTTCTGAAATTATCGAGTTGTCGTCAAGAAAAGAATACTCATTACTTGCGATAAGAATTACTGACTTGACGAGTTCAGAAGCGCAATATTTAGATCCACTACTATATACACAAGCTGTTTTAACGATAGTACTAAATAAAGGTAAAAGATTAGATGAAAATAAATTAAGATTACTTTTGCTTTTGAGAAAATTACTGAGTGACTTTATTAAGACCGAGATATCTAATAATACTTTTTTAGAATTACTCAATACAAAGGCTAGGGACGAATACCAGAGTGATTTAAAACATGGATTAAGAGAACATTTAACAAACTTGGGTGATATCTTGGAAGATATTAAAGAATCTATTTTAGAACGAATTATTGCAAGTGGAACACCTCTCGATGATCAATTAAGGAAAGAGATAATAAATGAGAAAAGTTCATTTGAAGAGATTTTTGATTTGATTAGACAAATTATTAGCGGTCAAATTGGGGCTTATGATTTGAGCAAAGATGATACTAAAATAAAAGAAGTATCTTTTATTGATTTTAAAAAATTTATTAAATTACTTTTTGAATCCAAATACATTGGCTTATCAGGTCCTATCTTTATTAATGATGATGATATAAAATTTCTTGATTCACCATACATCCAAATACCAGAAATTATATTTAATATTGTTATCCCAGAGTTAGTTATAAATATTAAAAATCACAGCTTACCTGAGGATAGAAATATTCGAATAGAATTCGAGGATAATAAATTGTCTTTTAGAAACAGAGTCGATATAAATGATAGAGGTACAAAGAATGGATTGAACATGTGTAAGAAAATTTTCAATGGGTTAAGCAATTTTGTTAGTCTTCTAGATCCAATTATTGATGAAGACAATAATTTTATTATAATTATTAAAATTGAAGACAATGACGCCAATGAATATAATGATTTTGGAGAATAACTTTCCGTGCTTCATTAAAGTAAAAGAGGTTCTAGAGTATCGATTAGACAATATTGTAGTTCTCCCGACATCAGAGAATTGGCAAAATACAGTATATGAGATTGAGAATGAAAAATTTGGCGATTTAATTAAAGGTGACATTATTGATTTATTTATTGTTGATATTAGATTTAAAAATGGGTCGTTAGGTATTAAATTTTTAAAGTTTTTGGAAGATGAGAAATATAATAGTAATAAATACGAATTTATTTTAATGTCTAATGGGGATATTACGGACTACAATCTTTCAAAATATTCTGTTGAAGAAGTTAAGTTTTTATCGAAAGGTGTTAGGAGTAACAAGGACATTGGAGAAGGAATATTTAAATTAATTAAAACATTATATAGAATATAACTTAATAACTATAATAATGGCAAAAAAAGAATCCGTCCCCAATTTAAAAGTGAAAAATGATCAAGGTAAATGGGTCAAATTTAAAATTTGGATTTATGAAAGATCCGATAGTTTAAATATCTTGATACTCGTATTCTTTTATATCATTATCATTATAACTATTTTTTATGGCATTTATGGCATCGTTTTAAATGCAAAAAAATATGGCATCGATGAATTCGGTAATGAAAGTAGTGTTTTAGTTTTTTCAGAAAAGATATTTCTATTTGTACTACCACTATTCATTGTTTTGGGTTTCTTTAATTATTATTATAAAACGATAAGAAGTAATTTTGATGGAACAGTTAAAGAAGAAAAAGAAGAAGATACTATGCAGTTATTAAATAATTCAAAAATTATCTTTCTGACATCTGTTTTGTCATATGTAATTATAAAAACTATTGAGCAAATTTTTATAAAGCAGGAGGTTAATATGATAAAACTATTGTCATATGGTTTATTAATATTAATATTAATGGGGTTTATTATTGTTCAACATAAGATAAATCATGGAGGCAATAAATAACTGTCCAATTCAATAATAATAGGGGATTGCTAACAATTTTTCTTTTTTTGATCTCAGTCAATTTGCCGAATATACGTTATCTCGCAATTTCGGCATTGCCGTTGTTCCTGCATCACTTCCGAGATATCAAAACGAAAGGCAGGCTTCTCGAAAATATCAAGTCCGCGACCAAGTTTTATTTTCCAACCATTATTGGCTACAATGCTGCGATCATGTAAATCCTGAAATTCGTAGGTGAAGATGATTCCTGAATCCCTCAAAGATTCCGTAATTTCATCAAAGTTGGCAGTTGATATGGGCGTATATTCTACGTCGTTCCATGAGACAACGTGCAAACTGATTTCCTCCTCTTTCTTTTTATTTTGAATAAGGATCGAACAGAATTCTAACAAATTACGGAATTGATGTGGATGTCTGATGTATGGATCAGTCAATGTAATTTCAGTTGCACCTTTAAGATACTCGGCAAATAGTTTTTTATAGGAGATTCCTTTTTGATTATCCCTGATAATGATTTCTTTCTCCTTAAGTCCTGGTGCAATTATTTCAGCCTTGACTGTTGATTTATCCGGATCTTCAGTCGGAGTGATTTCTGCAGCACCATCAAAAATTTCTCCATTTAACTTCTCAAGCGTTTCTATCTTTATTTTTTTGTTGGATGAATTGATTTTGTAGCTGAATTCAACAGGAGAATCTTTAAAGGTTTCGTCAATCACGTAAAGCTGATCCTTGACTCTTTTCCTGCCTTCTACTGCAAAATCAATCAGTTCGAGTGCTTCCTTTTCGCTCATATGCTTATTGGGGTATATTAGCTTTACCAGACCTGAGAATGTTTTCCGGATGGCCAATTTGTCCCTGCCTGTATAGGATGGATCAAAGTCCACATACTGATCAACCTGATTGGTATAGTCGTACTTCCGGAACTGCTTCAGAATTTCAGCCAAATAATCAACAATGAACCCAAACTCTTTAGAGAATACACTTTCCTTTAGGATATTGACTTCCCATCCTGGAATATAAAGATGAATACGATCGAGGAAAGCCCCTTTGATATAGGCTGCCGGGATGGATTCAAAAAGATGTGTCTCGCGAAGCATGAAAGGAACAGTGTGCTTAGTATTGCCCACAAATGCCATTGAAGCATAGGCTTGAATGGTTTCCTTTCCTCTGTTGAATGATTTATTTGCCATGTAATTTTGCATGATATTGACCATGTCGCCATCTGCACGTTTCGAGCCAACCACTTGTTCAAATTCATCCAGGCAAATCACATCCCAATACCCAACCAATCCGATTTTGCCTTTGCCAGTATTGCTCACAAAAAGCCTGGCACTGGTCACATCGCCGCCTGAAACTAAAACTCCATGAGGCGAGAGTTCTGAAAACACATGAGATTTACCGGTTCCTTTGGGTCCAAGTTCGATGAAGTTATAGTTATTCTCAACATGAGTAATCAGTCTTGATAACTGAATTAGCTTTCCCCTCCGGTTGAAGAATTCAGGATTTAATCCAATACTATGCATTAGTAAATCAATCCATTCGTCAGTATCAAAATGCTGTCGTTTTTCGATTATTTCTTCCAAATCGACTCCTGAAACCTGAATAGGTTTTACGGTTTCGATAACCCATCTGGATTTGATCCCATCGGAAGAATCATAACCCATGGTTAAAATACACCAGACGCCTCCTCCACTTAATAATTTTTTATGCTTTTTGACAATTGAATCGGCAATAGCGACATGGTCAATTCCAAGATTGGCAAATGAAGTCTCATAGAAATTGTCATCATCATTCAGAGTAACAAATATCTTGTCGATGATCTTATGAGAACCTTTCTCCCTGATGGTTGATTTTACATACTCAGCTTCAGCACGATGGACAAAGTTGTTTTTGATCACATCTTTTACTTTCTCAATCCCATTGTTAATGACTTCTTCGTCATTGATTGCGCAATACTGACCAAGTAGAAATTCCAGCACGTATGCCGGAACTACCGCATTACCTTTTACCCTTGAGGTTAAATCTTTCCTGACAACTTTCCCTTCAAAATGAGTTAATATTTTCTCTTGTAATGTTGACATGTTAAGGCTTTTATTTGAATTGGGTATTATTCAATGATTTGCCAGTCTAGCTGGTTTATTTTTGAGATATAGTTTTTAATTGCCTCAAGCATAGTATCAAAACTTGGCGAATCGGCATATATCATTTGTTCCTGCATGATTGAATAATCTCTTTTCCAGGCATCCAGCAAATGAACAGGTGGAATTGGATTAATCGTTCCTGGATTATGCCGCCTATAATCGACACCCCCAAGCTTGGTAAACAATTGACGATGATATACAATTTCAGCATAAAGCTCTTGATTTAATAGAGCTTTTTCAGCAAATGGAGAAGCCGCCAATTTGTAAATATCAAAAAGATGACGGCTCATTCGGTCCACCCTAACCTTAATATCTGGACGCTGAAACTCTTCGTGTAAAAGAAATATTTTTTCAAGGAGGGTACGTTCGGGATCAACAGTTGGAATATGAATAGGCTGCTTTGCAAATGAAGCATCAGGATACATTTCATCCAAAAATGAATTGAAAGTGCGAATTGAAAACGGCTCAATCAGCGACCGGCATCCTAATTCTACCTGAACCCTTGGTCTTAAGTAACCAGGCGATTCGATTACATTGGGATAATTTACAAGTATGATTATCGGATCCTGATCACTCGTAGTTATTTCTTCCAATTCAAGCTTAACGTCAACTCCCTTTTCCTTAAAACGGAAGTTTAGTTCCGGATAAAGCTGTTCTGTAATGTAAGTATTTGCTTTTTTCCGAAGATTTGTCCGTTGTTTTTTCCCTAAATCACCCTCGAACCCATAGAATCTACGATCAACAGCCAAATCAATATCTTCCGAAAATCGTTCAATCAGACCCCAGGCTTTGCTTAGTGATGTACCTCCTTTAAACACCATGTGTTTCCCGATTTCCGTTTCAAAAAGAATAGAAAGTGTTTGAACGACCCACCAGTCTTTTTCGACAGCATAGGCAGGGAGGTTCGTTTTTTCACCAGTATTCCGGAGAATTTCAGCTTTAGCATCGTCAGGTATATAGTAAAATTTATCCATCAATTGCTTTTTTCATAATTTGCTTAATCCATTCCGGTGCCAGTTTAATATCATGTTTTAATAGTTGCAGGTCCTCTTCTTTTAATAGTTTAAGGATTTGCTTTAATTCAGTTGGGCTTGCCTTGTCTATACCAATTTCGCGCAATGCCTGAATCACTAAAGAACTAATTTTACCTTTAGCCAACAGGTTTTTGGGTGTAGTCCTTTTCAGTTTTATGGTTCTTTTGCCGACTTTTATAGTACGTGCTGCCCCATCTGTTAAAAAGACTAGCTTTAATGGTATCTGTGTGCTTAAGCCCAATGCATGCAATGCATATACACCCGTTGGAACAATTCTTATTTTATCTCTTTTAGCAATACCTTCAGCAACTTCTTCTGCTGTAGGCATAACTTCTCCTATATATGAACTTTCTTTTGGGCGTACATATATTCCATGAGCGACTCTTCGAATGATTTCTCTTTTTTCAATGCGATGCAAAGCCAAACGCACAGCCTCTGAAGATCCCAGCTGTTGAAAGTCCTCCGGAAATAACAATGTACCCTTAGCATCATCTTTTATCTTATCTTCTATTTGTTTCTCAATGCTTTGCATTGTTTTTATGTTTTTATTTTGTAACAAATTTAGCAAATATTTGTTACAAAAATTCAATATGTTTCTATATCATATCCAAAGAATTTCATACCACTATTTGAATTCCTGTTTATTAATGGATATTGATTCGGGTAATACCATGCTAGCAATTCACTAATCGATGATTTTCCGAACGAGTAAAGATTGTTTTTACAAGTTTGCATTCTTTTAGGCAAGTCAGTCTCATCATTATGCAACAAATCTTTCCAGCTCTGAATTATGATCTCTATTTTGTTGTTTTGTTGATTTAAAAACTTTGCTCTATTAAGTGCTAAACTTTTCATGCAATGAAGACTATTTATAACTAATTCAATGTCTTCTTGTTTTAGTTTGTCAATCTTAGATTTTGATAATTTGAGCTGAATCGTTTTAATATTATCAATTCTATGGTTTTCAAAGGTTGGATGATCAGAAAGCCAGTTTTTGTACTGAGTAAAGTATTTCTTCAATTCGGAGATTCTTCCTTTTTCAGTTAATTCTCTGTTCCCTTTTTCGAGGTATTCACTTGATGGCTTATCAGGATGCTCATGAAACAAATAATTAAGAAATGAATCAACTTCCTGATATATTGGCAAATCGACTAATAACCTTTCTGCATGTACTTCATACAGCCTGGTGAAATTGTTATAATAGCGAAGTGTGTTGAAATATTCTTTGAAATCATTGCCGGTTTGGGGACTTTTAGGCAGTTTCCAAAGTTTCTTTAGTTTTGAAATATTATACGCCTCAGGTTCTTCATTTTTTGCTCCATTATCACTCTTCGATGGAAGCCAATCCTTATCAATAGTCTTTGCTATATTCCACCATTTGAGAAATGTTCTAACTACATCCTGGTCGTTATTTAATGTTATTCCAATTTCATACCTTTTCGAGAATGCAGTACCAGTAAGATTTGCTGACGTTAATAAGATGAAGTTATCAATAATATAAATCTTGGCGTGTAATCCTTCAAGTGTTTTGCATTCAGCCTGCTGTTTGAATTTCTGATATGTTTTTGAATCAATGAAATGTTCATTGCTAATATCCGTCAATAATCTAAAATCAATATTCCTTTTGGCAACCCAACTTATACCAGTTATCCGTTCAACTAGATTCCATGAACCAATAAACGGAACAGCAATCCAAATACGTGATTTCGCATTATCAAATGCTTTTCGTAATTCAATAACTAACTTTTGTTCTGATAGTATCATAGTTGCTGTAATTCGAAATCTTTCATATTGATTTAATGCTCATTCAATCAAAAATCAGACTCAATTAAGGTGTTATTGATTACCTCCTGAATGATTAACGGATTCAATTCATCGTCCTTGTCGTAAATTTTCAGCTTCAACATGCTAATATTCCCAATATCGCCCCGGAGCATCAACTCACAACCATAGCTTCGTTCACTGGGTAATTCAGAAGTTGAACTCATTTGAATGGTTACCTGATTCGACACCAATTCCAAATCACGATAAAGCCCAACCAGAATTTCCCTTTCTTTTTCATTCCTGGATACTCGTTGGTCCTGAAGAATTTGAATGCGCAGAATATTTGAAACCACCCGAAGGTTTTTGCTGATCAATACGGGCTTCACTTTTTTGATTACCTCAGTCCGTTTACGGGTACTTTCAATTACCGGCACAATCAATTCCTGCAAGCTGGCCCCACCGTGTACAAACTGATGTCCAACTCCTTGTTTTTTATACCGGTTGACCGACTTTGGTACGAGTACAAATAAATCAGAATCAATCCGATTGGTTTGCTTTAATGGTATTTTGTAACCTAAATCTTGTTTCCGGTCATTTTTGATTATTGCGTACCTATTGTGTGTAAGTATTGCACCTTCTTCGTTTAACGGTTCTTTGTCTGCCTCTTTGATTGTGCGGTCGTTGTATATAAAACCATGATCGGCGGTAATAATAACACGGGACACATTGTACGACGAATGTAATTTCTTCACCATTGCTGCCAGTTCAGCAATTCCATCGGCGACCGCTTTAAATGAATTGCGTTCCGATGGTCGTTTATCACCCACGGCATCAATGCAATCGTGATAAATATAGACAAGCGACGACTTGAAAATATCACGGTTGGCTTGTTGCGAGTTACCTTCAATCTCGGCGTAAGCAAAAACCTGTGCGTCCTGAACGTGCTTCTTCAATATTTTTGACCGGTTTGCCAAACCCTCTGTACTGACATCGTCAATAAACAATTCTGCATCTTTTAGATTGATCGTTTTGGTTGTTAGTAAATTGGCCATACCGAATTGAGTGGTCGATGGAATTGAAGCCAATTGATGCCGAATGACCGCTTCGTTTTTGCTGTCACCATGAAGCTCGGAGAGCAAGCTCATGGCCGATTCGTAACGCAGGGCATCCGAGATGATCACAACTATCTTCAGCTCATAAGGCACGATTTCACGTTTGATAAAATCGTATTGCTTTGGTGTAGCGAGATTTGCATAGCTAAACCCTTGTTCCGAAAAACATTTCAGCCACTCCCGGTTCAATTTCTCCAGGAAGCTTTCGTACCGGTCCTCCAGCAAATCTTTCAACGGATCCAACTGAATAAAATCGGGTAATTCTGAAACATCAACTGACCGATAGAAATCAATGGCCTTGCGGTAATTTTGATCAATCCGGTAGAAATCCTGAGCGTATTTTTCAATGTACTCGTCAGGCGAATCGTAGATGTAACCAGAGATTTCATTCAGTTGACTATTGATATTGGCCAGATAGATTAAAAACCGAACTGTATTTGACAATTGGACAGTGTTTTCACGAAACATGGAAACCCGCTCGAATACCTGTAATGCGGTTTGGGGTTTGAAATCAATTTCACGAATTCCTGAACTTAAGATTTTCCATTTCATGAAGGTGGTCAGGTAGCCAAACTCTGATTCGGAGCCATAGATTTGAAGTAGGGTTTCTTCTTTGATTTGGCTGTCGTTTGATTCCAACAGTTGAAGAAATTGATCGGCCAACTTCGGATTATTCAAGGCACTCTCGCTCAAATTGCTGAGCATGGACAATACCACCCCATCCTGAATTTTTAAGTTTTTGTAAGGATCATCTGGTTTTTCATCCAACGTATAAGTGATCAGGTTGTATTTCAAGCGGTTTTGAAGTTCAATCAGGGTTTGTTGATTAAGTTCTTCGAGAGTAGTATTGAAATAATCACGGATAGGCTGAACCAGGAAAGGATAAAGGATGTTTGCATCGATTTTCCTGAAAAAATAATCCCTGTTTTCCTCCTGTCCGGGCAAACCAAGGCACAAAATTTTAGCCAGAATGGTTTCCCAGCGTTCAATTTTAGTGAATCTCAGGAATGCAGAGATCAATCCAATTACCAATTCCGATTCTTCGAAACGGGTTCGGGTCAGTAATGGTGCGACTACCTTTTGTATTGGTGTACGCGTTAACTCTTTGATGTATCGTTTGGCTAATGAACGTTGGTTGGGTGCCAGTTGAAACTGATCCATAAAATCGGCTACATTGTCGAGGTACAAAACCTTGTTAGCAACCAGTAAATCGAGCAAAGGAAAATGCCGGTACTCATCCTGAGTGGAGGGCATGGGTTGCTGAAAGTAAAGAAAGACTCTCTCAGCCGACCATTCTCCGTGAAGCATCACTTTCAGGTAGAAGTTCCGGTTGTCAAATGTCACTTTACGGATTCCCTCCAAATCCATCGCGAGATATTCCTCCTCGTGCTCCTTTTCTTCGTCAAAAAAGAAGAGTACCCGAAGTTGTGGGTATTGCTGAAAATATTGTTCTATTCGTTCTTTTAGCATTTCTTCTGTTATTTTATTGGCGCAACCACCCCTTTAAACAATTCATAATTAACCGTTACACCATCGTCCATATTAAATTCAATTTGGCGGTCGGCACAATCTTTTAGTAGCAGCTCGTAGGGCACACATTCATCGTAATGTGTATGAAGGGTATCTAGACGTTTTTGTTCCTCGCGCGCGAGGCCGCTCATACTTTCCAGTAAGCCGATTTCCTGTAGCAAATACTGAAGGTGTTTCAGCAGGTATTTGGAGCGAATCTTTTCTGCTGTAAAGCGATTCATTCGGTGCATATACACCAATACCTGAAATGCGCCTTTCGCTGACGCAAAGAGCCAGTAGATGGGCTTCTTTTTGTAGGTTTGGCAATGGTCTTTCCAGAAATCCTTCACCAGGTATTTTTCAATTTCCTGATTTTCAGTTTTCAGATTTAAACAATCCACCAGAAAGTTTTTGTTTTGGGTGAGTGTTTCGGCTCCCCAAACTATCTCCAGAAAATGGTTAAAACGATTGACCGCATCATCGGCGAACGTGCAGTTGGAACCCATTAACGGGATAATACCATCATCATCAATTTCAAATTCGTGTCCGTTGAAGTCGTAGGTGCAAACCTCCTCGTGTGTTGGGTTGGGATGGGCAATGTGCAGCCCGGGCTGATCCAACCGGTAACGGCCCATCATACAACCAATGCTATACGAAACCAGTTGTTTCATTACCACATCGCGCTTTATGGGTAATTCAGGTAAAGGTTTACTTTCGTCCACAGACAGTAGCCATTTGTCCTCCACCAATTTCCATTGTCGGCGTTTGCGTATAGCTTTGTCTGTTTTCTCCAAGCCTTTTTCATCCAACTCGTCCTGTAAAATGGTAATGTCTTTTAGAGGCACAATGGGATCAAGCTCGTTGTTAAGCCCGTAAATATCAATGAATATCTGATTGAGTTCTTCTTCATTGAAATGTAATTGAAAAAAGACGTTTCTTACCCCTTCTTGCCATTTTAGAAATGCTTGAGATAAAGATTGGGCTTGATTAATAAGTGGTGTTTCCTCAAAACAAAGAGAAATCTCTCTGCTATTCCAGTCTTTTTGAGAAATATAAATACAATCTTTAACCTTTTGCTCAATTAAATTTAATCGTTTTTCAATTAAAGGCAAAACTAGTATTTCTGCAATATTGGTATTGATAGTTGGATTTAATATTTTAAGCAAATCCTTAACTAATTTTGTATTTAGAAAGCCTAAAACGAAATTTAACTTTTCAATGTTATTCTCATTAAAAAGAATTGTCGGTGCTGCTTTATTAAAAAGGACACTTTCTTCTAATATTCTAAAACCAGTTCCTCCACTACTTATCAAATTCCATGTTACACCTGGCCTGAACCATAATGATTTATCTTGAATCCTTGCGATTGTATTTTTTCGATAGAAATTTCTAGCTTCTTCAGACCAGTCAATCAGATCTATAATATTCCCGTACCATCTTCTGAATGAACCGCCTTTCGCAACGGGAACCCATTTAAATCCTTTTCCAATTTTTTTTCCATTTACTTCCCAGATGAACTTTATATATTTTTCATTGTCCCCAGTTATATTTTGGCCATCTGAAATCCCATATTTTTTAATTTTATCTTGAAAAAACAAATCACCAACTTTCTCAGTCACCCAATAAGCAATCGGGCTTCCTGGTATTTTTGAGAAGTTTGATTGCTTAAAAATAAAAAGTCCATACGACTTATCTAAAAACCGCTTTTCTTTTTCTGCAACAGAATCAACTTTAACATGTTCCTTAAAAAGTCTTCGATAAACACCTTTCTTACCATCAGGATTTTCTCTTGAAAAACAGAATGAAACTGAACCAAAATCAGACCCAAATATTCCTCTTCCTTGCTGGATTAGGCTTGTAATTAGAAATGATTCAACAAATTTTTGCCTCATTTTTTCAAATGAAGATAGAAACATCCAGGATGGCAGGTTAATCATTCCAACCTGACCATTATCTTTAATCAAATCACAGGTAACCTCCATAAAAACAGTCATCAAGTCGGTTTTGGAGAGAGGGTAGTTTGAATTGACATACTGTTTTAATTCCCCGTTCATATTGCCACTGCCCATGTAAGGAGGATTGGCTGCAATGGATTCATAGCGGTCAGTCAAAATCACCAGCACTTCTATAAACGGTGCAATTTTTTGCAGCAGCACTTCTTCCAGATTATCGCGAAAGACTTTATTTTTGAGGTTTTCCAAACGAGCCACGATAAAACTTCGTTCATCTACAAAAAAGTCAAATTTCATTACCGAACCCAGGTTCTGCGCCTGTTGCATCAATTGCAGGGCATCGCTTAGCTTTTCTTCATAGGGTCTGCCTTCACTGCCCAGAAAATCCAATATTTCCTGTCGGCTAAAATTCCAAGGTGCAGGCATGGCGTACACCTTAGGTAAAATATTCTTTTGGAGGATCTCCGGGTATTTCGAAGCAGCTTTCATCAAGATGGCAAACCGGGCCAATTGGGCTGCACGCAGGTCAATGTCCAAACCAAACAGGTTGTTTTTCAAAATGCTTTCCACCGCTTCTTCGGGCATGTAATACTCCTCCAAATACATCTGGAATAACAACTCAAAGCCTTCCACCAAAATATGGCCGGAGCCTGCAGCCGGATCCAGCAATTTCAATTGGGATATCTCGCTAATTAGTGGGTCACCTAACGGCTGGTCAGGGCTTTCAACCAAATACTTCAACCCGGCTTTCAATGGAGAGCCGGGATGTTTATCGAGCCAAATCTTACCCACTGTGTTTTCCACCATGTATTTCACAATCCAGTTGGGAGTAAAAATCTGGGTAGCTGCCGGAATGTCTTTGGCTTCAGCTTTCTGGTTCTTTTTAAACTGGGCAAATACCTGATCTTTCTTCTCCGAAATATAAAACTGGTACAACCATCCAATCAATTCTACTTGCCGGTAATCGTCGTCTGAAATGGCTGATGTGGTATTCAGGAAATGAATAAAACCGTTTTCGTTCAGCATATCTGCCGGAAGCAGCAATTCGGTATAATCATCTAAGCGACCAAAAATACTGTTGAGCAACGAATGAGAATGGCAATAACCAGTGAGCAAAATAGCAAAGGCCTGGGTGTCTTTGGAGTAATCCGTCAAGACCAGTTTCAGTCGGGTTTGCTCTTCTTTGTTCAAAAAGGCAAACTGTCCGCGACGGGCCCGTTGCAGAATCAGCGGTGTTTGTGCCCCATCGGCGCCATATTCCAATTGAGGTACATCGTAACCGTTTTTCGACAAAATACGAATGGCCATCATCCGGTTAAACCAGGTATAAGCTGCTTCTTCCACCACCTGATCGAATCCCTGATGCTTAACCGCATGGTTCAAGGTTTCCCAACGTTTCATCACCGAAGGGTCATCAATGATTTCTTCGCGGTGAACAATGCCGCCTTCTACTTTTTCGGGGCGGCATTCCACATTTCCCTTTTCATCAAAACCCCAGTATTTCAGTTGTCGGGATACTCCATCGCGAATGATATTTCGTGCCTTTTGGGCAAAGGTCTTTAGCTGACTGGTATTCATTTACAGATTTTTCTACTTGATAATGATTGTTTTTTTCTCTTTCAACAAAGCCAGCATTTCCAACTTTGCTTTGGCCAGGTAATCATCCAGTTCTTTTTCGTTGCGGATTACCGTGGCTAACTTTGAAATGTAATATTCCTTTGGCTCTCCAACCGCAGATGCTTGACCTTTGCTTTGATCGGGCTTCTTTTTGGAGGCAAAATCAATAATCAGGCGCAACTGTTCGCTTTTAAACGATGCGGCATTCGATAGTTCATACCGGATAGAAGTGATTGATTTAAGCTTGCGGATACGAGTCAGGTTATATTCTTTATCTCCGTAAATATGACTTTCGGTAACTCCTAGATTCCTAGCTTCACTATCCAATTCGGCAAATATCTGTTCGTAAGCAGCCACGGTTTCATTCAATAGGGCGTCTTTTAATTGCTGAATTGATGCTTTTAGCTCGTCGTAAGCTTTCCGAATGTGCCTGAAACTTCGGGCAGGATCATCAGATCGGAAAAATTCTCCCAACGAATCGGCTTTGTCCTGTTCTGCAGGTTCAAGACTGCTGAAATTTTCTTTATTTTCAGTATAAAAACCCTGGATGCTGTTGTAGGCATCCATTGCCCGGCCAATGAATTCGACCAACGATTTGCATTGATCGTATAGGTTTTTTAAATCATCCTGCTCGTCTTTTAAAACTACGAACAGGCGTTTTGGATCCCTTATTTTGATCCAACTGTCTAATTTCTGACACAGTGAATTGAAATGAATTCCAAACGGATACCTGCCATAATACGTTTCCTGAAACTCGTTGTACGTATCGTATATTTTCGAAAGGCTCTCATTGATATTGTCATACAACCGGTTTCCATCGGTTGTGGCAGGCAAATCCTGATTAAATATATTCCGGTAGTACAATAAGGTTTCATCAATCACAGCCTGCGAAATTTCTTCACCATCGCGCACCACACACGCAGTACGTTCGTTGGTATTCAATGCTTTTTCTACAAAATCAACGGCTTTGTAACGTGGTTGGTTGCGGTATTCCAGTTCACGTTTTTTCTTCCGGTTGAGCTCTAGAATCATGTGAATGGTTGCCACATCTTTCCAGCCAAACGGAATTCCTTCGAACTTCTGAATAATGTCGGCAACAGTCAAGATTCCACCCATGTTGGCAATGTGATCTTCAACCATCTGTTCTGCCGGTGTCAAATCGTTAAAGTTGGTTGTTTGCTTATCGCGCACCACTTTCCGTAGATCGTTGGCTGTTAATGCGTATCCGTTGCTTAACTTGTGGTGTTTGTACACCATACCAATGTGTTTGGCAATCAGATTTTTGTAGCGTTCATTGGGTTTCGAGCCATTAATTGCATCTGGTTCAATAATAGTTTGACCGCTTACAAAATTGGTCTCAGCAAATTTATCGGTAATCTTTTTTGTGATCTTATCATTTAGCTCTTTGTTCCGCAGCTTAAATGTTTCAATTGTTTTCAGGCGTTCGCCGGTACTTGATCCGGAGTTATTCATGAAGTATTTGACATTCTTACAGAACCACTCAAAATCTTTCATTAATTGTTTATCGGCAGTAAACCATTCGTTTATGCAGATGGAAAGATTGCTGATGCTGTTGCCAAGCGCCAATTGCGTTGCCGCTTGCCTTTCGAATAGGATAACCGACACAGAGACATCGCCATTGCGCAAAAAGAATTTCTTATCAATTTCATAAGCAACCTTAAAATCGTTCGATTCATATCGCTCCTTGCTTTCAATTTTCAACAGACTTCGAATAAAACGGTCTGCCTCGGTTAGCCGGTCCTCGCCGTTCAGGATCGTGTCTTTGATGATATTGGTCAGGTCCATTTCATCTTCATTGAAGAAGAAATAATTTCCCCGTTCCTCCCGGATAATACTTTCCTCCAGCAATTTGTCCAATACCGCTTTAATCTTGTTCTGAAGCTGAAGTTTATTTTCGTCCAGATTCGTCATCATCAAAATCGTCAGGTTATCCAGATTTGAAGGAAAAGTCAGACGAATGGAATCTTTCAGATTGGAAATCATAAACAGGTTTTTTACCACCCGGGTAGCAAACCCATTTTTTTCTACCGATGGAAGTTTTAAAGCGTTCTCGATGGCCCTTCGTCCGCGTTGGGTTAGGTTTGATGAGAATTGATCGTTATAAAATGCGTCAAATGGCATAAAGGTGCCAACTTCCTCGTCCTTGTGCGCTTTGGCAGTATAATGGGTAATGCTCAATATCGAACGCTCATTGTCCTTCACTTCCTTTATTACAAACTTCAGGCCCTGAAATGATTCAAAGACATGCGAGATTAATTTGAATTGATAGGGCACAAAAGGGTAGGCCAGGATGAAATCATCCATTTCATTGTAGCCTTTGTATAAATCATGATGAAGTTTAAACTGGTTTTCGATGGCATCCTGATTACTGTGATAAAGTTCCGATAGTTCTTTAATCCCGGTCGAATTTTTCTCCAAAACCCTGACCTGGGTAATGTACGAAGCATCCGCACTTTCAAGCGAAATTCGGGTATCGAACCTACCGAGGATTTTTCCAAATTCATCATTTACGTCAATGGAACCAACATTTTCAGAAACTTCATCCAACGATTGCTGGGCAGTACAAGCAATCCATACCTGGTTGTCGCAGTCTTCACTAACCCGCTCAATGATATTTTGGAAATTCAGCAAAAGCTCTTTGTTATTTCCAATGTACTGCGAGATTTCATCCACCAGAAAGATCAGGCGGTAATTGTTGTCTTTTTCAGCCAAATAGTCCTTTAACTCAGGAATCAAGGTATCTTTAATCGTTACCCGGAAGGTCTCAGGATTGGAAAGCTTAACACGCAAAGAGTCAGTATCCATTTCAGGAACCAATGATTTAGACAGTTTGAGGATGGTATCTAATTCATACGAAGCAACATCAGCAGCCTGAGTTTCCCAATTATACCCGGATTCTTCCTGAAGGCGGGTTTTAAATTCCGCAAAGACTCCTTTTTTGTCAAGGTATTTTTCAAATAGAATGGCCAGTGGAATGTCACTTGAGTTATATCCTCTGAACCGGTTTAACATGCTCAGAAAGATGCGCGTCAATCGTTCTCCGCTTCCATCATCCGTTTCATCCTCCACATTGAAGATGATGTTTTCAATGTGCGTTTGTTCTATCTTTCGCTTCAGTTGTAACACATTAGAAACAGTTACCTCACTCAAATCATTTTCCTTTTGATGCTTTTCCACATTGAGGCGATAGTGTTCAAATGCCTTTGCCGAATTAGCTGAATCCAAACAATAGTGGGCATATTTAATAAAGTGAGATTTACCTGACCCATAATATCCGTTTATCCAGATACCTGTTTTCCCTACTTTTTTATTCAGAACAGTATCCAGAAAGTAGTACAGTTTTTCAATTAAGTCAGAAGTAAAAACGTATTCCGTAATTTCGGCCTGTACAGTAGCTTCCTTCTGATTACTGACAACAACAGCGGAATTTATAACTCGATCTATTTTCCGTTCAAAGATTTCAGATAGTTGCATTTCGGTATAATAAGGTAGGTTAGTTGATTAGTTTGATTGCCCGATATGGATTTTCATCGTTTAACAGATTAAAGAGGCTATAAAAATCCTTCACTTCGCCCGGGTAAAAAAGTATTAACTTATATTTTTCTCCGATAAAGTATTTCTCGAAATTACTTAAAAACTTGCTGGTCCTCAGGTATGGAAAAACTGAACCAAAACCATGGATGATCACATAGACTTTTTTATCCGTATCGCCTTCTGAAAAGTGCAATTTGATGTTTGCATTCATGAACTCAAAGAATCCATCGCTTTTTGCTTCCCTGATCAACGATTCATTGACCTTTCCGGGAGCCTGCAATTCTTTTTCCAGAAAGAAATCAAACAAAGTTTTTGGTCCGAATTTCTTTTGCTTAAGAAAAGCGCAAAACAAGTCGAATATATCCAGAATGAGCACATCCAGATAATTATTAGGCCTTTTCAACCGTTCCTTGATTACTAAAATCTCATCATGAATTTGATTCTCATTTTCTGGAGGATAAAGATACATGTAGGCATTTGAAAACAGATTTCCTGTTGCCGGATCCTGAAACTCTTTATTGCTCATTCGTTCGTATAACTCGGTAATCGTCATTGCATCATTTATTTATCGGTTGAAAACAAGCTTCCAAAAACCACAATTCGCAATTCGTTTTAAACTGATCCCAAAAGGATTCATCTACATTGGGCGAGGTAAGCATATCGCCTTTTAATAGTCCTGAAACCCGTAATAAACTCCGGTAATTTGAAAGTGTTTTCTTTAATGTTGTTTCAGACCACGCTGCAACTTTTTCATTTTCGGATGCAAGTTCATCAACTGCCATTTTGTAATAAAAAGTTTCCGGCAGTGTAGAATCAATATAGAATCGTTTGACAGTAACCAGGAAATGGAGATCAAATAGTATTCTGTAAGTTTTTAGGCACAAGTAGAAGAATAATAACCTTTGTTCGGGTTCTGTACTTTGATCAAAACGATCCCAAAAGCTGGTTTCTGTATATTTGTTTCTTTTCCTGATTTCACGTACAGCCCTTCCTCTGGTTGCTTCCGAATTAATTTGCAGCAGATTGTTCTCTTTGACTTCTTTGGCCAGAAACTCCTCTACATTGTCGCTTTTCAAAATTTGGACAAGACTGATGGTTTCATTAAACAGGATTCCGTTAGATGAAAATGTGCCATTATATTTTAAGTTTCTCCCGATCATTTCTTGATATTTGGTTCATTCCGGCTAATCAATAGCTCTTTCACATCTACCTCTAAAATATCAGCAATCTGGTACAAAATTTCAATACTTGGCTGCCTCCGATTTTGGACATAAGCATTCACCATGTTGAAACTTTTTCCAAGCTTCTCCGCCAACCATATTTGCTTAATCCTTTTTAATTCAAGGACTTCTTTGATTCTGTTCATTTATTATTCAATTGAAGCCTAAATGTAGTTTATTTCCGCAAAAACATCACACAATATGAGATGTTTTATATTTCAAATTGAGAGGCTTCCCCAAAAGCAAATCGTATAAAGTGAGGTATGAAAAATAAAAAAAGTGCAGTATTGCTACTACACTTTCCATATTACCACCTTCCGGGATGAGTTCCTGTGGCAACCCATTCGCCGGTCTGTGACCAAATTTCATAAAAATAGAGCCACCAGGTTATCCAAACAATTATAGTCTCAGCCAAATGATCTTTTCTGGTATCATATTCATGAAAGAAGAAAAGGCACAAGGGAGCTCCCGACTTGCTATAAACATGAGGTAATGAATTTTTACCCGGATACAATTTTAATTCAGGTTCAATAATATTGACTTCCGGATTTAGCCCTTGCTGATAAGAAATTCGTGCCTTATAATGTGGACTTACAATTGTTGGCTGAATATCTCCTTCCAGAATCAGAGAATCTTTGTTATGAATCCAACATTTCCAATTAGGACAATTGGCTCGAATGGACTTCATCTGCTCCTGTAAGATTAGATTTGCACTATTCATCGGAATGAAAAGTATTTGGTCTATCTTTTTGAATTTGATGGCCTGCTCCAATCCCTGCCATTCCAGTTCCTTTAATAATACCAGTATAGCCCTTATCTCTTAATGATTGCATAAATAAGCCTTGTGATTTATATGCAGAATCAAAAGCTCCAGTTCCAAAATTGTCCTTTAAAAGATTGAATAAATCGGGCCCTGTTGAAGTATGAAGTTTTTCCCAAAACTCATAAAGGGACTTCATAAATAGAACAAAAGCATCGAAGAGTCTCGGATTTTTATCCCATTCTTTGGTAAAAATTTCATCCGGCAAAACCGGATTTGAAACGTGGAATTGCCGATAATACAATTTATCAGTTTCAACAGCCATTCTAAATCGTTCAACTACTTTTTGAATGGTCTCATAAATTGAGTTTTCGCCTTCATACATTTTAGCAACCAATGTAGTAAGAACAATGCTTGACGGGGCCATTTCCATTTGCTTTTCAAAATAAACATCCCGATACCGCTTGATCAATTGGACAGCATGTTGCAATGGTTGTTTTAGGTAATTTGGATCATCTTTGGGTAAATCCAGAGCTGCTCGAAACTCCATTCCCGGATAAAAATCACTCAAATAGATGTTACGTTGAGCAATGTACTTTTTCTCAAACCACAAAGCGTATCCTTCCGGATTGCTGATACCCCAGCGATGTTCAGCTCTATCAGGTACCATTATCCTGTTAATATCTCCTTGTATATTTTCTGTACAGGTAGAAATAATATCCATGTGAAACTCATCCGCATAGTTTAACCTGATACACCTTGGTTTCTCAATCACTAAATCCTTCCAACGATCATCCGATTCAATTAAATCTTTGAACGAGTTGTACACTTCAGAAAACGACAAGGTTTTCCAATTTTTATGAATCTGCACAACAAAATCCAGGTCATATTCTTCTCCCTGTCTCGGTTTCACCGTTGTTCCCAACCGATAAGAACCTTGGGAGTAAATCTTTGCATCAAAGAATAAACCAGGAGTCCCTTCAATGAAGATACTGACCGATTTATAACGGTCTTCTACCAGTTTTCTTCTGGTTTCATTTAACTGTAAAGCTTCGGTAATACGTTTCAACATATCATCCAAAAAAGCTTTCTTGTCTTCTGTGATTAATTTTTTCATGATTTTTGATATTTATTTAAGATAAAATTTCGATGGAATGATCAGTAATTTCGTAAGGTGTATCCTGGGTATGCGATTGATAACCTTGAGTTTGAATCAGATTGCTGGTAGCCCATTTGAATTCTTTGCAATCACCTTTTTGCATTAACTCTTTAAGAAAAGTAAGCTGATCGCGGGATGGATTTAATTCAACTATATCATAAATGTGAACCTCATAACATTTCAGGTACGTTGAATAGCGAACCGGAGTAATAACCTGTTTTATAAAATTGAATATCGGATACTTAAATAACTCAGAAGAAAAGTGACCTGGTTCAACTAATTCTTCATAAAATTCGCGGTCATAGCTTACTTCACGTTTTTTGTTTGGTGAATTATACCATTTTAAGAATTGAGGAAGCCTGTATCCCCGAATGTAAAGGCGAAGATCATCACTAGAACGATGACCATTGGTGAATTTATCATCGTCTCTAACTTCAAGTTTTTGTAAAGTGTCATGAGAGAACTTATTCCTTTTAAAATTGCCACCTACAGGTTGATACTTCCCATGTTTCCTGCTCTTAATTAGCAAATACTGATCATCCACTTTTATCCGATATAGATAGCTGCACGATAACCTTAGATTACAAATGAATATTGCAGTAAAAATTGTCCTTAGATTACTCCTGTGGCTCAATATCCATCCTCCAGTTGCCAAAATGAGACTAATGGCTGTGCCAACTGTCGCTCCTAATAGGGATGCATTGTAAGGTTTTCCCTTAGAGTTTATCGTTGCCAAGAGCAAACTAACTAATATGAAAAAATTCAAAAACCGGGTATGACGCTCTTCCATATGAAACTATTTTTGAATTAATGAAGCAAAGTTTCATGCACCTAGTGCAATGTTTTTGCACTCTATTATTTATTTTGTTTTATTTTGTAAAAAAAGATCAAATGCCAAAAAATAAACTTGCCAGTTTTAGATATCGGGTCATTAATAATTGTTTGAAAAACAGCGCACGTAAATGGACACGTATTGACCTTAATGATGAAATAGACAAACAGTTATACGAGAGTTTTGGGATTGATAAAGGGATTAGCAAAAGGACCTTTCATTATGATATTGAATTAATGAGAAGTCTTCCTCCCAGAGGGTTTGATGCACCAATTGTTGTAAAGGATGGGTATTATAAATACGAAGATCCGGCATACTCTATCGACAGCGTCCCTTTAAGTGAAATGGATATTGAGAGCATTAATAATGCGGTTGAATTATTAAGTCATTTTAAGCAGTTACCAATTCACTCGCAACTTTCATTGGTAAAAGACAAAGTCACAGGACAAGTATTTACTAATACAGAAAGCCAGCCGATCATTGAATTGGAATATAAAGCTGTTAAAGGAATCGAATTTTTGACTCCACTTTATCAGCATATCAAGGAAAATATGGTAATTGAAATTGGTTATCAGTCATTTAAATCACAAGTGCATAAAAAGTTTGTTTTACACCCGTATTTTCTGAAACAATACAATCACCGCTGGTATCTTGTTGCTTTAAGCGAAAGATTCACAAATGTAGGCACTTACAGCCTTGACCGCATTACAAAGGTTAATCCTCTGCCAGCAATCAAATATGATAACAGCTTAAATATAAATCATTCAGAACATTTTAAGGATGTCATTGGAGTAACATTGGAAACAGGTAAAATTTCTGTTGAGATAATTGCATCAATAACATCAAGCCAAGCACCATATATTATAACTAAACCTATACATGATTCTCAGAAAGTGATAGAGGAAAACGAGAATGAGATTACTATTTCATTGAGAATCATACCAAATTATGAATTTTACTCTACTATTCTAAGTTTTGGTTCATCAATTAAAATAGTAAGTCCGGAATTTGTTCGAGAAGAAGTTTATAACATACTTAAGATCGCATGTCGAAATTATGAAGTTTGATAAAAAAGACATTTTGTGAAATGAAAGGAATATAACAATCTCACCGATATCCTTTCCCTTTATTTTTTATTTGTGACAACTTATTCCTTTTATTTGTGTAATTATTATTGTTTTTGATATATATCTGCCTGATCAATTCTTTCAAAACCAACGATTTCAAAACGTCACTATTCTGCCCAATTAGATTCGAATCAGGATACTTCCTGGAATGTTGACCTAAAGTCTGCTGCTCAGACAAATAAAACTTCGGTCGTTCCTGAAAATCAGACATCTTAACTGGATGCCGGATTGGATTTCCATTATCATCAGTTACAAAAACCAAATGCCCTCTTCCTGCTTTTCGAACCTCTACCTGGAACAATCTCAAAGCCTGATCATACATTTCGTTGGAGGTGATAAATTCCATCCGGTTCAATTGTCCAAATAGGTTTTCAAGGTTTTGCTTCAGGTCTTTGCTTGAATTTGAAAAACGGAAGTTTAGTTTCTCCGGATTATCATCTTTCGTTAACTGATACTTTTCTTCCAGTCCTTTGATAAACCGCTGTGTTTTTTCTTTTTCGTAATTGTCTTTGATTTTCTTGCCGGTTTCACAGTCAATCCTTGTCGAAACAATATGAAAATGCACACGTTCCAGATCGGCGTGTTTATATACCATGTAAGGCTGATTCCCATAACCCAGATGTTTCATCAGGTTATCAATCTCAGTTCTGATCCCAGCATCACCCAATCGAACCAAATCCCCAACAGTAGGGTTCACTGAAATATGCAACCCTTTCTTTTGTACCCGGGTGTTGCGATCTTCAATATCCTTAAAAATCCTGTGACGGGCATTCTTATCTCCCAGGAAAGGATTGATTTCAGGAGTATTCCGGCTGTGGTAAAAAGTAGCTTTGTGCTGAAAAACCTTCCGCTCATTGTAAAACAAAGCGTTTTGTGTACTACATGCCTGGTGGATTTTAATAACCATTGATTTGAGGCTTTGGTGGTTCAGTGAAAGAAAATTAGTGCAGCAATTTCTGAAGGATGATCAGGCAGTTTCGCATCATTTCAAAAGCCTGACGGAGCAATTGCCGATCATTGTCTCCAACATTGTAACCTGCAAATGAATTTATCCGCTTGGAAAGTTGGTTCAGGTTGACCCCGATCTTGTTTAGTTCGTAATCCAGATTTTTAAGCTGCGTGTTGGCTTCCTCGTCCAGCGAAATGACTTTTCGGTTTGACTCATTAAAAACCTTGGACCGGATCAGGTCACTCATGCAGCCATACTTTCCCCTCTTAGTCAGGCTTTGTAACCTGAGCTTCTCATTCTTCGAAACTCGGATAATGAGCTTGGCATTTCGCTTATCGGTATCTGGCAATTTGGGTCGCATGGTTTGTTTTCTGTTCCTATTTCAACGGTTCAAAGAGGGGAATCATTCATAGTCGAGGGGAATATGGGTTGGCTCCTGCCAGACAAGGTGAAACGGTTTTTGTGCATACAAAAACACATCTTGCATTCCCCTCTTTGAATTAGATTTACCCTTCGATTTTTTGCTTTTTCTCTTTGAACTTTCGTCTTCATTTTTTCATTTCTTTCCAAAAAGAAAGGGAAACCTGCTACTCAGAATTTCCCCTTCCGGTTTTGAAAACGAGACCTGTTATTGAATCAATGGACCTTTTGCCTGGCCCCTTGTTTTTCCGATTGTTTGGCATCCGATTTTAAGTCTTCTGACTTTTCCTGCTTAAACTGAGAAAAGCTAATGTTCCGGTTAGCAGCATCCACCTGAAGGGTTGCTGAAAACTTCTTGTCATTCTTGCCAGTCATTCCGTCCACGGTTACTTTTTCACCCGCTGCCAGTTTCTCTTTTTGCTCGGAAGAAAGGTTAGCTCCTTTGATCTTGTCCGGCACCTGAATGTAGCTGGAACGCAATGGAATGAGCTCATTCGTCTTGGAATCGATACTCAGATAATAGTTGTCTTTCTTTCCATCCCGCCCGGTCAGTTCTATTGTTTTGCCCAGGTTTTTGTCATTGAGCAAAGCTCCCTTTTCCTCTTTGGTAAACTTATGGCCCATGTATTCATCCGGGACGTTGAGCCGCTGAATCGGGTGCACCTTAATATCCACCGATCCGTCATCTTTACTTTGTAGTCGGATTTTAGCCGGAATCCTGTAATCTTCGCCATTGATTTTGGCGTTGACAGTGTAGAGTTTGTCCGAACGAAAACCGTTCAGAAAATCGGTCATTTCCCGTTTTTCCATTTGTTTAATCAGATCAGGTTTAATACCAACCTTTTCAAGCTTGTCAAACGGAATCTGGTCCATGCTCATGCGTGTTTTCTGTTGTTCCATAATTTCTAATTTTTGTTGTTATATAATTGGATTAATCAACCTCAAATACATGTTTCTCTTTTCGGTTGAGTTCTACCAGGCCTCGCAGGATGGTGTATTTCTCTTCCGGGTTGGGAATGGCGTACAGGTGAAGTACCGGAGTGGTTTTATCCGATGTGTAAAGGACCAGGTTTCCCAATCCAAACAGGCGGTAAATGAAGGGTCTTCTGACTTCGAAATCTTTGATCCGATACAATTCGATATACTCGTGCTTTCGACTAAGTATTCCTGAATAATGCCTTAGTTCTCCGGGATCGATTTCATAGCGGGTGCAATAGACTTTCAGGATTTGCCAGGTCAGGTTCAGCAGGACCAGAACTGAAAGGTACTCCGGGAGCCTGTTTGCATAAAACGCCAGCTTTGCCGGAAGGAAGAATGCCAACTCGTGTTCCATCAGCATCCTGTCCATCAGGATGACTACCGGGATGAATAAAAGGGTCAGCAGAAAATTTTCCAGGTTAAGGAGTTGGGATGGCCTGCATTTAAAATAGATAGTTTGTTCAATCATTGTTTTTTGATTTTGGAATTGTTGTTTTCTGAATAAGTTATCGACCGGATATCGTTCTGTATCTTTGTGCGGTTGCGTTCCAGCACTTCCGGCACGTTGTCGAACTGATAAAAGTCAGGGATGGGAATAAACCGGCCTTCCTCCCACTGCTGTGCTTTCACATCGACATGAACCAGGCCGTTGAAGTTCTTCTGTGCGATTTCTTCCCCAAAGTTGTCAGCCACCTGTCCCACCATATAGCCCTGTGGCAGAGTCGCAATCTTGCCTTCAGGAACCAGAAAGTCCAGTTGTGTAGAAAAAGTAGAGGATTGTGTATTCCTGTTGATGTTGACCGACTGCCTTTCCTGAAGGATTTTGCCCATCCGGTTCTGGATAAACTTGGCAGTCTCACCGGCAGCCTGCCCGCAAAACACATTGCCGATGTTGCTGGTGATAGCGTTGGCCTGTTCTTTCCCGTAATCGCGGATCAACTGATCAATGGTCTGAACCCCCAGCAAAGAGGAAATCCGGTTGCTCCGTGCCGTGGCGATCAGCGTATCCAGCCCCCGGAAGTATATAGTGGGCAGTTCGTCAAAGATCAGCGAGGATGGCCTTTGCCCTTTCTTATTAATAACCTTCAACATCCGAGTGATGTAAAGAGACAGAACAGCGCCGTACATCTCCACCCGAAGCGGATCGTTAGCCAGGCAAAGGATTTTGGGTGATTCGGGATTGTTGATGTCCAGTGAGAAATCATTTCCCGAACAGATCCAGTAAATCTCCGGGCTTATGATCTTTGAAATGGCTATCTTCAGGCTTCCCAATTGTCCCTCAAGTTGCTCCCTGGCCCCGCGTTTGTGCGCATTGATGAAAGGGTTGATGATATTGGCCACATCTATTTCCTGCTCCATTACCGCAAACAGATCATCGTAATCCATCTGGAGCAATTCAATAGCATGGGGCAAAGTACAAAACCGGCCATCCCTGTACTTTTTCAAAAACCAGATTACGGCCGCAAAAAAGGAAACGGCTGATTCGGAGAAAAACTCCCCCTGTTGGCGTATCCATTCCCTGTTCAGGTTATACAGGACTGTCCTGGAAGATTCAAAGGCATCGATGGGGCTTTCCATCCACTCCGGCGCCAACGGGTTGCAGCGAAAAGATTTTTGAATGTTCTCGAAATTGATCACATAAAACCTACTTGATTCAGGCAGCTTTCCGGTTTTCCTTGCTCTCAGAAAATGATTATAGGCAACCAGCGATAAGTCCGGGTACTTAAAATCATAGACGCACATCGAAAAACCTTTTTTCAGGTGTTGTCGGATAAAAGGCAATACCACCGAAAAGGATTTGCCTGAGCCCGGTGTCCCGATTACCATCGTTGCCCGAAACGGGTTGACAATATTGATCCAACCATTGTGCTCGTTGCCTTTATGCTGGTAAACGGTCCGCAGGTTGATCGAGTATTCGTTCTTCCTTAAAACTTCTTCCTGCGGAAAACTTTCATTCTCCTCGTTAAACCGGTCTTTCATCAAATTGACGTTGATCAGCTTGGAGATGTTGTCAAAACCAATGTTCAGAAGTACAAAACCAAAGAAAGTCAAACCCAGATAAACTGCCGGAAACGATTTGAAAACTATAAGGCTTCCCCAGTAAAGGATTAACCCGGCTATTGTCTGTCCAACAATGGTTGAAACCAGTAATTCCCGGTCTTTATGGGCTTTGGTACCAATACAGGTGATCGCCAGAAAAACCAAACAAACCACCTTGGATGGATACAGGCTTGCCAGGAACTTCAGATTCTGCATCTTTTCAATCAAAGAATGAAAAGCAGGTATTTGTATTCCCTTCAGAACAAAATAATTCAGCTGGGTCAGGTACATCGACAAAAACAGAAGTACGTAGCTGAAGAAACGAAAGCCTTCATGCAGTTTAACCAGTTCGTGAGATTCGTGTTCCATTTTCAGGATAAAAAGCCCCTGCGTCCCCTTCCGGGGAAACGCAGGTAAGCAGGATAAAGAAATGTGTGTGGTTTATGATGGAATTTTCCTCTCACTTGATTTATTTCAGGGATCTGGCTTTGAGGATGTCCTTGTTCTTCAGGTTGAAGCTGAGCTTACGTCCGGTGTTGCCCAGGGCTTTTTCGTTAAGCTCTATCTTCAGGATTCGCTGATCCGGAATAGTCATCTTTTCGATCACAAATACTTCCCGAACAGTAACTTCGCCCGGAATGCGCTGCACCTTGTTCTGATGGTACTGTGGAAAAACCTGGTATTCCTGAACATTGGTTGCTTTGGCCTTTTTCTTATCGGTGATCCAGAAGTTAAAACTTTCCAAATCGTAAGCCATGTTGGTCTTGTTCGTGATCTGGATCTCAAAAAATAGTGCATCATTTTTCAGGCTGATCGAGTTCAGACGAACTTTAATCCCGTCTTTTTCTGATTTGCGCTTGCGGAACTGAACTTTGCGTTTGTCCAGAACCTGATCACAAAGGTCTTTCAGGAGGTAATCTGGCATCATTTTTCCGGAAAAAGTCATGGCTTTTTGCGAATCAAAAGTTTCAATCGGGTATGTGATTAGGGCATCATTTCCATACTGTAATTCGAAAGAATAAATCCTGTCGGCACAAACCACGGTCAGGGAGGTTGATTTATCAAAAGGCTGCACTGCTTTCACCCGGATCAGGTTTGCCAGTTCGGGAACAACTTCGGCCTGAACTATCGAATAATCGCCGGCCTGTACATACTGGACTTTATCGGGACAAACCAAATGACTGGTTTTGGTATCGGATATTTTTAAGATATTTTGTGCGCTTACTGAAATCTGAATCAGTGCGCAAATAATTAGGATTAAAAAGATTTTCATGGTTATTTGCTTTTGTTGATTAAATAAACGAGGGTATTTTTCTTGATGGTGACTTTTTTGATTCGGATCATTTTTAGCAGGGATTGGGCTGTCCGGTCGGCTGCCTGTATTCCCATATAAGTCAGTGGATTATTGCTTACACCGAACATAGAGGAAGTGTTGGCGCTGCTGCCAACCTCTTTGGCAACTTTTCGGGAGGTATTGTCCGGTACATACAGGCCGGGCAGTCCGTCCAGATCGCAAACAGATACTTCAACCGGGACGAACTTTTCTCCCACCGGTATTTGCATCACTTCGATCTGAAGGCGCTCATTGGTCACTTCACAGATGCCATACAAAAAAGTGTTGGCCGGTATTTTAACCCCGTTCAACCAGGCTTCTTCCAATAGCCGAAGCTTTACACGGTTGCCAGTTAATACCGTGGCGGTTTCATAAACTTCGGCTTCGATCACAGGAATAGCAGTTTCTTTAGGCTTAAAACCTGACTTCCCGCTTTTCTCCAGGGTAAAGTGTTTGTTCTTTTCAGCTTCCAACCTCTCTTTTTGTGCTGAAGTTTCCTTTAACCGGATGTTCAGGGAATCATTCTGCTTGGCCAGTCTGCTGTTTTGCCGGAAAACCTTGTCCAGTTCTTCAATACCGGTTGGAGCAATTGAAGCTGATGCTTTTTGATCATTGGAATTCCTTTTGTCCTTCTCTGACTGATTTGAGTCGGCATCCTCATTTTGTGATTTTGCTTCAGCCTGACTATTTTCCAGATCTTCCCTGACTGTCCTTTCCTTTTGCCGGATATGAGCCAATAGATCTGTGGAAACATCGGCATTCAGTTCAGGAACCGGATCGTTCTTATACAGATTCTTCTTTCCGGAAAGTAGCTGTTCTTCGGTGAGAGTTTCCTCTTCCAGGTTTTCCTCGTTGGTGGAATTAGTCTCCCCTGCAATGTTATAATCGTGACTGCTGGTGACTTCTTTTTTTGAGGAATAGTTGTCCATTTTATCGTAAATCGCGACGCTTTTATCAGCATCAGGAAGGGTGTAATTGGCTCCCTTTACCGCTTGCTGCTCTTTTTGCTTTTGTTCTTCCTTTTCCTTCTTTTCTCCCCCTCCCAATACATAGAATATCAGGACAATAAAAGGGATCAAAACCAATGGAAGGAATAACAGTGGCTTATTTCTTTTCAGGTATGCTTTCATGTATTTCTTGTTTTAGAATGGTTTCAAACGAGTCAACGGGCATTTCGAAGGAGAGGGATTTTTTGCGTTTCAATGTATTCGCTATATCCGGGTTTCCTTCACTGACCGGTTGAATGGGTTCATAGGTGATTGCCGGTTTTGGGAAAACAAAGAACGAAATCAGATACAACAGGAATGATGCACCCAAGATGATGGTCCACTTTTTCTTCCGTTTGGCCGGATCGAGTTTTTGATCCTTCTGGTCCAGCCGGTTGATCCATTCATTAAACCGGATGGCTTCATTGATTCGGGTCACAAGGTTTTTGGAGTGTTTATTTTCTGTATTCATAATCGTTGTTTTTTAGAATTAAAAGGACTTGCGCTTCATCGTTTCCAAATCTTTGTTGTCGGTTATCAGCCAATCTTCGATCATAAACCCGTGCGGGTTATTGTCAGTCCGGGAGATGTTCCTTAACCGCCCGGATGTTTCCAGGTTGCGGATGGTGATATTGGATTTGCGGACAATCTTCTGGCGTCCGAAAAACCGGAACTGGTAAGGGTAGGCCGAAAAGTCGATCTGCACCGAATCGGTTGTAAGTGTCATGCTGATATCGGAAGCAATGATCTGGTTATAGACGTTGTTCTCCTTGTAGGACTGGTACTGTTTCATGGCCGAACCGTCAGCCAGATAGAGTGCTTCCCGGGCATTGTTTTCTATGTACTGCTTGTCGGGCTCCATCGTAAAAAACAGCTCATGAAAGCGCTTTACATGGTCTTTGGCTTCGGAAGGCCGGTTGTTTGTGATGTCGGCACGAAGGGCCAGTAAAAGGGATTTGCCGTTGTCCAGAACATAGATTTTCTGACGGGAACGCTCAACCAGCCCGATGGAACGGGTGAAAACAAAGGTGCTGAATCCGGTCATCAGCAGGCTGACGGCCAAAAGGATATAAACAGTAAACCGGAATTTACGCTGGATATCAAAAATCTTATTCATCTTTTGATTGATTATTTATAATTGATTACTGATGATTGGAGATTCATTATTGATATTTCCATCGGATTATTTCATGGCCCCCTTGGTGATCATCATCATGGCCGCAGTTTTCACCATCCGTCCTCCGCCACTTCCGGTGCCCGATGCGCTGACAATCCATGAAGCGATTTTGGGTACCATTACCAATCCCACAATGCCACACACCGGCACAACCATGTTGGAAACGTAGTACAGCGAAGGCTGGTAGATCAACGAGGCTTTGGTGGCAGCAATCTCGGCATCAAGTACATAAATCAGCACTTCCTGAACCAAGGAAAGGACAATCAATGCAATGGGCAGATACAGGTTCACATTGACGAACCGGGCAATCCATTGCAGGTAGTTCTCCTGAAAGCCATCGAATATGGAGACGGCAAACACCAGCGGTCCGAAGATGATCAGCAGCACACAAAAGACGGTTCGCAGGAAAGCGATCAGGTAAACCAGCGCCTCAAAAAAAGATTCCAAAAGCTGCCTGACACTATCCATGAAGTAGAAGTTGATCTGGTGCTGCAATGCCCTTCCGGAAACGATGTTGTAAGTAGTCAAAAGCAGATTGACGCCTTTATCCCACAAGGAGGCTTCTTTCTCCTCGTTTTCCTGAAAGGAAGGTAAATCGACCGCCAGGATCGCATCCTGCTTTTCTTCGAGTTTGGCTGCAACAATGTGCTTTTTGTCGGCATAGATGGCTTCGGAGAGTTTGGTCAGCCCTTTGGTTGGAACCATCAGTAGTTGAACAAAGGGAGCCCAAAAGGTAATCACCAACACCAGGGCAAATGGCCGAAGCAAGGGTAAAAGAGAGATAGGATTATCAGCAATCAACTGTTCATAGATGCGTTTGGAGATATACAGAAAGGCGGCAATACCACCAATGGCGCGAGCCATGTTGACCAGCAACTGGGAATTGTCCAGGCCCCCGCGAACCAATACATCGGTAAATTGGAAAAAGCTTTGGGTACTCATTACTTGTAAAAGCATGTATCAAGTTTTAAATGGTTAATGTTCAAGGATTAATTGTTAATCCTTCAGGAAAGTATAGGACGGAGGCACATTGTTGTTGAATGCCTGAAGGTGTAGTACCTTTCGGTAGGTATAGTCCGTCTCGCCGATTTGCTTGTTTAGTTCGCAACGGATTTCGTCAAAGGCTTCCAGCTTTTTGCCATGGTCGGTCAGAAACAGGTTGACTGAAATAAACCGTGTAAGCAGTTCATCGGCCTCTTTCTGGTAGGTTTGTCTTAGCCATTTGCAGTTGGGCAGTTTATCCAGGTTGTCAATGCTGATGTAAAGCCGGATAAAACCTGAAGCTATACTGTACACATCGGGCAACTGATCGGAATTGGCATCGAAGATCTTCTTTTCAATGTCCCGCTGGGTTTCTGTATTGTTTTTGATTTGCTCCGTCTCCTCGTGCCTGCCTTTCATCTGTGACTTTTCAAATAACCGTTCAGCAAGTTTCAGCAAGTTGACTTTCAGCAATCCAACATAACCTTCAGTATCATAGACCGGTTCCGCTATTACTTCTATATAATAGTGGGTAGGCCAGGTGCGGATAAAAACATGAGGGATGGGGATCAGGCTGCCTTTGAAGGCAATAAAGGAAAGTGGATAGGTTCCTTCCATTTCAGGATAAGTGCCATTCCATGACTTGATGTCAAAAACCTGGGCTTTCAGTTCCTTCCCCGGCAGCATTGCTGCCAAGGGAAAGATAAGTATGAAAAGTATTGCTTTCATGGGTCTTAATTTTGTTTCGATTGTTCCTGTTGTTTCGATTGTTGTTTTAATACTAATCGTAAAGCGTGTAGTAAAAGGCGAATTTTTCGATCTGCCCAGTATTAAAACTGCGTTGGTAAGAAGCCCATGCCAGTTTGTTATAGAGGTAACAGATAGTTCCGTAATGCTTTTTCACTTCGTTGTATATCCCGTTGATGGTGTCGTACCGCTGTTTATCGTCCATCATAAACAGGTCGTCTTCCACGATGGTATTCAAAATGGTGGTGACCAGTTGACGGCTGTCATCCAGTACCAGGTCAAAAGATTCGACAATCACCGCAGCTTGTCTCGTTGTGAAATTCTCATCCTGAACCAGCAGAGGTAACTTGGTGGTGTAGATGTAGATAATCTTATCCAGCATCTCCTTGGTCTGCCTGATTCGCTTGTAATCTTTGATCAGGTAGGAAACTTTCTGAAGGCTTGCAAGCTTCTTTTGGTCAATCCCGACCAATTCGGAGGTTAACCCTTTGATGTCACCGTTCAGCACTTTGATCAGCACATTGTACCAGTTGATTTCAGACAGGATTCCTTTTTCCTGGTCCCAAAGCGCTTCCCGTTGAATGCCTGCCCCAACATCGGTCACCGGGGCCTGGGCAAAGATGTTGTTAGTCATGACCATGCTGAAAAAAGCAATAAACAGTACGATTAAAAATGATGCTTTTGTTCTCGTTGTTAAAATTGTTTTCATTGTTGTAATTGTTGATGTTTTACATGGATTTGAGAATTTCGATAAAGGATTGATCCCGATCCTGAGTGAGTTTATTCAGGATCATTTCCTTTTCGCTTTGTTCAGAGGTGTAGCAGTAGTACTCCGGTTTACTGACCTCCAGTGCATATACCTGGGAATAGCTTCCAAGGCCGATAAAGACTTCCTTAAGCTTTCGTCCTGATGGCAAATTTTTGTTGATTGAAAGGATCTGGTCCTTCTGGAAGTCGGACAATCCAAGGGTGTCGCTGATGCTCTGGAACTTGTTCCGGAACTTGCTCATATCAAGCAATATTCGGGTATCGGCGTTGTTGATGATGGCATCGCGGATCACTGGCGAGGAAATCACATCGTCCACTTCCTGGGTAACTACCATCGCTTCTCCAAAGAATTTTCTGATCGTCTTGTAGAAGTATTTGATGTAGCTGGCCATCTGCGGGGTTGCAATTGCTTTCCAGGCCTCCTCAATGCACAGAACCTTCCGGACACCCTTTAACCGTCTCATTTTCTGCATAAAAATGTCGATGATAATCAGGGTAGCAACCGGAAAGATTGTTGCATGATCCTTGATATTATCCAATTCGAAGACAATAAACGGGCAGTGGAAAAACACATCGGTATCCATTTCCTTGTTCAGCAAATAGTCATACTCCCCTCCCCGAAAATACTTGCTCAGGATAAAAAAGAATTCATTGCTGTTGAACTGGATGGACTGCTCTTTAACAAGATTAGGAATGTAGTTTTGGCAGAATTCGTAATAACCATTGAAAGACCGTTCGTTTGAGTCAGATTCAAAAAAGGCTGTCAACGAATGGGCAATCACATCCTTCTCCATCTCTGAAAGGTTTTCCTTGTAAATGGTATAGATCACTGACAGGATGGTTTGTTTGCGTTCGATGTCCAGTTCTCCTTCCAAAATAAAAGGATTGAATGAGATCGGGTTTTCAGTGGTAAACTCTACCATCATAGCCCCACCCAGGTTTTTGAGTCGTTCGTTCAGATAAATGGTCAATAGCTCATAACTTCTACCTACGTCCAACAGTACAATGTGGCAATTGCCACTTTCAGAATATTGCCGCAGCAAATGATTGGTAAAAAAAGATTTTCCGGAACCTGACCCACCAATAATGATTTTATTGCGGTTATGGATCAAATGCTTGTGCATCGGCTCGTCCGAGATGTCGATCTTTACCGGACAGCCTTCCAGACGGTCTGAAAGCCGGATGGTAAAATCCGATTGACTGTTTTTCAGTTCCCCTTCGAAGTTGGTCAGGCAGCAAGCCTGTGGAACCTGGGTAATAAAAAGCTCTGTTTCCGGAAGCTGTGTTGAGAAAGGCACACAGGAAAAAAACAGCATTGGCAGGTCGTGGGTGTGCTGATACGGAAAGCAGTTCATCATTGAAAAAGCGGAACTGGTTTCGCTTTTGTGTTGCTTCAAATCTTTTAGGGCTGAATCGAAAAGCACCACGTTAAAATGGGTTTTCACGATCTTTTCTCCTGAAGTTTGCACCTGGTCCAGGAAGGATTCAATCAGCCCGGCATTGACCTTGTTTTCAGAAGAGAACTTGGACAAACTGAAGATCTTTTTGTAGCTGCTTTCCAGAAAGCCTTTGATTTCCTGCTGATCGGGAATGTAGATAAACTGGTTGGTGATGTGCGAAAACGGCAGGTGATAACTTACCGGATAAACCAGCGATACGGGAAGACCGGTCTGCGGATGCTCCGAAGCCGGACGAAGTTCTGCCGGGATGTGGGAGTAATCACTTAAGGACAATACTTCCACAAACTGATCCATCACTTTCAGCCGGTCACGAAAATCGATACCTCCCAATGCCGGGTGGTTTTCAGTAAAATTGAGGCTCAGAAAACGTTCAATCAGCCCCAATGACTTGTCATCCCCAATGGCTTCTTCTCTTGAGATAGGATCGCATCCGATTCCATTCTGGTTAAAAATGGCCACCACGTTACTTCGCAGTTCATTGATCTTGTCGTACTGCAATTTTTCAAGGTTTCGTTCTTTTCGGGAAAAGATCAAAGCGGATTCCAGATAGTTTTTCAGAAGACCTTTATTCAGCAAACTGATGTAAAAACAGCAGTCGTGTTTGAGATAATGCCGTCCGTCAAAGTGCTCCAGGTAGGATTCATTCAGGCTTTTCCTTGCTCCAGTTGTTTCTGATTCCGATTCCGTTGGATGAAATTCGTGGATCAGGAAAAAGTCCTGTTTATGGATAAAACTTCCGGCAGGCAGCAGGTTGATCATCCGCTGAAAAGTATCGTGCAGCATATACAGTTGTTCGGTACTGCATGACAAAACCTCCGGCAATTGTAGCCGGAACCCAATGGTCAAATCAAGATTATTGGAGACTTGAACATCGCCATTAAATCCCATTATTGGAAGTATACTTTCAAGGTTCTTGATTTTCATTTTTAAGAAATTTGATGGATTCGTCGTTTGCAGCTAATGAATTGAGGCAGTTTCCGGGCGGTCTGTTTTTTGCCCCATCCTTCCGGACCGTACTTTTTCTGGATGGTATTTAGCCGGTAGAGATAACCAAAAAAGGCCGGGACTCCAATCAGAACGGCAGGAAAAACCCCGACCAGAATGTAGAGTATGGAGAACATAAAGAAGGTAGCAATGATTCCATACAGTGCCTGGAATACCAAAGGGCCGGAAAGCCCTTTGATATACAACCGGGTGTCCACCTTTTTGACTTGATAGCCTTGCATCAGACAAAGAATGCCTTGATCACCACTCCCACTAAAATCAGGAACAAACAGGCGCCAAACCAACCCATGATGGCTTTCTGGGTATCCTGGTCTCCACTTTGCCACTTAATATATACACGGACTCCGCCAATCAGCCCGACTACTGCTCCAATGGCAATGATCAGGTTGGAGATTGGGTCAATGTAAGAACTGACTTCGGCGGTAGCCTGGTCGATACCGGCAGCGGACTGGGCCATCGTTTGGTAAATACAAAGGATAAGGAGTGCAACAAGTGCTTCTGCCCTTTTGAAAAAATGCTGAACTTTTGTTTTCATGAAACTTTGAGTTTTTAAGAATTAATAATTGAGATTGATTTATGACTGAAACTGGATGTTCTCCAGGATTTTTGGCAATTGCGGATGATTGTGATTCGTAAAGCACTCGATGGGATATCCATCATCCATCCCGGTTTCTTCGTACAAGGAAACTGGTAAGAGAATCGCTTCTGCCAACCGGATTGGAATAAGCTCTGAAGGATAATCCTTGGCAGAGACAGCAATGGGTTGCAACTCTTCTGAAAGAACCGGAGTAAATTGGTCGTCCTCAAAAAGAGTTTTCCGATTGTTTTTTTTATTGACAAGCGCAATAAGGACAATTGACAGGTACCATAAAATAAGGGCTCCTGCAATGAATTGAACGAATTGCCCCCAACTGATTTGATCGATTCCAAACATCTTTTTTCGTTTTATAAGTTGATAACTGCTGATGGGCTTGAATTGGATTTTGGAATCCATTTTCAAAATCATCGCTGCAAATCTCAGGGATTGGAATCAAACCAGTTGTATAGATGAGTTCAGGTGGGGTGTTTTTTAGTGTTAATAAATTAATTAATAATCAAGTAGTTGAAATATAACTTGAATTGATTTGGCCGAATTTGGATTGGCATTAGGATTGGAAATAATTTGGATTGTTTGGAATTGAATTAATTTGAAAGCCAGATTATTTTCGAAAAGAGAAAGAAAAAACAGTCAAAAAAAGAAAAAGAAAGCCAATCAATAGCCGGTTGGGGCGGAAATGCAAGGCTGTCCCGCTGAATCAGGAAAACTTCTTGTTGAAACAGAAACCAAAATGATTAAAAGAGCGGGACACTTGCTTTGGTCTTGCATTTGTTCCGGGGTTGGAATATGGGGAGACTGGCTAAATTAGGCTTCCTTTTTGATTTTGACGAAACTTGACTGATCAAAATTTTTGAGTGTGGGCGGGCGAAAGGCAAGTGTGGCCCGGAAATGGAATGAAGCTGACGGTCAGGACAGAATGGAGACCCGCATCCGGTTTTGTGTAGTGGAGGGAAGTGGCTGTGAGTAAACCGGGCGGGCGAAATGGAGTTGAGGAGGGATCAGCACAATGGAATAAATCGGGCTACTCTTGCCGCGAAGGTACAACCCGGCTTATGAGCTGAACGAGCTGACCAGAGCGACCGTTCCCGGTGAGGTTACGAACGGGGAAAAGGGAGCGACAAAGCGAGGGAAGCGAATGTGCCGAGGTACAGGGGAAATACCTGCTAAAAGGAGTTTAAAATCTCAAAATTCATTTAAAACCTGAAAAAAACGGGGAAGTGTGGACGGGAAGGGAAATGTCAATCCAGGCATGAAATGACAGGGATTGATCTTTGAACCGCAAGGCCACTCTTCCATGCTGAATCGAGGCTTGTTCGCGCCCTGGCGGAGCCAAAGCGCGAACAGGCCGCAGAACCAACTAACCAAGCACCGGCTAATACCTGATTTGGTGTTTATCTTTTTATGGCTTTTACCCTAAGCCCGCTTGTCCTTTGTATCCCTGTCAAAGGCCACCAAATTAAACATTTCGCGCATCCGGCTACGGATTCGGTTGCCGTAGATCTCCTCCAACTCTGATGCAGAAAGGTTTGTGGTGATGTGTGTTAACATCCGTTTTGAAATAAAAAGATCATAGCGATTCAGCAATATTTCGGCCATTACATTGCATTCATTGCCGTAATATTTCGGGGTTTGTTCCAATCCCAAATCATCAAAGCAATACACTTTGGGGATGAAAGGCATGTTGGCATATCTGACAAACGATCCTTTGCTGTACTGGTTAACCACGGAATAACCATCTTTTTCAAACTCAAAACTAATCTCCCGTGTGGGCTTAACCAAAAACTGGGTATCCCGAGGGCAAAAATAGCTAATGAGCTTTAATAAGCTGGTCTTGCCACAGCCAATTGGGCCGCACAAGAGGATACCTTTTCTCAAGTTGATCCCGTGCCTTTCTGCATTTCCCTGGTCGCCGATGGCATAAACCAGCAGCTTGTAGATCAGCTCTATATCCGTTGGAACTATCGAAAAGTGGTTCCCGAACAGGATTTTGCCCCGTTCTTCCATCCACTGCAGACAGGTCTGTAAATTGAAATTGAATACTCCGCCGCGATAATCGGCTATCTGTTCATAAGGGTTCAGCGTAATTTTTGTTGACGGTGACACTGTGTTTGCTGGTCCCGACTTGATTGAATTCTCGTTCATCTGTTTTAAAACTTTGGGTATTGTTCATCCATTTCCGGGCAACGGCCTGCCAGGAAATTATTTTTTTCATATCTCCCGTCTTCCAGCCTGACGACTGGTAGTGGGCATAAAACTTCTGCGCCTCGCTGCGCGGAAACTGGTTCTGTTCAAAAAATTGTTCGACTTCGGACAAATCCGGAACCGGAGATTTCTCATCCGGAAGATTTTTGGAATTTGTCGTTCGCAGTCGTTTTTGCTTTTTTCCGTTTTCATCAACATCTAATTTTTGATTTCCTCTGACTGACTTTTCTTCCTGTTTGTTTTTGTTTAGACTGTTTATAAGAAGTGTATCACTTCCTGTATCACATCCGGTATCAGTTTTGATACTGGCAGCATCTTTTTTTTCACTTACGGTACTTCTTCCTGTATCAGTTTCGGTATTGGCTGTGATACCGGTATCACTAGCAGTATCGCTTCGTGTATCACTTTTGGGATTGCTGGAAGTACCGGTATTCCTTCCTGTATCATTTGTTGTATCAGATGCAGTATCAGATTTAGTACTGGTATCACATGCTGTATCCCTTCCTGTATCGTTTTCGGTACTGCCTGAAATACCGGTATTTCTTCCGGTATCATTACCGGTATCGGTTGAAGTATTAGTTTTGATACCGGTATCGATTTCTGTATTTCTTGCAATATCAGGTGCAGTATCGAATCTGATACAGGAGACCCGGCTGCCCGAGTGGATGTTGGACGAAGCTGTGTAACTGATATATCCCCAATCAGACAGTTCTTTTATGCAGCGGGCATAGGTATTGGCTGAACCGATCCGGGAAAGTTGCATCATTTCACTTCTGGAAATGACAAACCAATCCCCAAATCGTTCCGCATTCCATTGCTGAAACAATGCAAAATACAGGCTAATGTGATAAGGTGTCATCCGTTGATCTTCTGCCAGCCGGATAAAGAATCCGCTCAGGTGCCTGATGTAGTTCATCGTTTCCCGTCGAAACTGAACCTGGGCACATTTTTGTTGTCTTCCAGTATTTTTCGGATGTCTTCGGAATCATAGAAAAGGATTCCGCCCATTTTGGTAAACGGAATGGTTCCGTTTATCCTCATGTTCTGGAGGGTTCCCGGAGAAATACCGAGCATTTTCTTGACTTCGTAGGATTTGAGCCACTTTTTTGATGGTTGACCATGATGCTCTTTCAGCATCTTTCTGAACTCGGTAAGTAATTCGGTTTTGAATTCCCGGAGATCGTTGGTTGTAATAATTTCTGAAGGCATAACTTATAAATTTAAATTGGTACATTTTGAACTGCACCAAATATGAATTATTCAGTTATACTTCTTTATACATCCGGGTTCAGGTGGGGTGTTTTTTCCTTAATCAGGAATAGTGAAAAAAAAAATAAAATCGCTGGTTTTCAACATTCTATATATAACTATAGTTTTATTGCAGTTTCATTTTCGGGTTTTCCGGGTTCCATTTTCTGTTGATATACTTTCGCATACAATCCCTATGGAAGGCCCTCATTTTGTCCAGCTCTTCGGAAGGGCACATGCTGATTTGTTCTATCTGGCCCGATTCATTGCCTATCTGGTGAAAAAGGATAAACGGGCAGTTTGGAATCGGATCGCCAAACTGACAACCGGTGGCCGGTACAACCAGATCGGCGTATTTAAGGAGCTTTTCTGTGTAAGCGTCTGTCATGGAAATTTGTTTTTAAAGGGTTATTAAAAAAAATAAGCGTGAACCATAACTTACTGCCCTCAAGGTGACGCCAATCACCCGCATAACAAATAAGCACAGCCCACGCCATAGCGTGAGCGTCATACTTATTATTCTTGTTATGCTTAAAATTTGGCGTTTTTGAGAGCAAGAATAAAAGCCAACGCTTTCTATTTTCTTACATCATCAGAACTTATTCTGATGTGTTTTTCCAGATCATTTATCTATCATCAGCAAAGATATAAAACATACTATAATAATTGAGTTTCGGTTATCCGTACTTTTCCCGGATACCAGATGTTTATTTACTGTCGTCGTCATCGATTCTGCGTTTCAGCGCCTTTTTCAGGAGTTCCAGAAACTTGGCTTTCTCGATCTTTCGTTGTTTGATTTCACCGTAATACGTGTATAAGTCTTTCGTTATATCCAGGTTAAAAATGTAACCCATACCCTCGGCTAACTCCTTGACGGTTATTTTGCCATGGTTGACAGCACCAGAAAGCTGGAAGGCATACAGTATTTCCGCGAAGTCAACCTTATTTACCGTCCAACGCATGGTTGACCGGTAACATTCCGCAGGTTCCACGTCTCGGTCGTCTAGCTTTTCCAACTCTTTCCGGATATAGTCCATCAGCATTTCGTTGGCCCTGATCATCGAGAAAGTATGGTCATGCCAGGTAAAGAAGTCCTCGTCAAGCAGATGATGATCTCCACGAATTTCAAGTGGAATTTCATTGTTCTCACGTATGAAATACTTCTCGTCCAAATATTTAAAGCCACATTTGTAATACTGGACTTTTACCTGGTGCTGGTCCATGTACTCCTTGATTTTGTCCATTTGCTGTTGAAAATATCTCTTCAACCCGTCATTGTCGATTTCATTACGGTTGGACTCAATTTCAAAGACAGCCCGGTAATATAATAGTTTGCTATATACTGCCGGTTTGATCTTCTTGAAAAAATAGATTTCCGACTTCTGGTCGGGAAAACCTTCACTAACCACCAATTTACGCATCCGGTCCAGTGCGACCTTGCACTGTCCGACAGCATACTCCAATTGTTCCGGTATATTTTCCGAAACTTCTTTCATTCTGGACAAGTCGTTTTCAAGGTCCAGAATGATTGCACAACATGTTTCCATAGCAAAAATTTAAACTGTTAATATTTGGGTCTCATTTTAAGACCCTTTAATGGTTTCGTCCATCCACCAGACTCCATAACAGTTCAATATTTTCTATTAAAAATCACATTTTATAACACAAAACCTAAGCATATATTTTTTAATAATTCAAGTTTCAAGTTTAATCTAGAGAGCATCGAAACGCCGCCGGGGCACCTTCCTCTTCTTTAAACCCAAGGAGTCCTAATTAAACCAAAACAAAATATTTTATTCATCTTGTATCATCTCTATGAGTTTCACTCCTTTTATTTTCTCCGATTATATTACAAATCAAGTGGCTCTCGTAAATTGATTTTTTCTTGTCTTCACTCATACCATCAATCATTCTACTTTTTCCTTAAACGAGAACTGATCTATCTGTATAAAAGGGCAATTTCTCTCCTTTCGATGTATGGGCACCCATTGGCTAAACTAGAGATTATTTTCTAAATCCATATGATAGAATTTTACATCAATCAATAAAATATTTACAAATTAAAGAGAGCCCTATCTTTTTTGCTTCATATTGTACCAACGAATAAAAGTTTGAATACTATAAATCAATCAGTTTAAATCTTTTCCCTTGACCATCCCAAATCTCTATTTTCAACAGCTTTCCAGTACATCTTTGACTGCATGATTCTTCTGAAATCCCCCAACATCAACACTTCTCCCATTCAATCCAATGCAATCTTGCATCGACCAATAGCATACTTCATTTATTCCGGTCTATTTTCCGTACCTCCTTCCATCCGGGACAGTTCATTCTCCAAATCCATAATGATTTCACAAAATGCTTCCATAGTTAAAATTTAAACTGTTAATATTTGAGCCTCTATAAAAGCTCTTTGATAAATTCCATCCACCAACGAAATTCTATAACAGTTCAATTTCTCTCTTTACGCTCCTATATCATAATTGCTTGCCTAATCTAAAAATCTGTGAATAAAAGCAACTTGAGTTAAAACCCGAGAGCATTATGCCCCCGGGAAACCTTCCTCTTCTCATGAACCAAGAAAGACTTACTAAACCAAACAAAAACTAAACTAACAATATCTTCTATTCAACCACGATCATCCCGGATAACTGAACTAGTTTTGTTTTCTCTAATTTTAGACAATCAAAGCATTGATCTCAAATTATTATTTTCTTTTCTTCACATATTTTGAAGGAATTGGTCAGTTAAAAAGTATGAATGAATTTATATATGGACATTTAACTCTTTAAAAACTAAATGTATAAATTTTAAAAGATAGTATATATATAATGTAAATTATATACATCTAATTCCATTTATAAATAGTTGACCAACTCAGAAAAACAACCAATGAGAAACTATAAAGTAATTAACCACACTAATGAGGACGGTTTTATTTTCTAATTTCTCAAACTGGGCTATAATTATTTAACTTTTATTTTAAATGCCCAGGCATAACTGCACGAAGTAGGTCGAGCTTTCTGTTGCGGATATTTGATAGTTAATCCATTAGTCTTGTCCCATTCCCATTTTAGATTACCTGGAACACCAAGCATTGTTATTTTTGAACCATCAACCGGTTTTACCGTTTTCAATTTGAATTCTTCGCCCTGCCATTTCAGAAAGATTGCATATACATTATCATCTTTTGAAGTAAAGCAGGCGTCACCTTCCTCCTGAACTTTCCAAAAACGAGTTCCATAGATGGCCTCACCATTGGTCTTAAGCCACTCACCCAGTTGCAACAATGGGTATTGCTCGTAGTTAGGAATCAATCCAGCAGCCGTAGGACCAACGTTGATATCAAAATTTCCATTTTTGCTGACCGCCTTAATGATCTTATCGACAAACTGCTTTGGTGACATACAATCTTCCAAATCAGTATCCTGATTGTATCCATAGGTTTTCGCGATACCCTCCCAGTATGACCATTTATGAGAGAGTAAACCTGCATTTTCTTTCCCAAAATCGTGTTCCACATTGTACAAGTCCCCGTGCTTACCTCGTTCACCCTGACCAAACCGATCGTTAACAAAAACTTCCTGATTTCGCTTAGCCGCTTCGTTATAATAATAAGCCACAACTTCTTTCATTTTCCAGAACGCTTCGGAATGATCCCACTCGCCATCAAAGAAGAAAAAGTCTGGGTGGTATAAATCAATCAGTTCCTTAATCTGTAATACGACATAATCGTCCACATAATTATTCACCTTTTTCAATCCGGTATACGGAACGTCTTTGCCCGTATACAAAGGATTATACCACTCCATGAGTGAATAATACAATCCAACTTTCAAATTTTCCTTGTGTCCAGCTTCGAAAAACTGCCCGAGCAAATCTTTTCTCGGACCCATTTTCATTGCATTACGATCGGTATATTTCGTAGGCCACAAACAGAAACCGTCATGGTGCTTTGAGGTAATAAAAATATAATTTGCACCCATTTTTTTTGCGAATTTCGCCCAATTGTCCGGTTTATAGTTTTCAGCTTTCCATTTGGAGATAAAATCATCATAAGTAAAATTTTCACCGTAGTTTTCCTTGTGGTAAGCAAAGGTAGGATTCCCTGTTTCATTCATTCTGAAACCATACCATTCGGCATATGAGATTCCTTTTTCACGTGGAGCCCATGCAGGTACAGAATAAACACCCCAGTGCATGCTCAGTCCTATTTTGGCATCATTATACCATTGCGGCATTTTATGAGAGTCAAGCGATTCCCAAGTTGGTTTATAAGGCACTTGCGCTATTACATTCGACATAATAAAGGAGACATTCAATAAACAAACAATGAAAAGAATTTTTAAATGCATAACTTTAGTTTTAACTTAAATATCTAATTTGATTTTTTTAAACGTAAGATAATTGGTATATGAGTAAAAGCTATTTAATTGCGGCCAAATTAGTTTAACTCCGCAATATGAATCTTTTGTATATTATGGTTCTTGGGTGTATTTGACCCTCTGTTTGCTTAATTAAAAGCTATGGAGGCATACAATTCCAAATTAAATTCATGATAGTTTTCATGTTTCCCTCTTTTTCCCCTTTTCTTATTTTTTATACCACTTTGATGAGCTTATAAAGCGACCCCGTATTTATTGAATAAATTAATCAATCTTTTTAAATTTAATTTGGTAGTCATTTATGATTATTTTACCATACACTGTTTTAACCAATCATTAAATCTGAGATGTCTCTGTTGATTTGATTTATATCTGATTTATCGCATCATTGCTCTGATGCAATTTTTGTATTCAACTTTCTTGTTTTCATATTTTTATTACAAGTATTATTATTCAATAAGTTTGATGCTAATTTGATTGCTATTTATTTCAAATTATAATTTGAATATTATCATGCCACATGACATGATTTAATAAAATGTTCACTTTTTTTCTTTTTTAATTCTAACGCATTTCACCTAGTCTTATATTAATCTCTGTACTGATCCCTTTCGATAAGGAAATAATCTTTGCAATATCACCTAGGGGCGACTCAATAATTTTCGAGCTGCAATTTATATGGTTAATCCCGTTCCTGATAATCAGCGAAATATCCTGATTAACATCCGATATCAAAGTACATTTCAACGTTTTGTTTCGCATATTCCAAGTTAGCTTTTGTACAGTTATTCTGTTTCTACCTTTAATGCCTTCAATTGAACCTTTTTCAAGCGATTGAGGTAAAGCAGGTAATAGTTCCAGAACTCCGGGCTCTGAAGAAATCAGCATTTCCATTAATACCGCAGGTACTGCATTACAGACATCGGTACAAAAAACGTTATGACCGTTGTAATGCGACGAAATCAAGTTGCCATAATAATAATCTTCGCTTACTAGCCGCATCATTTTCGAATTGAGCGATTCCCAATTTTTTAAGTTGGCTGCAATTAGTGCACTGTGCAATAATCCATGTCCTGCATTTTCATAATTGAAGGCATCTTTCTGCATTAAAGTCTGTCTGACCGCAGTAAAAAGTGTAGGATTATTCTCCGGGGTAATCTCCCTGAAAGGCCAAACCGTAATAAGGTGACTTGAATGCCTATGACTATAATTATCATTGAGTCCTTTCCATGACCACTCCATCAATGCACCATCATCGTTGATTAGGTATGGAGGCAGTTTATTTAATATTGAAGTCCATTTTTCGACACTCTGCCCTGAGCCTTGATCAAGGCCTAAAATATTACAGGTTTTTATCAGTGCCGTCAAACAGAACTTGGCTCCCGAAATATCATACGTTGAATTATTTACCAGCGAAATACCTAATCCTTTAGGTTGGTTTTCAGGAGAAATAGATCCTGCAAAAATATAGTTGCCGTTGCTGTCGGTAACTTTCAGAAAATCTTCATAGAAATATCCCATCTTTTTAAATAAAGGATAAATACGATTGCGAAGAAATGTGGTATCTCCGGAAATTAAATAGTGTTCCCAGAAAGGGTAAAGCAGCCAGCCCATTTCGCCAGTACAATACGAATAGGGGTAATATGTATTGACATCAGCTCTCAACCCATTCAGTCCGGCAGTATTTCCGGCAGATAACATACCCCGGCATCCCAATAATTTAGTGGCGTTAGTTTCAAATCCTGGGGCTAATCTTTCTATCAAAGTAAAATAGCCTTCCATGGCTTCAGGCATATTTCCGATGTTGCCTCCAGCTATCTGTAAATTCAGGTTCGCGTCCAAATGATACCACCCTTTCCAGCCAACCTTGCAGTCACCAGTCCAGAGGCCAAGCAAGTCAGGAGGAGATTGGGTACTACTGGATGAAAGGTAATAGTAACGTCCGGAATCAAAAATTCTCTCCCAAAGGGCCTTAACCGGCATGGTGGATTTTTTTTGCATATCCAATAATTCTTCATTTGATCGGGTGCGGTCTGCTTTACCCGCATTCAAATCAAACTTAACCCTGTCGTAGATTGCCTGATGTGTACTAATTTGTCCTTTTAGCAGTGTGTTATAGTCTGAAGACATCGTTTTCAACTCGAATTGGATATTTTCTTGTTCCCATTGTTTCTCACAATCACTGTAATATTTTTTTGTACGGGTCATCAGTATAATTGAATTCGCATCCGACACCTTTAACGTATTATTGATCAAACTCTTTTTTCCTCCGGAAACAATTACCCTTACCACGCCTTCGTAACCAGCCCCATTGGTTCCTGAAGGATAATTAACCCGCATATTCAGATTATCAACATCAGATGCATTGGTGAATGTCATTCCTGAAGGAAAGTGCATTCCGGGATCGGTACCCAACTGAATTGAACAAGTTACTGTTTTTCCTTTCGGTGGAGTTAAATATTGGACAATTACATCATCAGCCCGGGACACAAATGACTTTCGCTCCCAGTCGCCACGGTTATCGGTCCATTTAACCACGATTTCGCCTGTGCGATAATTACAAATGCGTGAGTAATTCCGAATTTCTCCATCTTCAGGAGTGGAAATCAACATTTCGAATCCGGGATGTTTATCCTGTTCGCCGCCGCCGACCCATCCGGCTGCTTTCACAGCCAAGGTATTTGCCATTTTGTAATCTCCGTTAATGCAATAATCCCTGATGGTATTTAAATCTTCTTTGCTAACCTGGTTAAATTTTCGTTCAGAAGTTGAAGCCATAAAAAAGCCCCGGTCATTAAAAATAACCGTTTCATTCAACGGGTTACAAAAAACGATGATCCCCATTTTTCCATTACCTGCCATAAAAGCATTCGGCCAATCGCGGTAAGTTTCTGGGAAACTGTAAGAAAAGCCGAACCTTTGTGGCTTATCTCTTTCCTGAGCGGATATATTATTTAACACTAATCCTAATGTCAAAATCAATATTAACTTCACCAATATTGTTTTCATTTATATACCTACTTTAAAGTGAATATTTAATTTATATTATGTTCCAAGCAATAATAATGGTAAAATGTCGTATTTCCATTATTGAGGTCTTCCAAAAAAAATATCAAAACATATAATGCTACAAAATCTCCAAGTCACCAAATCCACCAAAAACACATATTCAATATCTAAACTTTGACAACTTTATTTGTTTCGTTTCACGTCAAACCGAAGAAAAGTAAAAGCATTTTAAAGTGCTTACTCAATTTTATCACATAGTGTTTAGATAAAACACAGATTTAAATATTTGATAATGTGAATAATAATGATATGCAATACAAATGGACAGTAAAGGATTCATTTTATATTTCACTCTTGAATTAATGTATTTAATACACTACTAGCTTCATTGTTATCAAGTGCACTTATTGACCAACTTTCTCTTAAGCTGTACAATAACGCGATCGATACACTTTTCGCTAATCGTTTGGGTGGAACACCGGCGGCTAATGATAATCGCATAGCTCCAATCAAACGATCATCCCATCCTAATTTTCTTTTTGAGTCGCGAATAACACGAGAAACTGCATCTAACAAAAAAGGATTTACCATTCGAACTAATAAATTGTCGGCATACCTCATAAATCCTACCACTGTAAACAATTCATCAACTCCTTTATATTTATAAATCAGACCGGCACCAGCCTCAAGTAAAAATGCATCTTTGGCTATTTTCATTAGTTCGATATCATTTCCTGCTTCAACCATGTACTTATAGCCACGTTTATAAGCCAGATATCCGATCAAAGCATGAATGGCATTATGACCATATAGCTTTGCCTCTTCAAACGGCAATAAATCAGACTTTTCTTCAAATACTTTAATGCCTCTTTCAAAACCAGGCAAATTAATTTTTGATAACAGAATTCGGTTAAATTCTTCAACTAGTATTGCTTTTGGAATTTCAGGCGTCATGGTTATGATTCCCAATCGTTTTTGTTCTTCTTCATCAGTCACAATCCCTGACATCTTTCCTATAACAGTATTAAGGAATTGAATATTAGAGGATACTTCTGTGCCTAATGCCTTTACTACCGCGGCTTGCAGAATCTCTGCTGCTTGGTTATGGTTTTCTGCCACATAGATTATTTTTCTGCAGTCAGTGTCAGCTTTCTTAAAGCCTTCGGACAATATATTAACAACTGATGCTTCTCCTCCTTTATCAAAAAAAGAAACACTAGGCAAAGCCGTTGCCAGCTCATCCGCCTCAGCCACTGCATTGATTAATAAAAGACGGTCTTCGGCTACATTGGGATTAAATATCTGAATGGGCCCAATTCGTTCAGTTGAGATTCCATTCGTATGAGCTACGTTAATTTGACAAAATCCCCCTGAATTTCTAACTGCATTCACTAATGCAGGATCAATTTCAGCAATGACAAAACTTTTAAAATTGTTACTACACATTGCCTCATACAAGAACAATCCGGATTGGATAGCCCCAAAACCAAACCCAACAAATGATTTAGATTGTGATCCGGAGGAAGCTATCTTCCCTTCTTTATATTCTGACCCTTTTAAAAAAAGCAACCCTTTTCTTACAAATTCTTCGGGATCAGGACAGAGATTTTGAAAGATACCATGAGTATAACCCAAGCCAGAGTCACCAGTGTTGTATGTTTCCAACATCAACCTTACACAATTCTCCGTATTCGCAAGAGCGTCAAAAACAGTATGCCATGGAACAAGACCACCTCCAGGCACACCTCGGTCGTTTTCGCATGCATGAATCCCCCATAAAACGGGCAACACCAATTCAATGGCCTTACCATAATCACGTTCTTCGGTAATCATGTGGTAGGTATCTAAATTCACCAGAATATTTGAATGGCTGGATAAATCGATCAATCGCATTGCCTGTTCAGCCGTATTAATCAAGTGATTACGAAATTTACTCATCGGTTCGATGACTAATTTTACGTCTAAGTTATGAGCATATTCTGCAAGTTTTCTTAGGTTCTCAGCTGTTCGTAACAATTCATCAGCCGGTGGGCGTCGTTTGCACACATGACCCGGATGCCCATATATAGCGCCACAATAAGCAACTGCTCCCAACTCAGCAGCTTGGTCTATAATCTTCTTGTGCCATGTTAGTCCATATTCTCGACGCTTAGGATCATCATCCGATATATTGCAGTTTTCCGGCCAGAGGTTTCCGGGACCAACGGTTAGTTCCATTCCAAGTGATTCGGCATGTTTACGAAGTCGGTTCCTATTAAATTTGACATCGTCTCCAAGCGACAATTCAAAAAGGGTACACCCCATTTGACTTGCAGAATCCAATATGGGCAGGTCATTATCTGTCCAATGGGCTTTCCATAAAAATTGATGTACCCCATATTTATATTCCATATCTGATGTTAAAAGTTCATTTGTTTCATTAAATTATTAGAGCTACTTCTCATTTCTCAAATTCAGCAAATATTCACTACACAATTCATAGCGCCTGAACAACTAGTGTTAAGTTAATTTTGGTACGACGGTTCAATTGTGCAGCTTTACCAAAAAATACATGGTACTGTACACAATTCTATTTCGTATTTTTTTTATGTAATAAATGCTCTATTTCCTCAAGCGATTTGCCTTTCGTTTCCGGCATTATTTTCCATATAAAGAAAAATTGAGGAATCAGAATTATTGCGAAAAAATAGAATGTCATACTTTTACCTAAATTATCTCTTAGAACCGGAAACAACTGATTTAAGATAGCATCTGCAGTCCATACAGCCATAGTGCTGATAGCTACTGCCCGGCCCCTAATCCTTGTTGGAAATATTTCAGAAATAAAAACCCATTTAATTGGTCCCATCGAAAAGGCAAAGCATGCAACATACATGGTAATTACCGCAACTTTTAATATGCTTGAAGAATTTTCGTTGCCTAATAAAAATCCAAGTGAAACAAGTGAGATAAAACATCCCAAACTGCCCCAAAATAAAAGTGTTCTACGTCCGGCAATATCCATTAACCAAACAGCCAATAACGTAAAAGCAGAAAGAGATGATGCAATTACAATCATTCCGGTCATCTCATTGGTAAGTTGAATACCTTGCCCTCGAATAATCTCTGGTCCAAAATTCCAGATAGTCGTTATGCCGCTGAACTCTGAAATTACGGCAAGAAAAAGTGTCATAAACAAAACCAACCGCAACCCTGGTTTAAGCAATTCTTTTATCGACCCATTTTCTGCTTCAAAAGTTGTAGTAATTTGCTTCATTTGTTCAGTAGCGACTTCTATTCCATTAATGCGTTCAAGCACTTTCATTGCCTCGTCTTTTCTCCCTTTCCCAGCAAGCCAACGAGGACTTTCTGCAATAAATAAACATGATATAAAAAATAATATCGAAGGCAAAGATTCCATTCCCAACATGCTTCTCCAGATGTCTTTAACGAATATTGAACTTGACAGTCTACCTGTGTTGCTGTTTTTAATGGAATCATGCCATGAAAACAATCCTGTATTTACCATTATTGCCATAACAATACCAACACATATTGCTAATTGAAATAATGTTACCATTCTTCCTCTAATTCGGGCAGGAGATATTTCTGATATATACAGTGGACAAACCATTGATGCTATGCCAACACCAACGCCACCTATCCAACGAAAAAAGATTAAAGATGCGGTTGACCATGCCAAGCCGCAGCCTATAGAACATACTAATAGAAATATAGAAGAAATAACAAGCACTTTTTTGCGTCCAAACCTGTCGCTTACCGTTCCGGCAATTAAGCACCCAATCATGGCACCAACCATTGCTGAACTAACAAACCATCCTTCCATCAAAATAGACAACTGGAAATGATTAACAACAAGGTCTTTAGCCCCAGAAATGACAAACATATCATATCCAAAAAGCAATCCACCCATAGCAGATGCGAAGCTGCACAGAATAAGATAAAACATGCTGCCATCTTTACTCTCGATTCGAAATTCACTATTATTCATTGATATATAATTAGTTATCAATAATTTGATGTTTATAGATAGACACTATATATTCATAACTTGTTTATGACAACTAGCCATTCTGATGGTCGTTTCCAACGCTTTGATACAAACTGTTATTTACTGTCAATAAATTTTATGACTTTCAAGTTTAATCGTTCCAATATGAAAATGCAGCTTTAACTAGTGCGTGTAAAATGATTATTCTATGAGAAAACATAAGCTACGAAGAATGCTTTATTGCATAACAGAATATAAATTTCTGACTAAATTATTCAGCTATTTTCTAAATGCAATCCAAGCAAATTGCCCTGTAAAACAGAATCTTAAATGCCATTACTGAACATCTCTTGTTAAAATCTAAAGATTTCAAAGTCTAATTCAGAGGAGTCATAAATGTCAATTTCTTATTTTAACGATTCTTAAAATATGTGCATAATTCATTTAGTCCACGGATTTTCCATTTGATCCCAATTTTCGGGAAAGGGTACATATATCTCCAGTAATTATCAATTGGAAACCTTCCCAGAAATAGTTTAGCCTGACAATCCAAGTAGAATTAAATAATTTCACCAGTCCTTCATGTAGAAAATGACACTCTTTTTATATCCTAAATAAAGTCAGCAAAACGGCTACATGCCTGTTTTTAAAGGTGATAGATCATGCGGAATTTTTCAGAGTCACTTATAAGCAACTTTAAAGATGTCGTTTTTGTCCTAAAACATAGGAATTTTACAGTTGCCAAACATTGTGCATTAATATTTTGCACAATGTTATGACAACTCTTAGAAGTATTATTATAAGGATTTTAGGTAACTACAAATTACACCCAATTCATATTGTTTATTCATGTCTTTAAATATGAATCTTCCTTTTTTAATTTTCAAATAAACGGTTAACCAAAATCCTTTGTCTAGTTAAAAGAAATTTAATTATATCCTGGGTTCTGTTTTAACAAAAAACCATTTGGTGTTTTGCTTAAATCAATTTGCGAATTAGGAATAGGATAATATTCACTTCTTCCTTTCATAAACTTTCCGCCTCTAATATCTGTAACGATAGTACCTTCGTAGTTAAAATAATTATTCAAAGCTGTTTCAGCAATTCCCCAACGTACAAGATCAAAGAAACGATGTCCTTCCATCGCAAGCTCAAGTTTTCTCTCAAAATAGATGGCTTTAAGTGCCCTATCTTTTCCTATTCCGTCAAAGTATCCCGCTGGATAAATCGAGATAACATAATTAGCAGCTGGCAAATTGGAGAATCCATCCAAAGGTTTTTTTGGATCTTTATAATCATTTAACCAGCAAACTTTATTTGCAGCTCTTGCTCTAACCAAATTAACATATTCCTGGGCTTTAACTAATGAACCAGCATTGGCGTGTGCCTCTGCAGCCATTAATAATACATCAGCAAAACGAATAACCAATACATTAATAGCAGTTCCTGGAGCCCATGAACTTTGGTCGGCATAAATATCTTGAGTGGCTTGCCAATAGACATTTTTCTTTGGGCCATAAGGTCCACTATAGGATTGAGTGAGTACCCAAGATGCACCAGGATAATATCCCCAGTCGTGAAACGGTATTCCGCGACGTCCCACAGTCCAATCTAAGCGCGGATCAAGATTTCCGCCATCAGGAGTAAATTCTTCACTAGAAAGTAATCCCATGTCGTTTTTTACGGCCGCCTGATTATAGGCATCTACCAATGGTAAGCCTGATGCGTCTGTACGGTATGAATTAACCAGTTCTTGGCTTGGCTGGTGATAACCGCCACTACGACGGAATGGAGCATTCCCACCAGGAAAACAGATCATCCCTCCTTGATTTGAGTTCCCTACAGAGTTTGTCCCATTATTAGCGGTCATCTGAATGGCAAATACTGATTCTTTATTGTTTTTTGTCGCTGCATCAAAATTATCCTCAAATTTTTCAACCAACCCATATTTTAGTCCATTGGAAGTTTGACCTTCAGAAATCACCTGATCAAATATGGCTATAGCTTCAGAATATTTTTTTTGATATAAATAAGTTTTTCCCAAATAAGATCCTGCAGCCCATTTATTTGCTCGTCCAACTTGTGCTTGTATAGGAGGCAAATTATCGAATGCGAATTTGAAATCCGCTTCAATCTTCGGCCAGATATCCACATCGTTTGGTTGGTTAAAATCAGTTGTGGCTTCATCAATCCAAGGAACCATATTGAACATTTTTTTTAGTTCGAAATAAAAATGACCGCGAAGGAATCGCGCCTGAGCCTCTATATTCTTTCTATCAGCCTCCAAAATATTTTTTGCAAGCGGTAATTCGATCAAGACGGAATTCGAAGCAGTCACTCCATTATATAATACTTTCCATTTAATATTAAAAAAATTATTACTGCCATCTGCAATAAACTTTACAATGGGATCAATCGCTGGCAGATCACCACCGAAACTCCCTTTATGAGCATCACCTCCAGCGATACTACCATAAATCCAGTTATCGGGAGCACCTTCCCATCCATTTCCAGCTCCAATACCATCCATTAATGCATACGCACCAACAAGTAGTTTTTCAACTCCTGCCTTATTTGCCAATACCTCATCGCCCAGAGCTCCTTGAACAGGTTTTTGAAGAAATTCTTCATTACAAGAAATAAATGCCGAAAATAATATGACTCCGGATAGTACAAATATATTTTTTAACTTTTTCATATTACTGATTCTTTTTAGTTTAAAATTGACATTAGAATGTAAGATTTACCCCCATTAAAAACTGTTTCGGAGTAGGGTAGCTTCCTTCATCAATGCCGAAATTTACTGAGTTTCCTGAAACTTCAGGATCTAAACCTGAATACTTCGTGATGGTAAATAGATTTTCTGCTTGAAAATATATACGAAGTTTATCGATCTTTACCAATTCTAACAGTTTTGGAGAAAAAGTATAACCGATTTGTATATTTTTGGCTCTTAAATACGATCCATTTTCTACGAAATATGAATTAGGAACACTCGAACTAGAGAAAGATCCCAACTCTTCTTGAATAGGTGCTTTTGCATTGTGGTTTTGTGGCGTCCAAGAATTATTCAATGCAGTATGACTTTTGGGACCTTTCAAATTGCTATAAAAATCCGTCCACCAAAGTACATTATTCCAGATGTCATTGCCTGAGACTCCATAAAAGAAAATACCGAAATCAAAATTCTTATAATTTAACCCGAGATTTAATCCATAACTAAAATCAGGATTTGGATTTCCTAAGAATGTACGATCATCAAATGTGATTTTTCCATCTCCATTGGTATCAGCATATCGAAACCTTCCAACTTTTACATCACTTTGATAAACAGCATTCGGATCTTCAGTATTTCTTACACTTGCATTGGCTGCATCAATTTCTTCTTGTGAATTCCAGAACCCATCAGTTTTAAACCCATAGAATTGTCCCACAGAATGCCCTACGGCATTACGTACAATTGTACTGCCGCTGAAGCGTCGGCTATCTATGTCGAAATAACTGGCTAAATTGGAAACATTTAAAATTTTATTATTAAAGCTTGTAAAAGTCAGGCTTGCATCTAATTTTAAGTCTTTTGTAATATTAAAAAATGTAGAGGCTGATAAATCAATTCCTTTATTTCTCATTGCTGCTACATTTACAAATGGTTTTGAAGCCAGTCCCGCAGTTCCGATTAAATCAGGATTATAAAGCATATCTTTAATATCCTTACGATAGTAATCGATTGTTAAATTTAATTTCCCTTTAAATAGGGTTGCATCTAGTCCAATATTTAAATTGATATTTTTCTCCCATTCCGCATCTGGATTTCCGACCCTATTTTTCTTAAACCCTTCAATTAAAGAGTTTCCTGACCCTGTTATATCATAAGACGATAGTACACGATCACTTCCATATGTGGTAAAAGCATTCGCTGCATCTACATTTAATTGATTTCCCATTATGCCATACCCAGTTCGCAACTTCAAATCATCAATCCACTCAAGATTGGCACCTTGCATGAAGCTTTCTTTTGAAATTCGCCAAGCAGCGCTCACAGCAGGAAACCATCCATATTGTTTATTTAAGAAACGAGAGGAGCCATCCCGACGAATAGTTGCTCCCAAAAGATATTTATCATTATAAATATAATCTAAACGCCCAATATATGAGAATAAAGCATCGACATATTTGGAACTATAATTTGTCTGAGTACCAGACCCGGTACTTAAAGTGGTAAAATTAGGATCAAATGAGAAATAGTCATAAGTAGTACCCCCTACAGTGCCACCTGAGTTTTGATATGCTTCAGTTCCTGCAATTAAAGTTAGTTTATGAATATCATTTAATACTTTTTTGTATTGAAGTGTATTGGTCCATGTCCAATTATAGTTATTATTTGCACTTTCTGAATAGTAGTTAGCTGGATTGTTTTCCCCATTTTCATACTCCGGAAAATTAAATGATCGATACTGTCCATTCGATATTGCACCTCCAAAACTAGTTCGTAGTGTAAGATCATCAATAACATCAAATTCACCAAATACATTTCCAAACAAACTACTTTCCATTTGCTTATTATTTTTGTTGCGTTCTAACATTGCAACCGGATTTTTCGCATCTCCCAAAATTCCCCCATAAGCTCCTCCATAATTTCCCATAATATCATGAACAGGAATAATAGATTGTTCCCGAATGGCATAACCTATTGGACTACCTTCGTAGAGAGCGTTAACTTGTGGATTGCTCCTTACAGAGAATGCAATATTTTCTCCAACACGAATACGCTTAGTAACATTAAATTGGATATTTGCTCTTAGGATATAGCGCTTAAGATAAGTATTGATTAATGTACCCTCTTGATTCAGATAATTCATGGAGAATAGATATTTTGCATTTTCATTTCCTCCGCTGACTTCCAGATTATGCTTCATGGTTGGAGCTGCTGAAAATATTTCATGAAACCAATCCGTTCCTAATTTATTTGCCTTGGTTATTCTATAAAAATTTTGGATATCAGCGACATTTGTATAAAATGGATTCACATTATATAAAGAAGGGTTTACACGAGGATCTCCTTCAAGAAGCCCAATTGGGTAAATATAATCAGGTAACACGGGTTTGGCACCATTCCCATAAAGAGGATCATTAATTGCGACACCGGGATTGCTGTTTTTCATTGCACTCCATTTAAGGTCTGCTAATTCTTGCGGAGAATTCAAATCCCAGACATTGCCTTGTTCAACGGTTTGAATTCCATAGTAAGCATCATATTGCACTTTAATTTTTCCACTACCTGCCTTTGTGGTAAGGATAATAACTCCATTAGCGGCACGCGAACCATAAATGGAAGCCGAGGCATCCTTTAGTACTTGCATAGTTAAAATATCATCTGGGTTCAGATTGTTGATATTTGTAGTTGGCATCCCATCGACAACAAATAAAGGAGTGTTATTTCCAAAGGTATTAATACCACGAATGCGGATTTGGGGAGTTTCTCCAGGCTGCCCGCCGCCTAAAATAGTAACACCTGAAGCTCTTCCTTGGAGTTGACTTGTAACAGTTCCAATCGGTTGTTGCGCCAACTCTTTCATATTCACTACAGAAACTGCACCAGTCAGATCTTCCTTTCTCTGCGTTGCATAACCAACGGCAACAACTTCATCTAAACCAATAGTTTCATCTGCAAGAGTAATATTGATAGTTGCTTTTCCACCAATTACTATTTCCTGTGTTTTCATTCCCACAAATGAAAACTGCAAAGTGGCATTTCCAGGAACATTGGCAAGTAAATAATTTCCATTGGAATCAGTGATGGTGCCTGTAGTAGTTCCTTTTACAACTACTGAAACCCCTGGCAAAGAGCCACCCGAGGAATCCGTAACTTTTCCAGAAATGGATTTTTGCTGCTGGGCAGTCAATCCAGATATACCTTCCAGATTTGAAAGGATTATTTGCCGATTAACAACTGAGTAACTAATATCCGTCCCTTTAAGCAATTCATCTAGGATTCTGTTAATCGTCTGATTTGATGCATTAATGTTCACCTTCTGATTGACATTGATCAAATCTCTGTTGTACAGAAAGAAAAACTCAGACTTGTCCTCAATTGTTTTTAATACTTCTTCCAGTCGTTGATCGTGCTGGTTTAATGAAATCCGCGTCTGTTGAGAGTAGGAATCCAAAGCCATAACCTGAATGAGGCTAAGGAAAAAACAGAATAAAGTAAATCGTACCATTCTGAACATTTTTTTTAAGGCAGAACCTTTCCTTGCGGAAAAGGTTATCGATGCCCTTGGTTCTCGAAATTTTTCCATAAATTTACATTTGTTAGAGTGATTAAAATTTGTTGTTCTTCGCTCTGCAACCTTTCAGGAAAGTGCTGCAAACACTTTCCTGTTTTGCATTTTATCGTTTAAGTTTTATTATTACTTGTTTCTTTTTTAGAATTCCGTTCGAGTCTTGACCCCGGGTTTCTATTTTGTAGGTTATTGGTGTTGTCATAGCAATAAACCGTAAAACTTCATCAAGTGACTCCTCCTTAAAGGTTGCCTTAAACCTGAATTTTTTCAGTGACTCATCCTGAATTGAAATCTCAACACCATACCATCGTTCAAGTTTTTTTGCTGCTTGCTCCAAAGGTTCATTATCAATTACCAAATACCCACTTGTCCATGCTGAATAAATATTCGGGTCAACAGCCAATTTATCAAGAGAGTTTTTTTCGTGATTATATGATATTTTTTCACCAGGATGAAGAACTTGATTAAATGTTGCTGTTTTGCCTTTTACCTCAACTTTCCCTTCTTTCAAAACAATCTCGGTAACAGCTTCGTTGGCATAGGCAGACACATTAAACTTCGTTCCTAAAACTTTTATATTCATATCCTTCACTCCAACAGTAAAATCAGAATGCTCCCTATGCTTAACATTAAAAAATGCTTCACCCATGAGTTCAACTTTTCGATGACTGGTAAATTCAACCGGATATTTTAGTTTTGCTCCGCTGTTCAACCAACCTGAAGTGCTGTCGGGAAGCAAAAATTCGATCCTAGCACCTTCAGGAACATTAATTTCTAGCCATGCCTGTGCAGTTGTTTGGCTCGGTTTGGTGAAAAAATACAATGAAGCAGAAATTGCGATTAACGGAATTAAAATAGCAGCCACCTGCCGATAATATTGCCAGATACTCTTTCCCTTCTCATTTTTTTTCTCTTCAAGTAATATATTATACTGTATTTTCTCAAAAATAGAATGAAGGGACTTGGTATTTGCGCTGTCGGAAAATCCTTGCCATTGGTTAAACAATTGTTCTTCGACCTCTATATCATTTCTGACATTGGTAAACCAATGTTTTATATCCAAATACTCGTTATACGAGTATTTCCCTTTTGAAAAATCGAGTAGTGTTTTATAGTTGATTTTATTTTCCATGGTTTTATATCTAAACCTTTAAATCAAACTTCTGTCATTATATCCTGAAACAATGGATATCCCTAGTGAAAAAATAATCTTTCTTCACTTTTTTTGATATTCCTAAAAAAAAACAAATCTAGCATTATTAAGATACTGTAGTATTGCAACATACAGATATAGTAAAATGAAATACGTAGTAAGAATAAGGCCGGGTTTTCAGAAAATCAAAAGCTTATAAGGCAATTCAATTGTTTACAACAATTGGGATTGACGGCAGAGGATCGCGGATTAACCAATAAAAAGATGAAAGAATATTAAACCTTGAATCTGTAGTTTATCAAACTCACTCTTTAAAAATCGCATGGCTTCAGTAATATGGTATTCCACCGTTTTCGTGCTAATATTTAATTCTTCAGAAATTTCTTTCAGCGATTTCTCTTCGATCTTCTTTTTGATGAAAACTTCCTTGCGTTTTTCAGGCATCTGTTTAATCAATTCCTCCAGTTTATCCAACATTGCCTGATAATCGGAACGGTCATCGAAATCAGATTTGAGTCCAGATGAATCAAATAAAATATCATGCTTTAATTCGTTTAACCTTGAAAGTTGATTAAAATATTTACGGATTGAGTTAAGCGCTATTGTAAACAGGTAAGATTGGAAAGACGTATCCGTTTTTAGTTCTTTTCTATTGTTCCAGATTTTAATAAAAACTTCCTGTACAATATCTTCAGCCGCTTCTTCTGACTTTAAGTAGCTCAATGAGAATTGAAACAATTGCTTACTATATCGTTCAAATATTTTTTCAAAAGCGAAATGATCCCCCTTCTTTAATTCCTTCAATATTTTGGACTCTATAGGTATCATTAGTTTCTGTGAGAGAGTGCTGATTTATATTTTCACCTGACAAATCTAAAAAATGAATTCAATATTATGAGAATTCATGCAAAAAGGATTAATTGTACGAGGTTCTATTTCGTTGTAACAAATTCAGATTAGGTTCCATACCATACTTATTTAAATCAGAAATGTTTATTTCTGCTTCTTTAGGTTTATAGGTTTATTTGAATCTTTTCTTTAATGAAGTAGTCCCAACATCTTTGAAAGGGTTTCTATCGGAACACCGTTCGACAGGGTTACTGATGTGGCAAATGTATGACGGGCTACATGCATAGATAAATTCTTTTTGATTCCACATATGCCTGCTAGTTCTTTGAGATATTCATTCATTTTTTGGTTTGAGCGCACAGGAAGCAATTTCCCTCTGTTCTGGATTACGGGGAAATTTTCATATTTCGGCAATATGGCTTTGGCTTGAGGTAATAGAAGGAACTCTACACCGGATATCTGTCTTGGTCCGGTCAATAATGAGCCATTCTCCGTCATCATTTCCTTGATGGATATGTGTACTGTTCAACTTTTTTAGTTCTGCATAGCCCAATCCGGTATAACACGCAAAAATGAATATGTCGCGAATGGTCTCCATTCTGAATTTACCGATCTCCTTATTTCTGATTTGCCCCAGTTCCTGAATTGTTAGGCAATCGCAGTGAGTTTCATTACGGGAAACTTTGAATGAACTGTAACGATCGCAAGAAATCGAATTCATGTTGCGACCAGCAGATAACCTACCCCTCCAATATTAGGGTTTACGTAGTCGAGCGGAGTTTTCTTGCTAGTTTGTACTGATGCACAGATAAAAAGCAGCAACACTCCAACAAGTATAGAAAAAAGACTCTTGATTTTCATTTTGTTTGATGTTTAGATTATAAATAGGATTTGATTTTTTTTATCATGGAAGTTTCCATTGTTAATAGAATCTTTTTATTTAGCATCCCTTCGGCCTGCCCTGTCAACCAAAAGCAATGGCATGAACATTCCTTCGAATTATAAAAACAAGACGTGATCACTGATCAGTGTGTTATCTATACCTATCTTTAATACCCACCCTACTCCACAGATTACTGTGTTTTGTCCACGATGAAATCCACTACTGGTTTCGGATCCTCCGATCCAATTGCAAAATGGCCATCACCCTTGTGGATGATCACCTTAAAGTTTCCGCCAAGTTTCTTGTATTTCTTCTCCGCCACCCGTGTTTCGCGGCCGAGCCATGGATCGAGGCTGCCGCAAACATGCAAGATCGACGCTCCAGCTTTGGCGAGCGGCGAAAGATCATCAATGTGCGGCACTTTTGCGTCTTCGTCAGGATTTCCCTTCGTGACCATTGTGCCGCGCAAGACGGGGTTCTCGCCGTAGATGCACGAAACCTTGTCCGCATTTTCGACAGCCCAGGCGTATGCCTCCCCGGCGCTCGCGCCGATGCCTTCCAGTGCCGGCTTTTTGGAGAAACCAGCGTCGGTCATGAGTTTATAAACAGCATTCCAATCCTCACGCTGCGGGCCTCGCTGTGCAAGCAGCGGCGGGGCGACGATATAATACCCCTTGGCGAGCAAAGCCAGATCAATCTCCGAAGTAGTACGGTCGATGCGATCTGCGCGCATAACCCACAACTTCCCGGGGGCCGGATTTTTCGGCACGAGCACTGCCAGACCAGTGTTTCCCCACGACCGGATGGTCTTGTCATAACGGTCATAGCACGGGGAGAACTGCGGTCCCCGGCAAGTGGCGTAAGTATCCTCCTTTGGGAGGTAGATGTAGGAATTCCCGACGCTGTAATAAGAGGACTTGACGTAGGAGTCGTCAAGGAAAGCAGGCTGGGCGGCCGGAGCGGCCTGAGCCTGTTCGATGAAGTCGGCGATTATCTTGGGATCCTGCAAACTGTGCGGATGATGGGCGGCGCCTTCCTTGATCATGATGGTGATCCGGCCTCCCGCTTGGTGATAAACGTTCTCGACGGCCTTTGTACAACCCAGGACAAAATCGAGGCTGCCACAAACGTTCAGCAACGGCACGTCGCGCCTGGCGAGTTCTACCATCTTCGAAATATCTTCTTGCCTAATAGCGGGGTTGTCGGCGTAAATCGCAGAAACCTTGTCAGGATTGGCAGTGGCCCATTGATAAGCATTTACGCCGCCCTTGCTCATGCCGTCGAACGCCGGTTTATTCGACAACCCATGCTTCTCCGTCAGGAAAGTGTACCATGCGTCCCACTGCTTGCCCGGGTCGGGGGTGATGAAAGCAATGTGAAAACCACGCCCGAGCAGTTCCACCTCGGCCTGGGGCCGGTGATCCCAATAGCAGGCTTGCCACGACCATGGATTGCCTGGCGCTGCAATCTTTGGAACGATCACAATACAACGTCGCTGTCCCTTTTCCGGAGCCCCAACACCATTTTTTTCACCTTCCGGCGCTTTGATTGGGGTTATTTCCAGAGTTTGCTCGTCCATCACAAAATCGTACCGGTCATATCCATGCCAGGAAGTTTTTTCAGAACCGAACCCTGAATTTTGTGCAGATACCGGTGCAATTCCAAGAATAAAAGCAATACATGCAATAAAAATTAATGCAGCATTACATTTCATCTTTGACTGAAAATTATTCCTGTTTAATGTTGATTCATTCTTTTTCATTTTTATTTATTATTTTTTGTTTCGTATCAACTCAATGCCGCATTTAACGCGGTTTTCATTTTGACGATTCCGATATGCTATTCCTTTTTTAAACTTAACTCTGCTGTTAACACCTTCTTGGAAGTCAAAGAAGATTCACTTGGTTGGCAACCACCCATTGATAACAGAAATTGACCGGACTGGATAATTCTTTTCCCCGATTCGTTGATGATTGAGAAGTCTTCTGGCTTGAGGATCATTTCAACAACCTTAGCTTCTCCGGCTTTTAGAAATATTTTAGCAAATCCCTTTAAAGTTCGAATGGGAATCGGAACAGTAGCCGTTCGGTTGGATATATATAACTGAACGATTTCATTTCCATCTGTTTTCCCGGAATTTGTTACTGTTACAGAAACTTTAACCGATTCTCCTGCACATATGGTTTTCGGCGCATTCAAATTGCTGTATGTAAAAGTCGTGTAGCTTAATCCATGACCAAATTCAAATAGCGGTTCTTTCCTGAAATAGCGGTAGGTTTTCCCCTCCATGTTGTAATTGCTAAAATCGGGCAGGTCGTCAGCCGATTTATAAAAGGTGATTGGCAAACGTCCCGAAGGGTTGTAATCGCCAAAAAGGATGTCAGCAATAGCAGTACCACCAGCCTGCCCCGGGTACCATGCTTCTAGTATGGCCGGAATATTTTCTTTTTCCCAGTTGATGGAAACAGCGCTGCCATTTAGTAATACTAAAACAACAGGTTTGCCGAGAGATTGAATCGATTTGATAAGATCTGACTGAACATCAGGAAGACCGAGACTAATACGGTCACCTCCTTTAAAACCTTTCACTTCAACATCCATTTCTTCACCTTCGAGTCTTGGTGATAATCCCATAAACATCACAATTACATCGGCTTTTGTTGCAATATCCATGGCCTCTTTTTTCAGATCTGCACCAGGCACTTGCCATAAAAGATTCATGGATGCCATTCTGCAAGTATCGGTAAAGTAGATATCTACAGGGTAACATTTTCCGGCTTCAAGTGTTTTCTTTCTATAAACTTTTGAAGGATTGTCAGGGGTAAAGAATTTGACAATCCGCTCCCCATTAAATTCCATCCGATACTTATGTCCACCTTCTCCGCCAATGTAATATTCACCGGTTTTTGGTGCCTTTATAAATCCACTCCAATGTACGCTAAAATTGTTGTCATCGAAGCCTTTGCCAGGAGTACCGTCCCACCAGTTAAATTCAATTTTATCGTCCACGCGTCTCATTTGGGGTTGACCCTTAAAATTACGGTTCGGGAAATATTCACCTTTTAGCCCATGCTTTTTCATGTCCGATGCAGTGAAAAGCATTTCGTTGGGTATAATCTCCAGGGCAGGCAAGTTTTCAGCAAGGTTACAGCCACGGGCATACAGTACTTTCGTATTGGGCAATTTCTTTTTGATCCCGTCAAGCGGGGTAACCGGATTCCTGGAATAACCATTGTAGTTGGCATACATCACTTCTACATCATTTGCATTTGGTCCTATCACCGCTAAAGTTTTTACAGCTTTATCCAAAGGAAGGAGGTTGTTCGAATTTTTCAGCAATACCATAGATTCTCTGGCAGCCTCTTCTGCAATCTTAACATGTTCGTCAGATTCGACAACTGATAAAGGAATCTTCGCGTAAGGAACCATTTCGTCAGGATCAAACATACCAAGTTCAAAACGTGCCTTCATCAATCGTTTTAAGGATACATCAATTTCGGCTTCAGTAAGCAGACCGGTTTTAACAGCTTCAAGCAATCCCTTATAGGTCCTCCCGCAATTTAGGTCGTTTCCGGCTTTTACTCCCATCGCAGCAGCTTCAGGTTTCGTATTAACAATTTTATGCCCGGTATAAAAATCTTCGATGGCATCGCAATCCGAAACAATGTAGCCTTTGAAACCCATTGAATCCCGTAACAGCTCGGTTAACAAATGGTTGCTTCCGCAACATACCTGTTCATTGGTACGGTTGTAAGCGCACATAACCGACTGAACATTGGCTTCCTTTACTGTCATCAGGAATGCAGGCGTGTAAGTTTCCAGCATATCACGATCGGTTACAACAGCATCAAAAGAATGTCGGCCGATCTCTGGGCCACTGTGAACCACATAATGCTTTGATGTTGCTATTACTTTGAAGTACTTGGGATCATTCCCTTGTAATCCCTTAATAAATTGAACGCCAATGCTACCTGTTAGAAACGGGTCCTCGCCATAGGTTTCCATACCTCTTCCCCAACGGGGATCGCGAAAGATATTAATATTGGGACTCCAGAAAGTAAGCCCCTGAAAAATCTGAACTGCTCCTGATTTTTATAATTATGGTGTTTTGCCCTTGCTTCATCAGAGATGGCATTACCCAGTTTATGAATTAGAGCAGTGTCCCATGTAGCCGCCATACCGATCGATTGAGGGAAAACAGTTGCATTACCGGCACGGGCAACGCCATGCAAACATTCATTCCACCAGTTGTATTTTGGAATTCCCAAACGCGAAACTGAATCGGCATCACTCACCACCTGACCAATTTTCTCCTCAAGCGTCATCCTCGACACCAAATCGTCGACCCGTTTTTCGATGGATAAAGCCGGATCCTGAAATGGAAATTTATATTTGTTCTGACAGGAGATCATGCTGATGATAGCAATCGTGACAATTAAATAAATACTTTTCTTTTGAAATTTCATCTTTGAATTGTTTTATCAGTTGTGTTTTTGTCCAGAACCCGGAAGCTTCATTTTTCTATTTTCAAAGAGTGGGTACAGGGGTTTTATCTTGCCCTAACTCGAAATCTTTTGCATTATCAAAGTAGTCATACAAAGGTTGAAGAACTTTACCACCATCACTATTATTCTCGGCAACTGTCAGCGAAAAAACTATGATTCTGCGGTTATTCGGAAGCGTTACTTTCTGAGCACCTTTGGGAATATTCACTTCATATTTATAGATGTAACAATACTGGTAGGCATCATTTTTGAAGGATAATCAATATGGCGGTGAGAAGCAAACCAAGCGATGTTTTAAAAGGTTGTATCAGAGGTCAACAAAATCAAGTAACCCATCACCCAAATTTATTTATTGGTCTTAATCACTTTTTGAATTGTTCCATCCGGATTATAAAAAAGTTTATCTACGCAAATCGATCTTTGCCAATCATTAAACTTCCCATTATCACTTGACAATTTACTATTATGGTAAAAAGCGTACGACTGCCCCTTATATTCAACAATTGAACCATGATTGGTGTAGCTGTCGGTCGGATCCATGTAGATCCCCTGGTATTTCCATGGCCCCAGCGGGCAGTTACTTGTGGCATACCTCATCCGGTTGTCTCCTTTTACCCCTTCCTTGTCATCGCCCTCATCATGGTTGTCGGAATACGACAGGTAATAAACGCCATTGCTCTTGTGTACCCATGAGGCTTCATGGAAATCGACCAACCCTTCCATCGGCTTCATTTCGCCATCAACTTCGATCATGTTGTCTTTCAGTTTGCCACCTTCGCATTTACCGCCGCCACCGTAAAATAAATACGCCTGCCCATTGTCATCTACAAACACACATGGGTCAATCATCGATTTCAATCCTTTAATATAGCCCACTACGTTGAAGTCTTTGGCCGGGTGTTTGCTCACTGCCACACCGATTTTCCACGAATTATTCCACCGTGTATCACTTGGATGAGGAAAATAATAATAGTATTTCCCATTCTTGTAAGCACAGTCAGGTGCCCACATAAAACCACCTTCCTTGCGACCCCATTCGACATCTTTCGAACTCAGAATGACACCATGATCTTTCCAGTGAACCATGTCTTTGGTAGAGTACACATGGTATTGGTCCATTAAATCACATCCGCGTGGCGGAGAAACATCATGTGAAGGGTAAACATACAAACGACCATCTTTCCACACGTGGGCCGATGGGTCGGCAGTGTAAATATCAGTCACAAAAGGGTTGCTCTGAGCAAAACATCCAACAGAAAACAGGGTGAGCATCAAAGCAAAAAAAATTCTAATCGTCTTCATTGTTATTAAAAATTAATGGTGTTATTTAAAAATCCAAATTGAAATTTTATACCGGAACTAGTCCTGGACAGGAACATAAGCTATTCGATTGTGCCAATTTGGTTCAACTCCAAACTTTGTTAATTTCTATTTCCGATCATTAGGTAATTCTATTTCTAAAGGTTTGAGTTCTATTACCTCCCATTGCGAGATCGGCCCAATTTCATTTATAATTTTAAGCCACTCGGATGGCCTTGTCCAACGCTTCGATACAAAGCAGTTATTCATTGCCAGATAAATTCGGGGATTGTCGGGTTTCGTATTTTTTTCAAATAGAGATGTAATCATTTCAGAAATTTTTATATCTTTTTAAATTGTCAATTTAAGATATATATTAATTCAATATTGAAACTCTAATTTTTAAAAATAGATAATGTTTTAATCTAATATTCAATGTAATAATACAATAATCAAGAATTTAAATACAAAAATTTTGAACTCATAAATGATACAAATATATTTACTTATATCATACAAAATATATTTGTATGATATTTTTAAGATCTTTTATTTTAGAAAAAGACAGGGATTGATAGAAATTGATCTCAATTTAGGAATTGAGGCATCGGGAATGATTTTTATTCCGAAAGCAAAATCCAATCATTCAGATAATTATTGGATTCTGCAATATAAAGCAGGTCGAAGGTTAAATTAAATTTTAACCCGGCTGAAAATTAAAATTTCAGCTTTTCAGCGTCGGTGGACTGTTTTGTCTTGTTGTACAACGAAGAAGATTTTTCTGACATCTTTAAACAACAACAAGAGTATAGAATATCAATAATGGTAATCTGTCCAATTATGAGAGGCATATCAATATCTAAAAAAAGGTTCGCATTCCGGGGAGTGGTGTACAGGTTTGTGTTGGATACCTTTGTTAACGGAGAAATGGCAAAATCGCTTAAACTGATCACATAAATATTGTTCGCACTTGCCACTCTTGCACATTCAACTATTTCGGCAGTCCGGCCGGAAGAAGAAATCACAAACAAAACGTCGTTCTCAGTCAGGATTGATACCTTCATTTTATAGAGAGTCGAATCTGCCTCGTGATAACAGGGAATACCTATCCTGAAGAATTTCGAGTAGGCATATCTAGCACTGATACCGGATGCGCCGGCTCCGATAAAAAAAACATTTTTTGCACTTGTTAATTTCTCAACAGCAAGGTCGATTGCCAAATAGTCAATTATTGCCATGCTCTCTTCAAGAATTTTTGAAGAAAGCTTGTACACTCTTTCGCAAACCTGTTCAGTCGAAGCATTTGAATTGATTGTGAAGCCATCGATCATCTCTTCGAGATTCTTACTGGCCAGAATATCGCTAGTCAGATTATTTTTAAGCTCCTTGAATCCCGAAAACCCGATTTTTCGGCAAAACCTTGATATCGTTGCATAGCTGGTATTCGAATTTTCGGCAAGTTCTACTATCGTGAAATTGACAATGCGTTCTGTATTATGAAGAATAAAATCTGCCAGGCGTTTATCGGCAGTTTTAAGAGAATCGTAAACGCCATTAATTCTTAAAATACAACTACCTTTTAATGTTTTGCCTGTACTAGTCATTTATTTCTCTATTGATTCCTTGAGTAATCCAAATTACTTCGTTGTGTGCAACGGGATAAATTTATACATTTTATACTATCAATGAAAATAGATCCAATTGTTACCCCATTTTTTCGGATAGCAGTTTAACGCAGACTTATATTCTCCATTTAAAGTTAGGAAATCAGGCAAGTGTCCATATCATATAGGCAAATCCTTTAGCAGAATCAAATCCCCAAACAGCAATAGCCAAAGTCATACAAAAGAAATTAACAGAGAATCGCATCCTGATCAGTTTCCGCTGACGACCATAACAACATCGCCTTATAGCATTCGATATACCTACTTCTTCAGGGTCATACCTGGCTTATTTTGATGATATTCTTGTCTACACAAAAAAGGATGATTCTGCAGCAATTTGCCACCAAGTTAAAGCCGATGAGAAACTTCAATTTATCACTTCAAGAAATCAGACCCTTGCATTTAATAATGTCGCTTTAAAATCTAATATCAAAATATATGACCTTTCTGGTGTACTAATGTTTGATTTTGTGCTAAGCAAGACTGAAGTGCCAACCAAATTGAGCAATGGAATATATGTTGTTAAAGTGACGAATAAATGGGTAGTTTACAGCCAAAAAATCATTCTTTAATAGACTGCCAAATTAAATGTTCAAATTACAATGATTTAAAATTTGATTAATTCATTAAAGGATCTTTTATACTCTTCATTATACAATTGTTTGTATTCCTTGATAAATTTCTCATATGTCAATTTTCCCAGACTATGCTTTCCTAAGCAATATTCAGCCTTACATTTTAGTATGATTGCGTCTTCATTACTTCGGTCGAAATTAAAAATACAATCAGCCAAATGAACGATGAACTCAGCATCTGTTTTTAAATCACATTTTTCAGCGTATGCCACCAAAGTATCAACGATTTTATCAGAGACATCTGATTTAAAATCATCAAGCCATTCATAGTTGGCGTTCATTAAAAAGGCCCCCTTTTGAGTTATCTCCACTAATCTGCTGACATTTTGTTTGGTGAGATTTGATTTCGAACTGGTAATCTGTAAAAATTCAGCATAATCACTTTTAACTTCCTGCTTATCGAATAATCTTAAACTTAAATCGGATTTATTCTAATTAATCCAGTCGATATTAGTTTAAAAAATATTCATTATCTTTGGTTCAGAATGATACGTTCTTCAATATTGATGCAGAGTATTTATCGAGGCCATAAAAAATTAAAGCTGGTAATTACTTGAATATAAGCGAACTACAAAATTTAAAATGTCCTTGTTCTGGGCACCAAAGCGGATGTTTTGTCAAAATTGACAGAATCTCCGCTTTTATTTTGTTCCAGAACCCGCTTCAGTTGCGGTATTGAAGGAAGAAAAATGAGTTTACTCTGGTGGTTCGATATTGGTCAAATTCACGATTATAGATAATTTCTTCAGGATACAGCCGATTTTGAAATATCTGTTTGACATTAAAATCTATTTAGCTTCAAATTATCAATCGATTACGGCATACTTTCACAGCAAAATCAATCACTTTTTTTGAGGTTCTAGAAATATCCGTCACCCTCACTCACAAACCGGTTTAATCACAAATATTTTCACTTAAACACATAAATATCTTTTAATAGTCTCGGTTTTTATACAACGAATAAAAAAACAAATAGACAATGCTTGAACTTTTTATGTACTGAGCGCTTTAATTGTAGGGTTTATTGTTGGGACGATGCCATTTACCGATTCAAAAGCGATATATGGGTTTCCCAAAAACTAAAATGAACTCTCTACTGTTTGTAATTCGTATATATAATAACGGAAATTTATGTATCTGGAAAAAATATCTCTGTTGAATATTAAAGAAGATGAAGCTACAGCAAATACATTGAATGACTATTACCTGGTCTGTTTAAGCCGGCAGTTGAGCCTTTTGGGAAGAAGAGAGGTTCACAACGGACGTGCACACTTTGGAATCTTTGGCGATGGAAAGGAATTGGCGCAAGTTGCGTTTGCCAAAACATTCCGAAAAGGCGACTGGCGATCGGGGTACTATCGCGACCAAACATTCATGCTGGCGCTGGACTTGCTGAAACCAGAAGAATTTTTTGCCATGATTTACGGCGATACCGATATGGATTTCAACCCATCAACCGGAGGACGAAATTTCAACAATCATTTCAGCACTGCAAATATAAATTCTGATGGTCAGATACAAAATCTGATGGAGCAGTTCAATTCAGCTTCTGACATTTCGCCAACTGCCGGACAGATGCCCCGTTTACTGGGACTGGCCCAGGCCTCCAAATTGGTAAGGCAAAATCCGGAATTAAAAAAGCACCTTCAGAATAATGTCGATGGAAATGAAGTAGCTTTTGGCTCAATTGGTGATGCCAGCACCAGCGAGGGAATGTTTTTCGAAACCATTAATGCAGCTGCTGTTATGCAGGTTCCGTTGGCTGTAGCTGTCTATGACGACGGTTTTGGAATCAGTGTGCCCATCGAGTTTCAAACAACAAAATCAAGTATTTCCAAAGCGCTGAAAGGTTTTGAAAACGATAAAGAAAACAATGGAATTTCAATTTATACCTGCCAAGGCTGGGATTACCCCAAATTGATACAAACCTTTGCTGAAGGCATTGAGCGATGCCGCCAAACCCAAAATCCGGCATTATTTCACATTCTGGAAGTAACCCAGCCGTTGGGTCATTCCACTTCCGGATCGCACGAACATTACAAGTCAAAAGAGCAGCTTGATTGGGAAAAAGAGTTTGACTGTGTGGCACAGTTTAGGAAATGGTTGCTGGAAAGCGGGAAAGCAGATCAGGATACACTTCTTGAAATTGAAAACAGAGCTACCAAAAACGCTCTGAATGCACGAAACAAAGCATGGAAGCATTATACAAGTAGTTTTTCGGCAGAATTAAGATCGCTCACAGCTATCGTTAACCAAATCAACCTGAAATCAGCTGGGATATCAAATTATACCGATGAACTTGAGTCTCTTACTGCTAAGACATTCCCCACAAGGCGTGCGTTTTACAGTTTTGCCAAACGAATCAATTTTGAGATTCATGGAGAGAATAACCTGACTCAGGAACGAAATGAACTGATTAAATGGTCTGAGAAATTCGGGGAACAAAACAGGAAGTTTTACAACACAAACCTTTACCGTGAGGGAAAAGATTCGGCGCTTCAGGTAACAGATGTTTCAGCCAGGTATGCCGAAAACCCGCCACAGGTAAATGGTTCACAGATTCTTAATCAGAATTTTGATGCGCTGTTCGAAAAACACCCAAATTTGGTCACTTTTGGTGAGGACACCGGAAAACTGGGCGATGTAAACCAGGGAATGAAAGGCATGCAGGCGAAATACGGAATATCCCGGGTTTTTGACACCGGAATAAGGGAAACAACCATTATTGGGCAGGGAATTGGCTTGGCATTAAGGGGGTTCCGGCCGATTGCAGAGATTCAGTACCTCGATTATTTAATCTACGCCCAATCGACACTGAGTGACGATCTGGCCAGTATGCAATACCGTACTTTAGGCAAACAGGCCGCTCCACTTATCATCAGAACACGCGGACATCAATTGCAGGGAATTTGGCATGCCGGCTCGCCGATTCAACTCATCCTTGGTTCCCTGCGTGGAATTTATCTTTGCATTCCACGAAACATGACTCAGGCCGCCGGATTCTATAACACTTTGCTGGAGTCTAACGATCCTGCCCTGGTGATTGAACCATTGAAAGGATATAACCTGAAAGAACCTCTGCCAACCAACCTGGGCGATTTCAGAGTACCACTGGGCATTCCTGAAATTATTCAGGAAGGAACCGATATTACAGCTGTAACATACGGCTGGAATGTTCATCATGTGCTGAAGGCAGCTCATCTCCTGAAGGAAATCAAAAATATTTCAGTTGAAGTAATTGATGTTCAAACGTTATTGCCTTTCGATGTAAATCACCTGATTTTGAAATCGATAAAAAAGACCAGCAAAGTGATTTTTATCGACGAGGATGTTCCGGGCGGAGGCACTGCCTATATGATGCAAAAAGTTTTACAGGAACAGCAGGCGTTTAATTATCTGGATACCGCTCCACGAACTTTGTCGGCCATGGAACACCGTCCGGCTTACGGAATCGACGGAGAATATTTCACAAAACCAAACGTCGAATTAATTTTCGAAGAAATCTACCAAATGATGCACGAGGTGAATGTGAAAGGCTACCCTGTACTATAGTTTTCATTCATAAATTAAACACATCACTTTATCAACTTTTATCAAGCCGTACAATGCTAAATTAACGGCTTTAAATAAAGTTTTTGTGGATTTTTTCCACAGTCGCCATGTGGATTCCTCACTTCACAATCAGCAACAAAGAACATTTATTTTCGAATATTAACTATGTTACATTCTGATTTTAAGCGGCATAAACAATAAGAATAATTCATCCGATTTTTTTGGCATGTTTTTGCTTATACCTGAAATGACAATAATTCATTAAAACAATTAAAATTAAACGTCATGAAAAAAGTATTGTTTTTATCAGCAGTTGCATTGATGCTTGGCCTGGCCCAGACACAGGTTACAGAAGCTGCCAAAGTTCAGGAAACAGTTATTTCAAATCAGTTGCAGGATGTGACCTATCAGGAAATCACCAACGATAAGCTTCCTGAAGCAGTTACGAAGGCCGTCGCAAAAGATTATAAGGATTTCAAAATTGACCACTCTTTCCTTGGCAGCGACGGCAACTATAAGGTTGAAATAAGTAAAGGAACCTTGAAGTATGAGCTAATCCTTTCTGAAAAAGGAGAAGTAATTAAAGTTGAACAACCGGCGAATAAAAAGAAAGAACAGTATTGATATCGAGGCAACTTAAAATAGAATATTATTTAAGTATAGTCCCATCAATAGCAATTTAATGGTTTTTGTGTGGTTAAAAAGACTATCCCGAGCGAGTTGGGATAGTCTTTTTGTTCTAATATCAACGCGCAGACCCATACTAAATGGTTAATAGCCTACGTTTTGAAAATAAACCGGTACAAACGCAAATCGTATAAATGGCAAATATTCTTATTGTTGATGATGACGCTACTTTTTGCCTGATGTTGAAAAAACTGTTAGAGAGGCATAAATTTAGGGTAACCACCAGTTTTTCGCCACAAAAGGTAAAAAGTATAGTTAAGCAACAGTTTTATGATGTTGTCTTGACAGATCTGCGCATGCCGGACATCAGTGGAATGGAGATCATCAGGCTGATAAAACGCGAGTCTCCTGAAACACAAACCATCATGATGACTGAATATGCCGATATTGCAACAGCCATCCAGTCGATCAGGCAAGGTGCCTTTAATTATATCCCGAAACCCTTTCAACCCGAAGAAGTTATAAATATTATTCGGGAAGCTTTGGAAGCAAAAGTGTCCCCTGTGGATAACCGCCCAAACAACTTATTGCAAAACGACTTCCTGTTTGGGACCAGTAAAATTTCCCTTCATTTAAAAGGGTATGTTGAATTGGTTTCTCCCACTTCGTTGTCGGTATTGATTACTGGAGAAAGTGGAACTGGGAAAGAATATATTGCCCGTTTAATACACAACTTGAGTCAGCGCAACGTAAAACCCTTTGTTGCGGTTGATTGTGGTGCAATTCCAACAGAACTGGTTGCCAGCGAGTTTTTTGGCCATATCAAAGGATCATTTACAGGAGCAATTAGCGACAAAACTGGTCATTTTGAACAAGCCAATGGAGGAACGCTATTTCTTGACGAAGTTGGAAACTTGTCGTACAGTACCCAGATTCAATTGTTGCGTACCTTGCAGGAACGCTCGATCAAGCCTGTGGGAAGCAATTATGAGATTCCGGTAGATGTGCGGATTATTGCAGCGACCAATGAAAATCTGCAACTGGCACAGGAGCAAGGAAATTTTCGGGACGATTTATTTCATCGCTTAAACGAATTCGAAATCAAGATGCCACCGCTTCGTGAACGGGAAGACGACATTTTGCTTTTTGCCCATCATTTTCTTGCCCAGGCCAATAGCAGTCTGAATAAAGATGTACAAGGCTTTGAACCAGAGGTAGAAGCTGTTTTCAGAAATTACGCCTGGCCCGGAAATCTGCGCGAAATGAAAAACGTTGTCAAACGCGCAACCTTGCTCTCTTCCGGGAGAAGAATAGGTCTGAATGAAATTTCTCCGGAAATATATCGGACTCAACAAAAGGATGAGCAGTTTAGGTTATTCAACGAAACTTCAGAAAGTGAACTAATACAAAAAGTACTGGAAACCGTGAATTATAACAAAAGCAAGGCTGCGCGGTTACTTAAAATCGACCGTAAAACTTTATACAATAAATTAAAGTTGTACCAGATCGAAATTCCTTAAAGGAAATGATTCATGGTTTTTACACCGAATAGTTTATGGCCGGTTCATTTTTTTGGATGGTTTGAATCAACGTCTCAATCATTTCCAGAACAGATCTTCCAAGTCTGTAATAATATGGGCTACCCATGAAAGCCGATTTCTTCTGCGCCAAAAGTGCCAACATCTCTACAATTTCGGCGGCCTCCAAATGACGGAAAAGCGTAAGCATTTTATGCGAAAGCTCCGAAATACCTTCATCGTCTTTTTCTTGAAGACACACACTGAAAAGTTTAACATTTATTTTGCATGAACGGATAAGTGAATTCATTATTTGCCTGAAACTTTCAGAATTGCCGCCTGAAAAGGCTATCAAACTGTCCAACCGGTAACTGATGTATTTTGTTTTTTCGGCAACTCCTGAATCACTGACTGCCGCTGCTGCGCACGGAAATGCTGAAAATCGATTTTTCATTGGGTTCAAAAGTTTTCATTTTCACGGAAATATTCCAACACATTGAATTCTGACATCGTTTTCTCAACTACGAATAACGACGTTTTTTTTTAGTAATTTTCTTAAGAAATCTAAAAAAAACCTAAAAATCAGGGCAGTCTGTTCACGTAAAAAATCTTTAGCTTTTTGTTAAGCAAAATCTAATGGCGATAAAATAACGAGAGGAAAGATGCTGCTGCGAGAAGAGGCAAGAAGATTAAACAGCTGCTTAAATAACGTGAGTTCGATCTAATCTAGCTTAGATCAAACTCACGTTATTTTGCCGATACCACACATCTAAACCCGGTATGTTCGAGGCTGGTGTCCCAGCTTGTTTTCATGCGGGCCGAAACGCGAAATCCGGAGCAATACTGATCGGTACACAGGAATGAGCCACCACGGGTTACACGCTTGGGAACGGTAGGCTCGTCAACATCCAGCGGTTCGGTTGGTCCCTGCGGGTTTTCGGCGATGTGTTGTTGTTCACATTGCTGGTAATAATCGCTTCGATACCAGTCGCTGCACCATTCCCAAACATTTCCGGCCATATCGTAAAGGCCAAAATCGTTTGCCGCAAACGACATCACCGGGGCTGCACGATAATACTTGTCTTTTGCCGTATTCTTATCCGGAAAATGTCCCTGCCAGCTATTGGCCTTCACATTACCCTGATCGATGGGCTGATTTCCCCAGGGATAAATCACATTGTTTTTACCTGAACGGGCTGCAAATTCCCACTCTGCTTCAGTTGGAAGCCGTTTCCCCGCCCATTTGGAGTATGCCTGAGCATCTTCCCACGAAACCTGTACAACCGGGTAATTATCCTTCCCGTCGATCGTGCTTTTGAGGCCCTCGGGATGCAACCAACTGGCTCCCGGAACCCAGCTCCACCATTGAGCTGCATTATCGAGCGAAACCGGATGATTCGGCGGAGAAAAGACCAGCGACGCAGCCACCAAAACAATATCAGGCGGACGTGGTGTTCCGGGTGGAAGTTGGGTCTTCAATTCTTCCCAATTGGGTTTCCGCTCGGCGGTAGTGATGTATCCAGTTGCCTTCACAAAGGCTCGGAATTCGGCATTGGTGACTTCGTGTTTGTCCATGTAAAAGGGAGAAACTTTTACATGGTGGCGCGGAAACTCGTCGGCGCGTCCCCAAGCCGAATCACCACCCATGGTAAATGTTCCTCCAGGAATATAAACCATGTTGTCCAGGCTTGCTTTGTTTTGTGAGGCAGTTAATGTTCCCGTTTGATTGCCTGCTGTTTCTCCAAAACGCGAAGGCATATTGCTTGTGCAGCAACTGGCCGTATCCTTTTTGGATAAAGTGTCAGTTCCAACATTCTTTTCATTGCTTTGTTTGGTCGACACCGAATGGCACCCATTTAGTGACACTAAAACTGCAAGTAATGAAGCCGTTTCTTTGATGAAAAGAGGAATATCTTTTGTCATGAGTCTCATAAATTTAAATTTTAAAGTGGCAATCTTTCATTACTGAAGCGCTGAAAAGCTATTTAAACAACCAATAAACAGCGGATGATGTTTACCTTTTCTGATTTTTTAGAAAATAGTCCGAAGCATCAAAAACACCGCCTGTCCGTTGGCTCTGCGTATAGTCAGACTGACTTATCTGCCAATCGTCAGCCAGTTGTTTCAGTCGCTCGTCGGCATGTTCGAACAACATTTGGTAGGCCAGGCAAAATCGCGGCTGACGCTGATCCTGCGGATCTTTGATCCGGTCTTTGGTACAGCCGCCATAGCATTTATTATACCAGCGGCATTGCTTGCATTTGCGGGGTAACAGGGCTTTGGCCTTTCCAAAATCGTCCTGCTTCTTCGAGTTCAGCATGTCGATAATCCGGTTGTGCCGTATATTGCCCAGCCGGTGACGTGGCTCCACAAAGAAATCGCACGAATAAGCATTGCCGTTGTGTTCGATCACTACGTAAGGGCCACACTCTTTCTTGTGAACACATTCCGGCGGTTCCAGCCCAACGTAATGATGAAACAGCGAATCGAAATCGCGAACCGAGGTGGTGGCCACACCGTCTTTGATGTCGGCATACCATAAATCGAACAACTTTACAAGAAAATGACCATATTTTTCGTCAGTCAGCGAAAAAGAAGCAGCCTTCGATGGGTCATTTTTGTCGGTTTCAACAATCGGGATAAACTGCATCCAGGTTAATCCCAAACTTTTATAGTAGTTATAAAGTTCTTCAGCAAAATCCGATGAATAGTCGGTGATGCAGCACATCGCATTTACAGCAACACCTTCTTCGAGCAACATACGCGCAACGCTTTCCACTTTGCTCCAGGTTGGGTGCTGGCCTTTGTCCAGTCGGTATTTATCGTGAATGTGCTGCGGCCCGTCGAGCGAAAGGCCAATCAGCCAGTCGTATTCTTTGAAAAATTTAGCCCATTCACGGTTAAGCAAGGTGCCGTTGGTTTGAAAGCCGTTGCCAACCGATTGTCCGTGCCCGTATTTCTTTTCCAGTTCGATGGCCCGTTTGTAAAAGTCAAGCCCCATTAAAGCGGGTTCGCCGCCCTGCCAAGCAAAGGAGACCGATTCTCCCGATTGCTGCATCACTTGTCGGATCAGTTCTTCCTGAATCTCCGCAGTCATCGGATGAGTTTTCGTTTCAGGAAAAAGTGCTTCCTTTTCAAGGTAAAAGCAATAGGTACAACCTAAGTTACAATCGGGTCCCGAGGGCTTGATCAGGATTGAAGTGAGCGGACGGTATTTAATCATAAATGATAGCTATGTCGTATTAATTGGAATTCTTCTCCTCTAAACTACGAAAGTTAAAGAGGAAAAGAACTCCAAAACTAAAAAAGAGACAAGTGTATTATGAAGAATTGACTTAAGTTAATAATTCCCTTTGTTCCGATGATCAAAATGGGGCCGTTCTGTTCGTTTAAGTGGAATATACATTCCCCCTGTCGATTCCATCCAATCGTAAAGATCATGATCTAATCGTTTTATCGTATCCTGAAGTTCAACAGCCTCAATGAGATTATGCATTTCGTTAGGATCATTTTTTAAATCATATAACTCGTTTGTATCCCAAACGCCATAATATCTGATGTATTTGTACTGATCCGTTCTAACTCCATGCATCGTAGGTGTTTGCGGAAATTCATGTTCCCAATAATATTCATAGAAAATACGATTCCGCCATGGAATATCTTTGCCCTGCAAAAGAGGAATAAAGTTCTGGCCTACCATTTCCGCAGATTTGTCTAATCCGGCACAGGCCAAAATCGTTGGTGCAATATCCACATTCTGCACCATTTTTTCCAAAACCTGACCACCTTTAAATAGCTCAGGACATCGCGCCAACATCGGAACTCTTACGGATTCTTCGTAAAATTGACGTTTATCTATAAGCCCATGTTCGCCCCAGGCAAAACCATTATCACCCATATAAATAACTAATGTATTATCCTCAATTCCTGCTTCTTTTAGAAAGTCCAGAACGGAACCAATACTCTCATCTACAGACATTAAAGTTTCGCAATAATTAATCACCTGAACTTTCCAGGGGCGTCCGTGGTAGGAATAATCCACACCATGCCAACTTTCGCGTTGATTTTTAACCCAGTTTGGCATCATATCTTCTCCATAATAATCCTTTCCCTGTGCGGCTTTCCCTGTTTGGGGGTCAATCGTTGGAAGTTGTTTTAACCCGTAATAAGGTGTATTAAAAGATTCTGGAATAACCAAAGGCTTTCCCGCATACATACCTTTATGTCGCTTGGCCGGCTGAAAACTGTCATGAACACCCTTATGCGACAGATAAACAAAGAATGGTTTATTGTCTTTTATTTGTCCCTTCATGAAATCGATAGCATGTTCTGTGAGCAAATCTGTCACATAGGTGCTATCTTGGTATTTTTTCCAGACACCATTTGTATTTATCCTTGGATTGTAATATTCTCCCTGACCTTGAAAAGCTTCCCAATGATTAAACCCGGGCTGAGGTTCTCCTGAATCATTACCCATGTGCCATTTGCCAAAGAAACCTGTTTGATAACCTGCTTTCTGAAGATACTGAGGAAAAAAGGTTAATCCATTTGGAAGAGGTGCTGCATTATCAACTACTTTATGTGTATGTGAGTACAGCCCAGTCAGAATAGAAGCACGGCTCGGGGAGCAAAGTGAAGTAGTGACAAATGCATTCTTAACATATGCACCTTCAGCTGCCATGCGATCCATATTCGGTGTTTTAAGCCATGGCACTTTCCCCACAAATCCCATATAATCATACCTATGGTCATCTGACAGAATAAAAACAACGTTCCTGGGTTTACCACTATTCTCTAATTTTGGCAATTGAAGTGGGTTTGATTTAACCGAAGTATTAAAACTTGATAAGGCAATTGTTGCAGCCAGAATTTTTATATTTTTCATGTGTATAAATTTTTGTTTATCATGTTGCAATTTTGGTATTAACAGAATCTGCTTGAAAAACTTATCAACCGCATGGAATAGCCATTTATTCGTTTTCGGTTTGTGTGAGCTTTAGCTCTTATGGCTATTTCATTTTTTACTTTTTTATTTGAATTAATCAAGACTAATTTAATTAAGATTTATCCGACCAGAAATCCTACGATTTTTTCCTTCAATCTGTTGAATATCATCCCCTAAGTCGACGCGTGCTTCATCAGCTAGCTTTTTAAGTTCGACAACTACTTCAGGATAATATTCTTTTACATTGTATCGTTCTCCCGGATCGCGCCTAAGATCGTAAAGACCTTCTTCAATTGGGAAGTTCTCATTCACTTCTCCAGGAAATCCATCAACTCCCGGCTTAAAACCAATGTAAGTACGGCCAGGATGAGCAAAAACCAGTTTCCAATCTCCCTTTCGAACAGCTTCCAAACTGTTCTTCCGATAATAATATAAAAATGTTTCTCGTGGATTAGCATTTTCAACGCCTTCCATTAAAGGCAAAATATTCACTCCATCAATTTGCTTCTCCGGAAGTGGCGAATTGGTAATTGAAGCCAATGTTGGCAGAATATCAATCGTTGAAGCAAGCTTATTGCAAATAGTTCCTTCCTTGATATGTCCCGGCCATTTCATAATACATGGAACACGCTGTCCTCCTTCAAAACTATTCCCTTTTCCCTCGCGTAAACCACCTGTTGATCCGGCATGATTGCCAAAATTAATCCACGGACCATTGTCAGAAGTGAAAATAACAAGCGTATTTTTATCTAATCCATTATTTTTGAGCGTTTTCAAAATCTCTCCTATCGACCAATCTATTTCCATCATTACATCGCCATATAAGCCTTGTTCACTTTTGCCTTTAAACTTGGAGGAAACCGCAAGCGGAACATGTGGCATAGAATGTGCCAGATACAAAAAGAAAGGATTACTCTTATTCCTTTTGATAAAATCAATTGCCGTTTCAGTATATGATGTAGTCAGACCAGATTGGTCATCTAAAGTTTTCAACTCTTGAATTTTATCATTATTCCTAATCAATGGTAATTCAGGATAATTTAATTTACGGGCATATTCTTTTGAAATATTTCGGCTGCCATCAAAGAAAACGGGCCACATATCATTTGAATAAGGAAGTCCCAGGTATTCATCAAAGCCTTGCTGAAGAGGCAAAAACTGACGATTATCGCCCAAATGCCATTTCCCGATTGCAGCCGACTTATATCCTTTCTCTTTTAATATTTCCGGAATAATGACTTCTGATGGGTTTAACCCAATTACCGAGTTTGGCATGAGTGCCCCAGATATTCCAACCCGATTGGGATAACATCCAGTTAAAATACCTGCACGCGATGCACTGCATACAGCCTGAGCCGAGAGAAAGTTTGTAAAACGAATTCCCTGGGCCGCCATTCGATCAAGATTTGGTGTTTTATACTGTACACCACCAGTACAACTCAAATCGCCATACCCCATATCATCAACTAAAATGAGAATAATGTTGGGCTTTTGAATTTGAGATTTAATACTTACCTGGCTGAAAGCATATGATCCGGAGACAAGCAACGATAGTCCTATAGATACTTTGGGAACAATATTCATTAGTAATCATTTTTTTAAGTTAGGTAATGATGTTAAAAAAAAATTCTAGGCCGATGCTATGGAGTCACTCATAAAATCGATAGATTACCTTTACAATATATGCTACGTTAAAGTGAATGTTTGAAAAAATTGCATTTTTTTGAACGACCAACTTATTTGCTTGCGGGTTGTGTGAATAATTTTTGCATATCCTTAGCCGAAAGCTTCCAGTATTCGATGCGTGGATTCTTTTTCACTTTTTCATTGTACTCATCAATGAATTTCTTCGAAAGCGAATCACTGTCGCCGTAATGTTTCCGAAGCTGATCCAATTGGTTGTGCAGATCTTTTTGCACTTCTGCATACAACGGATCGTTATATATATTCTTCATCTCGTGTGGGTCTTTCTCTAAATCGTACATTTCCCATTCGTCGATATCGTAGTAAAAGTGAATCAGTTTGTAGCGCTTGGTGGTGATTCCGTAATGACGCATGACATTGTGTTCTGAAGGATGCTCGTAATAGTGGTAATAATGAGACTGACGCCAATCGTCCGGAGTATTTCCCTCCAGTACCGGAACAAAGCTTCGACCCTGCATTTCGGCCGGGATTGTTGCACCGGCTGCATCGAGGATTGTTTCACCAAAATCAAGATTCGAAACCATATCATTGTTTACAGTTCCCGGTTTAATAACTCCGGGCCAGCTTATTAACAATGGAGTTTGTAACGATTCTTTGTACATCCAGCGCTTATCGAACCAACCGTGTTCGCCCAGATAAAATCCCTGGTCGGAAGTATAAATCACAATGGTATTTTTATCGAGACCGCTTTCTTTTAAATAATCCAATACCTTGCCTACGCTTTTATCAACTGCCGCAATACAGGCGAGGTAATCGCGCATGTAACGCTGGTATTTGAAACGTACCAGATCTTTACCCGTAGGATTGTCTTTTTGAATTTCTCATAAATAGGAAGATAGATTGAGTCCCATTTCTGAAGTTGTTGCTTGTTTAACCCAGCTCGTGGCTGGTCCGACATTTTTAGGTCGCGGTCGAGGGTCATCGTATGGGCAATGGTCATATTATTTAATGCTGCTGCTTTTCGGTCTCCCGAATAATCATCAAAAAGAGTTTCAGGTTCGGGGAACGTAGTATTTTCATACAGGCCCAATTCATTTGGGCCAGGTTCCCAGCTCCGATGTGGCGCTTTTTGCCACACCATTACCATAAACGGTTGTTTTGAGCCTTTTGCCTCGCTCAGAAATTTAACTGTTTTGTCGGCGATCACTTCAGTAGCATAGCCCTCCACTTCGTACTGGCCCTGCTGATTTATAAACTGAGGGTTATAATACCGTCCCTGTCCCGGGAGAATGTCGTAATAATCAAAACCAGTTGGGACACCGCCCAAATGCAGTTTCCCAATGACAGCTGTGCGATAACCTGCTTTTTGGAGTTCCTTCGCATAAGTATTTTGTGAGAAATCAAACTTCGCATCAGCAGTATTGTCTATAAATCCATTGACATGACTGTATTTACCCGAAAGTATAGTGGCTCTCGAAGGACCACAAATGGAATTGGTCACCATACACCGGTTGAAAATCATACCGTCATGGGCAATTCGATCGATGTTGGGTGTGGGCGCCAGTTTGGCCAATGGGCCGCCATAAGCGCTGATGGCCTGAAAGGCATGATCGTCGCTCATGATAAAAATAATGTTGGGTCGTGTGTTTTCAGCTTTGGGGGCTGGAGAACATCCGCCAATTATTGCTGCAAAACCTATTATCCCAGTAATCTTACTGTTAGGTATAGTTAGTTTATAACTCATTTTTTATATTTTAAAAAATCTCAATTATGAATTTTATCCAAGAATGTCATATCGATCAAATCTAAATTTCCAGAATAACATTTAAGTAATCCCATTATCATTAAATTTAAGTAAGACCAGAGTAACAATGACTCTAGTCTTACTTAAATTGTTATTTAGTTAATATCCTGGATTTTGTGTCAGTTCTTTATTCAAATCCCTCTCTAACTGAGGAATTGGCATGAGAAGATGTGCATCTTTAACATTAAGAGCAATATCAGTCTTATTTTTCTCAGCAACTTTTGATTCGTATGCACTATGATCTTTCATGCGTTGAACAAAGGTTCCTGTTCTCGACAAATCGAACCAGCGATTTCCTTCATGTACAAACTCCAATCTACGTTCATTAATTACTGCCTTTTTAAATTCGTCCTTTGACATAGACGTTAGGTTTCCACTTGCATCGCCAAATGCACGAGTTCTTATTCGGTTTAGCTGTGCTAATGCGTTTTCTGACGAACCAGTTTCATTAAGGGCTTCTGCATACATAAGGATAGCATCAGCATAACGAATGATATGCATATTGACATCACAATCAGCAGAAGAAAGAATACCATCCAACCAGAACTTTCCAGAAAGAGGAATTGATGAAGTTAAGACTTTACCAGTTAATGGATTAAGAAAATCAAATTTAAAATCTTTACTTCTACGCGTATCTTTGGGATCAAACAAATCATATAATTCTCGAGTGGGTATATCAGCTTCATTCGAACCAGTTACTCCGATGTTACCTCCAGGAATTGAGTATTTAGGCCCAGCAAGTCCCATCTCTCCATTTGAAGTATATGGTGCTTTCTTATACTCCAGGTAAAATACGGCTTCAATTCCTGGTTCCTTAGCAGGATTCCAATTATCTGCATAATTGGCTACTAACCCATAACCAAAATTATTTTCAGCCTCAACTACTTCTGCTAATTTATCTTTAGCCTTTGCATAATCACCTTTAGTAAGATAAACTTTACCAAGTAAAATTTTAGCAGCGCCTTTTGTGGCACGACCTTCTTCTTTAGTTCCGTAATCTTTTCTCAAAGGCAGATTTGCTTCTGCAAAACTTAAATCATCAATTATTAACTGATAGATTTGGTCTTTAGGGACACGGGGGCCCATCGCATCGTTAATTGACTCAAGTTTCGTGATTAATGGAACGTCTCCAAAAAAACGGACCAAATTAAAATAGTACAGAGCCCTTAAAAACCTGGCCTCGCCAATCAGCCTGTTTTTAAGCGTCTCATCCATAGTAATCTTTGGAATATTATTGATCGCCGCATTGGCACGGGATATTCCGGCATAACAGTTAACCCACATGTCTTTTACAAACGTATTCTGCGAATCAATACGCAGGAATTCAAGGTTTTGTAAAAATGCATTTGGCATACCAAGACCATTTTTCATATCGTCAGTAGGTAAGTCGGCCAACATGTACATTAACCGATTATACAATGTATTAAGCTGTGCATAGGCGGCATCAACCGCAGCTTGCCCATCTTTGGCGCTCGAGTAAAAATTATCAACAACTAATCGGTCTGTAGGTTTTTCATCTAAAAAAGAAGAACAAGATGAAAAAACAGACAGAAAAGTCAAAAGGCTATAGAATAATATTTTTTTCATTGTTATCAGATTTTCAGATTATTTCATATCGATTTTAACACCCATCATTATCGTTCTGGACTGTGGATAGCCCCCGTAATCCTCACCTGCCTGCAAGGTTGAAGCTCCTCGATAACTTACTTCAGGATCATATCCACGATAATTTGTCCATGTCAGCAAATTCTGCCCAGTAACATAGATTTTGATTCCTTGTATGTTTTTGATTTTTAGATTTTGGAAATTATAGGATAATGACAATGTTTTAAACTTGATATAAGAGCCGTCCTCAACAAACCGGTCGCTAACTAAAACAGCGCGATTTGTATTGGCTTTTGGATAAATGTTGCTGGGGTTCGTAGGGGTCCATCTATAGACTAGATCAGCATAAACATTTTCTCCACCAGTTGGCGTTTCCGAACCTATAGCATTGTAATTGAAGATTTTGTTTCCGTAGCAATACTGAAAGAAACAAGTTAGTTCAATATTTTTATAACTAAATGTATTCGTAAGTCCACCAAAGAATTTGGGGTTTGCATCACCTAATATTTCCCGGTCATTTGTTGCATCAACTTTTCCATCGCCATTTAAATCTTTGTACCTGCGCAATCCAACGCCAATTGGAGAGGTTGACGAAGTTTGCTTGGCAGTTTCATCGGTGTTTTGAAAAATACCATCAAAACGGTATCCATAGAATACTCCAATAGGTTGACCAACAACTAAACGACGGAACGAACCAGTTTTAAGATGATCATCTCCATTAGGCATTTCCTTATATGCTTCGCCACCCAATTCAATAACTTTATTCTTATTAAATGAAATATTGAATGCTGTTGTCCACCTAAATGCACCGGTAAGATTGTCACTTTCAACAGATAGTTCAATCCCCTTATTCTCAACGCTTCCAATGTTTTTTAGCATTGTTTGATAACCAGAAACAGCTGGAACAGACACATCGTACAGTAAGTCCGTTGTCTTCTTTCTGTAATAATCGGCTGTAAATCGAATCCTGTTTTGATATAAACCCAGATCGAACCCAAAATCGAGCTGTCCTGTCCTTTCCCATTGCAGGTCCGGATTTGGTATTCTATTGGGATAGAACCCTGAGACCAGCTGATTTCCAATCATCCAGCTGGCATTGCCTAATGTTGCGAGCGACTGGTAAACACCAATTTCAGTATTTCCGGTAAAACCATAACTACCCCTTATTTTCAAGTTAGTTACCGTTTTTTTGAGTGATTGCATAAATTTTTCTTCAGTAACCCGCCATCCAAAAGAGCCTGAAGGGAAAAATCCAAATTTGTTATTCGTTCCAAAACGAGAAGAGCCATCTACCCGTGCATTTACTGAAAACAGATATCTGTTCATCAAGGTGTAATTAACACGTGAAAGGTATGACATTAAGTTCCATTGTTCAGCTGAAGATCCTGGTTGATTGTATAGTGCTCCAGCACCCAGGTTGTTAAATGTCATGATGTTGTTTACAAAACTAGATGACGATGCCATGACATATTCTGTATTGTTTTGCTGCATCGTAAAACCACCAAGTACATTGAATGAATGAATTTTGTTAAAAGTTTTAGTCCAGTTAAGGGTATTTTCATTCAACCAGTTTATGGAACGATTTACGCCAATGGTACCTGTTGCTTTTCCATTTGATTGATAAATTGTAGAAGGCGTATATTGGTTTGCTTTGTCATAGAGAACGTCAGCACCAATAGTTACTTTAGCGACCAATCCCTCTGCAATTTTCCACTCTCCATAAATATCACCCAAAATACGGGAAGTTGCATTGTTAAAAATCTGCTCTTTTGCAGTTGCTACCGGATTAGGTTCAAGGGTTCCAGGAGTATTAACCTGTGTATATTCTCCAGTTAAAGGATTAGAATAAACAGGTAAAATTGGATTCATTTTTAATGCTCCGGTAATAACACCTGTTTCTCCGCCTGAGTCAGTTGCAATAGCATTATTTATGGTGTGGCTAATTGAAAAATTTGTTCCAATTTTAAATACTTCATTAATTTTTCGGTCCAAATTCAATCGGGTGGAATAACGCTTGAAGTTAGAATTGATTATTACACCTTGTTGATCGAAATAACTTCCGGAAACAGCATATGAGGTTTTTTCATCTCCCCCTGAAAATGTTAACTGATAATTTTGTGTCTTTCCTACCCTGAATATTTCGTCCTGCCAATCGGTACCACGACCTAACTTTGCGATTTCAGCCAACTTTTCAGCGTTGTATGGGGCTGTTAACTTGTCATTTGTGTAAGCCTCATTAACCAAGGCAGCATATTCCTGAGCACCCATGACATCAATCTTTTTTGTTATATTCTGGATGCCGTAATTTGCTTCAAATGTAACAACATCGTGACCCTTTTTACCTGTTTTTGTTGTAATCAACACAACACCGTTTGCGGCACGAGCTCCATAAATGGCAGTTGCAGCAGCATCTTTAAGAATCTCTATAGATTCAATATCGTTAGGATTAACAGTTGAAAGTCCGCTCATCTGCACATTACCTCCGGTGTTTCCAAAACCGCTGCCACTATATACCGGAAATCCATCAATAACATAAAGAGGCTCATTTCCGCCCTGAAGAGAGCTACTACCGCGAACCCGAATTGATGCCACAGCACCAGGCATACCTGATGTTTGTGTAACCTGCACCCCAGATGCCCTGCCAACCAATCCCTGATCTATCGATGTCATAGGAGTCTGCTGTAACTCGCCTGTTTTAACCGATGAAACAGAACCTGTCAGGTCACTTTTTTTTACTGTTCCATAACCAATTGCCACCACTTCTTCTATTCCAATTGCATCTTCAATTAGAGTAATGTTTATCGTTGTCTTATTACCAACTGTATATTCCTGTGACTTCATTCCCACAAACGAGAATTGCAAAATGGCATTATCCGGAATTTTTGGAACTGAAAATTTACCATCCATATCGGTAATAACACCGGTAGTAGTGCCCTTTACAACAACTGAAACACCAGGTAAACCAGCTCCAGTGTTATCAGTAACTTTTCCTGAAACTGATTTTTGCTGCTGCAGGAGGTTGTCCACTTTATTAAAAAGCACAATGTTGTTGCCTTCCATCGCATAACTTATGCCTGTGCTCTGAAATATTCCTGAAAGTACGGTAGCAACAGATTGCTCCTTCACCTCCATATTTATTTCACGATTTAAATCAATCTCATTTTTGTTATACACAAACAGGTAATCTGTCTGTCGTTCAATGGCATTTAAAACTTGAATGAGGTTTGAATTCTTGATGGACAAACTCACTTTTGCTACCTGCGAATTAACGTTAGTGGCAAAAAGCGATGATGCAAACACCAGAATCAGAAGACATGTTGTTCTCATCTTTCGGAATAGTTGTTTAGTTAAGTCAAAGAATTCCTCTGACAAATAATTTTTCATACATTTGTTTTTTGATGGTTAATACTTGATTTTGTTTAAGAGAGCAGATCTGGTTTTGACCTTTGGCCGGAAGGTGTTAGCGCACTTCCCGGCTTTTTCATTTTCATTTCATTGGCAATTCTTAATTATAGTTAGACATTATTTATTCGATAGTTATCGAATTAGTTTTTTCATCAATCGTATAGTTGAACTTGTTTCTCAACTGAAGAACCTTAAGAATATGCTCAACTCCATCTTTGGTCCGGAACTTACCTGTATATTGGTGATTCAGAATCTTATTATTCTTTACTTCAATTTTCAAATCAAAATAAAGTCGTAGCTTATTCACCAATTCAGCAAACGATTCATCCTGAAAACTGATAATCCCGTCTTTCCAGAGTTGGTGATTCAAATCGGTAATAGGAGCAATAGTTAGTTTTTCATTTTTCTGAAATATCCGTTGGTCAGGTTGAATCAGTATTCCCTTTGAACCTCCATGTTTCAGTACTTCTACAGATCCCTCAAATAAAGCAGTTTCAAAGTTTTCGTAACCTGAATAAGCCATTACATTGAACTTAGTACCCCAGACTTTAATGTTGTACTTTTCGGTTTTAACTATGAATGGCTTAAGCTTATTAGAAACGACCTCAAAATAACCTTCTCCGCTGATACTTACCTCACGGGTTTGTCCGGAAAATTGATTCGGGAAAATTAACGTCGTATTGGCATTTAGCCAGACTTTTGTTCCATCTTCCAGTGTAATTTCAGCCCGTTGTCCAGCCGGAACATACAATGATTGCATGGCAAGTGTATGTTCCGACTTAAATTCAGGAAAAACAAATCGTGAAACGATAATTGCTACTATTAATATGGCAGCATATTTCATTATTCCTACGAAGGTTATTTTCCGTGAAAGGTAGTTTTTGCCATTGGTTTCCTGCTCTGGCTTTACGGCGGGTGAAGTTTGCCAAATGGTAATATCGTGCAGTTTGCGAAGCGCCAGATATTCCTTCATATTTTCAGGATCAGCATCCAGCCAATTGGTAATGGCTACCATCTCCGAATCGGTCCCATCCCCTTCAATGTATTTGATTATTAGTTCTGTATCCATTTTAATTATCAGAAAGGAAGCTGTTTTATTTCCTCATCTGATACCAAAACGATTCAAGAAGAATAATCACTAGTAAACTTCTAATGTTTTTTTAATTCAGAAAAGTAAGTGTGCCCAACAACGGCAAATAATCTTTAAGCGCCGACCTCAACTCTTTGACCGAAAGCATAATGTGATAATCTACTCCTTTTACAGAAATTTGATATAATTCGGCAATTTCTTTGTGAGGTTTATTTCCGAACTTGCTCAATTTAAAAATCTCTCTTGTTTTTTGGGGTAGCGCGTCTAGCGTTGATTCTATGATTTGACTAACTTCAGTAGAGAAAATATCAATCGGGTCGCTCATCTCCAGACTAGTTGTTCGAATTTCAATTTCACGGGTTAAGGTTTCAGCCAAATTAAGATGCACCGATCGAATTATTGATTGATGTTTTAAATAATCAAGCGAACGATTTTTAAGAATTACAAATAAATAAGGAGGTATTGGGTTGATTGGTTGTTGTTTCATTTGCTGCCACAGCTTGATCAACGATTCTGAAACAATGTCTTCGGCTGCCATATCATCGTGTACATATGATTTTACATACAAAAATGATTTTCTGTAAAAGGAATTATATATTTCATTAAAGCTATTCACCGAATCAAATGACATCATTCCATATTTTGCTCTGTAAACTTAAAAAATTATTGTTTCCAATTTACATCACTTAAATCAAACACTACGTGGTTGTATTTAATTGATAAAGAAAACTATTTTTCGATTGTAGTTTCGAGTATTCAAACCTTAAATCATGATTGAACGTTTTAGTAAAGTGTGGCTATGGAATATATCTGTTTGGAATGATTTCTTCCCCATGAGTTAGACCGATCCCCGAGGTTGGCAAGGGTTCTAAAAGGACAAAAAAAAAGGATTCTATCATACATGATAAAATCCCTGTTTTGTGACCCCGGCAAGACTCGAACCTGCAACCTTCTGATCCGTAGTCAGATGCTCTATCCATTAAGCTACGGGGCCATTTGCTAAAAGCGTTGCAAAGATAATACTTAAGAGAATAAAAACAACTCTCAAATCTAGTTTTTTTAACTAATCGTATTTATTCATTTTATCATCAATAAAAACGTCCTGATTATAACGTGTTTGTATTTTAATGTTAGTTATCATTTCTTCGGCACCTCCAGCATAAACAGCCTCATGAATGTCTTTCACAAGCATCATTACCTCATCATAATAGCCTTCAATCACCGTTTCAAACGGACAAACACGATATTTAAGCCCTGATTTTTGGATTAATTCAATTGCAACATCAACCAATTCATATGTCCCTTTTGATGATGACCTGGGCAGCACCTGAATTGCCAAATTAATTTTATTTTTCATATATCTATAATTTGCTTTTTAATTGCCTTATGCCCGCCTGACAAGCCTTTGGGCGGGCAGGGAACTCATCAATTAGTCATACCCGCGTGAGTGATTTTTACTAATGGCTCGTTTCATTTTAATTATTTTTCTCGATTGATAAACCTTCTGATTTCATCCACACTCATGCGTTTCACATTTGTAATAATTATATCCGGACGGACAAAATCGCCATACTGATTGCATTCATTGATAACACTGCTGAAAACGCCCTGAATATCTGACTTAACAGGCAAAAGCAATATAGCAATGGCAAGGTCTTTTTTAAAACTAATTTCTTCAAGAATACCATTACTCTGAGTAAGGGCATATTCCAATTCGGTCTTAATCAACTTACGTTGAACCGTAGAATATTTTTCGACATTCTCATTCCCAATAAAAACCACAAAATACCTAAGCTTCTGATCCTTTCCACCAAGTCCGGTTGAAATATAAACCTGCTGTTCATCCATTAGAGAACTTTGAATGACCATTCTGCTTTCCTGCAAAGCTAAAATACTCCATTCTCTCAACTCAGGATCAGGATGTTGAGCATATTTTTCGATCGTTCGAAAGGCTTCAACTTTTTCTTGCGAAGCCAACAGAACCAATAAATTCTTCTTCTCTTCAAGTGCTATGGCCGAATCAAAAAGGTCATTCTGATGTTGAAGAATAAGTTCAGCTGGGAAACCCGATTTTAGATCCCTGCCATAGTTGAAGTACTCCATCTGTAGCTCAACATCAATTTGTTCCTCAAGTATGCTGAAATTCTCAGGCAAAGAAGAAATCGCATCTTGAATCTTTTTATATATGTTATCTTCGTCCATACTGTTATTCCTGAAATGCAAAAGTAACCGAATCAATTTTGATTCTTCAAGAAAGCAATATTTTTTAAGAGTTTTATCAAAACTTAAATATCTTTGCGCCGTTATTCTTATTTAGTTTAAATTAGTATAGCTCCTCATACAATAATTGTGCGACTCTCTGAAGTAAAAAATAAAGAAACAGTAATTATCACGAAGGTTTTAGGGCATGGTTCTTTTCGTAAAAGAATCACTGAAATGGGTTTTGTGAAAGGGAAAGAGGTAACCGTAATCAAAAATGCCCCTTTTAATGGTCCCATTGAGTATAAAATTTTGGATTACAACATTACTCTTCGCCGGACTGAAGCTAATCTAATCGAAGTCGTAAGTCAAGACGAAGCTCATACATTCGTAGCTCAAAACTTTGAAGGAGTTATCGATTATGAAAATCTAAAAATTTCAGCAAAAGAGAAAGAACGTACTCTCAATATTGCCTTGGTCGGAAATCCAAACTGTGGAAAAACAACCTTGTTTAATTTTCTCTCAGGTTCAAAAGAACACGTAGGAAACTACAGTGGAGTTACCATTGACGCCAAGAAAGCAACTTTCACCAACAACGGATATCTCTTTAATATTTTCGACCTACCAGGTACTTATTCTTTAACGGCTTATTCTCCGGAAGAAATCTATGTCAGAAACTTTATCATGGACGAAACTCCTGACATTGTAATCAACGTGATTGACTCGTCTAATTTGGAACGAAATCTCTTCCTGACTACTCAATTAATTGATATGGACATCAAGGTTGTTATTGCCTTGAATATGTATGATGAATTATTAAGGAACGGTGGAAAATTTGATTACCGGAGTTTGGGAAAACTCATCGGAATACCAATTATCCCATTGGTAAGCTCCAAAGGGAAAGGCATTCAGGAGTTGATTGAAAAGACCATTGAAGTATATGAAGATCAGGATCCAATTGTAAGACACATTCACATCAATTATGGTATTGAGCTCGAAAAATCAATTCAATCGCTGAGAAAAAAGATAAAACTCGAAAAACCGATTACAGATACAATTTCTTCGCGTTTTTTATCCATCAAATTGCTCGAACGTGACAAGCAAACCATTGAATCACTGACTTCATATCCAAATTTTGCTGAAATTGAAAAGGCTGCTCAAAGTGAAATCAAGCGAATTGAAAGCATCTACAACGAAGATAGTGAAACAGTTATAACCGATGCGAAGTATGGATTTATTTCAGGAGCTCTTCAAGAGACCTACAAACAAAGAAGGAAAAATACCGCAAAGACTTCAGAAAAGATAGACAAAATACTCACTAACAACATACTCGGATTTCCTATATTTATTCTTTCCATCTCATTAGCTTTTTTTGCAACGTTCAAAATTGGCGCTATACCAATGCATTGGATCGAAAACCTGATCGCGTTTATCAGTCAGCATATTTCAGAACTACTCCCTAATGGCATGCTCAAAGATCTTATTATTCATGGCATCATTGATGGGACTGGGAGTGTTTTGGTGTTTCTACCCAATATCCTGATTTTATTCCTTTTTCTTTCCTTTATGGAAGACTCCGGTTACATGGCCAGAGCCGCCTTTATCATGGATAAAATAATGCACCGCTTTGGATTGCATGGACGGTCTTTCATTCCAATGGTAATGGGTTTTGGTTGCAATGTACCGGCAATAATGGCTACACGAACGCTTCGTAGCCCGAGCGATCGATTGCTAACCATGCTTATAATTCCTTTCATGTCATGCAGTGCAAGGCTTCCGGTTTATGTGCTTTTTATTACGGCATTCTTCCCGCAAAATCCAGCTTTGGTGCTAAGTGTCATTTATTTCTCCGGAATATTAATTGCCTTTTTGACTGCACAGCTTCTTAACCGCACTATTTTTAAGAGTAAAGAAACACCTTTTGTATTGGAACTGCCGCCCTACCGGCTACCTACTGTGAAAAACATACTTATTCACATGTGGGATAAAGCCAGACAGTATTTACAGAAAATCGGAGGAGTAATATTAATCGGTGTTATAATCATCTGGGCTTTAGGCTATTTTCCAAGAGAAATTCCATCTGACAATAGCAATATACCTGAAATAGTTGCCAATCAATCCAGTCAGGTTAAGAGTCAAAGCCAAAGATTGCAAGATAGCTATCTGGGACAATTGGGACAATTTATTCAGCCTGTTATGTCGCCTTTAGGTTTCGACTGGAAAATGAGTGTTAGCCTGCTGGCCGGGCTTCCTGCTAAAGAAATAATCGTTAGCACAATGGGCGTTTTGTATCAGGTTGAACAGGATCACAAAAACGTTGGGCTAAGTGCCAAATTAACTCAGGAAGAATACATTTCAGGTGAAAAGAAAGGAGAAAAAGTGATCTCAATACCAGTAGCTCTGGCTTTTATTGCTTTTGTACTGATCTATTTCCCCTGTTTAGGTGTTATTGCTACAATAAGAAGCGAATCAGGAAAAATAAAATGGGCTTTATTTACAGTTGTTTACACGACGAGTGTTGCCTGGATAATTTCATTTTTGGTGTTTCGGGTTTCAACATACATCTTAATGTAATACAATCATGATACAGGATATCATTGCCTATCTAATTATATCAGTTGCTTTTGGCGCATTGGCGCTAAACATTCTCCAGTTTTTCAACCTTGTTGGAAAAAAATCTGGCAATACGACAAAATGTAGTGGATGTTCAGGCGGATGTGAAATAAAAGAAATCCAGCAATTCAAAAAAGACAAACCGACAAATTATAATCAATTCAGGATGCAATTATAATTTTTTCAATGCCGCGATAGTTTCAATCGGACTATTTGCATTAAAGACAAAGCTGCCAGCAACCAAAATATCAACACCCGATTCATAAAGTTTTTTCCCCACTTCGAAATTCACGCCACCATCAACCTCGATCTGGGTTTTTAAATTTCGCTTTAAGATCATCTCTTTCAATGCAACAACTTTCTGATAAGTATTTTCGATAAATAACTGACCACCAAAGCCTGGATTTACCGACATCAGCAAAACCATATCCAATTCTGAAATAATATCTTCAAGTAAAGCTACCGGTGAATGCGGATTGAGACAAACACTTGCCTTTATTCCAAGGCTCTTAATTTGCTGAATGGTGCGATGCAAATGAGTGCAAGCTTCGTAATGAACAGTAATAATCGAAGCGCCTGCCTTAAAGAAATCGCTGATATATTTATCAGGATTTACGATCATAAGGTGAACATCAAGCGGTTTGATACTTATTTGATTAACAGCTTGAATGATTGGAATACCAAACGAAATATTAGGGACAAAAACACCATCCATAACATCACAATGGACAAAATCGGCCTCACTCCGATTAAGCATTTCAACTTCTTCGCCTAGACGGTTAAAATTAGCAGCAAGTATTGATGGTGCGACAAGTTTCATAAGTAACAATTTTATTCCAAATGTAAGATTTTATCCTTTTTATCGAATATCTACAAAAAAAATAAAGCTGCCCGAAGCAGCTTTTTATTGAATTTACAAGTAAGTTCTGAGTAATTTGTTGCGGTAATGATTTCGCATTTTTTTAATCGTCTTTTCTTTTATTTGTCTGACGCGTTCTCTTGTCAAGCCAAACTCGTCACCAATTTCTTCAAGTGTATGCTGACGTTGACCACTCAATCCAAAATAATAACGAATAACGTCGGCTTCACGCTCACCCAGAGTCGATAAGGTTCGTTCAATTTCTTTGCAAAGCGATACTTTCATCAAGCCTTTATCCGGGCTTAGAGAATCTTCATTCAACAAAAGATCGTACATGTTTCCTCCGTCTTCATCATGTATCGGTGCATCCATTGAAACATGATGAGCCGATACTTTTAAAGCGTCCTCAACAATATCAGAGGAAGTCTCCAGCATAAAAGCCACTTCTTCAGGTGTAGGTTCCCGTTGATATTCCTGCTCAAGACGACTAAACGTTTTATTAATCCGGGTAATTGAACCTATTTTATTTAACGGTAATCTTACAATACGTGCTTGTTCAGCTAATGCCTGAAGGATTGCTTGACGAATCCACCAAACTCCATAAGAAATGAATTTAAATCCACGAGTTTCATCATAACGCTGAGCAGCCTTAATTAGGCCGAGATTACCTTCATTGATTAAATCAGGTAAACTTAAGCCCTGATTCTGATATTGCTTTGCTACAGACACAACAAACCTCAAATTGGCTTTAATTAATGTCTCCAAGGCATCTTTATCACCTTTCTTTATTCTCTTGGCCAATTCAACTTCTTCGTCCGAAGTTACCAAATCAACTTTCCCAATTTCATGCAGGTATTTATCAAGCGATAATGTCTCCCTGTTTGTAACCTGTTTTGCAATTTTAAGCTGTCTCATCATCTAAACTTATGAAGGTTCACTCTCAAATAAAAGTCGGCAAATACGAATTATTCATGACGAAAGTAATTAATATAGAATTCTTTCACTTAACCTAAACCATAAATTTATATGAAGTGTACGTTATTTTACTTGAATGGTTTTAATAAGCCAATGAATGACACTTTCAAGAAAAATAATTTTTGAAGTTTTACCCTAAAAACATGAATTCAAATTCCAGAATCCGGTTTTTAAGTCGATTTTTCATCATTTACTTGGCTTTAATTTAGGATTTAGCTATACTTGCAAAAAATTTCGAACAAGTATCGATCATCCAAATTATCAATTCCACTTTTCTTTTTTCTAATCACTTGACCTTTTGGATATTAACAAATCAATCAAAAATTATGTATGATATTATTGAATTAAGCAGAAAACTTCTTCCTGACTTAAAAGAAATTGCCAAAGAACTTGACATTAAAAAAATTGAATCCTTCAAAAAACAAGATTTAATTTATAAAATTCTTGATACTCAAGCTATTTTGGCTTCAGAAAAAAAAACTGATGATAAAAAACTAAAGTCTCCGAGAGATATAAATTCAAAACGCGAAGAAAGTTCTGTCTTTAAATTATTTAGTAGAAAAAAGGAGGAAAAGCCAGCGGAAATTTCTGAAGAAAAGCCAGCAGAGAAACAAGACTTGGAGGCAACTGTTGCTTCAGCGGAAAATGAACCACGGAAAGAGGGCAAAAGAGAACTTCAGATCAAAAAAAGACCACGTACAGAGCACATTAAAGCCGGATCTTCGAATCACAATCCCAATCAGAATCCGAATGCAAAACAGAATATAAATCCGAATCAGCGTCAGAATCCGAACCAAAATCCTGAAAATAATAAAAAACAAAACGAACAGCCAAAATTCAATCAAAACCAAAAAGTCAGACAGGAAATTTTGCTTCCTGAAGATCCAATTGAAACAGAATCGGTAATCGTTGTTGCAGAACCGAATGAAGAACAGGCTGTTCAAACATCGAATCAAGAGTTCAAAATAGAGCAACTACCTCAAGAAGAAACCAGGCCTAATGATTTGACCGAAAAACGGAATGATAATCAGAACAAAAAGAAATGGGAGAATCGCGATAATCAAGGTCCAAAACCACAAAAGCAACAGAATCAGGAAAAACCATACGAATTTGATGGAATCATAAGTAACACCGGTGCTCTGGAAATCATGGCCGATGGTTATGGATTTCTTCGTTCATCAGATTTTAATTACCTGAATTCACCAGATGATATTTACGTCTCACAATCTCAGATCAAGCTGTTTGGTTTGAAAACTGGTGATACGGTTACCGGAACTATTCGTCCGCCGAAAGAAGGTGAGAAATATTTCCCGCTGATCAAAGTAATTGAAATTAACGGAAGAACTCCCGATTACATCAGAGATCGGGTGCCTTTTGAACATTTAACTCCTTTATTTCCAAACGAAAAATTCAATCTGACCGGAAACGGCCACGACAACCTTTCAACACGAATCGTTGACCTTTTTGCGCCTATCGGGAAAGGACAGCGTGGTTTGATTGTGGCACAACCAAAAACAGGTAAAACTGTATTGCTTAAGGAAATAGCCAATGCAATTGCAGCCAACAATCCTGAAGTTTACATGATGGTTTTGCTGATTGACGAGCGTCCGGAAGAGGTAACCGATATGGCCCGCCACGTAAATGCGGAAGTTATTTCATCAACATTTGACGAGCCAGCTGAGCGTCACGTGCGTGTTGCCGGTATGGTACTCGAAAAAGCCAAACGCCTGGTTGAATGTGGACACGATGTTGTAATCTTACTCGATTCCATCACACGTTTAGCCCGTGCTTACAATACGGTTGCACCAGCCTCAGGAAAAGTATTATCGGGTGGTGTTGACGCCAACGCATTACACAAACCAAAACGTTTCTTTGGAGCTGCCCGTAACATCGAAGAAGGCGGATCGCTGACAATTATTGCAACTGCACTGATCGATACCGGATCTAAAATGGACGAAGTAATCTTCGAAGAATTCAAAGGAACAGGTAATATGGAGTTACAACTCGACCGCAAATTATCGAACAAACGAATTTTCCCAGCCGTGGATATTACTTCTTCAAGCACCCGTCGCGAAGATTTGCTGATGAACAAAAATATGCTCGACAAAACCTATATTTTACGCAACTTCCTCAGCGACATGAACTCTATTGAGGCCATGGAATTTATCAAAACTAGAATCATGAGAAGCGATTCAATTGAAGAATTCCTGATTTCGATGAACGATCAATAAACAGATCTACTGATACATACAAAAAGAGAGCCCCAAAGCTCTCTTTTTTATTTTAGTCCCAATTTGAAGTTGAAATTTGTAGAAGGCTGAACAGCTTCCGAATCGAGAAACTTTTTCAGGATACGCTTAACCACATTGGCAGTCATCGGTTCACCGGAATAGTCGATTAAAAACCGATTAAACCCGTTCTTTTCCAATTGTTTCCGATAATGGAATAATGCCACTGGAATGGATGGATGAACAATGGTTATCCCGTCTTTTACAGAGATTCTGAATTTCTTATTGGTTTCATCGGCAAACAAATTACTTTCCTGATTAATTTTTACCGGCATTCTGGAATAAAACAATTCAGGATAAAAATACAGCGGCACAATTCCTTGCTTGTTGCTCATCGACAGCAAATTATCCACATCATTTTCAAGCGGATAGGTAAACTCGGCAATTTTTTCTTCATCCAACATTCGCGCTGAAGCATCATTCAAAACATACACATTTTCGTTACAACTCACTTTCGCTCCTGAAGGAAGTAACATTTTTTGTGATAACTGACTGATGAAAAAGTGGTTGAATCCAGATGCGACCAATTTCACGGCAAGTTTTCGATAAAAATCAAGATGCTTCTCTGAAATAAACTTAGGAAGCTCAATCCGAATCTTTTGTCTATTTTGCTGATGAACGGTAGAATTTGGGTCGAATTTTTCCCAATCGGATCGTTTATAGGAAAGAATTACCGCATCGTAATCGTCGAAACGTAATTTGGGCAACCACGCCGGACTTCCAATCCTGACCAGCAGCATTGGCTTTTGCTGTTTGCCTCCCTCAATTTGGAGTCCTTTTCGAATCTCCTGTTTTTTTAGCGGTATTTTTTTTAGCTCCGGAAGTGAATTTACATTTCCCAACCTGGATGAAAAACTCTGAGTTTTTACCCGAACCAGCAGTACATCATCGCCTTTGGTTATCTTTCCGAATAAATCCGCTGAAACCTGATATACATTCCCATTTTGACTGAAATTCTCAATCTTCAGGTACAATTGCTCGTCGTCATTCGCATTTCGAACCCGAATACGATAACCTTCAGCCAGCTTCTCCGAACTGGTAAACGAAATAGTTTTCCTGCTAACGTCAGTAATCTGCCCGATATGGATACCAATCGAAGGGTCGTCAGTAATTCCATCGCTTACATTTCCACCTAAAAACCAGCTTGTCTTTTCACGCCCCATATCCAACTCGAGCATTTGCGCTGCAATTCCAATATTATTCTGATCATCGATCGCCATTCGGTAGGCTTTGCAAACCTGGTAAACGTAATCAGCCGATTTCATACGACCTTCAATTTTGAGGGAGCGAATACCCAATTGCATTAATTTCTGAAGATTTTCAATTTGCTGATTGTCTTTCAGGCTAAAAAGAGCATGTTGCTCTCCACCATCCTGATAAATTCGGCGGCAACTTTGCTTACAAATTCCACGATTGGCACCTTGTCCTCCGGAATAGCTGCTAAACAGGCACATTCCTGAAAAAGAATAACACAACGCCCCATGAATAAAAACTTCCAATTCGGCCTTACTCTGCAGGGAAATTGCCTCCAATTCGGGCATGGTTAATTCGCGGGCTAGAACGGTACGCACAATTCCTTTTGAGGCGCCATAATTGACGCCAACCGAGTTGTGATTTCCCATCTGAGTACTGGCATGCAATACCAGTCGCGGAAAATACTTTCGAGCAATATAATAAGTTCCCCAATCCTGAATGATCACACCATTCACTTTTACCGCGTCAAGAAAAGCAAGTGCATCAATCAATTGATCAAGTTCCCGATTCTTAATCAGCACATTCAGCGTGACATATATTTTTACATTTTTCTCGCGAGCTTTCAGAACAGCCAACTGAAGCAGTTGTCGGGTAAAATTGCTTGCACGTCCGCGGGCATTAAATTCCTGAAGACCCAGATAAACAGCATCAGCTCCGGCATTCAGAGCAGCGTAAAAAGATTCAATATTGCCAACTGGAGCTAATAACTCAGGCTTTTGTTTTACCATCGGGGAAAATTTACGGCATAAAATTACTCAATTTGGTAACTCCACAACAAGTCAACTCCACAATTCCCAAATCCAGACCTTAGATTATTCAGGCAACAGACACGAACTTAATATAATTACGAACCATACATTGCAATGAATTGCTATTTTTAACAAATCTAAATTACATTTTTAAATTGATTTTGCTATCTACGGATTACAATTTACTGAAAACAATGATTAGATTTGTTGCATAAATTTCTGCACATGCAAAGTTTAGTCAATATTCATAATACTTTACAGGAACAAACCCTAAGTACCATCCGAAGAGAACTTATGGATGATATAAACTGGGATGACCGGATCATCGGGATCAAAGGATTTCGGGGAGTCGGAAAAACAACATTCCTACTTAATGTTGTGAAAGAACGGTATTTGAATGACAAAAGCTGTCTCTATGTAAACCTGAATAATTTCTACTTCACCAAACGCAAGATCGTTTCGTTTGTTGACGAATTTTATAAAACCGGTGGAAAGACTCTTGTTTTTGACCAGATTCACAAATATCCGGAATGGGCTTCTGAATTAAGAACCTGCTATGATAATTTCCCTGAACTGAAAATAATATTCTCAGCCTCTCCTGTTCTTCGCGTGCTGGAAGGAAATAATGAATTAATTGACATTGCCAAAATATATCACCTTGAAGGTCTTTCATTCAGGGAGTATTTGAATTATCAATCGAATCTGAATTTCAGGAGGTATTCCCTTCAGGAAATATTAACCAATCACATCAGTATTGCCCAGGAAATCGTTCAGGAAGTTAAACCACTGGCTTATTTCAACGATTATCTGAAAGATGGTTTCTACCCCTATTTTCTCGATAACAAAGGTTTTTACAGCGAAACGCTTCTTAAACACATCAATCTGGCACTCGAAATCGACGTTACATATCTCAATCAAATTGACTTACAATACCTGCCAAAACTTAGAAAGTTATTACAGATTATTGCCAGCCAGGTTCCCTTTTCACCAAATGTAAGTAAATTAAGTGCCGATGTTCAAACCTCAAGGGCAACCATCATGAATTACCTGAGGTACATGAAAAATGCCCGAATTATCAATATGCTGTTCTCGAATGGTAATGAAGATGAAATTAAGAAACCAGATCTTGTTTATTTGCATAACACCAATCTGATGTATGCCATTGATGAGGTAAACATTAACAGCAAAACACTCCGAAAAACGTTCTTTTACAATCAGGTAGGATACAAAAATCGAATAAAAAGTTCGGAAAAAGCCGATTTTAAAGTGAATGATCACATTCACTTCAGCGTTGGCGGGAAATATACATTACCAGCTGAAAACGGATGTTTCGCGGCAGCCGATATGATTGAAATTGGAAAAGGAGATGTTATTCCGTTGTGGCTCTTTGGCTTTTTATATTAGTCAGAAATATTAACAGATAAAAAATAAAATAAAACACGAATTAAAATTTTCAAAAATGGCAAACAAAAAGAAGTTCATTACATGTGACGGAAATTATGCCGCAGCGCATATCAGTTACATGTTTAGCGAGGTAGCATGTATCTACCCAATTACGCCATCATCAACCATGGCCGAATATGTTGACGAATGGGCAGCAAACGGAAGAACCAACATTTTTGGTCGTCCAGTTCGTTTAGCCGAAATGCAAAGCGAAGGTGGAGCTGCTGGTGCTGTTCACGGAGCTTTACAATCGGGAGCATTGACATCGACATACACTGCTTCACAGGGTTTGTTGCTGATGATTCCAAATATGTACAAAATTGCGGGCGAATTACTTCCAACCGTATTCCATATCAGTGCCCGCGCCCTTGCTGGTCACGCTTTATCAATCTTTGGTGATCACAGCGACGTATATTCTGCCCGTCAGACTGGATTTGCTATGTTAGCCGCCGGATCGGTTCAGGAAGAAATGGACCTGGCTGGTGTTGCTCACCTTGCAACCTTAAAATCGCGTGTTCCATTCATGGCTTTCTTCGACGGATTCCGCACATCACACGAAATTCAGAAAATCGAAGTTATTTCGCAAGAAGATATGCTTCCATTGATTGACATGAACCTGATTCAGGAATTCAGAGACAAAGCATTAAATCCGGAACATCCTGTAACCCGCGGTACTGCCCAGAATCCTGATATTTTCTTCCAGGCCCGGGAAGCTTCGAACCGTTTCTACGATGCAGTTCCTGATATCGTGGAAAATTACATGCAGGAAATCAAAAAAATTACCGGACGCGAATATCACCCATTCGATTATTATGGCGCTGCTGATGCTGAAAACATCATTATCGCCATGGGTTCGGTTACCGAAACCACCCGCGAAGTAATTGATTACCTTGCAGCAAAAGGCAAAAAAGTAGGTTTATTGTCTGTTCACCTTTACCGTCCGTTCTCAGCTAAATATTTCATGAACGTATTACCAAAATCGGTAAAACGTATTGCTGTACTCGACCGCACCAAAGAACCTGGAGCAAACGGAGAACCATTGTATCTGGACGTTTGTGAACTTTTCCAGGGAAAACAAAATGCCCCACTTATCGTTGGCGGTCGTTTCGGATTAGGATCAAAAGACACTACTCCAGCTCAGATTTTAGCAGTTTACGAAAACCTTGAACTGAACGAACCTAAAAACCAGTTCACCATCGGTATTGTTGATGACGTGACTTTCAAATCGCTTCCGATGAATGGTGAAGTGAATGTTGCCCCTGCCGGAACTTACGAAGCCAAATTCTACGGTTTAGGTTCTGATGGTACTGTTGGTGCCAACAAAAACTCGATCAAAATTATTGGTGAAGCTACCGACAAATATTGCCAGGCTTACTTTGCTTACGACTCTAAAAAATCAGGCGGATTTACTTCATCTCACCTTCGTTTTGGTAATGTACCAATCCGCTCACCATATTTGGTAAATACTCCTGACTTTGTGGCCTGCCACGTTCCGGCATACATTAACCTTTACGATGTACTAAAAGGCTTAAAAAAAGGTGGTTCATTCCTTCTAAATTCAATTTGGGATGAAGAAGAAACGAAGAAAAGGCTTCCTGATACTATGAAAAAGTATTTGGCAGAAAATGAAATTAACTTCTACATCATCAACGGTACAAAACTGGGTGAAGAAATTGGTTTAGGATCGCGTACCAATACCATTATGCAATCGGCATTCTTCAAAATTACTGAAGTAATTCCTTACGAACTGGCCGTTGAGCATATGAAGAAAGCTATCGTGAAATCGTATGGCAAAATGGGCGAAAAAGTAATCAACATGAACTACGCTGCTGTTGAAGCCGGCGGAAACAATGTGGTGAAAATTGAAGTGCCTGCTGATTGGAAAAACATCGTTCTGACTTCAGATGGAGATAGCATCAATCGTCCGGCATATATCAAAAATCTTGTTGATGTAATCAATGCACAAGAAGGAGATTCACTTCCGGTTAGCACATTTAATGGCACTGAAGACGGAACTTTCGAGTCGGGAACCGCAGCTTACGAAAAACGTGGTATTGCTGTAAATGTTCCTGAATGGCAAGCTGAAAACTGTATTCAGTGTAACCAGTGTGCTTACGTTTGTCCTCACGCTGCAATCCGTCCATTCCTGATTGATGAAGAAGAATTGGCTTCATTGCCAGCGGGCACGCAAACCATCCAGGCTGTGCCAAACAAACAATTCCCTGGCTTGAAGTTCAAAATACAGGTTAGTGTTCTCGACTGTACTGGTTGCGGTAACTGTGCCGATGTTTGTCCATCAAAAGAAAAAGCTTTGGTAATGCAGCCACTGGGAACTCAGGAAGCTGAAATTTCTCGCTGGAATCACATGGATTCAAAGGTAACATACAAGGAAAAGATTGTTGAGAAAAATAAATCGGTTAAAAACTCACAGTTTGCACAACCATTATTCGAGTTCTCGGGAGCTTGTGCTGGTTGCGGCGAAACTCCATACATTAAACTGATTACCCAGTTATTTGGTGAGCGCATGATGGTTTCGAATGCAACCGGATGTTCATCAATCTATGGCGGATCGGCTCCTTCAACTCCATATTGCAAACACAAAGAAAGCGGACAGGGCGTTTCATGGGCAAACTCATTGTTCGAAGACAATGCTGAATACGGCTTTGGTATGGCTGAAGGTGTTGCTGCACAACGCGACCGCATCGAAATGATCATGAAAGCTGCCATTGCCGATGGTGCAACTGAAGCTGAAAAAGCAGCATTTACTGCATGGATCGAAAATAAAATGAACGGCGAAACAACTGGCGAAGTTTCAGCAAAAGTTAAAGAAGTTTTGGCCGGAAGCACTGCTGTTTATGCGAAAGAAATCATGGGACTGAAACAGTACCTGGTTAAAAAATCGCAATGGATCTTCGGTGGCGACGGCTGGGCTTACGATATCGGCTACGGTGGTTTGGATCACGTATTAGCTTCAGGCGCTGATGTTAACGTTCTGGTTATGGATACCGAAGTGTATTCAAACACCGGAGGTCAGGCTTCGAAATCGACTCCGGTTGGCGCTGTTGCAAAATTTGCCGCTTCCGGAAAACGCATCCGCAAAAAAGACCTTGGCGTTATGGCCATGTCGTACGGATATGTTTATGTAGCTCAGGTTGCAATGGGTGCTAATCAGGCTCAATACCTGAAAGCAATCCGCGAAGCCGAAGCTTACCCTGGACCATCATTGATCATCGCTTATTCTCCATGTATCAACCACGGATTAAGGGCTTCGATGGGTCGCACACAGCAGGAAGAAAAACTGGCTGTTGAGTGTGGTTACTGGCACTTATACCGTCACAATCCATTGTTGGAAGAAGAAGGAAAGAACCCAATGGTTTTGGACTCAAATGCTCCTGACTGGTCGAAATTCCAGAACTTCCTGAATGGCGAGGTACGTTATACTTCACTCAAAAAAGCATTCCCTGAAGTGGCCGAAGAACTGTTTGCTGCTGCCGAAGAAAATGCAAAATGGAGATACAACGGCTACAAACGATTGGCTGCTGCTGATTATTCGGCTGCCGAATAAGGAAAAAACCAATCCAGATAAGGTTCAGATCAAGCCCAAAATTTGATCAGGATCGAACATAAAGAACTCCGGAGTACTAGTTACTTCGGAGTTTTTTTTTGAATGAACAGAAGGTGTTGACGTTTTTGCCACAAAGGTACGAAGACACGAAGGGGCGCAAAGAAGAAGACGATCAAACGCAGGACAAAATCTATCCCGGAGGGATAAAATGGTTATAGAAAAGGGCAATCATCTGAATATTCAACCCCAGCTGGGGTTGTACTCTTTCTATTCAGTATTTTCTATAAACAGTTGACCTATCTGAGGTCGATTTCTTTTCTGATTTGGGAAAAAATTTAATGCCGAAGGCATGGAATGATTATTTCACCACTTCGTGGTTTTAATGCGCTTTGTTCTATATTTTCTACAATCAGATCAACCCTTCGGGTTTTAAACTCTAATCCTTGATTCGAATATTATAATTTTTGCAAATTGTCGCCAGCAGGAATTAAGAACGAGTTGACATGGACGTATATTTAGAAGCTGTTTAAATTTAGTTTTCTTGTTCCGTTAGGAACGAAAGGTCGGTAGAAATAACGAAAATATGCATGTCTTTTGTCCCATACGGGACAAAACATAGCTCATAAATCGACATTTCTACCGACAGGTTTTCCCTACGGGAAATTTTTAAACAGTTTCTTAATAATCAAACAATTAAAATCTATAATTATCAATAATAATTCAAAGAAATTATCATATATTTGGTAAAGGTTGCTTACAAGTTCTTAAATATAGTTCTGAATTTAAATATTAGCGGAAGGATTCGCCGTGCTACCGCGCGATTATATCGCGTGGTGAGGAAAAGAATAAAAGAATAATTGAAAAAATACCACACGATGCAATCGTGCGGCAGCATAGGGAACCCCCGGAACGGGCATTGGGGACTGTTCCCAAATTTGGAAAGCATGCGGTCGGATGTCCCCGACTATTCCCAAATTAGGAAAGCCTACGGTCGGGTGTTCTGAATCGTTCCCAAATTTGGAAAGCTTCCTGATGAGTGCTCCGAATCGTTCCTAAATTTGGAAAGCTTACGGACGAATGCTCCGAACTATTCCCAAATTTGGAAAGCTCCAAAACGATAAAAATGGCCAAAAACAACATTAAATAAGTTCAGGCATTTAAGTAAAACCAAAAATCAAAAAACCAATGGAGACAAAAGAGTTTACAATCGTGTATTTGAAAAATTTGAAGATCGACGATTTGTTTTCGCTGAACAAATCGACCATTGAGTACGCCGATCCGGTAAAGGAAAACATCGGCGAAATGCCCAAAGCCACCCTCGCCCGACTGGTAAGCGACAATCACGCGATGGAACTGCAAATGAACAAAGCGTTGAAAAACCTACTGACCCCGCAACTGGTCGAAATGAACGCCGACCGCGAAGACCGTTTTGCTGAAATCAAGCGCAACGTGACTACTGTCCTCAAAGGCCGCGACCTCCCCAAAAAGAACGCGGCAGAGAACCTGAAAGTTTTCCTCGACCCCTACTGGAATACCAACAAAAAGGCAATGAATACCCAGACCGGAGTTTTACGCGAGATGTTTGGCAAATACAACCTGAATGATGAGATGAAAGCGTATGCGGTAACCATTGGCATTGCACAAATGATGACCGAGCTGGATATGGCGAACGA